>NZ_JBIVXA010000004.1:0-542781 GCF_044768965.1 Streptomyces sp. NPDC090798
GAAAGAGAGCGGTCCCACCGCGGTCGTACCCCCGCGCTCCTGACTTCGGGCCACCGTCTCGTCCGCACTCGCCACCGCGAAATACGGAGTCCACGCGACGGCCGTGCTTGCCGCGAGGTTCACCTCCGAGATCCCTGCGACCGGGACCCCGTGCACGCTCGCGACCCGATACTGGTCGCCCACCGTGCTGCCCGTGCGCCACTCCCAGCCCAGCACGGCGTGGTAGAAGTCCTCCGCCGCCCGCAGATCGCGCGTGGTCAGACTCGCCCAGCAGGGTGCTCCGAACACCGAGTGACTGGTGGTGACCTCACCGTGCAATGCTGCGTCGCTCTTCATCGCCGTACCGCCTGACCTGCCTGACACCGCAATCGTCATGGATCGTGCATAGACCCCGGACTCGGTGGTCGTCCAAGAGCCGGGTGCCCCTTCGAACGCGCCGCAACCGCTGTCCCGCGCACACCGCGCAGCGACCGACGCCAGACGAGTCGAACTGCCTGCAGTGGCGCGCAACAGGCCGAGGCGGTCGGGCAGCTGTCCCGACCGCCTCGAGCCGTCTCATGCAGTCAAGCCGCGGGTGGTGCCGACCGACGAGGTGTTCGGACTCGGCATTCGCTCGGCTCGGTGCGTCCTGTCAGGCGTACCGCCGGAGCGAGCAGTCCTACCGGCCGGTCCTCTTCACACGGTCCGTCGCCTTTTCCGTGGTCTCTTGCGCCTTACCGACGATCCGCTCACCCCTGCCCTCAGCCTGCATGCCCTCGTCGTGCATGGCCTTGCCCGTGGTCTCTTTCATCTTTCCTTTGACCTGCTTGGCCTTTGCCTTCGCCTTGCTCATGACCCGTTGCCCTCCAATGAGGCTGGAATTGGTGCTTAAACAATGCGCTGGGCACGACGGCTCCGCAACCGGTCCGCAATCGGTCGCGCAGCTGTATCGGAATGCGGCAGCACGAAGAAATGCCAGGTCGAAACAGATCATCGGGGGGGGTAGGGCGGTCTCGTCTGTTTCTGACTCGATCGGGTGGAGGCGGGCCTTGGTCAGCAGGTCGAGTCCCGTGCAGCCGCTCCTGCGGAGTGTTCGACCAGGTCTGGCCGCCAGATCTCGCGGGGAAACGCGGTGAATGCGAGAGGTTCGTCCCGGCGGCGTCCAAGTGGGTTGCGGCCTTGGGGAACTTGGCCTCCACAGCGTCCAGGGCGTGCCGCATCTGGACCTGGAGGACGGCGGTCTCGGGCTTTTCGAAGACGGTCCGCAGCAGCGTGGGCACCCAGGGCTGGGCCGATTTCGGAACCTGGCTCAGCACGTTGCGGGCGTAACGCGTGCGGCTTCGCCGCCACGATGAACCGGGCACGACCGCGCCGATGGCGTCGACGAGCCCCGTGTGGGCGTCGGAATTGACGAGCTGGACGCCGGACAGGCCGCGGGCGATCAGCGAGCGCAGGAAGGTGAGCCAGCCCGCCGCGTCCTCGGCTGTGGTGACGTCGACGCCGAGGATCTCGCGGTGGCCGTCGGCATGCGCGCCTACCGCGATCAGCGCGTGGACGTTGATGATGCGGCCGCCTTCCCAGACCTTCCGGGTCGGTGCGTCGACCCAGACGAACGAGTAAGGGCCCTGGTCCAGGGGCCTGTGGCGGAAGGCGGCAAGCTTCTCAACCCGGCGGGTGGAGTCGCCTCGCCCGACCTGGCGCGCTCCTTGTTGACCGTCCGCGCAGCGATCTCCTTCCCCCGGCCAGTAGAGGCACCGCGACTCTCGACACCCTCCTTGAGGTGCTCGTATTGACGCTCACGCTTGGGACTGGAACCTGACGGAAGCGGGAGCCCGCCATGGAACCTGCGAGCAGAGCGGAACAGCGGCATCATGACGACATGAGCCACAGGCGCAGCGCGGTCATCGTGATCGACATGATCAATACGTACGACCACGCCGATGCGGACCTGCTGCTCCCCTCTGTCCAGAGGGCCGTCCCATCGATAGTGCACCTGATCGAACGAGCTCGGGAGCGCAAGGTCCCCGTCATCTACGTCAACGACAACTTCGGACAATGGCGCTCGCACCACGGCGAGATCCTCCAGACGGCGCTCGCCGGGCCCCGATCCGACCTGGTCGAACCGATTCGCCCCGACGAGGACTCCCTGTTCGTCGTCAAGGCACGGCACTCGATCTTCTACGAGACACCGCTGGCCTACCTGCTGAATCAACTCAAGGTGCACCACACCATCCTGTGCGGGCAGGTCACCGAACAGTGCGTCCTGTACTCCGCTCTCGACGCCCACATCCGCCACCTGCAGGTAACCGTGCCGGAGGACGCCGTCGCGCACATTCACGCCGACCTGGCCCAAGCAGCACTAAAGATGATGCACACCAATATGAACGCCGACATCGTGGACAGCGGCGCCGTCCAGCTCAGAGCCCGCTAGGAAGACGCCACCCATTCTGGATCTGCCATGGGTAATGGCGGGTCAGGTGCCTCGGGTTGAGCAGTGCAGCGCCCTGCATGCTGCTCCTATGGAGCTCCGGTCACTCCCGGTCGGCGAAGACACTGGTATCCAGGCGTTCCAGGAGGTCGGCGGGGTCTCGGTACACCGCGCGAGCGCCGGCTGCCTCCAGGTCTGCACGCGGGATCCCGCCGGACAGTACCGCGACGGCGACCACGCCGTCCCGTACGCCGGCCTTCATGTCCCAGACGGTGTCGCCGACGAACACGGCTCGTTCGCTCGGCACGCCGGCGAGTTCCCTGGCCTGTTCGACGGGGTCGGGGGCGGGTTTGCCGTCGGCGACGTCGTCCGCGCTGGCTGACCCGAGGATGACGTCGTCAGCGTCGATGGCACGTCGTAGCGCGGCGAGCTCCGCGCCGGCCGCCGAGGTGGCCAGTACGATCTCCCAGCCTCGCGCGGCCAGAGCGTGCAGCAGGTCGGCCGCCGAGTCCAGTGCCGGCAGTCGCTCGAAGTACGTGGCGTAGAGGGCGTGGTGGGCCGCGGTGAGCTGCTCGTCGTCGTCACGGTCGCGGTCGTCGCCGAGCAGGTGGTCGATCAGGTCGCCGCCGCTGAGGCCCACGGCCCGGTGGATCTCACGCATGGGGACGTTGTGGCCCGCCTGCCGGAACGCCTCCCACCAGGTGACGACATGGAGGTGATTGGTGTCGACAAGTGTTCCGTCGACATCGAAGATCGCAGCACGTTTCGTGGTCATCTCAGGTGTCCTCGGTCCGTACGAACTGGGTGGCATCGGCGAATCCTGCTGGTCCGGGCAGTTCGGAGGTGATCGGCCAGCCGCTGCCGAACCAGCGGAACTGGTGGACACCACGGTGGTTGACGTTCCCTCCCGCGAAGAGGGAGCGGATGATCTCCACTGCCTCCTCCAGCATCTCCAGCTGGACGGGCGCGGCGGGCCATCCGCCGCCCGCCGCATACTCGTTGAGGCTTTCCCCCGGAGCCGAGTCCCAGGCGGAGGCGTCCCTGGGAGAGGAGTTGCATGGCGGTGGCCTTCTGGGGAACCGCCGCCGGGTGGTAACGGGTCGTCGGGCAACTCACGTACGTCATCAGGGGAATGCGCTCAGTGGCCTGCGCGGCGACACCGAGCACGCTCCACGCGTAGGGGGCGTGTCTCTGGGCCTCTAGCCGGGGGAAGCAGGGATCGGATGTGACGGAGAAGTCGAAGACGGCCCGCTCGGCTCCGGCCACACGGCCGACGAGCTCCCGCGGGCCGCCCTGTTCGGTCATCATCGTGTACCCGATCTGCACCATGTCGCTCTTCTCCTCGTGGTCGAGGCCACCCAGGTGCGCATGGGGTCGCCAAGCGCGGCCTCCGTGTCACTACTGCATCCTCCGCAGCTGCAGGTCGACCTCCTTCTCCTGGTCTCCCGACGCCGTACCCCGCTCGTGTACGGCGAACGAGGCTCTCAGGGCCTCACAGAGCTGGTCCACGGCGACGTAGCCGCCCTGCAACGTCGCGGTGAGCGAACCCTCCAGCGGGGTCGGCCCGGTGGGTATGCGCTCCTGCGTCGGCTCGAACTCCGCGGTCCACACGACAGGGTGGTCCCCGGGCCGCTCATGGAGCGCGGCGTCGGAGGGCCGGTCGATGGGGAACGCCCTCCGCAGGACGTCGAAGACGGTGGCAGCGTCCTGCTTGGACGCTCCGGTCAGGGACACAGTGACCATCGGGGTCACACTCCATTCCTCTGAGGTACGACGGTGTACTTCGGGTCCTCCGCGGAGGCGATGCCCGCCGCGAAGACCCCGAAGCGGGTGCAGACCGAAGCCGCGAGCAGTGCGATCCCACCCCCCAGGGCGGCCGGCCGCCACCGCCGCGGTCGCGGCGCCCGCCAGGGTCAACACGCGGGCGGTGCGCATGAGCGTGCCCGCGCGGCCTTCGCGCCAGGTCTCGGCAACCATGCCCAGGCGTCGTTCGGCAGCGTCGGTCACCACACTTTCGGCCGCTGCGGCGAGGACCGCCGCGCACCGCGCGGGCCCGCTCTCGCGCCGTGGCGCGACGATCAATGCCATCCCCGAGGCGGCGGCCGTAGCGGACGCCGTGAACAGACAGGGAAGTTCTCGGTGAGCACCGTGCCAGGCGGGAACGGCGGTATCGGCGGCAAGAACCGCGGTGTACGAGGCCAGCATCGGCCCGAGTAACGCGGCTCCCGCGGTCGCGGCGGCGCCCGCCTGGGGCAGCCGCCCAGTGACGGCACTGAGAGCGGCTGCGCCGGCGGCGGGGCCGTACGCGCTGAGCCACCCGGTCGGCGACCATGTCCATGGCCGTCTCCAGATCGAGGGGCTCCCAGTCGGTGGCATACGGGCGCCGGTAGAGGACCTCGTGGAGACGCGCGGAGCCTGTGGTGAGCTGAAGGGTGGCAGATCCCTTCGGGCAGGGCGGCCTCGGCTGATGGGCGACGCGGGATCGCCCTCGATCTGCACCACCTTGTCGTCCTTGACGTAGATCTGCCGGCCACAACCGACCGCGCAGTAAGGACAGATGGAAGAGACCACTCGTTCGGCGGTGTCGGTGCGCGGCCTCAGCTGCCGCGTCTGTGCGGACATGACCACCCGGCCCCGCGCCAGCGGGTCGGATCCGGTCAGTTGTCGGTGGACGGGCCAGTCGCTGACCCAGGTGCGCACACCCATCACATGTCCTCTCGGGCGGCCAAGACCCTGTCGACAGTCGCGGGCTCCCTCCCAGCGTCACCTGTCGGGGTTCCCATGGCGCGCGGGACGTCAGGCTGGCGGTTCGTCGGGCACGGGATGCTCCGGACGCCGGCTGCCGGAGTGCGGGGCGCCCCTGCGGCCGGTGCCGGCCTCGTCCGTATCGGGAATCTCCGGGTCGGGCTGCTCGTCGGCGGTGGACTCCATCGAGACGCCGACGACGTCCCAGGGGTCCTCGTCGGCGGTGGCCTGCTGATCGGGCAGGTCCCTGGGGATCAGCTTCGGTATCTGCTCCCCGCTGTTCCCAGGGGCTTCCGGGCGGCGCTCGCTCACGGCATCCTCACTTCCTCGTGCAGGGGCTGGTGTGAGGCGCAGGTACCCCGGCGGCCGACGATGATGCCCGGTGATCAAGGCCCCGCCCCGAGGCTCGTCTCCAGGACTGCCGTTCGCCGCGGATCGAGGATGCGCAACACACACCGGCCCCTTTTCCAGCACTCGGCGGGCGCTGCGATCGCGCTCACGGAACACTGCCGTCGTTCAGCAACACTGTCGTCGTTCGCGGAACACTGTCGTCGGCGCAAACTGGCGCTGGCGACTCAAGCGTGCCGTCACCACACCTCAGGCCCGCCACCGTGCCACTCGATGACCGGTGAGTCGGCCACATCGATCTCATCCATATCCACCCAGCCCGCCCGCCGCATGATCTCGGCCAAGCCGCGCAGACTGCAGGCCGCCCCCGCGGGCTCCCCGTCCACGCGCACTTGGCGCCCCTCCCCCTTGACGGGCGGGCAAACGATCACGGAACGCTCGGTCATTCGGCAAGCATCGCTCGCAACCACACTCCGCGCATGCGGACGTAGCCCAGGACACGCGTACGAAGGTCGCGCTCGTCACCTTCGCCGAGGCGGCCGAGGGCCGGCGGGATCTCATCAACGCTGTCCAGGGCGAGCAGCGTCCTCGGCAAGCCGGGCGTGCTCCTCGGCACGACCGCCCGGCGAATGGCAGCGGCCGGCGCTGTCGTCCCACCGCGGCCGACGGGCAGGACGCTGGACCTCTCAGTGAACGAGCGCCTTGCGCAGCCCGGGCTTCGACGCGTCGGCCCACGCGGTCGGCAGTTCCCGCTCGCGCCCTTGAGCCACGGCTTGCTCCTGGCCGTACAAGAGGCCCCAGGTGAAACCGGGCTCTCCTGCCGCGTGCGCCGCCACGGCCAGGTGCCGCAGGGCGTCCCGCGCGACGACGCTGTCCTGATGGTCCCCGAGCACCTTCTGTACGGCCTTGACGCGCTTGCCGAGCTTCTTGGCGGGTTCGCCGAGCGAGGCGCGCGCCAGTTCGGTGGCGTACCGCGTCTTCTTCGCCGCCTTGCGGGCCTGATGGAGGGCCGCGTCGCGTTCCGTCCCAGGGGAGAGCTCCAGCGCGTGTGCTACCCGGTCAGCCAGCTGGTCGTACTCCTTGAGGGTTGCCTTGACCATCACTTTCTCCGGCTTGCGAGCGGCTTTACGACGCAGCGGGGGCTGCTGCGTGAGCGTGGCCAATGAATTCAGTAGGTCCAGGTAACGGGGTGAGAGCAGGGCGTCGAGAGTGCGCTGCCGCGCCTCGGCGGTGCGGGAGACGTTCCACACCTGCAACCTGGCCTCGACGGGCCCAAGGACCAGTTCCCGGGGCGCGGCCTCGATGCGGCCGCCGAGCCGTTCCATGAGGACCTCCTGGTCGCGTTCGGCGCCCAACTCGCCGCCCAGCCACTTGAGCTCCTCGCGGATCGGATCGGTGACCTCACGCTCCAGCACCGCCCGGTAGGAACGCAGGGTGCTGCGCAGTCGACGACAGGTGACGCGCATCCGGTGCACCGAGTCCGGCAGGCCGCGGCGTACCGCGGGATCGAGGTCCACCAGGGTGCGCACCTGCCCGTCCACATACCTGAGGACCTCTTCGGCGGCCGAGCCGGGTACGACGATCTCGGCACGTGTGTCCGGCAGGCGCGGCGCTCCCGTCCCTGTTTCCTCCAGGGCCCGGCTCAGCTTGGAGGGATTGCCAGCACGGTCGATGCCCTTCTTGCGCAGCGCCTTGTCCACGAGGTCGAGCAGCAAGGGATCGGTGTTCTCGGCGAGTTCGACCTCCATCTCAGTCCATGAGGCCCGTGCGGTCGTGGCCAGAAGGGACTCGGCGCGGACCCTGTCGAGGCTCAGCTCAGCCAGGACCGCGCCTTCCGTATCGACGAGGTGCCGCGTGCTGCGAGTGGACCAGATACGGACGACTGGCCTCAGCTCCACCCCTCGGGTGCGAGAAAGGACCAGGTCACGCAGGGCGTCCGGGACCCTGTCGGACAACGGGACCTGCACCTCCTCCCGGCTGTCCCCGGACATGGGCAGTTTCAGGTGCCAGCCCGCATCCGCCCCACCGGTCCTTCGCCGGAGTGTCGCCGACGCACCAACCAGGCGCAGGTCGTCAGTGTCGTAGTACACGGCGTCCAGTTCGTCGAGGCCCTCTCCCACGACCGATGCGATGCCGTCCACGCCGGTGAGGTCCGGCAGCCACGAGGTGTCATTGGCCGACGGGGCTTCGTACTTGCGCTCTGTCTCTCGCTTCGAATGGGTCATACCGGGCGCGTGCACACCTCAGCACCGCTCAAACCCTCGTGAGGCAACATATGCGGCCTCCGGCCAGGAGGCTCGGCCGGGGGCCGCGTCGAACGGACAGGCTATGGCCTGGATGGCTTTGCGGCGGTCGTCTTTCGGTCTCCGCAGATCCCTCAGTCTCCGCAGAGAGCAGTCGGTCTTCAAGGCGGTGACGGTTCGTGGGACCGGCGGTTCGTGGGACCGGTACCTGCGGCGCTCACGCCGTGGCGGGGCGGGCGGCGATACGGGTCACCGTGACCGCGACGGTCACCGGCTCCGCGACACCGTGAGTGGCGAGGTGGGAGGTGGCGGCGGTCCGTACCCGGTCGTGGACGTTCCTGGCGGTGTCCAGGGCTCGGTGGCCCTCGGCCAGGACGCAGCGCACCTCGATGCGCCATCCCGAACCGTCCGGCGCCCGGTCGGCGCGGATGCCCGCCTCGGGCGGCATGCGGTGCGGCGCGGTGTCCGCCAGGGTGTGCGCGGCGGCTGCCGCGAGGCAGTGGGCCAGTCGGGGTTGCAGGCCGGCCACGCCGGAAACCGCGAGGGCTGCCTCGGCCGCGACGCCGAGGAGCGTGGTCGTGCCGGTGGCGGTCATCACGTACCTCCGTCCATGAGGCCGGGGCTCAAGGATGGCAACGGCTCCAGTACGTCGACCACGCTGATGTCGACGGCAGTCACGGCCAGACCCAGGTCCTGTCCGGCCGAGCCGAGGACCGATTGACGTACCTGATCAACCCGGTCGGGCAGCGGGCGGTCTAGGGCAGCGGCCAGGGCCATGGTCACCCGTACGTCGGTGCCCTCGGCCGCGGGTACGAGCCGGCAGGTCGCGGCCCTCACACCGGAAATCGTGTCCGCGGCCTGCCGCAGCACCTTCGCGGCAGCGCTCTCGGCGATCCGCAGCTCGCGGCCCGGGTCGGCCAGAGGCAGCAGCCGTCCGAGCCGGACCTCTGCTCTGACGACGTTCATGACACGGTCGGCGAGTGCCTGCAGGCCGGGAGGATCTTCCGTACGCAGCGCCTGGGCGGCCTGGTTCACCGTGGCCAGTCCCTCGGCGGCCTCGTGGCAGTGAGGACAGGACACCGTGTGCGGGTCCGCGGCCGGCGCGGCGTCCTGCGCCTGTTCCCAGACTCGGCTGAGCAGACGGCCGCAGGGCAGTACCTCATCACCCGCGAACGGGGGCGGGTCGGCGGCGGTCGGGCTGGGGCGGGGCCCGTCGGCGCGGGGCGATTCGGAAGGCCGGGCGTGTGGGTCGTCTAGCGCCATGAGCCCATCGCCTCCTGCAGGGATCGGCGTGCTCTGAACAGTCTGCCGCGCACCGTCTGCTCACTGGTCCGTGTCATATGGGCGATCTCGTTGTAGGGCAGGCCCTGCAGTTCACGCAGGATCCAGCAGATGCGCTGGTCGGCGTCCAGCTCGGCGAGCGCCCGGGACAGGGCCGCGGTGGCCGCGTCCTGCTCGGCGGTCCGGGCGGGCTGGCTGCTCGCGTCGCCCGTCGCGGGTTCGGCGACGGTGTCCAGGGGAAGGGGCGGCGGGCGGCGCCGCCGTCGCATGGTCAAGCAGCGGTTGATGGTGATCCGGTACATCCAGGTGCGGAACTCAGCACTGTGACGGTACTCCGGTAGACGCCGCCAGGCGCTGACGAAGGCGTCCTGAACGGCCTCTTCGGCGTCCTGGGGATTGCCGAGGATGCCACGGGCCAGGGCCAGGAGGGACCCGTTGTGCCGCTGGACGAGAACGGCGAAGGAGTCTTCGTCTCCCTCGGCCGCCCGCACCGCAAGCAGTCCGTCCGGCAGGTCGCATCCCAGCCGTGGGGAAGCAATACGTTGGATCATGACGCTCTCGCAGGGGACTTGGAAAGATCGTGTACCCCCACCACACCCATGTGATGCACATCACACATCATGTCTGTGAGAGGTACGCCGCCCCGGGTGTCCAACCTCTTGAAGGGCACCGTGCAGGTGTCACACCTGACCCATCGAGGCGACCGCCATGACGGACAACATCACCAGCGTCGGCGGGGGCAGCCGGCCCGACACAGGCGTCAGCGCGCTGAAGGGCCGTACCGGGGCCGGAGCTCCGGCCGAGACACGAGGGAAGACCACCATCGCGGACGGCGTGGTGGCCAAGATCGCGGGCATGGCCACACGCGAGGTACCGGGCATCCACAGCCTGGGAGCGGGGATGGCCCGCGCCTTCGGCGCCATGCGGGAACGCGTCCCCGGCGGAGGCGGGGGCGGAGGCGTCACGCGCGGGGTGAAGGTCGAGGTCGGCGAGCGCCAGGCCGCGGTGGACTTGGACGTTGTCGTCGAGTACGGCGTCTCCATCGTCGACGTCGCCGGGGCCGTACGCACCAACGTGATCAGCGCCGTGGAGCGGATGACGGGACTGGAGGTCGTCGAGGTGAACATCGCCGTCGACGACGTCCACCTCCCCGACGAGGAGGAAGAGGCCGAACCGGACGAGGGCCGCGTGAGGTGATCGACCGCCGTGCCCACGGCCATGCCCCGCGCATGAGCGGGTGATCACACGGACGATCACGTTCGCGAGACGGGTGAGTGCAAGATGAACGCAGCGACAACGGGACTCGCGGCCGGCATGGCTCTGGGCTTCGCCGGATACTTCGGCGGCTTCTGGGCGTTCCTGCTGGTTCTGGTTCTGGGTGTGGCGGGGCTGATCGTCGGCCTCGTCGTGCAGGGCGACCTCGACCTCCATGCGCGGAGGCAGCGGTGAGTACCGGGCCCGGTTCCCAACCCCCTGACGAAGGGCCCGGCCCGCCGGGGCGATCCGCCGACCTGCCGCCTCCGGCCGAGCGGGGCGCCACCGTCATCCCGGACAGGGTGGTCGCCCGTATCGCCGCCAGGGCCGCACACACGGCTCAGTCCCGGCGCGCCGTGATACCGCCCGACCGGGGCGGACCGACGGCCCCCAGCGCCTCCGCCACCGTCCGTACCGGATCGGTGCGCCTGCACCTGGCCATGGACCTGCCCTATCCCACCGACATTCCCCACGTCTGCGAGCGGATCCAGCACGACGTCGCCGAACGGGTGACTCAGCTGACAGGCTTGGAGGTGGGAGAGGTCACCCTCACCGTCCGTCGGCTGGTGACCGCCGCCGACGCGAACCGGGGACGGGTCCTGTGAGCCGCCCGGCAGCCCGGGCCGCCGGGCACACCGTCCAGGAAGCCGCCGGGCACACCGTCCAGGAAGGAGGACCGGAATGACACCAGACCCGGACCCTCCCGCGCGCAGCTCCGCACCGTCCGGGCGTCGCGCCACGGTGCCGCTGACGAAGGAGCCCGAAGAGCCGAGGGAGCCGACGGAGTCCGGTCCCCCCGAACACGACGTGCCCCCTCCGCCGGACTTGGTGGCGGACCAGCACGACAGACGGCACCGGACCCACCGTCCATGGTCCACGCGCCGCCTACCGGCCGCGCTGGTCGCCTCGGTGATTCTCGTGGCGGCGGCTGCGGCGCTGTTCGACGTCGTCGCCGTACGGGCGGGACGCCCTGCGGCAGCCTGGCGACGGCACCTGGCCGACGAGTTGGCCACTCGCCCCGTGGACGACGTGTGGGTGCTCACGGGGGCCGCAGTGGCCGCCGCCCTCGGCATCTGGTTGATCGCCCTGGCCCTCACCCCCGGCCTACGCCACTGGCTGCCCCTGCGCTCCCCCGCGACCGGGCTGCGGGCTTCCCTGGACCGCGACGGCGCCGCCGAACTGCTGCGCGACGCCGCCATGCGGGTCCCGGGAGTGAGCACGGCTCGCGTCCGGGTGCGCCGACACCGCGTCAAGGCCCGCGCGGACGTCCGCTTCCGCGACCCCCAGCAGGTGAAGGACGACCTCACCGCCGTCCTCGACGAGGAGCGCGACCGGCTGGCCCTCGCCCGCCCTCCCCGCATCGTCGTACGGGTGCGGCGACGCACCGACTGAGCGAAATCCCCCAGCACCGGAGCCCACACCATGACGCCGCGAACCGTACTCAACCGCAGTCTGCTGGCCCTCGCCGGACTGGTACTGCTCGGCGGCGGCCTGCTCATTCTCTTCGCCGGGCTCGACATCTACCGGCGCCACGACCTGATCCCGCCCGTCGGCTGGCCTCTGACCACCCCGCACGACGTCCTGCTCGGTGCCGCCGACCGGGCCCGCTGGAGCAGTCAGGGCTGGTGGTGGTGGCCCGCGGTCATCGCCGCCCTCGCCCTCGTCGCCGTGCTCGCCCTGTGGTGGCTGCTCGCCCAACTGCGACAACGCCACCCCGGAGCGCTGCCCGTGGGCGGCACACCCCCGCAGGAAGGCGTCGAACTGCGCGACCGCGCGCTCAGCGACGCGATCGCCGCCGAGGGCGGTGCCCTTCCAGGGGTTGAACATGCGGCCGTACACATCACTGGCCGGCCCGCTCACCCCCGCACCGACATCACGCTCGCTCTCACCCCCCACAGCGCACCCGGCGCCGTCCTCGACACCCTGTGCGAAGGCCCGCTCCGTACCGCACGCCGGTCCACCGGCTTCCCCAACTCCCCCCAGATGCACACCGAGGTCCGCCTACGGGTCGCCCACCACAAACCGCACCGCGCGCAGTAAGGCAGGAGACCGTTGCCTGGCGATCTGTCCTCTCACCGCTCCCCTTGGCTTGAGGCGGTCGCCCAGTTGCCGGGCCCGGCGGGCAGGCGCACGGTGAACAAAGATGTGTCGGTCCTGGACGGGCCGCGCTTCCCAGCGTCTTCAAGAGGATGGCGATTCAGATGGCCAAGACCAATGCGAAGGTGCACCAGATCCGGGGCAAGATGAAGGAGACTCTCGGCAAGGCCCTCGGGGACTCATCAATGCAGCAGGCCGGGCGTGGGGAACAGCTGCGCGCCAAGGCACATGAGATGACGGAAAGGGCGGCGGGCCACCTTCGTAAGCGGAGCGGGCACTGATCGCGGGCATACGCCTGGTCCGCACCTTCGGGGTCTGGTGACATTGCCCGCCGGCCGCCCACGGCCGGCGGGCAATGTCACGAAGAGCGTTTCGATGTCCTGACCGCCCTGGGTCTCGGTACCGGCGGCGCCGGTACCGAGACCCAGGGCGGTCAGACCGTACGCGGGGCCATATGCCGCCGCGGGACTTGTGCCTGTGGACGAGCCGCGTCTCGGGGCAGGGCACGCCGAGGGGAATCGCTCGGCTCGGGCCGCGTCAGCCCTCGTCCTCGGCGTCCTCGGTGTCCTCGGCGTCCTCCTCGTCCTCCTCGGCGTACTCGTCCTCTGGCCCCTCCTCGTCGTACTCCTCTTCTTCCTCTTCCTCGTCGGGCGTCTCCTCGTCTTCTTCGTCGTACTCCTCCTGCTCCTCGTCCTCCCCTGCCGCTTCCTCCTCTTCCAGTGCTTCCTCGTGGCTGCGAATCACCTCGCCGTCGCGGATCTCTCCGCGCCAGCCCTCGACGTCCTCGTCGGCGAACGTGACATAGCGCTGGAAGTTCTTGAAGTCCAGCCGCAAACGGCGTCCTTGGGCACGCCACAGGTTGCCCGTCTTCTCGAAGAGACCCGAGGGGTAGTACTCGACGACAAGCACGATCCGCGTCAGATTGGGCGCGAGTTCGTGGAAACTGACACAGCCGTGAGTAGTGCCTTTCGCGCCCTCGGAGCTCCACACGATTCGATCGTCCGGCACCTGTTCCTGAACCGTCGCCTTCCAACCGCGAGTCGAAGGGCCGACCTTCACCTTCCAGTCACTGGCGGTCTCGTCGTTCCGGGACACACTCCGTACACCTTTGGTGAAGTCGCTGAACTCCTCGTACTGGGTCCAGTAGTTGTACGCCACGCGGATCGGCACACCCACGTCCAGCACTTCAATGATGTTCATCACCTTGGTGCTGCCGGACTTGCCTCCGCGTCCCCCGCCGAAGACGTTCTTGACCTTGTCCATCACATTGTCTTTGAGGCCCTTGGCCTTCTCACCGACGAACGCCTTCAAGGGGGAATCACCTTTGAGGATGCGTCCGCCGACGCCGAGAAGAGATCCGCCGTTCTCGGCCGTGTCGAGGAGCTGGTCGGTGACATCCCCCAACTTTTCCCCGGCCTTGTCGACGAGATGTCCGACCTGAGCACCGAGGAAGTCGGTCAGTTCATCGCGCAACATTTCGAGGCCGGAGCCATCTCCCCGGCCGGAGTCACGCTCTTTGTCGGCCATGACCTACCTCCGCCGCGCGGGAGTCTTCTTGGCAGCCGCCTTCTTCGCGGGGGCTGCCTTCTTGGACGGGGCCTTCTTCGCGGACGCGCTCTTCGTCGATGCCCTCTTCGCCGCCGCCTTCTTGGCAGGGGGCGGCGACTTCTTCGCGGTCTTCTTCGCCGGCGGCGACTTCTTGGCGGCAGTCTTCTTGGCCGCCGGCCGCTGCGCCGCCGACTTCTTGGCCGGGGGCCTGTGCGCCGCGGTCTTCTTCGCGGGAGCCTTCTTCTCGGGAGCCCTCCTCGCAGGAGTCCTCTTCCTCTCGGGAGCGGCTTCCTTGGCAGCCGCCCTACGGGGAGAGGGTTTGGCCGCCTGCTTCTTTCCCGCTACGCGGCGACGACGCCGTGGCGGCTCCTCCTCAGCCTCTTCCTCCGGCTCTTCCTCCTCCTCCGGTTCTTCTTCCTCTTCTTCTTCCTCTTCTTCCTCCTCCGCTTCTGCCTCTGGTTCTTCTGCTTCCGGCTCTTCTGCCTCCGGCTCTTCAGCCTCGGGCTCTTCTGCCTCCGGCTCTTCCTCCTCTTCCTCCTCCTCTTCTTCTTCGAACTCTCCCTCAGGCTCTTCCTCGCCCTCTTCCTCCTCCGGTTCCTCCTCGCCCTCCGTCTCCTCCTCGTCTTCGTAGCGCTCCTCGCCCTCCTCCGGTTCTTCCTCGTCCTCTTCTTCCTCCTCGCCCTTCTCCTCACCAATGCGCAGCGTGCGCTCATGGAGAGAATCGGCGAGGTCGGCGAGGCGCCGGTCGGCGGTGGCGGCCAGGGCTTTGCGTCCGGCGTCCAGCAGCTCGCCGCGCACCTGCTCGTTCAGCTCGGCGACTCCAGGAACGTCGCCGAGTTTCTTCAGGCCGGTCGTCAACAGCTGCTGCGGATCGAGCCCAAATCGGCGACCTGCGAGATAGGTTGCCAGCCCGAAGGCGAAACGGGCTTTCTTCGTACGTCCGAGCACATAGCCAGCTGCGACCGCGGCACCGAGGCCGATCTTGGTCGTGTCGTTCATGAGGCGGTTCCCTTCGGAAAGGGGAGGCGAACACACTCGAATTACGGGCCAACATCCCCTGCCCAACCAGTGATTGAGACAGAAGCGGATCGCACGCGACGCGTCTCTCGGCCCGCTGAGAGCACCCCGGGCACGCCATACGGCCCCACCGGGAGGCCGTGGCCCCACCGGGCAGGTTCACTCGAAGCCATCCACGCCCGGCGACATGTGCCTCTATATGATGGAATTATAGTGTTTGTGCGTGGAGTATGGCGCGCGCTCCGACCACCGGAGAGACCATGGCCGCAGCAGAACCCCGGCGGCGATCCAGCAGCGGTAGCCGCAGCACTGACCGGGGCACCACAGGTGGCCCCCGACGCCGCTCCGGCAAGGGCAACACAGCCTGGGCCATTCGTTCCGCCGTCGAACAACTTCAGGAGTTGCTCGGACGGGCCCCCGAGTCCGTCTCGGCATTGAAATCCACCGAGGCCGGTTGGGAGGCCGACGTGGAGGTACTCGAACTGGAACGCGTCCCCGAAACCACGAGCGTGATGGCTACCTACCGAGTGACGCTGGACGAGGAAGGCGACCTGGTGGAGTACCGAAGGACGCGCCGCTACAGCCGCGGCCAGATCGACCGGCTGGGCTGAGGCCGCAACGGCCATGAAGGGAGGCACCATGACGGTGGTGCCGCAGAGTGGAGGCGGTGTCGCGCGCGGTGGTGGCGGCGGCACCAGCCTCTACGACGTCTTGGAACTCATTCTCGATCGCGGGCTTGTCATCGACGTCTTCGTCCGCGTGTCTCTGGTGGGGATCGAAATCCTCAAGATCGACGCTCGCATCGTCGTGGCCAGCGTCGACACCTATTTGCGTTTCGCCGAGGCCTGCAACCGCCTCGACCTCGAGACCGGGAGGAAGGCACCCGCCCAGTTGACCGACATCGTCGGAGACACGATGGAGAGCGGAGCCAAGGGCAAATCCAAGGGGGCCCTCTCCGGCGCGGCGGAAGCGGTCACCGATTCCCTCAAGGGGATCACCGGCCGTGACGACGAAGAAGAGGAGGAGGCCGAGGAAGAAGACGAGAGCAAGGAAAAGGAACCCGTGGAGAGGCGACGGCGGCCGGCTCGGCGCACCTCCCGACGTGAGCGCGAATAGGGCTCGCCCGGCGAGAAGGAATGAGCCATGGCCGTTTATATCTACTCCATCACCGGCAAGCAGCACCCGCTCAGCCTCGACGGGCTCAGCGGAGTCGGTGAGTCACCGGCGGGCTTGCGGGCACTGACGGCGGGACCGCTGTGCGCCGTGGTCAGCGATGCGCCAGAGGATCTACGCCCCAAGCGCCGCGACATCATCGCCCACCAGGAAGTGCAGAAGAGCCTCATGGCTGATGGCACTGTGCTCCCCATGCGGTTCGGCCTCATCGCCGAGAACGACGAGGCCGTTCTGCTGGCTCTGGAGCAGAATGCGGCGGACTACACGGACAGGCTTCAAGTACTGGAGGGGTGCACCGAGTACCACCTCAAGGCGTCGCAGGACGAAGACGCGCTGCTGCGGCAGATCCTGCGGGAGTCGGACGTGGCGCGAGAGCTCAATGACGAGATCCGGAGCGGCACCGCCGCCACCGACGCGTCGCTGCGACTCGGCGAGCTGGTCGCCCAAGAGGTGCAGGCACGGCAAGAGGCGCTGGCGGCGGGCGTGGTCGAAGCACTGCGCCCCTTTGCCCGGACGCTTGAAACATCCCAGCCGACGGGTTCGGACTTTCTCAATGTGTCGTTCCTGGTGACCGAGGAACAGGAAGAGACCTTCCTCACCTCGGAGTTGAGCGTCGCCCACCAGATGGGCGACGACTTCGACTTCCGGCTCAACGGCCCCCTGCCTCCCTACAGCTTCGTCTGAAGGAGTTCTCATGGGCCTGCTCACACAGCTCGTCACCCTCCCCCTGGCACCCGTGCGCGGCGTCGTATGGGTAGTGGAGCGCGTCCGGGAGGAAGCCGAGAACGAGTACTACGACCCCGCGCCGGTGCACCGCGAACTCGCCGAGCTCGAACGTCTCCTCGTCGCAGGGGAGATCGACGAGGAGACGTTCGACCAGCGCGAGGACGAACTGCTCGACCGGCTGGAGGAGATCCGTGCCTATCGGCAGGGCTGACACTCCTGATCCGGCACGAGGGAATACGAGGCCGCAACCGTGACTGAACCCCTGGCCAACAGGCTTGGTTCCTATCCGTCCCGAGCAGCGCCCCCCTACGGGCAGGGCTCCTCCGCGAATCTCGCCGACATCCTTGAACGGGTACTCGACAAGGGCATCGTCATCGCAGGCGACATACAGATCAACCTTCTCGACATAGAGCTGTTGACCATAAAACTGCGTCTCCTGGTCGCCTCCGTCGACAAAGCGAAGGAAATGGGCATCGACTGGTGGGAGCACGACCCCGCGCTCTCCTCTCGAAGCCGGGGTGAACAGTCACTGGCCGAGGAGAACCGCCGATTGCGGGCCGAGATCGACGCCATACGGCAGGGCAACGCCCTCCCCGCGGAGGAGGAACCGCCCCGGAAGACGGCCGGCCGTCGCCGGGGAAGTGCTCGCGATGAGTGACCTGCTGACATACGCGTATGCGGTGGTACGCAACGCCGAGGGACTGCGGGAGGCAACCGCGTCGCTCCAGGGCGTCGCCGACAGCCCGGTCAGCCTCGTCACCGACGCCGACGACGATCCGCTGGGGCTCGTGGTGAGCCATGTGCCCGGACAAGACTTCCAGGAGGACGCCCTCAAGCAACATCTCGAGGACCTGGAATGGCTGGAGACGGTGGCCCGCGCTCACCACGGCATCATCGAGGCCTTGGTCGAGCGCACCACCGTCCTTCCACTGCGCCTGGCAACCGTCTACCTCGACGACAACCGGGCTCGGGAGGTGCTGGAAGCCGGGCGAACCATGTTCGCGGAGCGCCTGGCTCGACTCTCCGAACATGTCGAATGGGGGGTCAAGATCTATGTGGAACCGTCCACGGCCCTGGCGGCCCCGGCTGTTCCCCCAGCAGACCTGACCCCCGGGCGTGCCTATCTACGTGACCGCCGACAACAGCAAAGTGTTCGCGACACCGTGTACCAGGCGGCGCAGAAGGCCGCCGAGCGGGTGGAGGCCGCAGGCCGCAAGCACGCCTCCGATCGTGTCCGGCACCGCGTACAGCAAGGCGTTCTCGCCGACGCCGTCGACACGGTCGGCGAGAACGTCGTCAATGACGCGTACCTTGTGTCTCTGAAGCGTTGCAACGACTTCCTGGCCGACGTGGCGCATGCCGCTGACGGGCTGGACGGGGTGCGGGTCGAGGCCACCGGCCCCTGGGCGCCGTACTCCTTCGCCATGCCACTCGATGAATCCGGCGGTGCTGCAGCTGCTGAGGGAGCACCCCCGTGATCACGCCTGGCCGTCCTCACGAGGCGGAGCGTCTGCCCTCTCCGCCCGAGGCGGAGCGTCTGCCTCAGCGGCAGGTCGCTCTCATCGACCTGCTGGACCGACTTCTGAGCGGTGGGGTCGTCCTCACCGGGGACGTTGTGCTGTCCATCGCTGACATCGATCTGGTACGTATCTCACTCCGTGCCCTGATCGTTTCCATCAGCGAGCAGAACCCCTCGCCATGGCCGAGGACGAATCCGCCGCGAGGCGGCGACCATGACAACTGAGGGAGAGAGCCGGCCGCCGTGCCGCGCCGACGAGGTCGCGGAGGCCGCCGCACGCGCCTTCCGGCTGCTGCCCGCCGCCCCACGCGACCTGGAGCCGCCGGCCGGCAAGGGCTCACGTTCCCCGGCCCGGCGGATCAGCTCCGACCGCGACACCGTCGAACGGGACCTCATGAGGCTCGTACTCACCCTCGTGGAACTGCTGCGCCAGCTCATGGAACGGCAGGCCCTGCACCGCGTCGACCATGGAGACCTCACCGACGAACAGGAAGAACGCCTGGGAGCGACGCTCATGCTGCTCCACGATCGCATGACCGACCTGTGCGCCCAGTACGGACTGACCATGGAGGACCTCAACCTCGACCTCGGGCCGCTGGGCACACTGCTGCCGCCCCCCGACTGAACCCCCGCAACGTGGCCATGCCGCTGTCCGTGCGGTGGATACGAAGGGGGCCCAGCCATGAGCAGGGTGGCACGAGCAGGGCTCCTCGCCTTCGGCGGCCGGCCGTGTGAGACGTTCTGGATCGCGGGTACTCCGTACACATGGATTTCTGGTCGAAAGAACCGCCATTGCCGCCGAGCCGGGGCAGAATATCGACGGCGATCACTGAGTACTTGAGAAGTACGGGTCCGCCTCCCGACGACAGGACGATTGCGGACGCATCCCCCTTCGGCGACGATTGGCAGCTCGGCCTGTATCTCTGTTACGAGCTGCACTACCGGGGTTTCGCAGATGTGGACGCCGCCCGCGAATGGGACCCCGACCTGCTCAGGGCCCGAGCGGCCCTGGAGCGCCCCTTCCTCAAGGCCCTGCGCCACCAGGCGACACGGCATGAACGAGCCTCCGAGGCGCTGGACGAACTGCTCGTCGAGCCCATGGACGGCACCGGGGTCACCCACTACCTCCAAGACGACGGGGAGCTGTGGCAACTGCGCGAGTACGCCGCGCAACGGTCGCTGTACCACCTCAAGGAGGCCGATCCGCACGCCTGGGTGCTGCCCCGCCTGTGGGGCCGGGCGAAGGCCGGAATGGCAGCCGTGGAGTTCGACGAGTTCGGCGGCGGCCGGGCGGATCGTGTGCACGCGCGGCTGTTCGCCGATCTCATGGCCGACCTCGGCCTGGACGCCACCTATGGGCGCTATCTCGACTCTGCCGGCGCCGAGGCACTCGCCGTCGTGAACCTGATGTCCCTCTTCGGACTGCACCGCGCCCTGAGAGGCGCGTTGGTAGGTCACTTCGCCACCGTCGAGATCACGTCGTCGCCCGGTTCACGGCGGCTCGCTCAGGCCATGCGGCGCACCGGCGCGGGCCCGGCCGCCGAGCACTTCTACGACGAACACGTCGAGGCCGACGCCGTACATGAGCAGGTCGTGCGCCGAGAAGTCGTCGCGGGCCTCCTCGAAGAAGAACCCCACCTGGACGGTGACGTCGCGTTCGGCGTGGACGCCACGAACTATGTCGAGGACCGACTTGCCGAACGACTCCTCGGCGCGTGGCGGGCAGGTGAGTCATCGCTGCGTACGCCCGTCCGACCAGCCGGCCCGGCCCCGAACAGGTTCTCCGACGCCCCCGCGAACCGGAGATGAAACCCCATGACTCCCCTTGCTCTTCCCGGTGTCTACGCCCCTCGGGACGACACCGATCTGCTCGTGGAACACCGCTGCGTCGTGGCGGGCCCATGCTTCGCTCCCGAAGCAGCCGGCTGCGAAGCCGCGGCATGCTGGAAGGCGATGACGAGAAGGAAGAGCTGGTGATCATCCGTGCCGAACGACTCCGCTGAACGCCGCCGCATCACCGCTCAGCGCACCGGGCCCCTGCTCGTCGAAGGCCCGGTCGAAGTCACATTGGACGACGGCACCACCGTGTCGTCCGACCGATTCTGCGTAGCCCTGTGCACCTGCCGCCGCAGCCGCACCTACCCGTGGTGCGACACCAGCCATCGCAGGCCCGCCAGGCCGAGCCAAGGGGACGGTCCGGGGCCTGAGCCGACATCATCGGAACTCAATCCCTGATCCGCGCTGGCCCTCACCCTCCACCGGCCCGGGCGGGTCCGGCACCGCACATCGCCGCCAGTACTCCGCCATGAATGCTTGGATGGGCGCGACGGATTGGCGGCCGGACTTCGGGACACACGCACGATGTGCTGAAGATACTTCTGGTCGCCCTGCTCGGCTCGCTCGCGATGGGTGGTGCGGCCCTCGCTGTCCTGGTTTCGCCCTGGTGGTGGGCCGCGGCCTGCCCACTGCTTCTGCTCGCGCTCGTGGCCGTCCACGATCTCGTGCAGCGTCGGCATTCCGTGCTGCGGAACTACCCGCTGCTCGGGCATCTCCGATTCGCGCTGGAGGCCCTGCGGCCGGAGCTCCAGCAGTACTTCATCGAACGCAACTTCGACGGCCGCCCCTTCGACCGTGACACCCGAAGCATCGTCTACGAGCGCGCCAAGGGCACCGACGCCGAGGAACCGTTCGGCACCGAACTCGACCTGTACCGCGCGGGCAGCGAATTCCTCACCCCGTCCATGGCCCCCCGATCGGTGCGCAGCGAGGCGCCACGTGTCCGCATCGGCGGCCCCGAGTGCACCCGGCCCTACGACATGGCCCTGCTCAACGTCTCGGCGATGAGCTTCGGTTCACTGTCGGCCAATGCCGTACTGGCCCTCAACACCGGCGCGCAGCTGGGCGGCTTCGCCCACGACACCGGCGAGGGCGGTCTGTCGGAGTACCACCTGCGCCCCGGCGGGGATCTCGTCTGGGAGATCGGCACCGGATATTTCGGCTGCCGGACGGACGACGGGGACTTCGACGAGCGGCAGTTCGCCGCGAAGGCCGCGCACGAGCAGGTCAAGTGCGTGTCGTTGAAGATCAGCCAAGGCGCCAAGCCCGGCATCGGAGGAGTCCTGCCGGGTGCCAAGGTGAACGCGGAGATCGCCGCCGTCCGCGGCGTTCCACAAGGGGAGACCGTCATCTCGCCGCCCTTCCACCGTGTCTACTCCACCCCGCGCGAGCTGGTGCGCTTCCTGGCCCGGATGCGGGAACTGGCAGGCGGCAAGCCCGTCGGGTTCAAGCTGTGCGTCGGCTCGCGCCGCGAG
Source organism: Streptomyces sp. NPDC090798 (assembly GCF_044768965.1). Classification (NCBI taxonomy): domain Bacteria; kingdom Bacillati; phylum Actinomycetota; class Actinomycetes; order Kitasatosporales; family Streptomycetaceae; genus Streptomyces; species Streptomyces sp. NPDC090798. The sequence goes on from NZ_JBIVXA010000004.1 coordinate 21,670, forward strand.
TTCCTCGCCGTGTGCAAGGCGATGCTGGAGGAGGGCAGCGCACCGGACTTCATCATCGTCGACGGCGCGGAGGGCGGCACGGGCGCGGCGCCGCTCGAGTTCGCGGACAACGTGGGCCTGCCGCTGGGTGAAGGACTGATGGCCGTCCACAACGCTCTCGTGGGCGTCGGGCTGCGCGACCGGATCCGGATCGGTGCGAGCGGCAAGGTCGCCACCGGCGGCGACCTCGTCAAACGCCTGCTCCAGGGAGCCGACTACACCAACTCCGCCCGCGCCATGATGTTCGCCATCGGATGCATCCAGGCCCAGCGCTGCCACACCAACACCTGTCCCGTAGGGGTCGCCACCCAGGACGAACGGCGCGCCCGCGCCGTAGACGTTCCCGACAAGTCCCAGCGCGTACGGCGCTATCAGCAGGCAACGGTCAAGAGCGCTCTCCAGATCATGGCCTCGATGGGCGTCGACGACCCGCGCGGACTGCAACCCCACATGCTGCTCCAGCGGGTGAACCCGCACACCGTCCGCTCCTACGCGGAACTCCACGAGTGGCTCGTCCCCGGACAACTGCTCACATCGGCGCCCCCCAGCTGGGCATCCGACTGGAAGACGGCAGACCCGGACCGCTTCACCCACTGAACCAGGCACTCATTCCGAGGGCCGCACCTGAACGAAGGGCACTCCCGTGGCACGAACCGTCGCTCGCGTGATCGTCGACGCGCTCAAGGACCTGGGCGTCCAGCATGTCTTCGGAGTAGTCGGAGACGCCTTGAACCCACTGACCGACGCGATCCGCACCACTGACGACCTGAACTGGGTCGGCTGCCGGCACGAAGAAGCCGCGGCCTTCGCCGCCGGAGCGCAGTCCCAGCTCTCGGGAACCCTCGGGGTGTGCATGGGAACGGTGGGACCAGGTTCCGTACACCTTCTCAACGGGCTGTACGACGCGGCCAAGAGCCGTACCCCGGTCCTCGCCATCTGCGGTCAGGTTCCTCTCGCCGAGGTCGGCAGCGACTACTTCCAGGAGGTCGACAACGACCTGCTCTTCCGTGATGTGGCCGTCTACCGTGCCACCGTCTCCTCCCCCGACCAGATGCCGCGGATGCTGGAGTCCGCCGTGCGTACGGCCGTCAGCCAAGGCGGAGTGGCGGTGCTCACCGTACCCGGGGACCTGGGTGACCAGGAGCTGAGCGACGACCGGCCCGCCCGCTTCGCCCTCGACCGCCCCGTCACGCGCCCGGACGACCCGGCGCTCGCGGCGGCCGCCGAACTCCTGAACGCCGCGGACCGCGTCACCCTGCTCGTCGGCCGCGGAGCGCGCGCCGCCCGCGCCGAGGTCCTTCGGACCGCCGAAGTGCTAGCCGCGCCGATGGTGCTCACCCTCAAGGCGAAGGAGGGGTTCGAGGGGGACAACGACTTCCAGGTGGGTCAGACCGGTCTGATAGGCAACCCCGCCGCTTCCCACGCGCTCGACAGCGGCGATGCGCTCCTGATGCTGGGTACCGACTTCCCCTACCGGGACTGGTACCCGAAGGGGTGCAAGGTCGTCCAGATCGACACCCGTGAGGAGCACTTGGGTCGCCGGGTTCCCGTGGACGTGGGCCTGACGGGCGACGTCGGCGCGACGCTACGGGCTCTGCTCCCGCTGCTGAAGGCGGCCCCGGACCGCGGCCACCTGGACGACGCTCGGGAACGGTTCACCCGCTGGCAGGAAGGGCAGCAGCGCCTGGCCGATCCGAGTCACGAGCGCCGCTGGACCGGGAAGCTGAGGGCCGCGCTGGACAACCGTGACCACGAGATCCGCCCCGAGGCGCTGGCGGCCGCGGTGGACGCCTACGCCGCCGAGGACGCCGTCTTCACCTCCGACACCGGAATGGCCACCGTCTGGCTGTCCCGCTTCGTCACCATGCGCGGCAGCAGGCGCCTGATCGGCTCGTACAACCTCGGCTCGATGGCCAATGCCATGCCCCAGGCCCTCGGGGCACAGCTCTGGGCGCCCGATCGCCAGACCGTCGCCTTCTGTGGGGACGGCGGGCTGAGCATGCTGCTCGGCGACCTCATGACGATCAAGACGTATCAGCTGCCGGTGAAGCTGGTGGTCTTCGACAACCGCCGACTGGGGATGGTCAAACTCGAACAGGAGCAGGCCGGCCTGCCTGAATTCGGCACGGAACTCGACAACCCCGACTTCGCCGCGGTCGCCACCGCGCTCGGCCTCACCGGCATCCGCGTCACCGACCCGGCCGATCTCCACGACAGTGTGCGCCGGGCCCTCGACACCCCTGGGCCGGTCGTGCTGGATGTGCTGACCAACCCCGAGGAGGTGGCCGTGCCGGGCAAGCCGACCGTGGCACAGGGATGGGGCTTCGCGATCGCCAAGGTCAAGGAAATCCTCCCGAGCCGCGAAGGCTGACCGGGGGCGTCAGCGTGCTGCCACTGGGAGCGTCAGCGTCTTGCCCCGGCAGCGGCCCGGCTGACGAGCAGACACCAGATGCCCGGCGCGAGGCAGGACTCCGCCCGGCCGCCGCCCCTGGAAACGGCCGCTGACACCGCCCGTGCCCGGCGTACCCGCACCGGGTCACGGGTCCCCTCCGGGGCAGGATGGGTGCCGCGAGGCGCGGCGCAGCGGGGCCTCCCGGTCCACCGCGGAGACCTGGACGACGTACGCGGACCCCATCTGGGTCCACTGCCTCGGCGCCCCGTCACGACTGAAGCCACTCGGTCCCGGGGGGCCGTGGAAGCGTCTGCGAGGATGGGCGTATGACTGTGCGGAGCAGGAATCATGTGACGGTGACCGGCCAGTCCGGTCGCCCTGTGCTGATGCTGGCGCACGGGTTCGGGTGCGACCAGAACATGTGGCGGCTGGTGGTGCCGCTGCTGGAGCACGACTTCACCCTGGTGCTCTTCGACCACGTGGGAGCGGGGCGTTCCGATCTTTCGGCATGGAGCGTGGAGCGTTATTCCTCGCTGGAGGGATATGCCGATGATGTCCTCGAGATCTGCCGTGAGTTGTCGCTCGGGCCGGTGACCTTCGTGGGGCACTCGGTGAGCGCGATGATGGGCGTTCTGGCTGCGGCGCGGGAGCCGGAGGCCTTCGCCGGTCTGGTCCTGCTCGCCCCGTCGCCGTGTTTCATCGACGATCCGGCCGCCGGCTATCGGGGCGGGTTCAGTGCCGAGGACATCGATGAGCTCCTGCAATCGCTGGATGCGAACTATCTGGGCTGGTCGGGTGCCATGGCGCCGGTGATCATGGGCAATCCCGAGCGTCCGGAACTGGGCGAGGAGCTCACCAACAGCTTCTGCCGGACCGATCCGGGCATCGCCCGGGCCTTCGCCCGGGTGACATTCCTGTCCGACAACCGCGACGACCTGGCCAAGGTCACCGTGCCCACTTTGGTCGCGCAGTGTTCCAGCGACGCGATCGCGCCCCCGGAGGTCGGAGCCTTCGTACAGGCGCAGATCCCCGGCAGCCGCCTGGTCACACTGAACGCGACCGGGCACTGCCCCCAGCTCGCCGCCCCGGAGGAGACGGCCGCCGCGATCAGCGCCTTCGCGAGAGCGGACCGATGATGTGCAAGCCCAGCCGCAGCGAGAGCAGCGAGAGCCGTGACGACCACGCGACGTTCTCCGCACTGCTGGAAGACAGCGCAGAAGACCTGTACGAGCATGCGCCGTGCGGCTATCTCTCCACCCTGCTGGACGGCACGATCGCGAAGATCAACACGACGCTGCTCGACTGGCTGGGCTACCGACGCGGCGACCTGGTGGGCCGCAAGACGTTTTCCGACCTGCTCACCGTGGGAGGCCGGCTGTACCACGAGACGCACTTCGCTCCGCTGCTGCGCATGCAGGGAGAGGTCAGCGGAATCGCTCTGGAACTCAAGACGGCCGACGGCAGCCGTCTGCCGGTACTGGTGACCTCCACGGTCAGGACCGGCAGCGACGGGCAGCCACTGCTGATCCGTACCACCGTCTTCGACGCCCGCGACCGCCGTGCCTACGAAACCGAGCTGCTGCGCGCCCGGCAGGAAGCAGAACGCGAACGCGAAGAACTCAAGCGCCTCAACGCCACCCTGCAACAGACCCTCCTGCCCCCGACCCTGGTGAATGTGCCCGGTTTGGACGTAGCCGCGCACTACCACATCGCCTCCACCGACAAGGTCGGCGGCGACTTCTACGACCTGTTCCCTCTCGCCTCCGGAACGTGGGGACTGTTCCTGGGCGACGTGTGCGGCAAGGGCGCAGCCGCAGCGGCCGTCACCTCCCTGGCCCGCTACACCCTGCGCGCCGCCGCCGTCTACAACCCCGACCCGGTCGCCGTCCTGAGCAACCTCAACACGGTTCTCAACCACGAATACAACGGCCACGACCCGCGGTTTTGCACGGTCATCTTCGGACTGCTCACCCCCGACGCCGACCGAGGCGGCTTCGGTGTCACCCTGGCCAGCGGCGGCCACCCCCCGGCCCTGCTCATGCGTGCCGACGGCAGTGCCGACTACCTGCCCACCCCCGGCGGGCAGCTCATCGGCGTCCTGCCCGACGCCCACATCGCCACCACCACCGTCCGCCTGGACCCCGGCGACACCCTGCTGCTCCACACGGACGGCCTCACCGAGGCACACACCGCCCAGATCACTGACCGCGACCGCTACGGTGACGAGGCCCTCCTCGACTTCGCCCAGGTCCTGGCACCGACGACCGCCTCCGACGCCATCGCCGCGGTCCGTGACCTGCTCGACACATTCGGCACCGGAGTGGACGACGACGCCGCCGTGCTCGCCATCAGCGTGCCCCGGCCCACCAGTGAAGAGCAGCCGTGACCCAGCTGACCGTCCACACCCACGCCACCCCCGCCGGGCCCGTCATCGAACTGACCGGAGAACTCGACAACAACAGCGCCCCCGACGTACGGGCGCTCCTGCCCGGCCTGACACTCCAGGCAGGCCAGCAGCTCGTCATCGACCTGACCGGCATCACCTTCTGCGACTCCAGCGGCATCACCGTCCTGATCGCCGCCCGCAATCACGCTCTCGCCGCCCAGGCAGACATCGCTCTGGCAGCGGTCCCCGACCGCGTCAGGCGAATCTTCCACATCGTCGGGCTGGCCCATGTCTTCCCCACCCACCCCACCGCACAAGCAGCCGAAGCCGCCTGGACACCACCGACCGTTCCCAAGGACTGAGCGGGAGTGAGTCCTGTTGCCAGAACTGCTGGTGAGGGGCTTCTACCAGTACTGAGACGCCCCACCGGAAGGTGTAGGCGGGGTCCACGGCGATGATCGCGATGCCGGTGGCGTCCGCCATCGAGGTCGCCGCCAGGTCGATCTGTCGTCCCATTCACCCCGACGGTCCGACTACTTGAGATGCTGCCGCAGGAAGTCGACGATGTGCCCCATCGTCTCCTGGACCAGAGGTCGGCGGCTGAGGTGTCGCCGGTGAAGGACAGGCCGCCGTGGCCGGCGCCGGTGAGCACGTAGCGGGTGCTGTTGATCCCCTTGGCGCGCAACGCCGTGTGCAGGTCCAGGGTCTGACGGGGCGAAACCAGGTTGTCGGCACAGCCGTGAAGGAGCACGAGCCCCTCCCCCGCCGTTGCCCTCAGTGGCCTACCCGGAGGCGGGCACGCCGTACCGGCTGGAGATCTACCGAGGCACGCCGGGCACCGCGCCCCGGGAACGGGCGAACCGGGAGATCAAGTCAGTCCGTGACCACGGAGGTGTTCAGGCCCTTGTCGTAGTGGTTACGCGCGATCCGGATGCCTGAACTGCCGTGGAAGACGAACAGCGGGGAGGTGTACGGCGGGTGATCCGCTCCGTCCAGCCGCCGGACGGTGTTGCCGGTAAAGGCGAACCCGCCGACGCTCTTCGCGTTGACGACGGTGACGTCACCGATGTCGAACGAGTTGTGCTCGACCGAGATGTTGTGATGCACCGGGGCCGCCGGGTCGATGACCTGATTGGTCGGCTCCACGAAGATGACCGGACCACTGGGCCGCGTGAACGAGTTCCCGCGGATCGTGAGGTCGGCGACCGGCCCGGACTCGTACCACTGGTAGGCGTCGGCGGAGACGTAGATGCTGGCCATGGACATCCCGTCGAACCGGTTGCCGGTGATCAGGACGGGCTTGCGGGTGGTGACCAGCACGCCGCGGGTCGGCACGTTGCGGAACACATTGCCGGAGATGACGACCGACGGGGTGGCCGTGATGTTCTCGACGACCGTGCCGCCGATCTCGACCCCGGCGGGAACCGGCCGGTCGAAGGTGACGGTCATCGTGGTCAGCGGCTTCGTATGGTCCATCCCGCTGGGCCCGTCGACCGCGGTGACCACCGCGTGTGCGTCCCCCAGCGGGGTCATCGTGCGCTTGGTGGCGAACTCGACCTCGTCACCCCGGGCGAACTGCGGGAATCCGGCGGTCTGCGGGTGTTCGTAGGCGAGGGTGAGGCTGGACGGACCAGGTTTCCCTACGACCTCGAGGTAGGTGCCGTGGATGTTGATCGGGTCGTCGTGCGGGCCGTCGAAGACATTCCCGGTGATGGAGACTTTCCCTTTGACGCCGGACATCTGTACGAAGTCCGCGAACGAGGCTGTCGACCGGCCGGATGCCGGATCGGGTGCGAAGTTCACTTTGTCGATGGAGATGTTCTCGCTGAACTGCCCCACCACACCGAAGGACTGTAGGTAGTAGGCGTTCATCGAGCGCATCGTGACGTTCTTGGACTCCCAGATGAAAGCGCCCGGTTCCGTTCGCTCGATGAGGCGCATCTGGTAGACGAGCCCGGCGTCCGCCGGCCGTGCCGCAGTGGTGTAGTCGATCCGGATCCGGCGGCCGCCGAGGTCGGTGACCGCGGCGACGTCGTTGAACAGCGGGTTGTCCGCGCGCCAGGACCGTTGCGCCTTGGGGTCGTGGATCTGGGTGTACTGGAGTCCGTCGACACCCGACCAGTACGGCTGCCCGGTGGCCGGACTGGTCTCGCCGAGCCAGGTGATGTGTGTGCCGCTCACCCGGTACGGGCTGTCGGCAGGGATCGACAGGACGCGGTAGGCGTGCCCGCCGGCGACACCGGTGGCGGCGACGGTCGCGTCGATGACCTCGGGGGCCGCGTAGTCGAAGGAGAAGTTCGTGAAGGTCACGTTGGTCGAGCGGATTGATGCGAACGCCGTCTGAAGGCCGTGGTAGACGAGCTTGGCCCCGCCGCCGTCGATGGTGACGTCGTGCATGTCCTCGACGAGCAGCCCGATCTTCTTGTCCCGGTAACGCTGGTCGGCGCCGACGGTGTTGGACACGTACAGCTCACGCGTCTCGGCCCGCTCGGGGAAGAGCTGGTAGGTGCCCTTTGAGAAGACAACCCTGACCGGCCGATCGACGCTCTTGGCGTGCCGCAGCGCCGCGGCGACAGCGGGCGTCGAGTCCGTCCGGCCCGTGGGGTCGGCTCCGTAGGCGTCTACGTCGACCACCACCGGCGTCGCCCTCGGCGCCGCGGCGACAGGACTGCTGGCGCCTCCGAGCAACGCGAGTGCCACCCCGAGAAACACGAACCGAGACATAGCCCCTCCGGAGCCTCCGTCAGTCACGAAACATCCAATGAATATGCGGAGCTACGGCCAACATCCCGGCCAGATCCCCGTGCAGAGTCTCCATAGATCCGACCTCTAGGTCAATGATGTGGACAAGTAATCGCAACTGACACCGAGGGCCGACAGGTCTTCAACTGCGCTTTCGAAGCGAGCAGTTCGGGGCCATCGGCGGGAGACGCCGTCCGTGGCGGCGACGGACGGCGGAAACACAGCGCGCCGCTCCTGCCGCGGCGACCGGGTCCTCCTCGTCCGCGAAGAAGACCTTGGCGCAATCGGTGGGGGCGCCGGTGGCGGCCCCGTCCTCCGGAGAGGACGTGGGCACGAGCCCGGATGGAGGCCGGGGCGAGACAGCGGCGTTCATCAGTGGGTTGATCGAGCCAATGCGCTTTTCCACGGCAGGCAGTACGGCCAACACACCTGTGGAAGCCCCAGCCGGACCGGATGCGAGACGGACCGCTGTCGCGCGACGAATTACGTCAGGATCGCCTGTACCGTACTCCCCGGCGCCGAGGCCGGTGCCTGGAAGCTCCCCCCGCCCCTTCACTCCGTCCTGGGCGCCGCCGTGCTCGCGCGGATCACCAGTTCGGGGTCGAAGAGGAGTTCACCGACGGGGACGTCGCGGTTGCCGACCAGGCCGAGGATGCTGCGGGCCACCTCCGAGGCCAGGCGGTCGGCCGGCTGGCGGACCGTGGTGAGCGGGGGGTCGACGAAGTCCATGATCATGGCGCCGTCGTAGCCGACGACCGACACGTCGCCCGGGACGTCGTACCCCTGGCGGCGCGCGCCACGGATCGCGCCCAGGGCCATGTAGTCGCTGGCGGCGACGATGGCCGTGGCGCCGCGGCCGAGGAGCGAGATCGCGGCGGACTGGCCGCCCTCGACGGTGTAGGACTGGCGGACCACCCACTGCTCCGGGTCCTCGACACCGCGTCTGGCGAGCGAGGAGACGAAGCCGCTGACGCGGCGGTCGGCCGGGCGGTTGCCGACCGGGCCCGATGCCATGCCGATGCGGCGGTGACCGAGCCGGTGGAGGTGGTCGACGGCCAGCTCGGCTGCCAGCAGGTCGTCGGTGGAGAAGACCGGCGCCTCACCCCCGCCCTCGAACTGGCCGTTGACCCCGACGAACGGGATCCGACGGGTGCGCAGGAGTTCGTACGCCGCCGGATCCGCGCCCTCGATCGTGTTGCTGGCCGAGAGGAAGACGACGGCGGCGACGCCCCGGTCGGCGAGGGAGGTCACGAAGTCCAACTCCTGCACTCCGCCGGGGAAGCACGGGCACAGGATCGTCTTCAGGCCGTGCGGGGCGAGCGTGGACTCGATCCGTTCGCAGACATCGGCGAAGAACGGGTTGGAGACGAACTCGGTGATGACCGCGATGAGCTGACCCCGCGTCTGCCGCTCGTACCCCAGGTCGGCCATCGCCTGCTCGACCGCCTCGCGGGTCTTGCGCGACACGCCCTGGCGTCGGTTGATGACGCGGCTGACCGTGGCCTCGCTCACCCCCGCCCGGTCCGCGACCTCGGTGATGCCGACCTTCATGCGGTTCCCTCCGTCACCCGTAGTGCCACCAGCCCCGAGCGAGGTACGGGCACGCTGTGCAGCCCCGGTGCCGGCGACCGTTCGCAGTCGTCGATGATACGTCCACGCTCGTCACGGACGGTCATGCGCAACGGGCGCCGGCCGCCGGTCACCTCGATCACCAGCCGGTCCGACGCCGTGCCGTTGACCAGGGTGATGTCGTCGTACGCGGTGGTGTCGACGGGCACGGTCCGTTCGCTGTGCACGGTGGTGACGCAGGCCGATTCCCGTGCCGCGGTGACCAGCGTGTAGAGATCGTCGGGCCGGCCGGGCTCGACGTCCCCGTGCAGCAGCACCGGCCGCAGCCGCCGCCACTCGGCGAGCCAGAACGCCAGCGTCTCGCGGTGCTCGCTGGACAGGTCGGTCAGCCGTACGGAGATCTGCGGGACGCAGTGCAGGGAGCCGATCAGCTGCCGGGCCACCGCGTGCGCGGGTGCGTCACGGTCCCACAGGAGCATGTCGCCGTGGACCGCGCCGCCGACGGCGAGCATGGCGGTGTCGAGCGTGCGCACCCGGTTGCCGGTGGCGTCGCCCGGGCAGTCGAAGGAGCGCAGCATGTTGCCGAACGGGGCCATGCCGGGGCCGACGTAGGGCTGGCGCAGTTCCAGCAGCAGTCCGCCGTCCGGCCGCAGTTCTTCGAGCGCGGTGCGCAGGCCGGTGAGCAGGACGGCCATGGCCTGGCCGACATCGCTGATGTCGGTGCCTTCGTTGTGGGCGTACGCGCCGTCGCCGCGGTACGCCATGGCCTCGTCCAGAAAGTCGATCTTGAGCCCGTCGAGGCCGTGGTCGGCGACCAGCCGGGTGCACAGGCGGATGACATGGTCGCGGACCTCGGGGCGGCGTGGGTCGAGGACATGGGCGCCTGGGACACCGGCGGGCGCCGGGGCGTAGGGGGTGAGCCGCTCGGCGCAGTCCGCGTCGGGGCCGAGCAGCAGCGGAGCGACCCATGCGAGGTAGCGCAGGCCCTCACCGCGCACGGCCGACACATGCGCGGTGAAGTCGGGGAACGTCGTCGGGTCGGGGCGCCAGTCGCCGCATCCGGCGTAGCCGCGACCGCTGCCGTAATCCTGCCAGCCGTCGTCGAGGATGAGCACCTCGCAGCCGAGGGAGGCGGCGACGCGGGCCTCGGCCTCGACCGACGCGGCGTCCACGCGCTGGTTGAAGGCGTACCAGGTGGAGTAGACGGGCGCCCAGGCGCCGGCGGGGACCGGCATGGGGGCGCACTGCGGCTGCGCGGCGAACCACTCCCGCAGCCCGCGCATGGCCGTCGCGACTGTGGGCGCCGAGCGGGCCAGCACGACGCGGCGCGGGCTGCCGTCGGGCGCGGGAGCCAGGTGCAGGTGCACCACATGGGTGTCGTTCTCCTCCGAGACCCCGAAGACGACGTCGGTCTCGGGGACCGGGTCGGCGACGGCGAAGGTGAGCCGTGTGCGGCCGTCGTGGTCGTACAAACAGCCGGCGGCGATGCCGTCTACGAGGCTGACGCGCGAGCGGCCCGCCCAGTCGGCGACGAGAGTGCGCTCCCAGCCGGCGCCCGGGTGCCAGTAGCCGGCCGCGTCGCCGAGCGGCACGCTCATCCTCACCTCCATCGGTACCGGATCGCGGCCGTCCGTCCGGATCTCCAACAGGGCCTGTCCGTCGCCGAGTTCGGTCACCGTCCAGTGCGCACCGGCGTCCGGCGCGTGGGCGAGGACCGCGATACGGACGCCGTCGAGGAGTGGCTCGTAGCGCGCCGGGGGAAGTTCGGCCGTGGTGACGGGCTGGGTGGTGCTGAGGGTCATTGCGGGGATCATTCCTTCACGGCACCGGCGAGGAGCCCGGAGACGAACTGGCGCTGGAGAGCGAGGAAGACGAGAGCCATCGGGATCGCGGCGAGGGCCGTGCCGGCGAGCAGGGCGCCGTAGTCGGTCTGGTCCAGGCCCTGGAGGGACGCCAGCGCGACAGGGATCGTGAACTCGCCGGCGTCGCGCAGGACGACCAGCGGCCAGATGAAGTCGTTCCACTGGAAGAGGAACAGGAAGATGGCGAGGGCCGCGAGCGCCGGTTTCATCGGCGGCAGGACGACCTTGAGGAAGAGCCTGAACTCCCCGCAGCCGTCCATCCGGGCGGAGTCGATGAGTTCGTCGGGCAGCGCGGCCATCGACTGCCGCATCAGGAAGATGCCGAACGGCAGGGCGAGGTTGGGCATGATGACGGCCTGGTAGGTGCCCAGCCACTCAAGGTCGACCATCATCTTGAACAACGGGATCAGCGTGACCTGCGTGGGGATGACGAGCCCGAGCATCAGCAGGCCGAACAGTGCGCCGCTGCCGCGGAAGCGGAACTTGGCGAAGCCGTATCCGGCCAGCGTGCAGATCGCTCCGGCGGCGATCGTGTAAATGGCCGTGATCAGCAGCGAGTTGACGATGACGTCGCTGAACCGCGCCGACGACTCCAGGGTGGAGAGGTTCTCCCTCAGGTGCCCGCCGGGCAGCAGCGGCGGCGGGCTGTCGAAGATTTCCCTGGTGCTGTGGGTGCCGGCGATGATCAGCCAGTAGAACGGCAGCAGGACGGCCGCCGCGGCGATGGCCAGCGAAGAGGTCAGCAGGATCGAGCGCGCGCGTGTGCGGGGGCGGGGCGTGCGGCCGGGCCGCGGGCGGGTGTCGGTGAGGGTCACGACTTCTCTCCCAGCAGGCGGAACTGCACGATGCCCAGGATGCCGATCAGGACGGTGAGGATGTACGCGACGGCCGAGGCGTAGCCGAAGTCGAAGTATTTGAAGGCGTTCTGGTAGAGGTACACGCCGATGGTGAGGGTGGCGTTGTCGGGCCCGCCGCCGGTCAGGACGTACGGCTCGTCGAAGAGCTGGAGGGTGCCGATGGTGGACAGCACCGTCGTCAGCAGGAGCGCGGGCCGCAGCCCCGGCAGCGTGACATGGCGGAACGACTGCCGGGCGGAGGCGCCGTCGACGGCCGCCGCGTCGTACAGCTCGGCCGGCAGCGACTGGAGCCGGGCGAGGAAGATCACCGCGTTGTAGCCGGTGTAGTGCCAGGTCAGTGCGAGGCCGAGGGAGATCCTGGCCCACAGCGGGTCGGTCAGCCAGGGGACCCCTCCGATGCCCACCAGGCCGAGCAGCCAGTTGACCAGTCCGTACTGGGTGTTGAGCAGGACGGCGAAGATGATGCCGTACGCGACCAGTCCGGTCACCGTCGGCAGGAAGAAGCCGAGCCGGAAGAAGGCGCGGCCGCGCAGGAGAGTGGAGTTGAGGGCGACGGCGATGCCGACGGCCAGCGCCAGCATGACGGGTACCTGGACGACGAGGATGACCGCGGTGTTCTTCAGCGCGGTCCACAGCAGCGGATCGTCCATCGCCCGCGTGTAGTTGCCCGCGCCCACGAACTTCTGGGTGCCGTTGACGTTCTCGTACAGGCTCATCAGGAACGACGAGCCGATCGGGTACAGCTTGAAGACCGCGAAGAGGACGAGCGCGGGGAGGATGAAGAGATACGGGACGGCCCGCCGGCGCAGGATCCGCGCGGTGGGGCGGGGGGCGGCTGCCGGACGGGCGGCGCCGGCGGCTTTCAGGACGCCGTCGGGGGTGGTGGTCGTGGTCACGAGGCGAGCTCCCGTCCGGTCTGGCGGGCGAGTTGGTCGGCGGCGTGGCGCAGGGCCCGGCCGGGGTCGGCCCCCTTGAGCAGTACCTGGGTCTGCGCGTCGTCGACGGTCTTGAGCGCGCGGGCGTAGTCGGCGGAGTAATTGACGGCGGGCGAGCGTGCCTTGAGCGCGTTCAGGAAGATCTCGCCCTTGTGCTGGCCGCTGAAGAACGCCGACGGCTCGTGGAAGACGGGGGCCTCGTACGCCTGGAGCAGGGCGGGGGCGATGCCCTTGCTGCGGTAGACGGCCTCCTGCGAGGCCGGCCTGGTCAGGACGTACTCGACGAACGCCCAGGCGGCGGCCTGGTGCATGCTGGAGCCGGCGACGGCGAGATGGGTGGAGTTGACGGTCGCGGCCGTGGTGCCGCCGGCCTTCACCGCCGGTGGGAGGCGGACCTTCCACTTGCCGGATTCCTTGGGGACCAGGCCCTCGATGATGCTGCTGAACCAGGTGGGCCAGGGTAGTACTGCCGCCGTGCCGGACTTGATGGAGTTCTCCAGCGCGGTCCAGCCGCCCGCCAGATCACTGACCAGCCCGGCGTCGTTCATCTCCTTGATGAGGGTCATCGCGGTGACGGCCTCGGGGGAACTCAGGGTGATCCGGCCCTCGGCGTCGAAGTAGAACATGCCCTGGAGCTGGAGCAGCATTTGGAAGAAGTTGGCGGCGTCCGGCTGGGACGCGGGCTTGTCGATGCCCAGCAGATGGACTCCGGTCTTCTTCTTGATCTTCTTTCCGGCGTCGATCGCGTCGTCCCATGTCGCCAGCGCCTCGCCGTCGACACCGGCGGCCTCGAAGATGTCGGCCCGGTAGTAGAACCCGGCCGAATTGGCCTCCCAGGGAAGGGCGTTGACCTTGCCCTTGCGGGTGACGGTCTGCCACATGCCGTCGGCGAAGGCGTCACGGTAGCGGTCGGCGCCGAGCGGGCCGAGGTCGGCGAGACCGTCGGGGAACTTCTCGGTGTAGGCCGGGAGATAGTCGACGCCGATGTGCAGGACGTCCGCAAGGCCCTGCCCGCCGGCCGCCATGGCCGTGGTGATCTTGTCCCAGATCGCCGGGTTTCCGATGTCCTGCACGGTGACGTCGATCCCGGGATGCTGCGCCTTGAAGGCGGGGACCAGGGCCTTCATGGCGGCGGCGGGGCCCTGCCAGCTCCAGACGGTGATCGCGGCCCGGTCCGGGTCCCCGAGGCTCCCCGCCTTGGTGGCGCCGGTCACCGAGCAGGCGCCGAGCAGCGAGGTCCCGGCGCCGACGCCGAGCAGCGAACCGCCGAGCGCGAGCAGGCGCCGTCGGTCCAGACCGCCTCGCGGAGGGTCTTCCGGCGGTGGCTGGTTCAGGGGCGAGGCGTCCATGGCTGCTCCGGGGGTCCGGCGGGTGCGCGGCTCTTGTAGCGCGGCTGGAAGCTAACAAGCGACTGAGCCAACTTGCAAGATATGAGTGAAAACTTTCTGCCTCACTGAACATGCAACATGGCAGTCTGTCTGCATGTCTTGCATGTTTCTGGCGCATGACCGTTGAATCGCCTCTTCGGCCCCTGCTAGCTTTCCGCCACCACTCGGCTGCCCCACCCGCCGTAACCGAAGACCGGGAGATCCGATGAAGCCCTCAAGGCTCATGCTGCTCACCGCTGTTGCCCTGCTCGCGCCGATGGCACCCGCGCTGTCGGCCACGGCGGCGCCGGGAGACGGCGCGGCTCCCGCGTCGGACACCGCCTCTGCCACCCGCCCCCCACTCACCCTCGACGACCCGGGCTTCGAGAACGGCGGCACGGGCTGGACCTTCGGCGCGGGCACCGGCGTCGGCACCGGCAACTCCCATGGCGGCGCCCGCTTCCTCTACCTCGACTCCGGAGCCGGCAAGAGCGCCAGGCAGACCCTCGTCGCGCCCCGGAACGGCAGCTACGACTTCTCCGCGTGGGTGGCGAGCGCCGGCACCGGCGGCACGTACACGGTCCGGCGCAACGGCGAGACCGTCGGCACGGTCGCCCTGCCGCAGCGCGCCACGTACGCCCGGTACACCATGAGCCGCGTCGAGTTGAAGGCAGGCGACCGGCTGGAGATCTCCTTCGGCTCGGGCAGCGGCTGGGTCAACGCCGACGACCTGATGATCTCCCCCGCCGCGCCCGCCGACCCCAAGGTCACTTCGTCCGACCCCGAGGTCGTCGCGATGTTCGGCTGGGCTCAGAAGAAGGCCAACAGCTGGGTGCAACTGCCCGGCACGACCGGCCCGATCAACGTCGACGAGAACCAGACCGGCGGCACCGGAACCGCGCCGTACGCGCCCACCTACTGGGCCGGATACGCCAACCGCAGCGCCTACTACTCCCGCGACATGACCCACCAGCTCGCCGGCGCCCACATCCTCGGCCTCGACGCCGAGAACAAGACGATGCTCCGCTCGTACGCGCAGTCGGCCACCGCAGCGCACAAGTACTTCCCGGTGTGGTCCCTCAACTTCGACGCCAAGACCTATCTGAGCATCGACTACAAGAGCCCGGACAATTTCGTGCGCGAGGTGCCGGCCACCTTCGAACTCGTCGAGAAGGCGGCCCAGGCGTACCTCTGGACCGGCGACCGGAGGTACGTCGACGACCCGGTGCTGTGGGACTTCTACCGGCACGCCACCGAGCAGTTCATCGACCTGCACAACGCCGCCAAGAACAACGGCAAGGTCAAGGTCGCCGAGGGCACGGGCAACGGCATCTTCTCCGGCGCCGCCAGCTACAACGAGCAGGACGGCGACGGCCTCGCCGAGGCCGGGGACGGCATCGCCGCGGAGTACCAGGCGTATCTGGCGATGGCGATACTCGCGCGGGGCAAGGGCGACGCCGCGCTGGCCAGGACGTACGACAAGCGGGCCGCCGACCTGAAGACGTACTTCAACGACGACTGGAGCGGCACCGGAACCGGAGCCGACATGGTCCGCGCGTACACCCTGTCCGGCACCCCGGTCACCGGCTGGGGCAAGGAGAACAGCGTGTTCATGCCGATGAAGCAGATCATCGATCCCGGCCCGCGCAATGACGCCTATCTCGACTACATCGAGGCGCAGGAGCTGGGGCCGGAAGGGTCGCCCAACATCGAGTCGACGACGTACCTGCCCGACATGTTCTTCAAGAACAACCGCGACGACACCGCCTGGACGTGGATGAAGAAGATCTACGGCGAGCGGGAGCTCCAGCACGTCAACTCCAGCCAGGGCCCCGACGGTGACTACCCCGAGGTGTCGTTCACCCTGGTCAGCCAGACCGTCGAGGGCCTGATGGGTATCGCACCGGACGCGGCGGACCACCGGGTGACCACGCAGTCGCGGCTGCCGTCCGGCATGAAGTGGCTCCAGACGGCGGACGTACCCATCGGCACCAGCACGATCACCGTGCGGCACGACGGCGCGACGAAGACCACGCTGACGAACAACGCGCGCAATGGCGCCTACCGCTGGGAGGCCCGCTTCCAGGGGGTCCACAAAAAGATCACGGTCAACGGTGTCCCGCAGCGCGTGCGAACCAAGACGGCCGACGGCGTGACGTACACGTACGCGACGCCGACGGTGCGGGCGGGGGCGACGGCGGTGGTGCAGGTGGCCGACTGACGCGGACGCTACGTCCCAGTCCCGCGCCGAGTCGTTCGCGGCCACGCCGATGCGCCTGACACCCGGGGTTGCATGAGGTTCTTGGATCCCGGCTTCACCCAAGGACTCGGCGAGCCCGGGGGTGGGCGATGGTCGGGGGCTTCATAGTTCGAGGGGCAGATGGCGGGGTCCGCGGAGCATGGCGTTCTGCCGATAGGGCGGCGGGTCCTGGACCAGGTGGGCCGTACCGAGGTGGGGAAGCAGCGCCCTGAGCGCGGTCTCCGCTTCGATGCGGGCGAGTGGTGCGCCGTAGCACAGATGGATACCGCTGCCGAAGCCGAAGTGCTCGTTGTCCGGGCGGGTGAGGTCGAACCGGTCGGGCTCGTGGAACCGCTTGGGGTCGCGGCTGCCTGAGGCCAGCGCCAGAATGACGGACGAACCCTTGGCAATCGTGGTGCCGGCGATGTCGATGTCGGCGAGAGGGATCCGCTCGCGCATGTGGACCGGGGGTTCGTAGCGCAGCAGTTCCTCCACCGCTCGCGGCAGCAGGTCGGGTTCGCGGCGCAGCCGGTCCAGTTGGTCGGGCCGGCGCAGCAGCGTGAGGGCGCCGTTGGTGATCAGATTGACCGTGGTCTCATGTCCGGCGATGAACAACAGGATGGTGTTGTCCGCCAGTTCCTCGACGGTGAGCCGCAGGGCGGGGTCCGGTTCGTTGATGAGGTCGGAGAGCATGTCGCCGGTGGGACGGTCGCGGCGCTGTTCGGCGAGGTTGACCAGGTACCGGCCCATCTCCTGCCGGGCCTGCAACCCCGCCTTGTCCCGTTCGGTGCTGTCGTCTTCGGGCCCGATGTCGGCGGCCGCGACGATCACTTCGGTCCATCCCTGGAACAGTGACTCGTCCTCGCGCGGGACGCCCATCAGCCGGCAGATCACGGTGATGGGCAACGGGTAGGCGAAGTCGTCGACGACGTCGATCTGTCTGCGGTCCCGGAGTGCCTCGATGAGCTCCCCGGTGATGTGGGCGATCTCGCCGCGCATGGCGTCGATCCGGCCGGGGCTGTGCGGCGGCCCGAACGGCCGCATGGTCAGGGTGCGCTGCCTGTGGTGCTCGGGGTCGTCGAGCCGCAGGAACGGCAGCCGCCCCGCCTCCTCGGACGGCGACGGGGTGCTACGGCTGCGCGGATCGGCACTCATCCGAGGGTCGTGGAGCAGAGCGGCGATTTCGTGGTAGGTGCCGATCAGATGGCTGCCGTCTGCCTGCCGCACCACGGGACCGGCCTCGCGGAGTTCCGCATACAGCGGGTAGGGGTTGGGACGGTTCGCGTAGTCGGAGATCCGTGCGAGCAAGGTCTCGGAGGCCATGGTGGCTCCTCGTGGTTGGGCGGGACGTGGGTCAGCGCGTGGCCTGTACCACCGTCAGTCGTCGATCGGGCAGGTGACCGGTGAGCGCCACGGTGGGGCCGTGCGACAGCCCACTCGGGTCCGGAACGTCGGAGGGAATCGTGACGTCGGCCGCGATCGCTCGGTCCGCCGCGCCGGGCGGGGGCGGGAACGGAGCAGCCGTCTCGATCAGGTGCTCGTAGTAGTCGAGCGACTTGGCCATGTCGACGGTGACCGCGGCGGTGACCCGTCCCTGGTAGCCGTAGACCACGGCCAGGCGGCGCGCCTCCAGAGAACCTTGGGCGATGACGACATGGTCGGAGTAGGTGGGCACGCCCACCGACTTGATGTTGAGCCCGAACTGGGTGGACCAGAACGTCGGGACGGCGAGGTGCGGACGCCGCAGAGGTCCCGGATTGACCATGTTGTGAGCCGCCACCTCGGCCTGTGCGACCGCGTTGCCCCAGTGCTCCAGCGAGAGCATCTGGTACCCGAACAGCGGGTGCGGGAACCGGGAGACGTCGCCGGCCACGAAGACGTCGTCGGTGACGATCCCGTACATGTCGAAGGCCCGGCACCCGCCGTCGCAGGCGATTCCGCGCGGCCCCGCCGCCAGCCCGGACTCCGCCAGCCACTCGACGTTGCGGACCGCCCCCAACGCCACGACGCACACATCCGCGTCGACACGGCTGCCGTCGGACAGGTCCGCGCCGGTGAACCGGCCGTTCCCGTCCCCGCGCAGAGCGGTGACCGTCACCCCGCAGCGCAGGTCCACGCCGTGGTTGCGATGCATGGCGGCCGCGAGTTTCGACAGGGTGCCGCCGAGCGCGCCCACCAGGGGTGCGGGGCCGCGTTCTGCGACCGTGACCTCGATACCCCGCTCCCGGCAGGCCGAGGCGATCTCCGAGCCGGTGAAACCAGCGCCGATCACCAGTACCCGCTCCGGCCCGGCGGCCAGCCGCTCGGCCAGTCCCCCGGCCTCGTCGCAGGTGCGCAGGGTGAACACCCCGTCGAGGGAGGCCTCCTCCGGGTTGGGCCAGGGACGCGCCCGGGTCCCGGTGGCGATCAGCAGCCGGTCGAACGGCAGCGACTCGCCGTCGGCCAGCATCACCCGCTTCTCCAAGGGGTCCAGGCCGGTGGCTGCCACTCCCAGCCGCCAGTCGGCGTCCGGGTCCCGGCGCATCGGCAGCGCCGTGGTGTCCGCCGGCGCCTTGCCGAGCAGCACCTGCTTGGACAGCGGTGGCCGGTCGTAAGGCGGATGGGGCTCGTCCCCCACCACGGTCAGTGAACCGGTGAAGCCCTCCTCGCGCAGCGTCTCCGCGGCCCTCAACCCGGCCAGCGACGCGCCGACGATCACGATGCGGCCGTCGCGCAGATCACCGGGCACCGGCGCTCACCTCCTCGCCGACGAGGATGGCCTGGACGGGGCACGCCGTCGCGGCCTGGCGCACGCGCTCGACCTGGTCGTCCGGGACGGCCGTGGCGTACAGCAACCCTTCCTCGCCGTGCAGCTCGAACACCTCCGGTGCGAGGAACACGCACTGCGCATAGCCCTGGCAGCGCGTGAGATCCACAACGGTCTGCATCCCCACCACCTCCTCCGTGGCCCGACTCCTTCATTTCCAGCATGGGGGGAGATCCGTAAGCCCGCACGGCCACCTCCTGGTCACCACGGAGCGACCGCTCACCGCCGTCGCGCGCCGCCGCGGCTTCTGCTCCACGCTGCCGGGCGGCCGCGGTGCCGCTGCGACGGTCAGGACGTTGTCTGCTGCCGGAGCAGTGCGAGCGAGATGTGCGGGGACAGTGCCCGGAGGAAATCGGGCGCGTCGAAGATCTCACCGGCGGAGGCGACACCGACCGTGCGGGTCTGGCCGGTGAGGATGCGGTGGACCGCCTCCACCGCGAGCGGCGCGCTGACGGCGTAGATGTCCCGGCCGCTCGCGCCAGCGCGCCGTTCGGTGCCACCGGAACGTACGACGACGTCGACGACGAAGGTCTGGTCGGACCGCCCGTTCTCGTCGACTGCGGTCGGCGCCGGTGTGTCCGGGGCTGAGAGGTCTCCGGCCGCTTCGGTCGTCATATGGGTGCGTACCTCGGGGATGGAGAGGTGGCTGGGGATGGTGACGATGTCGGTCATCGTGAACTCCCCGATGACCTCCCTGGTGCCCATCGGGTCGGGGAAGGGCCACTTCAGGAGCGTCGGCTTGTCGTCGTGGTACTCCAACCGCCCGTCCGTGTAGCGGACGCGCCGGCCGCCTCGCCGCTCCTGGGAGACCGTGCCCGCGCCGCGTGTCCCTGAGGTGGGGTGCCAACTGCTCAGTCCGTACGCGATGTTCACTTCGTCGGCCGCCGTCCAGTCCCCCATCGCGGCGGTGGCCAGCAGGTCGCCGAGGCCGCCGTAGAAGGCCATCGCGGGGACGATCACCGCTCCCGCAGCGCGGGCGCGGTCCGCGAAGTCCGTGAACGTGTCGAGATTGGCCTCGATCTCGGCCGCCACATCGACATACGGGATCCCGGCGCGCAGTGCCGCCTCGATCACGGGAGCCGCGGTCACGGCGAAGGGCCCGGCGCAGTTGATCACAGCGTCCGCACCGTCCAGGGCGCGGTCGAGCGAGGCGGGGTCGTCGACCGACGCCGGCCGGACCTCGAGTCCGGGCGTGGATGCCGCCAGCGCCCACAGCTTGCCTGCGTCGCGGCCGGAGAGTACCGGCACGAATCCGCGCTCCCGCAGCTGTGCCACCACAAAGCGTCCGGTGTGTCCGTACGCGCCGAACACCGTCACCGTCTGTCCCGATCCCATGGGTTCTCCCCCGTGCTCGAATGATCCGCTGAGAACATCCTCGCGAGGGCGGCCACCCCACCGTGAGTGTCCGGAACGACGTGCCCCGTACAATTCCGGACATGGGTACCGTCGCGCTGGCCCTCACCGAGGGGATGCTGCACTTCGAACTGTCCATGGCGTACGAGGTGTTCGGCGCCGCTCCGGTCGGCGTGACCGTCCCGTGGTACGACGTCGAGGTCTGCGGGTCGGCCGCCGTGCGGGTCGGCCGGTTCCGGCTGGAGCCCGACCAGGGGCTCGACCGCCTCCGGCATGCCGACACCGTGATCGTCCCCGGCTGGGCGGACGCTGACGAGGACCCGCCCGCCGATCTCGTCGGCGCGGTGCGTGCGGCCCACGAGGCAGGTGCGCGCGTGGCCTCCTTGTGCACGGGCGCGTTCGTGCTGGCCGCCGCCGGTCTGCTGGACGGCAGGCGCGCGACCACCCATTGGGCGCACACCGGGGCTCTGGCCGCCCGCTACCCGCGGGTGGAGGTCGATCCGGACGTGCTCTACGTGGACAACGGCAGCGTGCTCACCTCCGCGGGCAAGGCCGCCGCGATGGACCTGTGCCTGCACCTCGTCCGTCTCGACCACGGCTCGTCCGTCGCCAACGCCGTCGCCCGCCGCCTGGTCGTGCCGCCGCACCGAGCCGGCGGCCAGGCCCAGTTCGTCGCCGCCCCGGTGCCCACCCGGGACGACCACCCGCTCGCCGCGCTGCTCCCCTGGGTGATCGAACGCCTCGACGACCCACTCACCGTGGAGGACCTGGCACGCCGGGCAGGGATGAGCTCGCGCAATCTGGGCCGCCAGTTCAGGGCGGTGACCGGCACCACTCCGCTGCAATGGCTGCTGACGCAGCGGATCCGCCGCGCCCAGGAGCTGCTGGAGACCACCGACGACGTTGTCGACGCCATCGCGACAGCCACCGGCATGGGCACCGCCACGACGCTGCGCCGACACTTCAACCGCACGGTCGGCGTGCCTCCGGACACCTACCGCCGAACTTTCCGCTCACGGCCCCCCGCCGACTCGAACGACGACCGGCAACGCCAACCCTGACGGTGTCCCAGCCGGACATGCCCGCCAAGGGGCGGCGCGCGTCGGCGCGGTCATCGTGACCGGCGCCGGGCTCGACGATGCGCGGGTGCGGGCCGCGATCGTCGAGGCGGGGTTCGGGGCCGGGGTCGCCGTCGCCGCCTGATCCGGGAGCGTCGGCACACGCCGGTGCCGCATCCGCGCCGACGCGTGCAGGGAGATACCTGCCGCCGTACGGTCGTGATCTCTCGCCCGCACGGCGCTCCGTCGCACACCCGGCCCGCTCCACGAGTCGTTCGCCAGTCGCGGTCAGTTCCCGCCAACCGCGTGGCTCTTCTCATGCGTTGAGCCCGTTTGTCGTCGGTCGTGTGCCGGGCATCGTTGACCTGCCGGACCGTCCGGCGCGGCGGAAGCGACGAGGTGGCACAGATGGCTGACGTGAACCCGGAACCGATCGCGACCTTCTGCGGCGACTGCAACTGCGGTTGTCCCCAGCTCTTCCTGGACCCGGGTGCCCCCGAGGACAAGCGGGTGCGCATCACCGACGACTTCGGACAGCGGGTGCAGATGAGCGAGGAGCAGTTCGCCGACCTCGTCACCCAGGCCAAGGCCGGCGCCCTGGACCGGCTCACCGTGGCGTCGGCATGACGCCGGCACGACTCCCATGAACGACGACAACCCGACCGTCGGCGTCCTCCTCTTCGAGGGCGCCGGGGAACTCGACGTCGCCGGTGCTTGGGAGGTACTGGGTTCTGGGCTGCCCACATCGCGTCGTCTCCGGTGCGGGTCCTGACCCTCGGGCCCCGGGCGGGTGTGGTGCGGTGTGCCAAGGGGTTCGGCCTCGTCGCGGATCACGACCTGACCACGGCACCGCAGCTCGATCCGCTGGTCCGTCCCGGAGGCCGACCCGGACCGGAATCCAGTACGAGCCACACGGCGCGTGACGGGGCGTCACCGCTCCGCGGGCTCGGGCTCGGGCGCGGGCTCGGGCTCCCGGTCGAGGGCGAGTGGCTGGGCGGCATAGGTGATGCGGACGACGCCGTCGGGGTGTCGTTCCGTGGCGCCCCTGACGCCGAAGACGTCGCACAGGAGGTCCGGTGTCAGGACCTCCAGCACGGGTCCCGCCGCCGCCACCGCGCCTTCGTGGAGCACGACGAGGTGGTCGCAGAGCCGGGCGGCCAGGTCGAGGTCGTGCAGGACCGCCAGGGTGGTGATCCCTGAGCTGCGGATCAGGTCCAGGAGCTCGAACCGGGCGCGGATGTCGAGATGGTTGGTGAGTTCGTCCAGGACCAGGAGCCGGGGTCCTTGGGCGAGGGCGCGAGCCAGCAGGACGCGCTGGCGTTCGCCGCCGGAGAGGGTGGCGTAGTCGCGGTCCGCGAAGGGGCCGACCCCACACCGCTCGACCGCCTCGGCCACGGCCTCACGGTCCTCGGCGCCGTCCCGGCCCATCAGCCCGTGGTGGGGTGTACGTCCCAGGGCGACGATCTCGGTCACGGTCAGGCCGGTCGTGGTGCCGGCGTCCTGGAGGACGGCAGCCGTGCGGCGGGCGGCGGTGCGCGCGGACAGCTCCCATACGTCGTCGCCGCCCACCCTGACCACGCCGTCGGCCGGCCGCAGCGAGCGGTAGACCGTGCGGAGCAGGGTGGACTTGCCGCTGCCGTTGGGGCCCACGAGCCCGACGATGTCGCCCTTGGCGGCCTCCAAGTGCACATCGCGCAGGATCTGCTTGCGGTCCAGGGAGATGTGGAGCTGGTCCACGGTCAGTTTCATACGCCGTCCAGGCTCTTCGTACGTGTCCGGGCCCTCCATGCGGTGTCCAGCCCTTCATATGGTGTCCAGGCCCTTGTTGCGGCGCAGCAGCCACAGGAAGAACGGGGCGCCGAGCAGGGCGGTGAGGATGCCCAGCGGCAGTTCGTTGGGGCGGTTGACGGTGCGGGAGAGCAGGTCGACGAGGACGAGGTAGGTGGCGCCCAGGAGTGCGGTCAGGGGCAGCAGTCTGCGGTGGTCCGCGCCGGTGGTGAGGCGGACCAGGTGGGGGATCATCAGGCCGACGAAGCCGACGCCGCCGGCGACGGCGATGACGGTGCCGGTGAGCAGCGCGCTGATCACCAGCAGGACGGCGCGCAGCCGGTTGACGTCCACGCCGAGCGCGGTCGCGGACTCGTCGCCGGCCAGCAGGGCGTTGAGCCGCCGTCCGAACAGGGTCAGCACGACGGTGCTCGTCAGGACCACCACCGTGACCGTGGGCAGTTGGCTCCACTGGGCGCCGGCGACGCTGCCGAGCATCCAGAACATCACCGTCCGCAGCTCGGTGGGCGTCGCCAGCAGTTGGACGAAGCTGGTCACCGACAGCAGTACGTAGCCGACCGCGACCCCCGCCAGCACCAGCCGGGTCGGGGCCAGTCGGCCCTGGCGTTGTCCCAGGGCGAAGACCAGGGCCCCGGCCGCGAGGGCGCCCACGAACGCCGCGCCGGACACGCCGAGACCACCCAGGCCGCCGAGTGCCACCCCGCCCAGAGTGATGACCAGCACGGCGCCCAGGGAGGCACCGTAGGAGAAGCCCAGGACGACGGGGTCGGCGAGCGGGTTGGAGACCAGGGTCTGGAGCACCGCCCCGGCGACGGCCAGGCCCGCGCCGACCAGGGCGGCCAGGGCGACGCGGGGCGCCCGGAAGGTCCACACGATCTGGTCCAGCGCCGGGTCACCGGCGGCGCCCCGGCCGGTGACGTGGCGCAGGAGGATTCCCCACACGTCCGCCACCGGGATGTTCACCGCGCCGATGCTCACCGCCACCACCATCACGGCGACGAGGACGACCAGCAGGCCGGCGACCGCGAGCGGCAGCCGCAGGCGGCTGGGGCTCAGAACTTGTCGGGATGCAGCATCTTGGCGACCTTCTCGACGGCCAGGTCGTTGCTGGGGCCGAGGTACATCGAGTCGGACACGGCCACGTACTTGTTGTTCTTCGCGGCCGGCCACTGGGGGAACTCCTTCAGCAGTTTCTTGGCGTAGGCCGCCGGGTCGGGGTCGTTGTAGCCGATGACGACGAGCGCGTCCACGTCGGTGGCGGCCACCTTCTCCTTGCTCAGGTCGGCGAAGGAGGTCTTGGATGCCGACGCGAAGGCGTTGCCGCCGCCGGCCTTGGCGAGGATGTCGTTGTAGATGCCCTTGGCGACGACCGAGCTGAAGTCGTTGCCGCCCATGGCCATGTTGGAGAACAGGACCATGACCTTGGGCCGCTTCTCGCCCTTCACCTTCGCGGAGACGTCGGCGATGTTCTTCTCCGACGCGGCGATCAGCTTCTCGGCGCGGTCGCTGACGTTGAAGATCCTGCCCATGTCGCGCAGCAGTGTGTAGCTGTCGGCGATGGTCATGTGGGAGGTGTCCTGGTCGCAGCCCTGCGGGGAGACGTAGGTGTTGGCGGCAACCTGCCTGAGCTGGTCGCGGGTGGCGAAGCCGTTCTTCGCGTCGAAGCCGTACGAAGTCGTGGACAGCACCAGATCCGGCCGCAGCCCGATCATCGCCTCGCGCGGGATGTCGTACGCGTCGTTGAGCTTGACGTTGCCGGTCGGCAGGGCCTTGATGGCCTTGGCGCGGCCCGCCACCTCGGACATCCCGTAGCTCTGCTGGTTGGCGACGATGCGGTCGCCGACGCCGAGGGAGAGCAGTGTGGAGACCTCGGCCACCGAGGCGCCGTTCATCACGACCACCCGGCTGGGCTCCTTGGTGAACTTCTCGGACACCCCGCAGTTCTCGATCGTCGCCGGATAGCCGGACTTCGCGGCGGCCGCGGCTGCGTTGCCGCCGGTGGCGGCGCCCTTGTCGGTCGACGAGTCGGCGCATGCCGTCGTGACCAGACAGAGGGCGCCGGCCAGGGCGACGGCGACCGGCCGTTTCTTCGACATGCTGGCTCCTTGTTGCGGGGTGCTCGTGAGGCGACGGGTTCTGTCGCAGTAGTCGGGGGGTGGAGCCCCTGAGTTCCCGGACATGCCCAACTACCTTGCGGGCGTGGCGGGATGGCACCGCTTCCCGGCCGGGGCGGGCAGGGTTCCGGTGGTGACGCAGCGGTCGAGGTAGCGGAAGGCGAGGTCGCGGTCGACGGGCGGGCAGGTGATACCGCTGCCGCGCAGACCGTTCACGACGTTGTCGGCGCGGACACGTCCCAGGCGCAGGTCGGGCCCGGTCGCGTCGTCGGTGTCCGCGTCCCAGGAGTCGAAGAGGGCGAGCGTGGTCGCCGCCACGCCTGAGTCACCGGAGTCACCGAAGGGGCGAGGCAGTTCGGCACGCCACTGGGCCAGCGGCATACGCCGCAGCGGGTAGCCGTACTCCTCCAGCCAGTCGTAGACGTCATCCAGCCTCACCAGGCCGGCGGCGGCGTGGTTGAAGACGGTCGCGCCCGGCGGGCGCTGTCCGAGGCAGAGGTGAACGAGCGCCCGGGCGACGTGGTCGACGGGTGTCCAGGTCTCCTCCTCGAACAGGTCGGGGACGATGCCCGCGGGAACCCCCGCGCGCAGCACGCTCCAAAGGAAGTCCCGCTCGTTCACGTAAGCGGTGGCGTAGGGGCCGACGATCCGGCCGAGCCGGTGCACGGTGACCGGCAGGCCCCTCTCCGCGGCCTGTTCCAGCAGGCACTCGGCCGCCCACTTCGACTGCTGGTAGCCGTGGCGCAGTCCGGCGTGGTACGGGAGGAAGGCCTCCGGTACCTCCGGGGCGAGGCCTAGGGGTGGGGCGACAGAGAGGGTCGACACGAAGTGCAGGGGGGTCGAGCGCACGGCCGCCAGGCGCAGCAGGTCCCGGGTGGACTCGGTGTTCGCGGCGCGGAGGGTGGCGTACTCGCGCATGATGCTGACGGTCGCCGCGTTGTGGAAGATCGCCCCGCAGGTACGGGCGAGTTCGGCGAAGAGCACCTCGTCCAGGCCGAGGCGGGGGCGGGCGAGGTCCGCGGGGACCGCCGTGATGCGTTTGCGCGCCGTGTCCGGGAGGTGGATCCGGTGGGTTTCCAGGGCCTGGCGGATGCGCGCGGTGGCCTCGGCGGGGCTCGCGGCGCGGACGGTGCAGACGATCTCCGCGCCGGTGTTCGTCAGAAGCTCGGCCAGCAGGTGTGTGCCGACGAAGCCGGTGGCGCCGGTGAGCAGGATTCTCTCCGGTGGGCTGCTCGCCCGGGGTCCGTCGCCGGGTCGGATGTCCGGGTCGAGGACGGTGTCGGCGCGCAGGGCCGCCGACAGGCCGGGAGCGGCCGGACGAGGCTGCTCCCGCCGCTCCAGGAACCTCGCCAGCTCGGCCGGGGTCGGGTGCTGGAAGAGCCAGGCGACCTTCACGTCACGGTGCAGTTCGACGCCGAGGCGGTTGGCGACCTGGATGGCCTGGAGCGAGTGGGCCCCCAGGTCGAACACGTCGTCCCGCGGGGAGAGGGCGGCCACGCCCAGCGCCTGTCGCCAGACGGCGGCGATGGCGCGCTCCAGTGCGCTGTCGGAAGCGGCCCCCTGCGTATCGGGGGCGGGTGCCGTCGTGGCGAGCGCGTTCCTGTCGATCTTCCCTGAGCTCGTGCGGGGCAGGTGGTCACGGAACTCGACGGCCGACGGGATCATCGCCGCGGGCAACCTCTTCCGGAGGTGGTCCCTGATCAGGGCCACGGCCGGGGCGGGCCCGTCCGGGACGACGTAGGCGACCAGGCGCCGCGTCCCGTCCCCCAGCACCTGTCCTACGACAGCCGCGCCACGGACTCCCGGGTGGCCGAGCAGGGCGCCCTCGACCTCGGCCGGATGCACACGGTGTCCGCTGATCTTGAACTCGGTGTCCGACCGGCCCAGGTAGCGCAGTTGGCCGTCGTCGCCGATCCGTACGAGGTCGCCGGTGCGATAGGCGCGGGGCGCTCCGGGGAGCCGGCCGAGAGGGGCGAAGCGGGAGGTGTCCGGTGGCCGGTCTCCGCGGTAGCCGAGGGCCAGGTTGTCGCCCAGGAGGTGGAGTTCGCCGTCGACGACCGCGGCTCGGGTGCCGGGCAGCGGCAGCCCGATGGGGACGTCGCCCGGGGCGAGCGAGGGGTCGTGGAGGTCGGCGACGGTGGCGACCACGGTGGCCTCGGTCGGACCGTAGGTGTTCAGCAACCGGACCGACGTGCCGACGGCCTCGCGCCAGCGGTCGACCCGTTCTGGGAGGACCGCCTCACCGCCGATGACGACGGTGCGCACGTCGGCGGGCAGAGTGACGGCGCCGGTCGAAACGGCGTAGGCCACTTCGTGCCAGTAGGCCGTGGGCAGGTCGAGGAAGCTGATCCGCAGCCGTGCGCAGGCTTCCAGGAAGCCGGGGACGGAATCGGTCATGTCGTCGCTGCGGACGACGAGCGTGGCGCCCTCGCACAGCGTGAGGAAGATTTCCTCGACGCTGGTGTCGAAGTGCAGGGGGGCGAACTGCAGGACGCGGTCCTGGTGGTGAAGGCCGTAGCGGTGTGTGGCGCCTGCGACGAAGCGCGCGAGGGCGCGGTGGCCGATCTCGACGCCCTTGGGGCGCCCCGTGGAGCCCGAGGTGTGGAGGACGTAGGCGAGGTCCTCTGTCGTCGTCCGTGCCGCCGGATGGGCGGCCGCGGACTCGGGTTCCGGCTGGTCGTATCGCAGAACGACGCGGTCCCCGAAAGCGTCGGCGTGGGCGCTGGTGGTGAGGACCAGGACCGGCCGGGCGTCGTCCAGCAGTTCCGCCCTGCGGGCCTGGGGCGCCGTCGGGTCGAGCGGGCAGTAGGCGGCACCGGAGAGCAGGACGCCGAGGATGGCGGTGATCGCGTCGATACCGCGCGGCAGGGCCACGGCCACCAGGTCGCCGTGGCCGACCCGTCGCGCGGCCAGTCGGCGGGCGAGTGCACGTGCCGACCCCAAGAGTTGGGCATACGTGATGCTGTTGCCGTCGTGCTCGACGGCGACGGAGCCGCCGCGCCGGGCGGCGTGGTCGGCGATCAGGTCGGGGACCGGGCGTACGGGGCCGGGCAGCGGCTCACCGTCCAGGACCGGGACGGGCTCGCGCACACCCAGGTCGCCGAGCGCCCGGTCGGGGGCGGCGACGGCCTCCCTGAGCCAGGAGAGCAGTCCCTCCTGGAGTGCGGCGACGTCCGCCTCGTCGTAGAGGTCGGGGTTGGCGTCCACGGCGATGCGCAGTCCCCCGCCCTCGCAACGGTCGTAGACGTTGACCGACAGGTCGTCGACGGGGCCCGCGGAGACGTTGTGCACCGTGCTGCGGTGGCCGGCGAACCGCAGGTCGTACTCGAAGGGCATGATGTTGACGCCAGGGCCGGACAGCCGGCGCTGTCCGCCGACGAGCTTGAGATCGCGCCGCAGTTGTTCGTAGCGGTAGCGCTGGTGCGGAAGTGCGGCGCGGAGCTCGCGGGAGATCCGGGTGGCGAGGTCGCGCGGGCTGTCCGACCGCGTGACCGCGACACGCAGGGGCAGGATGTTGCGCACCATGCAGGGAACGCGCAGCGATACGGAGCCCAGGCGTCCCATCGCCGGCAGGCTGAGGACGATCTCCGGCGCGCCGGTCGCGTGCTGCAGCTGGGCCACGGTCACGGCCAACAGCACCTCGGACCAGGTGAGTTCGAGGTCGCGGGCAACGGCACGCAGGGCCTTCGTCTGCGCCGTGTCGAGGTCCGCCACCCGCCGGTGGAACGTGCGCGCGGGCAGGGCCGTGCGGCCGGCCGGTGTCGCCACGGGCGGCCGGTCCGCGAACCGGTCCGCCCAGTAGGCGCGGGCCCTGGCGAAGCGGGGCGACTCCCGGTAGGCGCGCTCCTCGTCCCGCACCGCGGCCAGGGTGCCGAAGCCGCTGTCCACCACCGGCTCGCCCGCTGTCAGGGCTGTGTAGACCTGGGCGACCCGACGGGCGACCAGCGAAAGGCCGAAGCCGTCGAGGGCGATGTGGTGCACTCGGTGGTACCAGAGGTACTGCTCCGGTCCGGTGCGCAGCAGGGCGTGGCCGAAGACGGGGCCGCGCGCAAGGTCGACGGGGCGGGCCATGTCCTCGTCCATCCAGGCTCGGGCCGCCGCGTGCGGATCGGGCTCGACGGTGAGGTCGGCCGTGTGCAGGCGCCAGTCGCCGGCCGGGGCGACCGTCTGCCAGGGGCGGCCCTGGTCGTCGACGACGAAGGCGACGTTCAGGGCCTCCGTCTCCGCGACCACGTGGTGCAGGGCCGCGTCGAAGACGGCCGTGTCCACCGGTCCGTCGATGAGCACGTACTCGGCCGTGTTGTACGCGGGACTGTCCGGGTCGAGCTGCTGGCCGGTCCAGATGCCTTCCTGGGCGGCGAGCAACGGATGACGCCGCGCCGTGTCATTCATGTCGCTGTCAGGCGTCGGCATGGTCCGCTCCCCTGTGCCGTGTGGAGAGCAGCTGCCACCACTGGGCGAACGAGGTGCACTCGGCGAGTTCGACGAAGGTCACCTCCGCGCCGGTCTCCCGCCACCGTTCGAGGAGGGTGACGATCCTCAGGGAGTCCAGTCCGGCGTCCATGGGGTTCTCTTCGAGGTCGACTTCGTCGGGCTGCTGGTACAGGAACTCCGCCAGGTCCGCGCGGAAGCCCTCCAGCGTGAAGGGAGCAGGCATGTCGTTCTCTCTCAATCAGGCCTGTTGGAGGGTCAGTTGACCTTGCGTGCGCTGTCGCCCCAGAAGCGGTCGCGCAGCTCGCGGCGCAGGATCTTTCCGCTGGGGTTGCGCGGGACGCTGTCGATGAACTCGTAGCGGGCGGGCAGCTTGAAGCTCGCGAGCCGCGGGACGAGGAAGGTGTGCAGGTCCCGGGGGCTGGGCGGCTGCCCGGGCGCGGGGACGACGAAGGCGTGCACGTATTCGCCCCAGCGTTCGTCGGGGGCGCCGACGACGACGGCCTCCGCCACACCGGGGTGATGCTCCAGTACGTTCTCGATCTCGGCGGGGTAGACGTTCTCGCCGGCGACGAGGATGGCGTCCTTGATGCGGTCGCGGATGAAGACGTAGCCGTCCTCGTCGATGTATCCGGCGTCCCCGGTGTGGATCCAGCCGTCGACGAGGGTCTCGGCGGTCTTGTCGGGCAGTCCCCAGTACTCGACCATGTGGGCCGGCGTGGCCAGACAGACCTCCCCGACCGTGCCCGGCGGAAGTTCGCGCCCGTCGGCGTCGATCACCTTGCTGCCCACCCCCGGATACGGCCGCCCGGCCGCCTGCATGAGGGAGCCGCCGGGGACATGCGCGGCGGGGGGCAGGCAGACGGCGGTGTTGCCGGTCTCGGTGAGGCCGTAGATCTGGGCGAACTCGCAGTCGAGAACGGCGAGGCTCTCCTCCAGCAGGGCCTCGGAGATCGGAGAGCCTCCGTAGACGGTCTTGCGGAGGGTGGTGAAGTCCTTGGCGCTGGCGCCGGGTTCGGTCAGCATCATGCGGAGCATGGCCGGGACGACGCAGGCGGTGGTGATGCCGAGGTCGCGGATGAGGTCGACGGCCTGGCGGGCGGCGAAGGCCCGCATCGCGACGATCGTGGTTCCGGCGTTGAAGTTCTGCGTGGCCCACCACAGGCCGCCGACGTGGAATCCGGGGATGCCGATCAGCGCGATGTCACCGGCGCGCCAGTCGATCCAGTCCAGCCCCTCGCTCGCCAGCGCGTCGCGGATCGCGAAGAAGCTGCGGTGGGCGAGCACGACGCCCTTGGGCAGTCCGGTGGTGCCGCTGGTGTAGAGCTGGGCGACGGGGGTGTCGGGGGTGACGTGCAGTGTCGGGTCGGTGTCGGGGTGGGATGCCTTCCAGACGGCGAAGAGCTCTCCGAGCTCGACGACCGTGCCGGGAGGTGCGGTCGGCATCTTCTCGACGATGGGCCCGAACTCGTCCTCCAGGAAGAGCAGTCGGGTCCCGGAGTCCCGCAGGATGTGGCTGACCTCGGGCGCGGCGAGCCGCCAGTTGACGGGGACGAGCACGGTGCCGCTCTTGGCACAGCCGAAGAGGATCTCGTAGTAGTGCTCGGACTCCTTGCCGAGGTACGCGACCCGGTCGCCCGGCGTGAGTCCGGCGGCCTGGATGGCGTGGGCGATGCGGTTGCTCTCTCGGTGCAGTTGCTCGTACGTCATCGTGCGGCCCTCGAAGAGAACCGCGGGAGTTGTGGGCTGGTGTCGCGCGTGGAAGCTCGTGGTCTGGACGAGCGTCCGGAGCTCCGGGTGATGGAGCCTGTCCATGGCCATGGGGGTCTCCGTCCTCTCTTGCCGCTGGGTGGGGTTGCTGAGGGCGCGTCAGGGGACGTTGACGAACGCCAGGACCGCCTCGCCGTCGCACCTGCCCGAGTCGGCGTCCCAGTAGCGGAAGGCGGTCTCGGCGTGGAGGAACGGGCTGCCGCCTGCCGGGGCGCGTCGGGTGACGGACCGGAATTCCATCTCCCCGGAGAACGCACGGGGGTTGACGGCTCGCCGGAAGTTGGAGGCGAAGCGGGCGATCAGGATGTCGGGGAGCTGATGCTTCCAGAAGTCGTCCAGCGTCCAGGATTCGAACCCTGTCCCCAGCCCTTCCTTCACGGACTTGGCGACGAGGTAATACATCATCTGGTTGTAGCAGATGTTCACCTCGACGGAATTCAGATGGCCGGTGTCGTGGATGTAGCACGACTCCGGAATCCCGAATTCGCAGCGGACGACGGCTCGTCCGGCGGCGCTCTCGGTCACGACGGCCGAGCGCAGGTATTTGCAGTGGTCCTTGTAGGGCACCAGAACCCGCGCCAACAGGTCCTCGTCCGTGGGGTGATCGGCCATGGAGGAGGCCGTCATGCCGCTTTGATCCCGTCGTGGAGCTTGCGTTCGTCGTGCACGGTGACGCGGTAGGAGACGGTCGGCTCGGGTGTGGTCGTGTGCCGGGCACGGTGGATGAGACTGCGGTTGTCCCAGACCAGCAGGTCGCCCTGTTCGAAGCTCTGCAGGTGGATGTTGTCGTGCTCGAAGGTCTCGTCGAGCTGGCCGGTGGCCTCGAACAGGCGCCCCAGCAGCTCGTCGTCGAGCGGCTTGCCGACCTGGTCCTCGATGCCGACGGTGAAGCCCTCGCTTATGTAGAGGACCGTCTCGCCGGTCATGGGGTGGGTGAACGTGGTCGGCTGGAGGACGGCCGGGGTCTTCCGCTCGACCTCTTCGATGATCTCGGAGATGGGCCGGTAGACGTCGTGGGGCCGGATCTTGAAGTACTTGCGCACCGAGTGCCGGCAGTACGTTCCGCCGATCTCCTTCTTGAGTTCCTCGGGAAGCCTGTCGTATGCCCGACCCATGTCGATGAAATACGTGCCGCGGTTCTTCTCGGGAATGACCTGAGGGTAGATCAGGGTGATTCCGAAGGGGTCCGGCATGAACTGGTAGTCGGCGTGCCAGAACTTGCCGGTCTTCGGTACGCCTATCTGCTTGCCGTTCTCCGGCACGTTGGAGGAAACGAATATCTCGTTGACCTCCGGGTGGTGGTACATCGGCTCGTAGTAGGTCTCCGGACGGCCCAGCCGCTTGCCGAGTTCGAGGAACTCCTGGGGAGAGAGGTCCTGGCCCTTCAGAACGGCGATCTTCTTCGTGTAGACGGTGCTTTTGAGCACGTCGATGTCGGCGGCCGAAGCGGTGGCGTGGTCGAAGCCCTCGACCGTCGCGCCGATCACGGTGCCGGGCTGTTCATTGATCCGCATGGCTGCTGCCTTTCGTGGAGTGGGGGGAGAGCGGAGGAGGTCAGACGGCCGCTTGACGGGCGTCGACGAGTCCGGCGAGGTCGCCGAGGGTGAGGTCGGGCCGGAGTTCGTCGTCGCCGACGGCCACACCGAGGTCGCGCTCGATGCGGATGCTGATCTCGACCATCGTCAGCGAGTCGACGTCCAGTTCGGCGAAGGTCGCCTCGGGGCTGATCCGGCCGGCCGGGGTGTCGTGCAGCCTCGCGAGGATCTCGACCAGCTGGTCGTAGGTGGTGCTCATGACGTCGTCCGTTCTCCTTGGTCCTACGGATGGGCCGGCACGGGGAGCGTGGGCCAGGTCAGGAGGCAGGAGCCCCAGGTGAGGCCGCCTCCGAAGGCAGTGAGAAGAAGCCGGTCGCCGGGCCAGAGCGCCTGGCGGGCAGCCGCGTCGGCGAGAGCGAGCGGGATGGACGCGGCGCCCGTGTTGCCGACGGACTCGACCTGGGTCACGCACCGCTCGCGAGGGAGACCGAGGTCGTCGGCCACCGAGTGCAGGATCCGCAGATTGGCCTGGTGGGGTACGAAGTGGTCGACGTCGTCGATCTTCCAGCCGGCCCGGGCCAACGTGGCGCGCGCCGACTCGGCCATGCGCGTCACGGCGTGCCGGTAGACCTCCTTGCCCCGCATGGCGAAGTGCCGGTCCTGGCGGCTGGGTTCGCCCGGTCGGCAGCGCTGTCGGGAGCCGCCGGCCGCGACCATGATCAGGTCCTCGTGGGCGCCGTCGCTGCCGAGGTCGAAGTGGCCTACCGCGCCGGGCTCCTGGGGGTGCCCGGCGCGCAGGACGACGGCTCCCGCGCCGTCGCCGAAGAGGATCGCGTTGGCCCGGTCGAGGGGATCCACGATCGTGGAGTAGGTGTCCGCCCCGATGAGCAGGACCCGTTCGGCCACGCCGGCCGCGATGAGCCCGGCGGCCGAGGCGAGGCCGTAGACGAACCCGGTGCACACGGCACTGATGTCGAAGGCGGCCGCCCCTGTCAGACCGAGCCGTGCGGCGACCGCGGGCGCGGTGGCCGGACAGCTGTGGTCCGGGGTCGTCGTGGCGACGACGACGGCGTCGACCCTGTCCGACGCGGCGGCGGCGAGTGCCCGGCGGCCGGCTTCGACAGCCAGGTCGGACGTCGACTGTCCGGGGGCGACGACGTGCCGTCGGTGGATCCCGGTCCGGATGCGGATCCATGCGGAGTCGGTGTCGAGCCGTCGCGCGAGGTGCTCGTTGGTCACCACTCGGGACGGCACCCATCCGGCCAGCCCGCACAGGACGGCGGCCGGCGGAGGGGCATAAGAACCGGCGGCGGTAGGGGACATGGGGGTTTCTCCTGGCATGACGGAGGACGGGCCGCAAGGCCCGGACACGGAAGTGGGAGGCGAAGGGGGTGTCTAAGGACTGGTACTGGGGGCCTTGCGAAGGGCGAGGAGTGCGAGCGCGCCGCAGCCGATGCCGCCCGCTATCGCGAACACGGCGGTACGGATGCCGTCGAGGAGCCCTGGCCCGGAGGCGTTCTGCCCGACGCCACCGGCGACCGCGACCAGTACGGCGAGGCCGACCGCGCCGCCCACCTGCAGGGTTGTCGACGCCAGTCCCGAGGCGACGCCCTGGTCACCGGGGGCCACTCCGGCGGACGCGGCGATCCACATCCCCGTCCACGCGGCTCCCTGGCCGAGGCCCAGCAGCACGATTCCCGGCAGGAGGCTGGGATACGAGCCGTCCGAGGTGAGGGCCAGGCCGAGTGCCGCGGCTCCGGCGGCGCCCAGCGTCATGCCGCCCACCAGCATGCGGCGCATACCGAAGGCGGACACGGCCCGTTCGCCGGCCTGCGTACCGACGGCCACCACCACGGCGGGCACGAGAAACGCGATCCCGGTCTCGACCGCGCGGTACCCGTGGACCGTCTGGAAGTAGAGCGTCAGGAAGTACGGCACCGAGCTGAACGTCGCGCTGAACAGGGCGGTCACCCCCATCGCCACGAGCAGGCCGCGGTGGGCGAACAGCCGTGCCGGTACGAGCGGATCACGGGACCGCCTCTCCACGCCGGCGAAGAGCGTCAGCAGGCAGACCGACAGCACCGCGCTCGCGAGGGCCGCGGGCGTGTCCCAGCCCTCCGCGGGGGCCCGCACCAGCAGCGACACCAGGAGCGTGATCCCACCCGTGGCGGTCAGCGCACCCGCCACGTCGAAGTGCCGTGAGCGGTCCCACGGACCGTCCGCGGGGAAGAGCGACCTCCCGGCCACCGCGAGGGCGCCCGCCACGGGCACGTTGACGAAGAACACCGACGGCCAGCCGAACGCCTCCACCAGGACCCCGCCGAGAAGGGACCCGAAGCAGAGGCCGCCGGCTCCCGCGGCACCCCACACCGCCAGGGCCCGGTTCCGGTCGGGCCCTTCGTCGTACAGGGTGGTGATCAGGGACAGCGTCGCCGGGAACAGCAGAGAGCCGCCGATGCCCTGGACCGCCCTGACGGCGACCAGGACGCCCGGCGTCTGAGCCAGGCCGCCCACGAGGGACGATCCCGCGTACAGCAGCGCCGCGACGACGAACATCCGGCGTCGGCCGAGCAGGTCGGCGGCCCGGCCGCCCAGCAGCAGGAAGCCTCCGGTGGCCACGACGTAGGCGCTCACCACCCACTGCAGATCGTGGTCGGAGAAACCCAGCCCGGCGCCGATGTCGGGCAGGGCGACGTACACGATGTTGTAGTCGAGCGAGATGACGAGCTGCCCCGACGCCAGAACGAGCAGAGGGAGTCCGATTGACTTTCGGAGCGGAGCCTTTGCCGACTCTGTCGTGGACATCATCGATCACCCCCCTCGGGATCACGGTATTCGGAATTCCCACGGAATGAATTTCCGGCGGACCGACGGTTTTCCGTCACCGTAGCAGTCCGATTCGGACTTGGGAATGGAACACTTCTCGACACTCATTGCGCATTGATGGAACATCAGGGCAGCATGTGGAACCGGCAGTCGGAAACTGCCGGGTCGACGAGAACAGGGAATTCTCCAAAAGAATTCTTTACCCCCGTGTCAGTCCTCCCCCATGAGCCGACGGATCTCGGTGATGAGGGCGACCAGCGCTCGGCGCTCCGGAACGGTGGTCTCCGGATGCCAGAGGTCGATGAGCAGGCAGGTCCGCGGGCGGTTGCCCTCGTTGCGTGCCTCATGCTCGAAGGAGTAGTCGAAGAGCAGGCACTTGCCCTCTTCCCAGGAACGCCTCTCCCCGGCGACCGTGATGCTGCACCTGTCGGGGATGTCCACCGCGAGATGCAGGTTGATGCTGAAGTTCCACAGGTCGCAGTGGGGTTCGATGACTGCGCCCGGCAACAGAGTGGAGAAATGGCATTCCAGGAGAGGGCATATCTTGCCCGTGTCGACGGCTACGTCTTTCAGCACCCGATAAGCGGTGGGAGTCGTGGCGGCCGAATCTTCGACGAGACTTCCGTTGCGGAAGAGGTGGAGGGCCTGCCAGCTCTCCTGGCGCGCCAGATAGTGCTCGTAGTCCGAGAACACCTCCCGCCGCGCCGCCCATGCGGCGTTCAGCTCCTTCTTGATCGCCTGATGACTGGCCTCCAGTTCATGGACGACGGGGGCCAGTTCGGGGTAGGCGTACGGGTCGTGCCAGGGAGTAGGAGAGAGCCCCGGCATGATCCACTTGGCTGCTTTCCGCAGCGGATGCCGTTCGCTGCCGCCCGGCTCCAGCATCTGCTCGACCCGGGTGATCGATTCCGTACCGAACTCGGCTCTGATCGCGGCGAAGGCGTTCTCTATCCCTGGTGTCATGCGGTTCTCCGGAGTTCGGCGGCCGGGGCCGCAGGGCGGCGGTCGACGTCCGGAGCACCGTTCCCCGGCGCTCTGACTCCACGATCGCCTCCGCGTACGTGGCGGCAGCGCTGCCCAACTCGTCCGCGTTCCACGTGTGCCGCACCACCTTCGCCCGAAGTTCCGCGCTTCGACCTGCCGACCTCGCACGGTGGTCAGCGGGCGTTGAGCTGCGCTGTCGAACTAGTAGTCGGTCGCGAGTGGGCTGGAGTTCCCGCGTCCTCCGGGCCAATTTCCCCTGCCGTGGCGACACTTGGCGATACCTGGAGACACCTGGAGAGACTTGGGCCGATAGTCGCGCCGGGAGTCCGTGGAGTTCCCGCGATCGCGCGGTGTTGTGATCACCCGGGGCCGCGAAGGCGCCCACGGACCTCCGCGGTGCCGCGGCCTCCGCGGCGCGCCGGCCGTGGTCCCGAGACCGCCGAATCCACCAGCAGGTGGAGCAGCCCACTCAGTACCAGCCCCGCGGCACAGCCCACCAGGGCTCCGGGGACGCCCTCCACAACGAAACCCAGCCAGGCGTATCCGCCCGCCAGCACGGCCAGGGTGGCAACGCCCAGGGGCCAGGCCCCGCCGATCCTCGTCCAGCGGTGTTCGGGCCGGATGGTCTCTTGTTCCCACGGCCAACCCCGCGGTGCCCCCTCCCTCGGCTCTCGCGCGAGACCCCGCACGTGATCACCCCACCCCCCGCCGCGGTCCGCACCATTCCGCAACCACGTTCGATCCGGGCTCCGGAGGGGTCCTTCCCCACCGACACAGGGCGGAACCGGTCAGCTCGGCAGGAGCCGGGAACCAGCGGGGAGCGCGCCCCGACCTCTGGCGTATGGAGCCGAGAAGCCTGATGCGGGTGATGCGCCCGACGCGCAACACGCCGTTCGCCGACGTCTTACGGGCCGTCGCGCCGCCGTTGGGCGCCTCCTGCGGTGCGCTGGCCCTTCTGCTGGCGTACACCGCGACCGGCGCGGCAGGCGATCCGCCGCCCAGAATCACGGTCGTCGACGCGCACATCATCGCGGTACCGGCGGGCTCCGTCTCCACCGCCGCGTACTTCGAGATCCGCAACACCGGCCCGGCCAAGGACACCCTGCTGTTCGCGGACTCACCGAAACTGGGCGTCAGCGTCCTGCGCCGCACGGTGCGCCGGACCGGGACGGGGCGTACCGATCCCGTGTGGGCCGTCGACGTCCCGGCGGGCGGCACCGTACGGATGGCGCCCGGAGGACTCGGAGTCGTGATCCTGGATCCCCCCGTGCTGAAAGCAGGGCAGAAGGTGCCCTACCTCTTGTGGTTCCGTCGGAACGGGAAGGTCACCGTCCGGACCACCGTGACCGAGGGCGTGAGGTGAGCCTCGGCGGTCAGAACCGGCCGGATGCCGGGAAGGGTGGCGGTGTCCCCCGCTCGCGGTGGACACCGCCACCCTTTTCGTCACGCGGCGACGGCGGCAGGAACGCGCGGCTCCTCGGCCTCGACAAGGAGTTCGACGAGGGTCGCCCGGGCTCGGGCCACCCGCGAGCGGATCGTCCCGATGGGACAACCGCTGGCCTCGGCGGCCTCCTCGTAAGGGAGTCCCGTCAGCTGGGTGAGGACGAACGCCTCACGGCGCTCGGGGGGCAGCGCGTCCAGCAGGTCGAGCAGCGCCACACCGTCTTCGAAGCCGGGCAGACCGCTCGGCTGGGCCCGCTCGGCACACATCGTCCAGTCGTCCGTGTCGGCCAACCGGGGCCGCGTGGCGGCGTACCGCCAGCTGTCGACCACCGTGCGACGCGCGATGGACAGCAGCCACGTACGCGCCGACGAGCGCCCCTCGAACCGGTGCAGGCTGCCGAGCGCTCGCAGGAACGTGTCCTGCGTCAGATCGTCGGCGAGCTGACGGTCGCAGGAGAGGTACGTGATGTAGCGGACGACGTCGGGGTGCAGGGCCCGCACGAATCGGTCGACGGCGTCGGGGTCACCGGCGCGGGCGGCGAGGGCCCAGGCGGTGGCCGGATCGTCGGACGATGCCGTCGCGCCGGGCTGATCCGCCGTCTTGTGCCCCGCGTCGCGCTTCCCGCGCGACGCGGGGACGCCAGGAGTGATCACCTGATGTCCTTCTCGGTTGTCCGGGATCCGTCACCGCGGCACGGCGGCACGCGCGACCACGCGCTGGTACGCCGCCGGGCGTGAGTTCGCCACTGCGGAAAACGTCCCGGGACGGGAGGTGGGGATGGGGCCGTACGACGTGAACGGCCCGTGCCCGAAGCCCTGGCACCGACGACGCGGCGCCCATGGGGACGGCTTCGGGAAACCAGCTGTCTCAGGCGACAGCGATCCCGGCCGGAGGCCCCCGAGAAATGATCGTGTGCGCGAGCGGCAGCCGCGGCACCCGCTCCGAACGTTCGCGCGTCGGCCGCAGGCGCGGCCGGCGCGGCGGGGCGGGCAGCGCGAGCGACAGCCGCAGCGGAGCCGCCAGCCATCCCGCGAGGGCCCGCAGCACGCGGAACGCGGCCCTCTCGCCGTAGGCCAGCCACAGCCCACTCAGCACGGCGGCCAGGGCGTGGGCGGCAAGCATGCCGAACGACGACGTGCCGCCCATGCCGTGAGCCAACTGACCGAGGTGCCCCGCGTGCTCCGAACGCCCCATGGGCATGGACCCCATGGAGCCCGGAGACCCCATGTCCATCGCGTCCATGGGCGTGGAGCCCATGGACATGCCGCTCATGTCGTGCGCCACGGAGCCCGTGCCGGCGCCCGATGCCGCCGACTGGGCCAGCGAGAAGGCCGAGTGGAGCGCCCCTTGCGCGACGACCGCGGCGGACACCACCAGCGCGAGTCCGCGCTCGCGGCCCGCCAGACACCAGCCGACGCCGGTCGTGGCGGCGAACCCGGCGACCATCGTCCACCAGGGCACGGTGGAGCCCGACATCAGTACGTGACCCAGGGCGGCGAGCAGCACGCAGACGGCGGCGAACACCGCGGCCCGCATCGTGCGCGCACCCCACCCAGCAGTCATGACGGCCTCATCCTCGCATCCGGGCTTCGCTCGTCGCGGGTGGGTACGCACAGCACCCGGGCCCGCCACTCACCCTGAAGAGAGTGATACAGGACACAGCGCCCCGCCGGAACTCGACGGGCGGTCGGGCCGACCTCTAGGTGTGAGGGATCATGTGCCGTCCTGACCCGGACGGACCACCACGGCCAGGGTCTTCACGGCCCCGCTGCGTTCGAAACGCAAGGTGAACAAGACGAGGTCGCCGGCCTGCCAGCCCGCTTCGGCCGGGACCGTCACGTCGAGGCCGTACGGGGACATGGCAAGGCTGCCACCGGCCGGTACGGCGACCGACGCCACCGTCTGCGCGGAGGCCGACCGGGCGCCGGTCATGCGATGGCGGCTGAGGGTGCCGGCACCGTCGACCGCGCGCGACGTCACCTTCAGCAGCCGGTCCGCCGAGCCGCCGCTGTTGGTGATCCGGAAGAAGGCCGCCGTGTCCCGGGTGTCGCCGTAGGGCAGGTACACCTGTCCCCCGGTGACCGTGATCCGGGCCGGGCTGCCCGCGTTGCCGTACGCGGTCCACGTGCTCAGACCGCCGAGGGCCAGGCCGCACACGGCGACGGGCGCGAGCGCGGCGAGCAGGGTGTCGGTGAGCCGGCGGCGTGTCGGACGCCCAACCTGTTGTCCGGTCATCGGGTACGCCTCCCGGCGGGCGAGGGCTGCCGGCCGCGCAACCGCAGGCTGTTGCCGACCACCAGCACCGAGCTGGCGGACATGGCCGCCGCGGCGAGCATGGGGTTGAGCAGGCCGACCAGGGCGAGCGGCACGGTCACGACGTTGTAGCCGAAGGCCCAGACGAGGTTGACGCGGATGGTGCCCAGGGTGCGCCGGGCCAGCACGACGGCGTCCGCGAGGGCTTCGATGTCGCCGCGTACGAGGGTCACGTCGGCGGCCCCGATGGCCACGTCGGTACCGGTGCCCATGGCGATCCCGAGGTCGGCGCCGGCCAGCGCGGCGGCGTCGTTCACGCCGTCGCCGATCACCGCGACCCGGTGGCCCTGCTCCTGCAACTCGCGTACCAGCTCGGCCTTGTCCTCGGGCGTGCGGTGGGCGTGCACCTCGTCGATGCCCAGGGCCGCGGCAACGGCCCGGGCGGGCGCCTCGCGGTCACCGGTGACGAGCACGGGCCGCACGCCGAGCCGCCGCAGCCGGTCGACGGCCCGGTAGCTTCCGGGGCGCACGACGTCCCCGACCTCGATCAGCGCCTCGGCCACCCCGTCCACGCGGACCAGTACGGGCGTGTGCGCGGCTGCCTCCGCCGCCGACAGGGCAGCCGCGAGCGCGGCGGGCAACTCGTCGTCGGGGGCGAGGACTTCGATCAGCCGCCCCTCGACCCGGCCGCGCACTCCCCGCCCCGGCAGGGCGATGAACTCGCTCACGTCCGGCAGCCGCCGCTCGCGCAGCTCCCGCCGGGCGTAGGCGGAGACGGCCCGGCCGAGCGGGTGTTCCGAGCCCTGTTCGACTCCCCCAGCCAGCCGCAGTAGCGCGTCGCGGCCGAGCCCGCCTGGTACGGCGGTGACCCGGGCGACGCTCATGTGGCCGGTGGTGAGCGTGCCGGTCTTGTCGAGGACGACGGCGTCGAGGTGCTGAAGCCCCTCCAGCGCCTGTGGGCCGGTGACGAGGACGCCCAGCTGGGCACCCCGTCCGGTCGCGGCCATCAGCGCGGTCGGAGTCGCGAGGCCCAGCGCACAGGGGCAGGCCACGACCAGGACGGCCACGCTTGCGGTGATCGCCGCCTGTGGATCGGCCCCTGCACCCAGCCAGAACCCGAGCGCGGTGACGGCCAGCGCCAGTACGACCGGCACGAAGACACCGGCCACCGAGTCGGCCAGACGCTGGGCGCACGCCTTGCCGGCCTGTGCCTCGGTGACCAGACGGGTGATGCGGGCGAGCTGCGTGTCGGCACCGACGGCCGTGGCCCGTACGAGCAGCAGCCCGCCGGCGTTGACGGCCCCGCCGACCACGGGCGAGCCCGGCCCGACCTCGACCGGCTCGCTCTCCCCGGTGACCAGGGAGAGATCCACGGCCGAACTGCCCTCCCCCACCTGTCCGTCGGTGGCGACCCGCTCGCCCGGCCGTACGACGAAGACCTGACCGCCCTCCAACTCCTCGATGGGAACGAGCCGTTCGAAATCACCGTCTCGTACCGACACCTCCTTGGCGCCGAGTTCGGCCAGCGATCGCAGCGCCGCCCCGGTACCGCGCCGGGCGCGTGCCTCCAGGAACCGCCCCGCCAGTACGAACAGCGGTACGCCGACGGCCGCCTCGAGATAGATGTGCGCGACACCGTCCGAGGCGGAGGGTACGAGGCTGAACGGCATCCGCATCCCGGGATCACCGGCGCCCCCGAGGAAGAGCGCGTACGCCGACCACGAGAAGGACGCCACCACGCCCAGCGACACCAGCGTGTCCATGGTCGCCGCCGAGTGCCGCAGCCCTCGTAGCGCCCGCACATGGAAGGGCCGGGCGCCCCATACCGCGACCGGCGCGGCCAGCATGAAACACAGCCACTGCCAGTTGCGGAACTGCAGCGCGGGCACCATCGACAGCACGAGCACTGGCACCGCGAGCAACACGGTGACCAGCAGCCGGCCGCGCTCCTGCCGCGCTTCCTCGGTCTCCCGACCGCCCTCGCGCGGTCGCTTCTCGGGCGGCTCGGGGAGCGCGGCCGTGTAGCCGGCCCTTTCGACCGTCGCCACGAGTTGCCCGACGCCGACCTCCGTCGGATGGCTCACGCGAGCCCGCCCGGTGGCCAGGTTCACGGTCGCCGTCACTCCGTCGAGCTTGCCGAGCTTCTTCTCGACACGGGTCACGCACGCGGCGCAGGTCATGCCGCCGACGGTCAGATCGGTCGTCACCAGGGTGGTCACCGGTTCGGCGCCCATCAGCCGTGTCCTCCCCGCATGTTGCCCATGTCGTCCACGCCTCCGCCGCCGCCTCCGCCGCCGTCGCGGCTCGTGCCGCTGCCGTGCATACCGGGTGCGACAGGACCGGCGCCGGCACCCACGGCGTAGGACACCGTGAAGATCAGGGCCAGCAGCAGGAGGAAGCCGCAGAGCGCGGGCGGGGGCGCCGCCTTCCGCAGCGCCGCACCCGCGCCGGTCAAGGAGGATTGCCTCGACTCGTCCATCAACCGCGTCTCCAGATCACCTCGGACGGCGTCGGTCGGATCGCGCCGTACCGGTTCAGTAGTCGGACCGGCCACGGGCCGGGTTCCGGAGGAGACATGTGGCGCGCGTCACGCGAGGCCCGAGACACGGCTCGTGAGGTTCGGTGTGCGGCTGGTCGGCCCCCTCCCCCCGAGGACCTGATGCGAATGCCGGGGCGGCCGGCCGGCGTCCCGCGAGCGTCCCCGGCCGGGCACGGCTTCGCGAACCCGATGCTCACCTGCCCGACCGGCCGGCAGCGACAGCGACAGCGACAGCGACAGCGACAGCGACAGCGACAGCGAGGGGCATAGCACCCGCGGGAGTATGGCGTACAGGCGCGTGACGGACGTCATTTGACAAGCCGAATCCGCGAAGGTTGTCATGAACACATGCTGCGATGCCCTGGGACCTGCCGCGCTCGCCGAGCCGACGGCTCCGCCCTCGGCGCCGGTTGTAGCCCGTCACTGGGCGCAGCGTGCACGAAGACCGTGGGTGCCACCTCCAGGGCAAAGGGCGGGCGGCTGCCATGGGAATACGGTCATTGACCGGGCGCCGCGAGCTGCTCGACACCGCCCGGGCCGAGTTGACGGCCAGCCCCGGAGTGCTCTTCCACGGTCCTGCGGGGATCGGCAAGTCCATGCTGTTGGCCGCCCTCGCGGCGTCCTTGGCCGCGCATGACCGGTCGGCCGGCACGGTGCTGCACTGCTCGCCCGCAGAGGAGGACGCACGGCTCCCGTTCGTCGGCCTCATCGACCTGTTCGCGCGGGTACCGGAGAGCTGCCTGGAGGCCCTGCCGCCCGCGCCGAGCCGGGCACTGAGGGCGGTCCTGCTGCGCGGGCGGGAA
The DNA here is from genome assembly GCF_044768965.1 of Streptomyces sp. NPDC090798. Lineage (NCBI taxonomy): Bacteria > Bacillati > Actinomycetota > Actinomycetes > Kitasatosporales > Streptomycetaceae > Streptomyces > Streptomyces sp. NPDC090798. Next base: position 65,762 of record NZ_JBIVXA010000004.1, read on the forward strand.
CCGGCCGACGACCAGAGCCGTCTCGCCGTACGCGTCGCCGTCCTCGAAGTGCTGCGAACCCTCGCCGCCACCGGCTCCGTTCTGCTGGTCATCGACGACCTCCAGTGGCTCGACGAGCCCAGCGCCGAAGTGCTCGCCTTCGCCGTACGGCGCGTCAGGGGCCTCGACATACGGGTGGTGGCCGCCGAGCGGGTGGCCGACGGCGAGCAGCCCGCACGGCTGCGCTGCTGCCCGCCGGGCACCGTCGAACTGCCCGTGCCGCCGCTGGCGGACGGCGAGGTGGCACACCTCGTGCGCACCGGCATCGGTGCCGACCTGCCACCGGCGGTGCTGCGGGCGATCCAGGACGCCGCTGCCGGAAACCCCTGGTACGCACTGGAGTTGGGGCGGGCGGCCATACGCGACGGAGGGCCCGTCGGCTTCGGCCGGACGCTGCCCGTACCCCGAAGGCTGCGTACCCTGCTGCTGGACCAGGCACGTACGCTGCCGGAAACAGTGCGGCGCACGCTCCTCGTCACGAGCGCCGCCGCCCGCCCCAGCCTCACTCTGCTGCGTGCCGCCGGACTCCATGACCCCGCGGCGGACCTCGCGGAGGCCGAACGACTCGGTGTCGCGACGGCCGACGCCGACGGAACCATACGGTTCCGGCATCCGCTGATCCGGGCCGCTGTCTATGCCGACGCCCCGGAGTACAGCCGCCGGCAGGCGCACGCCCTGCTGGCTCATTCGGTCACCGAGCCCGTGGAGCAGGCCCGCCACCTCGCTCTCGCCCACCCGCACGAGGACGAGACCACCGCCCGCACCCTGATGTCCGCGGCCGAGTCCGCACGCCGCCGCGGCGCTCCCGATGCCGCCTTCGAACTGGCCGGACTCGCTGTGCGACGCACCCCCGGCGACCGCTCCGCGGATCGCGCCGACCGGCTGCTGGCCGCGGCCGAGTACGCGTGCGACGCCGGACAACTCGACGAGGCGGGGCAGGCGGCCGAGACCGTCCTCGCCGAGTCGGGCTCCGCACGGCAGCGGGTACGGGCCCGGCTGGTCATGCTGCGCAACGCCGGGCAGGCGCTGGAAGGCGCCCATGAACTGATCGAGGAGGGCCTCCGGGACGCCGACGGCGACCCGGAGGCCGAGGCGTGGCTGCACCACTGGGCGGCGGTACGCGGCCTGCTGTGCGGGGAGTTGGAGGAGGCGGCCCGGCATGCCCGGCGCGCAGCCCGGCAGGCGGACCGGGCGGGCGCCACGGACACCCGGATCGGGGCGCTCGCCACCCTCGCCCGGGTGCGGTCCCTGGCCGGGGAACCGGTCGCCGCCGACGCCGCGCTCGAGGAGGCGCTCGCACTGGTCGGCGGCGCCGGCGCCGGCCCGGAGAGCTGGGGACTGATCCGGATGCGGGCGATCCTCGCCCTGGACTCCGACAGGGTGACCGAGGCCCGGGACCAGGTCACCGAACTCCTCGCGGAAATAGGCGAGTTCGCCGGCGTCGAGGAGGTCATGGCGACCCTGGTGGCGCTGACCCGTATTCAGGTGCGCTCCGGTCACTGCCGGGAGGCGCTGCGCACCGCCGCCCGCTGCTCGCGCGCCATGGCCGAGACGGGCGTACAGGCGGCTCCAGCGCTGTATGCGGCGGCGTTGGCGGCGACCGCGGGCGGCACCGCCGACGAGGCCCGGCACCTCGCCGAGCAGGCGGTACGGGCCTCGGAGGCGGACGGCGACCGGTTGTTCCTGCTGCGCGCACTGGCGGTGCTCGCGCAGGCCGAGTTGCTCGTCGGAGACCCACGGGGGGCGGCGGCCGCGGTCGAGGCGCTGCAACGTGTCAAGGAACTCGGCGAGGCGATGTCCGCCGCCGACCCGCCCTTGCTCCACTGGTACGGCGACTTCGCCGAGGCCCTGGTCGTCCTGGGCGAGACGGACGCGGCCGGGGGCGTGATCCGCGAGGCCCGCACGCGTGTGTCCGGCGATGCGCCCGGGAGCGTACTGGCGGCTCTGGAGCGGGCGGAGGGGCTGCGTGAGGCGGGACTCGGCCGGGCGAAGGAGGGGGCGGTACGACTGCGAGCGGCCGTGGACCGCCTACGTCAACTTCCCTTGCCCGTGGAGCTGGTGCGCACCCTGATCGCACTCGGCGCGGTCGAGCGCCGCGCGCGCCGCAGGAACGCGGCGCGAGCGGTCCTCGGCGAGGCCCTGGAGACCGCGACGCTGATCGGCGCCGCTCCGCTGGCGGCGCGGGCCAGGGACGAGCTGACGCGACTGGAAGCCGGAGAGCGGAGCGGTGAGGCCGGCGCGGGCAGGCCCGAACTCACCCCCACGGAAGCCAGGATCGCCGGACTGGTCGGCGGCGGGGCCACCAACCGGGAAGTCGCCGCCGAGCTGTTCATCAGCGTCAAAACGGTGGAAGGTGCCCTGTCGCGGGTCTACCGCAAGGTCGGGGTGCGCTCGCGCACCGCGCTCGCCCATGCGATGGCGGTCGCCGTCATCGCGTCCGGGGCGGCCGTGGATTCCGGCGACGACGACCAAGTGAAGCCTCCGACACAGGCCGTGATGACAAGTCAGCCCGGTCGTGTCCGCATTCCGCGTGCGCTCGGGACACGCCGTTGACGTGACATCCGCAGTTCACGTGACATCCGCAGTTAACACGTGACGCAAGGGTTCCCCCGCTTATGCGGGTGGGGCTGATGTTCCTACGGTGAAGCCGTTCCACTTCCGGGACACCACCCCCACTCTCCGGAGGACTTCAGTGAAGTCACGCCTGAAACTGGCCGGCCTGGTCGCCGTGCCGGCCCTGCTCGCCGCCGCCGTCCCCACCGCCTACGCCGCCGGCACCCCCCAGCCGCACTCAACCCGCGCGGCCATCACCGGAGATGTCCTGAAGGGCCTGAACCAGAACGCGACCCACACCGGCAGCGTCGCCGCCGGGAAGCGAATATCGGTGGCGATCAGCCTGGCCCCCAGAAACGACAAGGCGCTCGACACCTTCGTCGCCAAGGTCAGCAACCCGCGGTCGAGCTCCTACGGCCACTACCTGACGAAGCGTCAGTTCGCCGCCCGTTTCGGCCGGACCGACGCCGAGATCAAGCAGCTCAAGGACTACCTGCGCGCGCAGGGGCTCACCGTCGGCACCGTCCACTCGGGGAACCTGCTGGTCGACGCCAGCGGCACCGCCGCCCAGCTGCAGAAGGCCTTCGGCACCAAGCTGTCGACCTGGAAGGACGCCAAGTCGGGACGCTCGTTCTACGCCAACGACACCGCGCCGACCCTGCCGACCGCCATCGCCTCCCTCGTCAGCGACGTGGCCGGCCTCAACAACCGCACCCAGCTGCACCACCAGGCGCCCTCCACGGTGACCCCCCACAACGGGCCGGGCGGCGGCTACACCCCGGCCCAGCTCAAGGGCGGCTACAACGTCTCCGGTACGTACACCGGCAGCGGCCAGAAGATCGCGCTGCTGGAGTTCGACGGCTTCCAGCAGGCCAACATCACGAAGTACGACAACAACTACAGCCTGGGCTCGCCCACTCCGACCGTGTCGAAGGTGGACGGCGGCTCCGGCTCGCTCGGTGACGGGCAGGTCGAGGTCGAGCTGGACATCGAGGTCCTGCACGCGATCGCGCCGAAGGCGAACGTCACCGTCTTCGAGGGCCCGAACTCCGACGCCGGTGAGGTCGACACCTACCAGGCCATCGTCGACAGCGGCATCCCGACCACCTCGATCAGCTGGGGCGCCTCGGAGAGCCAGCGCACCACGTCCAACATCAACGCCGTGGACGCCGTCTTCAAGGCGGGCGCGGCCGAGGGTCTCGGCTTCTACGCGGCCTCCGGCGACGACGGCTCCGACGACGCGGGCGACGGCACGACCACCGTCGACTACCCGGCCAGCGACCCGTACGTCACCGGCGTCGGCGGCACCAAGCTGACCGTCACCTCCGCCAACGCCTGGAGCAAGGAAGTGGCCTGGTCCGGCGGTGGCGGCGGCAAGTCCTCCGTCTTCAAGATCCCCAGCTGGCAGACCGCGGTGCAGAAGAGCGCCGGCGGCGGCTACCGCCAGGTGCCGGACGTCTCGGCGCACGCCAACCCCAGCCCCGGTGTCTCGATCTACTCGCAGGGCTCCTGGTCCTCGGTCGGCGGCACCAGCGCCGCCGCGCCCGAGTGGGCGGCGTTCGGCGCGCTGTACAACCAGCAGGCCGCGGCGGCGGGCAAGGCCAACCTCGGCTTCGCCAACCCCGCTCTCTACACGGCGAACGGCACCGGCTTCCACGACATCACCAGTGGCAGCAACGGTGACTACTCCGCCGCCACCGGCTGGGACTTCACCACCGGATGGGGCTCGTACAACGCGGCGACCCTGTCGAGCAAGCTGCTCGGCTGACCCCCGGCCGCCGAAGGCCCACCACTGAGGCGCGGGCCGGGATCACTCCCGGCTCGCGCTGCGGTCTGTTCCCTTCCCTCCCGAAACATGACAGCGAGTTATGGGGGGGCGGCCCAGCGGCTCGGCGGGTGGTTGATCAGCAGGCCGTCGCGACCAGCCGCCGCACCGAGGCGCTCACCAGCGCGCCGCAGACCAACATCGCCTTGTCGACGGCAACCAGGCCCGGAAGAGGGCTGACGACTCGGCCTGGAAGTCCCGGGCGGCGGAGCGCGCCTTTCGTGTCGGCAGTCGGCCGCCGTCAGGGGCCGGGCGCTCCAGGCCGATGCCGGTCCACGAGGCCGACGACGGACAAGGCCAGGGGCCGGACCCATGAGACTGCTTCGCGGCGGAAGCGGACCCTGTCACAGCCGTGGCGGCTCGTCCGGAACGGGGTTCAACTCGCCATGTCACGCTGGTGCTTCATGACCATCTGTGGTTACCTGGCTGCATGACCGTGCTCGTGACCCGCCGCCACGTTGACTACGTGCGTGTCACCACCACGGGTTGTTCCGCCGTGAGCTGACGCCCCGCTCCGGCACCTGATCACTCCCCCTTCCCCGCACCGTGCTGTCCGCTGCCCCTGCCCGGGCGCGGCGCACAGCCCTGCGGTGCCTTCACCAACCCCCGCGCGCCTCCGCACCTCGCACGCCGCACAAGGGAGAAACATGAGCCAGCCCATCGACTCCGTCACCGCGGGTCACACCCCCGAGGACGAGCCCATCGGCCCCGACACCTCGGCCTGGTCGTTCGAGACCAAGCAGATCCATGCCGGTGCCACCCCTGACCCGACGACCGGGGCGCGGGCGGTGCCGATCTACCAGACCAGCTCGTTCGTCTTCCGCGACACCCAGCACGCCGCGGACCTGTTCTCGCTGGCCGAGCCCGGCAACATCTACACGCGCATCCACAACCCCACCCAGGACGTCTTCGAGCAGCGCGTCGCCGCACTGGAGGGCGGAGTCGCCGCGGTGGCACTCGCCTCCGGACAGGCCGCGGAAACGCTCGCCATCCTGACGCTGGCGTCCGCCGGCGACCACCTCGTGTCCAGCACCTCCCTGTACGGCGGCACGTACAACCTCTTCCGCCACACGCTTCCCAAGTTCGGCATCGAGGTGTCGTTCGTCGACGACCCGGACGACTTCGAGGCGTGGCGTGCGGCGATCCGGCCGAACACGAAGGCCCTGTTCGCCGAGACACTCGGCAATCCGCGCGGCAACGTACTCGACGTACGGGCGGTGGCGGACGTCGCGCACGAGGCGGGCGTCCCGCTGATCGTCGACAACACCGTGCCGACCCCTTTTCTGCTGCGGCCCATCGAGCACGGCGCGGACATCGTCGTCCACTCCGCGACGAAGTTCCTCGGCGGCCACGGCACCACCATCGCCGGCGTCGTCGTCGACGGCGGCACCTTCGACTTCGGCGCGCACGCCGAGCGCTTCCCCGACTTCAGCGAACCGGACCCCAGCTACCACGGCCTTCAGTACTGGGCCGCCCTCGGCCCGGGCGCCTTCGCCATCAAGCTGCGGGTGCAGCTGCTGCGTGACCTCGGCCCCGCCATCGCGCCCCACTCCGCCTTCCTGCTCCTGCAGGGCGTCGAGACGCTCAGTCTGCGCATCGAGCGGCACTCGGCCAACGCCCAGGCTCTGGCCGAGTGGCTGGAACAGCGCGCCGAGGTCGCCGCGGTCCACTATCCGGGGCTTGAGTCCAACCGGTGGTACGCGGCGGGGCAGCGCTATCTTCCGCGTGGCGCCGGGGCGGTGCTGGCCTTCGAGCTACGGGACGGGGTCGAGGCCGGCAAGCGGTTCGTGGACGCTGTCGAGCTCTTCAGCCACCTTGCCAACATCGGGGACGTACGCAGCCTCATCATCCACCCGGCGTCCACCACCCACAGCCAGCTGGACGAGGCGCAGTTGGCGGCGACCGGCACCACACCCGGTCTGGTGCGCCTGTCGGTCGGGATCGAGAACCTCGCCGACCTCAAGGCCGACCTGGAGGCCGGATTCCGCGCGGCCAAGGGCGCGTCCTGAACACCGTACCGACGCCGTCCGCGGTCCCCCTTCCGCCGCCCTCAGGGGCCTGGCGGGAGGGGGACCCGCCCGGGCGCCGCCAGTGGCACTCCCGAAAGAAGCCGCTTGCCCTGGAGGCGGGCGGTGAACTGCCCGGCGTGCGGCTGGCGTTCGAGACCTGGGGACGGCTCGCACCGGACCGTTCCAACGCCGTGCTGGTGCTGCACGCGCTCACCGGCGACAGCCATGCCGCCGGACCCGCCGGACCTGGCCACCCCACCCCCGGCTGGTGGGACGCGCTCGTCGGAGCCGGCCAGGCCCTGGACACGGACCGCTGGTTCGTCGTCGCCCCGAACGTGCTCGGCGGTTGCCAGGGCAGCACCGGGCCGTCCTCACCCCGCCCCGACGGGCGGCGCTGGGGCGGAGACTTCCCGTCCCTGACCCAGCGCGACCAGGTCGCCGTGGAAGCCGGTCTGGCCGAGGAACTGGGCATCGAACGCTGGGCGTTGGTGGTCGGAGGTTCCATGGGCGGGATGCGCGCGCTGGAATGGGCCGTGACGTATCCGGAACGCACGGACGCGCTCCTGCTGCTCGCCACCACCGCGGCGGCGAGCGCCGAGCAGATCGCCTGGGCGAGCATCCAGCTCCACGCCATCCGCTCCGACCCGCACTGGCGCGGCGGCGACTACCACGACGCCGGCCCCGGCCGCGGACCGCACGCGGGTCTCGGCCTGGCCCGTCGCCTCGCCCACGTCACCTACCGCAGCGAGCCGGAACTGGCGGTCCGCTTCGGCCGGACGCCACAGGACGCGGAGGACCCGTGGAACGGCGGCCGCTACCAGGTGGAGTCCTACCTCGACCACCACGCCGCCAAGCTGGTGCGCCGTTTCGACGCGGGCAGCTACGTGACGCTGACGGAGGCCATGAACAGCCACGACATCGGCCGCGACCGCGGTGACAGGCGCACCGCCCTGCGCCGGGTGACCGCGAGGACCCTCGTCGCCGGAGTCGACTCCGACCGCCTCTACCCACCGTCCCAGCAGGCGGAGCTGGCCGCCGCAATCCCTGCCGCGGACCGCCTCCGTCTGATCGAGTCCCCCTACGGCCACGACGGATTCCTGATCGAGACGGAGCAGGTCGCCGCGCTCGTCCGTGAACTCGTCGGCTAGCCGCTCGAACGGAGAGGTGCACGTGACCACCGGATACGTCACCGGCGAGAGGCTCCGCAGCCGCGGCCGTGCCCGACGCGGCCTGAGCCCCGGGCTCAGGTGCCTGTCGCGAGCGGCCGGGACGGATCCTGGGACCATTCCTCCAGCGAACCGTCGTACAGGGCGACGTCCTGACGGCCCAGCAGCGTGAGGGCGAGCGCGGTGCCGGCGGCGGAGATGCCACCGCCGCAGTAGAGAATCACCGGCGACTGGTCGTCCTTGAGGACCGTGCCAACGCGTTCGGCGAGCTCGGCGGCGGGCAGGAACCGGCCCGTGCCGTCGAGGAGGCCGCGCCCCGGCAGGCTGAGACTGCCGGGGATGTGGCCGCGCCGGCTGTAACGGGTGGGGGCGGAGCCGTCGAAGCCGCCGGGCGGCAGCGCGCACACCAGCGTGCCGGGACGTTCGCCGCGGCTGACGGCCCCCACCGTCTCGATGCCGGTCCACATGCCGGGACGGGGTACGGGGGTAAGGGGACCAGCGACCCGCGTGGCACTCGATTCACCGCCACTCGTCTCGCCGCCACCCGTCTCGTCGCCGCGGGCGATCGGGTGCCCGCCCGTCTCCCACGCCTGCCATCCACCGTCCAGTACCGCCACCGGCACGGAGATCGACCGCAGCATCCACCACAGCCGGGCCGACCAGATGCCACCGCCGCTGTCGTAGGCGACGACCTCCGAACCGTCGCGGACACCGAGCCGCTGGAGGGCGGCGGCCAGCGCCTCCGGTGCCGGGACCGCGAAGTGGCAGGCCGCCCCCTGGTCCGACAGTTCGCCCGTGAGGTCCGCGTGGCGCGAGCCGGGGATGTGGCGCTCGGCCCACTGGACGCGACCGCTGCCGGACCGGTGGTCGCCGTCGTGGCGGGGTGACGGCAGCAGCGCGGTGGCGTCGAGGACGATCAGCCGGGGGTCGCCGAGGCGGGCGGCGAGCCATGCGTCGTCGACCAGCGGTCCGGGGAGGAGGGGGTCGGGGAGCGGGGGGACGGTCATGGCGGGGATGCTAACCCGACCGCGCCCGGCGGGGATGGGCTTGATCTGCGAGGTCTCGTTCACTGGGCGAGCTCGTCCCACATCGTGGGATTCATTTGCACAGCATCGGCTGTCCGGGGTTATGGTTTCGGCCATCTACGCGGGAGCCCCTACCCGGTTGGGCTGAGAGGGCGTCTGGGAGCGGTGTCGGCATCTGCCGGCCCGGTCCCCATGGGAACGCCGACCGCATCACTTGAGCCACAGTGCCCGCGTAGGAGTACCGCATGTCTTCAGCAGTCGAGCAGCAGTGTCCCCCGGCGTTCGCCGCGGCGGCCCGCTCCTGTTGTTGACCCACCCGGTCTCCCCCTCCCCCTTCTCCTTCTTTTTCTCACCAGACGGCCGGTCACGGGCCCGCACATCTGAGTGCCGCCCGCATTCTGCCGTCTGCCGTCCACGGAGCCGTCTGCCCATGTCGCACGTCCGAGTCATGCTCGACTACTTCCACCCTTGGCCGAATTCCGCCGGTTTGTACGTGGCCCGGGAGAACGGCTGGTACCGCGAAGCGGGCCTGGACGTGGAACTCACCGTCCAGGATCCGGGACGCGGCGACACCCTGGAGTACCTGGCGCGGGGCGAGGTGGACTTCGGCCTCTTCCCGCCCAACCGGCTGCTCGCCCGCCGCGCCGCCCCCGGCCGGCCACTGCTCGCCGTGGCCGCCGTCAACCACCGTGCCCTGGAGGCGATCCAGACCGCCCGCCCCACCGGCATCACCCGCCCCCGCGACCTGGCCGGACGCCGCCTCGCCTACAACCCCACCCCGCGTGGACGCGCCATGGTCCGACACCTGGTCGCGGCCGACGGCGGCGATCCGGACGCCGTGATCACCATCGACGCCGGCTACCGCGAGCTGACGGTGGACGACATAGCCGCCGGTGAGGCGGACGCCACCTTCGGCACCTACTGGTCCTGGGACGCCCTGCGCGGCGACCTGCCCGAAGAGCAGCGCCTGACCTGGCCGGTCGACGAGATCGGCGCCCCGCGCTACCACAGCTACCTCCTCGGTACGAGCGAGAGCCTCGCCGACGCCCGCCCCGACCTGGTACGCGCCTTCCTGGCCGCCACCGCCCGTGGCTACGTCTCCGCAGCGGCCGACCAGATCGGCGCCCGCGCCCTGCTGGAACGCGTGATCCCCTACTTCTCGCGCCCCCTGATCGCCCGCTCCCTCAGCCTGGTCGCCCCGACCTGGACCGACGCGGACGGGAACTGGGGTGTCATCGACGAGACCCGCATGGGCCCCTACGCCGACTGGCTCGCGCGGCACAAGGCCGTCCCGCACGCCCGCGACTGGCGGTCGTCGTACACGAACGACCTGCTGGCCACCGCCCCGGCGGGCGCCGAATGACCTGCCAGGCGAGGGAACTGACGAGACGTATGGCCATCGACCTCATGCGGGTCGACAGCGCGCTGTGTCGGGCGTGAAGAGCACTCTCCCACGCCCGCAACACCACCGCGCCCATCCGAGGAAACCCCATGAGATCCCGTACGACCGCCCTGCTCTCCGTGGCCACCGCCGCCGTCCTCGCCACGACGGGCTGTGCCGCGCAGGACTCCACGTCCGCCGCCGCGAAGAACGGCACCACCCAGGTCACCCTCGCCCTGGACTGGACGCCCAACACCAACCACACCGGCATCTACGTCGCCCAGCGGAAGGGCTGGTTCAAGGACGCCGGGATCGACCTGAGGATCGTGCCGTACGGCTCGACCGCGCCGGAGACTCTGATCGCCGGCCACAAGGCGGACTTCGGGATCTCGTACCAGGAGGGCGTCACCACCGCGCGCGCCGCGGGCCAGGACATCACCTCCGTGTACGCCGTCACACAGAAGACGAACGTCACGGTCTCCGTGCGCGCCGACCGCGACGACATCACGTCCCCCAAGGAGCTGGACGGCAAGACGTACGCGGGCTTCGGCGCCCCCTACGAGAAGGCCCTGCTGCAGAAGGTCATCCAGGAGGGCGGCGGCAAGGGCACGTTCAAGCAGATCACGCTCAACACCTCGGCGTACGCGGCCCTTTACGCGGGCAAGGCGGACTTCGCGATGCCCATGCCCACCTGGGAGGGCCTGGAGGCGAAACTCACGGGCAAGCCTCTCAAGGACTTCCAGCTCGCCGACTACGGCGTCCCGGCCATCTACTCGACCCTCATCGCCTCCTCCAGGCAGTATCTGAAGCAGAACCCCGAGGTCGCCAAGAAGTTCCTGGCCGTGGTCGACAAGGGGTACGAGTACGCCGCCGACCACCCCGACCAGGCCGCCGATCTCCTCATCGCGGCCAACAAGAGCACGCTCACCAACACGGAACTGGTCAAGAAGAGCGAGACGTTGCTCGCCAAGGAGTACTACCGCGCCGCCGACGGCACGATCGGCACCCAGACGGCGAAGCGCTGGCAGGACTTCGCCGACTTCGAGTTCACGTCCGGCCTGCTGGTGGACAAGAACGGCAAGAAGCTCACCAAGGCGCCGGACGCCTCGACGTTCTTCACCGACGCCTACCTCCCGGACACCAAGTGAGGACGGCCCTGCGCGCGGTCTGGCCGCCGCTGCTCGTCCTCGCCGTGCTCGTGACCGGCTGGCAGGTGTACGTGACCGCCGCCGGCGTCGACCCGACGGTACTGCCCAGCCCCGGCCGCGTCCTGTCACAAGGGTGGGCTAATCGCGGCGACCTGTGGGACCAGACCGTGCCCACCCTCCAGGAGACCCTGCTCGGCTTCGCGCTCTCCTTCGCCGCCGCCTGGCTGGTGGCCGTCGTGCTGGACTTCTCGGCGGCGGCTCGCCGGGGCCTGTATCCGCTGCTGGTGGCCTCGCAGACGATCCCGATCGTGGCCGTCGCACCGCTGCTGATCATCTGGTTCGGCTTCGGTCTGCTGCCGAAGATGCTGGTGGTGACCCTGACGACGTTCTTCCCGCTCGCGGCGAACCTGGCGGCGGGCTTCGCCGCCACCGACCGCGACGCGATGCGGCTGCTGCGCTCCCTGGGCACGGGCCGCGTGCGCGCCTTCCGGCTGGTCCGGGTGCCGAGCGCACTGCCCCACTTCTTCACCGGGCTGCGGGTCAGCATCACGTACGCCGTGGTGGGCGCGGTCTTCGCGGAGTACGCCGGCGCCGAGAAGGGCCTCGGGATCTATATGCAGGCGCAGAAGAGCGCGTTCCGCACGGACCTGGTGTTCGCCGCGGTCGCGGTGACCGCCGCGCTGAGCATCGCCCTGTTCGGGGCGACCTATCTGCTGCAACGGCTCGTCCTGCCGTGGGAGCGGGCGCTGGTGAAGGAGGGCCGGTCATGAGTCTCGAAGTGCGGGGCGCGGGAAAGGCGTTCGGGTCACTCGCAGTGCTGCGCGACCTCGACCTCACCGTCGAGCCGGGTGAGTTCGCGGCCGTCATCGGTCCGAGCGGCAGCGGCAAGAGCACACTGTTCAACCTGATCTCCGGTCTGGACAGGCCCACTTCGGGCGAGATCCTGGTCGAGGGTGCCCCCGCGTCCGTGGCCTCGGGCAAGGTCGCCTACATGCCCCAGAAGGATCTGCTGTTCCCGTGGCGCACGGTCCTCGACAACACGGCGCTGGGACTTGAGGCCCAGGGAGTGCGGAGGAAGGAGGCGCGGCGCAGGGCCGGCGAACTCTTCGGCGCCTTCGGACTCGACGGCTTCCAGTCCTCGTATCCCTTCCAGCTCAGCGGGGGTATGCGGCAGCGCGCGGCCCTGCTGCGCACGGTCGTTCTGGACCGCCCGGTGCTGCTGCTCGACGAGCCGTTCGGCGCGCTGGACTCGCTCACCCGCACGGAGATGCAGCTGTGGCTGGCCGACATGTGGCAGCGCTACCGCTGGACCGTCGTCCTGGTCACGCACGACATTCGCGAGGCCGTCCTGCTCGCCGACACCGTGCATGTCCTTTCGCCCCGCCCGGCCACGGTCGTGGAGCGCATCGAGGTGCCGCGTTCCGGACCGCGCGGTCTCGACGCCCTCTCCGAGCCGGAGTTCGCGGCGACCGAGCGGCGGCTGCTGGACACCCTCAGCGGCCGGTCGAGCCGGGTGAACGAGGTGACGGCCTGATGAGCGGGCTCCTGGCCCACGGCATGGGTACGGAACCGGTGGCCCCCGACTGGCCTGCGCTCACCGAGGCGGAGCTCGAGGCCGTCGTCGGTCCTGTGCGTGTACTTTGGCGCAGCCCGCGCCCGCTGTCGGCGGCCGCCCTGGTCGAGCGGGGCGGGCGACGGCTCTTCGTGAAGCGGCACCACAGCGACGTACGCACCTTGGAAGGTCTGGCCGAGGAGCACGCCTTCCTGCGGCATCTGCGAGACCGGGGTGCGCCGGTCGTGGAGGTGCTGGGGGCCGAGGCGCGCGGGGAGTGGGTGTACGAGGTCCATACGGCCGGAACGGGGACGGATCTCTACCGGGACGCGCTGTCGTGGTCGCCGTTCGCGTCCGTGGCCCATGCCCGGGCCGCCGGTGCCGCGCTGGCCCAACTCCACCTGGCGGCGGAGGGGTTCGGCGCCCCGAGACGGCGCCCGCAGCCCCTCGTCTCGTCCTTCAGCATCTTCGCGGCGGTCGACCCCGCGGCCGCGCTGGAGGCATATGTGGCCGAGCGGCCGGCACTGGTAGCGGCCTTGGCGGGTCGTCCCTGGCGGGAGGACGTGCGGGCGGTCCATCTTCCCTTCCACCGGCGTCTGCTGCCCCATCTCGGCCACCTCGCACCGCTGTGGACGCACAACGACTGGCACGCCTCGAACCTGCTGTGGGACCCGGCGACCGGCACGGTCTCGACCGTCCTCGACTTCGGCCTCAGCGACCGCACGACCGCCGTCCACGACCTCGCGACGGCCATCGAGCGCAACACCGTCCAGTGGCTCGACCCTTCCCGTCCCGTCCGCACGGACGACGTGGACGCGCTCCTCGACGGGTACACCTCGGTACGCCCGCTGAGCCCCGTCGAGTCGGCCGCCCTGCCCGAGCTGCTGCCGCTCGTGCACGCGGAGTTCGCCCTGTCCGAGCTGGGCTACTTCCACGGCGTCACCGGATCGCGGGCCAACGCCGATCTGGCGTACCGGTACCTGGTGGACCACACCCGGTGGTTCACCACCGGCGACGGGCTCCGGCTCCTCGATCGAGTACGGCTGCGGACACCTCGATCCTGACACCGCAGCGGGCAGCGCCCGGCCCATCGGACGGCAACTAGACGGCGGTTGTACGCGCCCCCATGGTCACCGCGCCGCTCGGCTCACGTGATCACGCCGGAGCCCTCCCGGCGCCGTCAGGTTTTCCGCGGCCGTCGGGTGCCGTCGTGGACGCCGATGTCGGGTCCACCCGCACGCGTTGCCGTATACGCCGGTCCCGGTCGTGTCCGTGGTGCGTCCGGGGCTTCGTCTTCGACGTGGCGACCGGAAAGCTCAACGAAGTCGAGTGACAGCGAGCGGCGGCCCCGTACACATACCTGACAAGAAGCTGTCACACGCGGGCCGGAATGCCTGGTCGGGCGGCTGGGGTTTGCACTGGCATGACTGTAGGCGTGGCGCTCAACGCGTCCGAGGCGGAAAACCAGGTCGACACCGCGGTACAGCTGGCGCACGAGGCCGCGGCCCGCGGCCTGCGGTCGGCCTGGTTCGGGCAGACCTTCGGCGCGGATTCACCGCAGCTCGCGGCGATCGTCGGGCGTGAGGTGCCGGGGCTCCACGTGGGCACCTCCGCGATCCCCGTCTTCGGCCGCCATCCGCTGCTGGTCTCCAGCCAGGCCCAGACCGCGCAGGCCGCCACTCACGGCCGCTACCACCTCGGGCTGGCCCTCGGCACCAGACTCCTGACCGAGAGCGGTTTCGGTATCCCCTTCGAACGGCCCATCGCCCGTCTGCGTGAGTTCCTCACCGCTCTGCGGCAGTTGACGCAAAGCGGTGAGGCCGACTTCCACGGCGAGTTGCTCACCGCCGTCACACCGATCTCCGCGCGCGTACCGGGGGCCGAGGGCGGTGTTCCTCTGCTGGTCGCCGCGATGGGCCCGCAGGCCCTGCGGGCCAGCGGTGAGCTGGCGGACGGCATCCTCCCCTATCTGGCGGGCCCGCGGGCCCTGAGCGAACACATCGTTCCGGCCCTCACCGCGGCGGCGGCGGCCGCGGGGCGGCCCGCGCCCCGGATCGTGGCCCTGGTGTCCGGCGTCGTCACGGACGATGTCGACTCCGTACGTACGAAGGTCACCGAACAGCTCGCGTTCTACGAGGGGATCCCGTCCTACGCGCGGGTCATCGACCTCTCCGGCGGCCGACGGGCCTCCGATGTGGCCGTGATCGGCGACGAGGAGACAGTCGCGGCCGAAGTGCGGCGCTATCGGGACGCCGGGGCGACAGAGGTGGTGTTCTCGGGCACCGAGATCGCGGGAGAAGCGGACCGGCGGCGCACCTGGGCACTTCTCGGCGAACTGGCCGAGTGAGGGAACACCGGCGGCAGACACCTCGGCAGAAGTCCACACCGTTGCGAGGGCCGAACCTCGCGAGACGAAGGAGTACTCATGACGACTGAGGCCACGACCACGGACCTCCAGGCCTTCACCGAGGACTGGCTGGAGTGGTACCGCGGGCAGGAGGAACGGCTCGCCGCTCCGCACGGATTCCTGGCGATCACCGGTCTGCACTGGCTCGACGACCGGCCGCAGCGATTCCCCGACGCACCGGGCGCCTGGTGGACCGACGCCGCCGGGGTCGCCGTAGCCCTCGACGACGGCGAGGAACTCATCGTGGAGGGAACGCCGGTACGGGGCGAACACCGCTTCGGAGTGCTGCCCGAGCGTGGTGGCGTCGACGCGGTCTGGGGCGATGCCGTGATCGAGGTGGCCAAGCGTGGCGGGCACGACATCGTCCGGCCCCGGCACCCGGACGCGCCGCTGCGCACCGCCTTCGCCGGTACACCCGCCTACGCCCCGGATCCCCGCTGGGTGGTCACCGCTCGTTACAGCGCATTCGACAAGCCGCGTCCGACGACCGTGGGCGCCGCGGTCGAGGGCCTTGAGCACGTGTACGACGCACCGGGCCAAGTCGAGTTCGAACTGGAGGGACGCTCCTTGGCCCTGACCGCGTTCCCCGGACGTGGCCCGGGCCGGCTGCAGGTGCTCTTCACGGACACCACCTCCGGGGTGACCACCTATGCCGCCAACCGGACCCTGTCTCTCGAGCCGCCGGCCGCCGACGGCACGGTCGTCCTCGACTTCAATCGCGCGGCGAACCTGCCGTGCGCCTACACCGACCTGGCCACCTGCCCACTGCCGCCGGCGGAGAACCGGCTGCCGGTGGCCGTCGAGGCCGGGCAGAAGACGCCCCGTGAGCGGGGCGGGGCCTGATCGTCGCAACCATCTCCAGTCGGGCTTGGGCATGAGCGCGGCCATGCGGCCGTTCGCCCTGCCCTACGCCCCCCTCCGCTCGCCGGTTCGCACACGCTGCCCGAGCACGTAGCCGGCCTGGAGGCGTGTCCTGGCTCCCAGGGCGTCCATGAGATCCGCGATGCGCCGCTGGCAGGCTTCCAGCGGCGGTGGATGACACCGCCGTGGTCGGTGTGCTGCTCTGCCTGGCAGCGGCGGCGGGGCACGCGGTCGGCGTCATCTTCCAGAAGCCCGCGCTCTCCCACGCGTCGCCGTTGCAGGTCACCGCCTACGCCAGCACGATCGGTGCGATCGCCTGCCTGCCCTTCGCCGGACAGCTCGTCACGGATCTGGGCAACGCGTCGGCCGGGAGCTGGGCGGGAGTGGTGTACCTGGGACTGCTTCCGACGGCACTGGCCTTCTGGACGTGGTCGTACGCTCTGGCGCACATGCCCGCGGGTCGCCTGGGAGCGGTGACGTACGTCGTGCCGGCCATCACCGTGGTGCTGGCCTGGCCCACGCTGGGAGAGTTCCCGTCGGGCCTGGCGCTCGCCGGGGGTGCGCTGTGCCTTCTCGGTGTGGGGCTCTCGCGCCGTACGCCGCGGACCGTGCCCGGACCGACTACATCGCCGACCACATCGCCTTCCCCTGAGCCGGCGTTTGCAGAGTCCGGTGCGGTCGGCGAAGTGCGGGGGGGAGAGACAGCCGACGCCTCAGGACCGGCGCGGGCACAGGACTGACTGCCCCCAGGAAGAGGGCTTGATCGAGTCGGGCGCCGTAAGGACATGCTCGCGGCGCCCGAGGGGCCTCGCCCTGATGAGGTGGACCATCGCCTCCGGGGCGAAGCGGTCAGCCGGCCTGCCGCCGGTCGGTCGTGGAGCGGTGGGTGAGTGGTTCCCGCAGGCCCAGGTGCTCGCGCAGCGTCGTACCCGTGTACTCGGTGCGGTAGACACCGCGTTCCTGCAGTGCGGGGACGAGCAGGTCGACGATGTCGTCCAGGCCGTCGGGAATCAGGTACGGCGTGACGTTGAAGCCGTCGACGGCGCCGTGCCGGACGAAGTGGGCGAACTTGTCCGCCAGTCCCGCCGCAGTGCCGACGTGGCCGCGCTGGGGACCGAGCGCGATGACGGTCTCGCGCAGCGACCACCCGTGTGCCTCGGCCTTCTCCCGCCACTCGGCGACCACCTGGCGCGGGTCGGCGATACGCCGCGCACCGAAGGAACCGTCGTTCTCGGCAACGACCGGGTCCTCCTTGGGCAGCGGACCGTCGGCGTCGCGATCGGCGAGGTCCAGGCCCCACAGGAGTCCGGCGATGCCCAACGCGGTTGCCGGAGTGACCTGTTGGAGGCGGATCCAGCGCTTCTTCTCCAAGGCCTCCTCCTCCGTGGCCCCGATGATGATCTCCGTACCGGGGAGGATCCGCAGGTCGTCGTCGGGCCGGCCGACGGCCCGCAGGCGGTGCCGGAGGTCGTCGGCGAAGGCGAGCGCGTCGTCGAAGTCGTTGCCGTGCGCGGAGAAGATGACGTCGGCGTTGCGGGCGGCGAAGTCCCGGCCCTCGCCGGAGTCCCCGGCCTGGAAGATCACCGGGTGGCCCTGGGCGCTGCGCGGCAGCGTGGGCGCGAGGTCGACGTCGAACTGCGGCCCCCGGTGCCGGACTTGGTGTACGGCGCCGGGTGCCGCCCAGGCGGGGGCGCCCGGGGAGCCGGAGACGGCCCCGCTCTCCCAGCCGTCCCAGAGCGCGCGGGCCACGGTGAGGAACTCCTCGGCGCGCCGGTAGCGGTCGGCGTGGTCGAGGTAGCCGCCGCGGCGGAAGTTGGCGCCGGTCCAGGCGTTGTCGGTCGTCACCACGTTCCAGCCGGCGCGGCCCTCGGAGAGCAGGTCGAGACCGGACAGGCGGCGGGCGAGGTCGGCAGGCTCGTTGAAGGTGGTGTTGGAGGTGCTGACCAGGCCGATCCGGTCGGTGACGGCGGCCAGTGCGGCGAGCTGGGTGATGGCGTCCGGCCGCCCGGTGATGTCGAGGTCGTGGATCTGTCCGTCGACCTCGCGCAGCCGCAGCCCCTCCCCCAGGAAGAACGCGTCGAACAGGCCCCGTTCGGCGGTCTGGGCGACGCGCCGGAAGTTGGCGGGGTCGATCTGGGAGCCGCTGGCGGGGTCGGACCAGATGGTCCAGTGGTTGACGCCCTGGAAGAAGACGCCGAAGTGAAGCTGTGCGTCCGGGCGGGGGACGTCGAGGGGGTCGGTGCGGGTCATCGCGTCTCCTCAAGGGCCTCGAACGCCGCGCCGGCGGCGTAGCGGTTGGCGGGCCGCTCGAGGCCCAGGTGGGTGCGCAGGGACGCGCCGGGCAGCGGGCGGACGGCGTGCCGCCGCTCGAAGAGGTGGGGCAGGACGAGCCGGGACAGCTCCGGCAGGTCCTCGTCCAGCACCAGCGGGTGCAGGCGTACACCGTCCACGACGCCTCGCAACTGCTCCAGCAGGGTGGCGAGTCCGGCGGCGGAGCCGATGTGGCGCAGCCGTCCGCGGTTGGTCCAGGGCGCATGGCGCTCGAGGTCGGCGACGCGTTGGTCGGCCGTGGCGTCCACCGTGTCGAGGGCGACCTCGACCTCGGCGAAGGTGCGCGGCGTTCCGGCGGCGGCCGCGGCCGCAGTGACCGCGGCGACGTCGCGGCCCTCGACGAGGGCGACGTCGAGCTGCCCGGCGGACACGAGGCCGGGCCGGCCGAGGACGACGAGTTGGCCCTGCGGCGGACGCGGGACGATCGCCGGGCCCTTCACGGCGTAGGTGTCGCCGGTGAAGTCGACGTAGTGGAGCCGGTCGCGGTCGAGGTAGCGGCTGGTGGCCACGGAGCGGATGACCGCGTCGTCCTCCCAGGAGTCCCACAGGGCGCGGACGACGTCGATGCCGTCGCGGGACTCGCGGGCGCGGGCGGCTGCGCCGTCGACGAGGGGACGGTCCCAGGCGCGGGCCGCCTCAGGACGTGCCTCCTCGCTCACCACCCACCCGGCACGCCCGATCGAGATGTGGTCCAGGGACGCCAACTGGCTGGAGATGTGGAACGGTTCGGCATAGGTGACCGGGACGACCGGCGCGATGCCGATGGCGCTCGTCGACGCGGCGAGGAACGCGGCCCGCTCCACCGCGCCGATACGGCCGACCGCGTCGGGCGTGGCGCCGGGCGGCAGTGCGCCGTCCTCCAGGGTGAGCAGAGTGAACCCAGCGTTCTCCGCGGCGGCGGCGACGCGGGCCACCCGGCGCGGGGTCAGCAGGTGGTCGGGTGAGTGGGCGGCGCGGCGCCAGGCCGCGGGGTGGGCGCCGTCACCGTCGAGTTCGACGGCGAGCCGCAGGGCAGGGCCGGACATGGGGTTCCTTCCAAGGGCACGACGAGACGGCCGGCCCGGCGGGCCGACGGGGTCAGGGGCGTGCGGAAGGACAGACGGCGGAGGCGGTGCGGCAGTAGTCGACGTGCCGCCGGATGATCAGCCGCGTCCCCGTGCCGGCACCGTGCGGTGCGGCGCCACGTACGCGCATCGGGGCCTCCACCCGTCCGGGAGCGATCGCTTCAACCTACGTCGTCGACCCCGGAAGGTGTCAAGAACATTAGATGTACGCGCATGGACAAGTGCCACGCCCGACGGCTACTCGCCGCGTGAAGCAGCAGCAGTACGTCGTCGACCCCGCTTCCGAGGACACAGGCTTTCGCCGGGACAGGTGTCCGTCACACCACGCTCACCGGATGCCGCACCACCGCGTCGAACAGGTAGCCCTGTGTGTTGGGCACGGCGATGTCCGGCTGCCTACGGCCGGCCGTGTCCGTGGCGCGGGCCAGCAGGTGGGTGGTGCCAGGTGCGTCGGGCTTCCAACCGAGGGACCAGCGGGTCCAGGTGCCGGCGCGGGGCCGGTCGTGCAGGCGGGCGGCCCGCCAGTTCGCCCCTCCGTCGGTGCTGACGTCGACCCTGGCGACGGCGCCCGCGCCCGACCACGACCGTCCGTGCAGTACGTGCCTGTGGCCCGCCGTGAACGTGGCCTCGCTCGCCAGCTCGAAGGCGCTCTTCGTGACCTGCCGGGTGAGCGGCGCGCTGCCGCCCTCCGGGTAGGCGGCCGTCCTGCCACCCTGCGCACAGCTCTCCGCGTTGGAAGCAGATTGCCGCACTAGTACACGAACTCAGGTCCCGGCGAAGGACGTTCAGGTCCATCGCGGAGATCGTCTCGGATGGTGGCAGTCCGTTGACGCCTCCGAGTCACCCATGCTTGCATCGCCCCATGCCGCGCCAGTCGTTGACCTGCCGCCGCTGCGTCGACCTGGTACGTGTCGCAGCCGCGCTCTGTTGCGCCGCCATCCGCTGAGCATCCGTCAGTCCGGGCGCTGAACGTCTCGCGCCTCACGCCGAATCCCTGAACTCGCCCCCACCGGTGCGCCGTCGAAAACGCCTGCGACCGGAACCCTCCTGTCGACTGTACGAGGAGACACCCATGCCCCCGTCCTCGCCGGGGTCGATCGGCGCGCGTGTCGCGAGCGACAAGGGCTCGGTCGTCCGATCCCGCTGTGGTCCTACGGCACGGCGCGCGGCCGCGGGGCTGCTCCAACTCCCGCCGCCCGCAGACGTCCTGGACACCCAGCAATCTCTCGCCCGGGGCCTCGGCCACGCCGTACGCCGGTGGAGCTGGCGCCGCGGCGGGCGCACCCGAATCGCCACCAAAGAAAGACCATCACAGGAGGACACGTCATGCGCGCGATCGGTTTCGAAGAGAACGGCGGGCCCGAGGTCCTGCGCACGGTAGAGGTGCCGATCCCGGAAGCCGGTCCCGGAGAGGTACTGGTCCGGGTGGCCTACGCGGGAGTGAACTACGCCGAAGTGCAGCATCGACTCGGCGACTTCGGCCCGCCGAACCCACTCGACATCCCCGGCATGGAAGCCTCTGGGCATGTCGCCGCGCTCGGTGAGGACGTCAGCGGGTTCGCCGTCGGGGACCCTGTCGCCGTGTACCTGCCCGACGGTGGTGGCTACGCCGAGTACGCCGTCGCCCCGGCCCGCTTCGCCTTCCCGCTGCACACCCCGCTCGGCGAGATCGACCTGCGGACCGCCGGCGGGGCCGCACTCGTCCTGCCCACGGCCTATGGCGTCCTCGCCGGAGCGGCCCGGCTTCGCCCCGGCGACAGCGTCCTGATCCATGCGGCGGCCGGAGGCGTGGGCTCCGTCGCCGCCCAGATCGCCCGTGCGCTCGGCGCGGACACCGTGTACGGCACCGTCGGCAGCACCGACAAGGCCGAGTACGCCAAGCGTTTCGGATACGACGCGGTCTTCCCACGGGAGGACTTCCCCGGCGCGGTACGCGACGCGACCGGCGGCCGAGGCGTGGACGTGGTCCTCGACCCCGTGGGCGGCCCCACACGCCTCGCCAGTCTGGACCTGCTGGCCCCGTTCGGCCGTGTCGCCTTCTACGGCGAGGCCGCTCGCCACCCCGACCTCAGCCTGCCGCTCCTCACGCTGTGGAAGAACAATCGCGCGCTGATTGGCTACAACATCGGTGACGTCTCTCGACGTGCCCCCGACCTCCTGCGGACCCATGGTCTGGCAGCCCTGGAACTCGTCGCCTCGGGAAGCGTGCACATCGATGTCACCGACATCCTTCCGCTGGCTGCGGCGGCCCGGGCACATGAGCGGATGCAGGCGGGACGCAACAGGGGGAAGACCCTGCTGGCCGTATGAAGGAGGAACAACCGCGGTACGCGACGACGTCGGAGCCGTCAGGTACGCCGCGCCGTTCGGCGATCGTGCCCAGGAGCTGTTACCAACCAACTCACTCGACGACCGTCTGGACTCTATGTCTACACTCTGGACTTTTGGTACGGCATCGGGGTGTGCACCATCGATGATCTCGCGATGACAGTCGTCACCACGGTCATCGGACACCGCCCGGACAGGGGATGGATCGTCACCGACGGCGGATGGATGGCGACCTCGCGCGACCGCGGCACCTGCGTTCAGCGCGTGGACCAGGGATATGGTCTCGTCGTGGACCTCGACGGCGCCCTGTACGAAGACCTGGTGATGACTGACGCCAGCCAGGAACACGGCATTCTTTCGATGCGTCCGGGAAGTGGCGCCGAACTGCCCGATGTCCCGGTCGGCACTCGGCTGCGCATCCTGCCCATCCACGCCTGCGCAACCGCCGCACAGCACGACGTCTACTACGTGACCGCCCCTCGATCCCGGACTGTGCGCTCTCGGTGGCAGCGCGTCCGGGGCTGGTGAAGGAGGGACCATCGTGCGTTTCATCTCCGAGGCCGAGTCCGCCGCCCTCATCAGCGAAGAGCTCGCCTTCACCGCGGTGCGGGAGGCACTGATCGCCGCGGCCGCGGGAGCCGATTCCTTTCCCACCGTGCTGGGACACGGGTCGGATGCCGAGAACCGATTCACCGTCAAGTCGACCGCGTCGCGGGACCTCGACGGAGTGAAGATCGGCAGCTACTGGCCGGGCAAAGCGGACCGGGACATCCCCCGACACAACTCGTCCTGCTCTTCGACCAGACCGTTGGCCGGATCGCCGCCACGGTCGAGGCCGGAACCGTGAACGCCTACCGCACGGCCGCGGCCGACGCCGTCGCCGTCGACGCACTGGCGCGTGCCGACGCGTCGACGCTGACAATCTTCGGGACCGGGCACCAGGCACTGTACGAATGTGCCGCCGTGAGCAAGGTCCGTCCTATCGACACGATCCACGTCGCCCGGTCCGCCGAGCGCGGTGAGCGGTTCCTCGCGCTCGGTGACGTCCTGACCGGCAAAGCCGAGGGGCGACGCACACCCGAGGACATCACCGTGTTCGACAGTTCGGGCATCGCGCTGCAGGATCTCCGCGTAGCGACGGCGCTGCTGAACGCGGTCCCCAAAGCCCCAGGCTCGTACGCTGACAGCAACGGATGACACCTCGCAGCGTCTGAAGCTGTTCCGCAATCTCGCTGGCGCGGCATCTCCCGCGCCTCCGCAACTACCTCGCCAAGGCGAGAGCCAGGTCCACCGCGTCCGTTACGGACGGCATGCGGCCCGCCAACACCACCTCGGATGGAGCACAGGCATGACCAACACCCCGCCAGTGGCCCTGGATGACGTCCGCGACGCCGCCGCGCAGATCGAAGGCGTCGCCCACCGCACCCCTGTACTGCGCTCCCGCACCCTGGACGAGCTCGTCGGTGCGGAGGTCCACCTCAAGTGCGAGAACTTCCAGCGCGTCGGCGCGTTCAAGTTCCGCGGCGCCTACAACGCCGCCTCCCGACTCTCACCGGCGCAGCTGGCCAAGGGCATCGCTTCCTACTCGTCGGGCAACCACGCCCAGGCCGTCGCCCTCGCCGCCCGGGAACTGGGCACCAGGGCAGTGATCCTCATGCCGGAGGACGCCCCGCAGTCCAAGGTGGACGCCACTGCCGGCTACGGCGCGCAGATCGTCACCTATGACCGCTACACCGGTGACCGGGACGCCATCGGCCAGGCACTGGCCGCCGAACACGGCATGGCGCTCATCCCGCCTTACGATCACCCGCACGTCATCGCCGGGCAGGGTACCGCGGCGCTGGAACTGATCGAGGAGGCCGGTGAACTCGGCGCGCTGGTGGTCCCGGTCGGCGGTGGTGGCCTGATCGCCGGCAGCGCCACCGCCGCCAAAGGTCTCCACGGCGGGATCCGGGTGATCGGAGTCGAGCCGGTGGCCGGAGACGACACCAAGCGCTCCCTGGAGGCGGGCAAGCGCATCGCCATCCCCGTGCCGCGAACAATCGCCGACGGTCAGGCGGTTGAGATTCCCGGCGAGCTGACCTTCTCCGTCAACCAGCGACTCGTCGACGAGATCGCACTGGTCACCGACGATCAGATCCGCGACGCCATGCGGCTGGCCTTCGAACGCCTGAAGATCGTCATCGAGCCCAGCGGCGCCGCCGCGCTTGCTGCCCTGATCGCCGGCCACATCGACCAGCTTCCGCCCCGGGTCGGCCTGATCATCTCTGGCGGCAACATCAACGCACAACGCTTCGCCGAACTGTGCGCAGAATGATCAGGCCATCCACCCGCGAGCCGAGGCCGACGAGCACCCGTAACGCTGCCATCTGCGAGGGAATCGGCTCCACCGGCTGCCGTGTCGTGGCGTACGAGGTCGGGCGGGCCGACCACCACACCGGTCGCGCACCAGATCGCGCACCGACAGATGCGGTCCACCACGAGGCCGTCCCGAGTGTCCCGGCAGCTCGGCGGCTGTTCCATTCGGCAGGCCTCTCCTCAACCAGCTCTCCTCGATCACTCTGAGCGCGTCCGGCTCGACGTGCGCCCCGCGGTTCGGTCCCGAGGTGAGGGGCACCGCTCACCGTTCCCCTTAAAGGCGTTCCGGCGCCCGCCGCACCGCCCCCGCCGCCGCAAGAGATCCCGCAGCTGCCCTTGGCGCGAACTGACGGTAAATCATGGCAACATTCCTGGACATGCAAGTACATTTCCGGCTCCTGCTCCGAGATGTCACCGGCAGACGGGCCACAGGATGAGCACGGACGACCGCGTCGCGGTGACGACCGGGATCGCACGGCTGCACGCGTCGCCCGGACTTGCCGGGCCCGGCCGCCTCGGGCTGGTGACCAACCACACCGGGGTCCTCCCCGACCTGCGCCCGGCCGCGTCCGCACTGCTCGAGGCCGGCGCGCGGCTGGTCGCCCTGTTCGGTCCCGAGCACGGGCTGCACGGGACCGGCCAGGCCGACGAGAGCGAGGCCGCTCGGACGGACCCCACCACCGGCCTGCCGGTCCACGACACCTACCGGTGCAGCGGCGAGCGCCTCGACAAACTGCTGGTCGACAGCGGCGTCGACGCCCTCGTGTACGACCTGCAGGACATCGGGTCCAGGTTCTACACCTACGTGTGGACCATGTTTGACCTGATGGCCTCGGCGGCCCGTACGGGCGTACGATTCGTGGTCGCCGACCGGCCGAATCCCCTCGGCGGACTCGTCAGCGAGGGCCCGCTGCTCGACCCGGCGTGGGCCAGCTTCGTCGGGCGCGCCGCGGTACCCGTCCGCCACGGCCTCACCTGCGGCGAACTCGCCCGGCATCTCAACGCCTCGGCCGTGCCCCAAGTGACGGGCGCTGCCGCTGACTTGACGGTCATCAAGGCTGTCGGCTGGCAGCGCGCCATGGAGGCGGAGGCCACCGGCCTGCCGTGGGTCGCGCCCTCTCCGAACATTCCGACGCCGGCCACTGCCACGTTCTACCCCGGCACCTGCCTGTTCGAGGGGACGAATCTCTCGGAGGGTCGCGGTACCACGCAGCCCTTCGAGATCGTCGGGGCCCCGTACATCGACGCGCGGTTCGCGCCCTCACTCGCCGAGCTCGCCCTGCCTGGAGTGCACTTCCGTGATCTGCGGTACGTACCGACCTTCCACAAACACGCCGGACGGCCGCTGCGCGGGGTCCAGCTCCACATCACCGATCGCGAGGTGTTCGCCCCCGTACGTACCGCCGTCGCGATGCTCGCCACGCTGCGGCGGCTGTACCCGGACGACTTCGGCTGGCGCACCGCGGACGGCGGCGTGGAGGGGACCGGCCGCCGTCACTTCATCGACCTGCTGTGGGGATCCGACCGGTTGCGGCGCGCCGTCGACGCGGGCGACGATCCGCTGCCGCTGTGCGATCCGCCGGCGCCGCCCGGCCGGTGGGCCGGCCACGACGTGCTGCTCTACTCCTGAGACCTCCTGGCCCGCCGCCGCGGCGCGTTGCCCGCTGTCATCACCAACGCCACGCCCAGCCCCGTCGCCGACACCGCGGGCGACGTTCGACGCCGTCCGCGGTCTGCGTATGGAAGGACAACCCCATTGATGACGACAACCCCGTCGATGACCGATCGCACGACGACATCCCTGGCCGGGATTCGCGGCTTTCGCGCGGGCGACGGCCCGCGGCTGGTGGAGACATGGCGCCGGAGTGCGCCGGCCGACTCCATCGCCCCGGACCGCTTCCGCTCCCTGGTGCTGCTCGACGCCAACTTCGATCCGGAGGGGCTTCGGGTCGCCGTCGACGGCGACCGTGTCGTCGGCGCGGCCTACGCGGTGCGCCGTCTGACACCGATGACCGGGACCGACCTGGAGCCGGAGCAGGGCTGGATCCCGTTCTTCTTCGTCGACCCGGCCGTCCGCGGGCGCGGCCTCGGCCGCCGGCTGCTGACCGACGCCCTCGACTGGCTGCACGGCCACGGCCGCACCCGGGTGGACTTCTCCTCGTACACCCCGAACTACGTCCTCCCCGGCCTGGACGCCGAGGCGTACCCGGAAGCGGCCCGTCTCCTTGAGTCCCTGGGCTTTCGCACTCTGTACGAGGCGGCGGCGATGGACCGCGGCCTGGTCGGCTATCGCATCCCGGAAGATGTCGCGTGCCGCCTGGACGAACTGACGGCGCGGGGATACCGGTTCGCCACCCCGTGCGACGACGACCTGGTGGATCTGTTCGCGCTCGCCGGGAACCACTTCGGCCCGGACTGGGAGTGCACGATCCGGCAGTGTCTGGCCGCGGGCACGCCGCTCGACCGGATCGTCGTCGCCCGGGACCCGACGGGTCGCCTGGTCGGCTGGGCGATGCACGGCACGTTCGATTCGGTGGACGAGCGGTTCGGGCCGTTCGGCGTGCTGGAGGAGATGCGCGGCACCGGACTAGGCAAGGTCCTGCTCCACCTGGTCCTGGAGCGGATGCGGGCGCGCCGTGCGCACTCCGCGTGGTTCCTGTGGACCGGCGAGCAGTCCCCGGCGGGCCACCTGTACCGCAGGAGCGGTTTCACCACGACCCGGGTGTTTCGCGTGATGCGCCGTGAGGCCGCCGGATGACACCGTCACACCGCATCGGTGCCCTGAGCCGCCGTCACTTCGCCCTCGCGCTCCCCTCGTCGCTGCTCGCATCCGGAGCTTCCGGATGCGCCGCGCCGTACCAGGGCACCGGGCGGCCCGGGGATCCGATCGTCCTCACCCTGCTCTCCCACTACGCGAGCGGGGAGCTCAAGGAGGCCCTGCGGGGCCCGGTCGACGAATGGAACGCCACTCATGACCGGGTCAAGGTGCGGACGAAGGCCGTCGAGTTCACGGACCTGCTGACCACGTTCATGGTCCGGCAGGCCGCGGGCCAGGGCGCCGACATCCTCCACCCGTACTGCCTGTGGAACGGCCAGCTCGTGCGGGCCGGCGTCCTGCGGCCCGCTCCGTCCGAGCACGCCGAGGAGATCACCCGCGGCTACGGCGAGGCCGCGGTCGGCGCCTCGTCGGTGGGAGGCAAGGTCTACGGCTACCCCACCGAGGTGCAGACCTACGCCCTCTACTACAACAAGCGGCTGCTGCGCGAGGCCGGCATCGAGGGCCCTCCGCGCACCTGGCGTGAGTTGGAGGAGGCGGCCTACCGCACTGCCAAGCGGGACCGGTACGGCAACACGCTGGTCCAGGGGTTCGGGCTGTCGGCCTACGACGACTCCACCACCGTCGGCCAGACGCTCGCCCTGCTCAACGCCGCCGGCGGAACGTTCGTCTCCGCGGACGGCAGGAGCACCGCCATCGACTCGCCGGCCGGTCGGGCCGTGTTCGATCTGGAGCACCGCCTCGTCGTCAAAGGTGCGAGCGCCCCCGGCGTCAACGTCTACAAGGCGTTCCAGTCCGGGCAGGTGGCCATGGTGGTCAGCGCCGGCTGGTGGACCGGAAGCCTGAAGACCCAGATGGGCAAGGACTACCGCGACGTCGGCGTCGCGCCGCTGCCCGTCCCCGACGTGGGCGACAAGCTCGCCACGCTCTGCACCGGCTTCATGCTGGGGGTCAACGCGGCCAGTAACCACCCGCGAGAGGCCTGGGAGTTCCTGCGCTGGCTCAACACCGAGAAGGTGGGCGCGAAGAGTGTCAAGAAGGGCGCGACGGCGACCCGGATGAGCTCCCTGCAGGTGTCGGTCGGCTCCCTGACCGGCCGCGCCGACGACATGCGGACACTCCTGAGCGAAGGCAGCGATCCGAACCTGCGCCCGTTCCTGGACGCGCTGGCGTACGCGGTGCCGGAGCCGAACGTGCCGGGCGCGCAGCGGGCCAAGTCGCTGCTGCGCAAGAACATCGAGGCGTTGTGGACCGGTCAGCAGTCGGTCGACGAGTCACTGCGCACCATCCGCCGTCAGGTCGATCAGGAGGTGTCGCGCTCATGGTGAACACCCTGGCCCCGGAGACGACCGGGCGGGTGCACGGCCCGCGGGCCGCCGGGCCCGTCGTCGACGGTCGCAGCCGGACTCGGCCCCGTCGCCGCCAGGCCGTCGTCGCCTATCTCTTCCTGGCGCCGACGTTGCTGTTCTTCGCGGTCTTCCTGATCCTGCCGCTCGGCTTCGCGATACTGCTGTCGATGTCTCGTTGGGCCGGGTTCGACCTCGGCGACATCGATCCGGTCGGCCTGGACAACTTCACCGGCCTCTTCGTGGACGGATCGACGTTCCTGGCGCCGATCCTCACCAACACCCTGTTGTTCGCCCTGGGCACCGTTGCCCTCGCGCTCGCCGGCTCCGTGCTCGTCGCCACCTGCATCGACAAGCTGCGGTTCCAGGGGCTGTGGCGCACCCTGTACTTCCTGCCGATCGTCACGACGGTCGTCGCCATCGGCAACGTATGGAAGTACATGTACGAGCCGGGGGGCCTCGTCAACGGCGTCCTCAACGCCCTCGGGCTCGGCTCGGTGGCGTTCCTCCAGGACCCGGACATCGCGCTGCCCTCGGTCGTGGTCGTACAGGCCTGGGCCTCGGTCGGCACGGCGATCCTCATCCTGACCGCCGGGCTGAAGTCCATTCCCGAGTCGTACTACGAGGCCGCCGCGCTCGACGGCGCCGGGCCCGTCACCGTGTTCTGGAAGATCACACTGCCGCTGCTGCGGCCGTCCCTGCTGTTCGTGTGCATCACCCAGTTCATCACCGGCCTGCAGTCGTTCGCGCTGATCATCGTGATGACCAAGGGCGGCCCGGGTGACGCGACCAATGTGGCCGCGCTGGAGATGTACCGCCAGGCCTTCTCCTACGGCGACTGGGGCACTGCGAGCGCCGCCGCCTTCGTGCTGTTCGTGGTGGTCCTCGTGGTCACCCTGGTGCAGTTGTGGATCTTCCGGCGCAAGGGAGAGGACACATGATCCGCCGCCGTTTCCCGTGGTTCTCGTATCTGGTGGTCGTGACCGGCGCCGTGCTCACGGTGGTGCCGTTCCTCGACATGGTGATGACGTCCTTCAAGGGGCCAGGCGAGTCTGGCACACTGCCGTACCGGTTCCTGCCCGAGGCGTTCGACCTGTCCAACTACCGGGCGGCGATCGGCCAGCTCGATCTGCCGGTGCTCTTCCGCAACAGCGTCATCGCCACCGCCGTGATCACGGGATCGGTGCTGCTCACGTCGTCACTCGCCGGCTACGCGCTCGCCAAACTCCACTTCCCCGGCCGGAACTTCATCTTCCGCCTTGTGCTGTCGACGATGATGTTCCCCCCGTTCCTCTTCTTCATCCCGCACTTCCTGATCCTGGTGCACTGGCCGCTCGCGGGCGGCAACGACCTGTTCGGGCGCGGCGGCGCGGGCCTGACCGTCAGCATCACGGCGCTCGCCATGCCGTTCCTCGTCAACGGCTTCGGAATCTTCCTGATGCGCCAGTTCATGGTCTCGATCCCGGACGAGGTCCTCGAGGCCGCGCGCATCGACGGGGCCGGCGAGTTCGCCGTGTGGTGGCGGATCGTGGTGCCGCAGACCAGGCCGGTCATGGTGACGCTCGGGCTGCTGACCTTCGTCGACGCCTGGAACGAGTACATCTGGGCGCTGCTCGTCTCGACCGCCAACCCGGACGTGATGACCCTGCCCGTCGGCATCCAACTCTTGCAGGACTACGTCGACCCGACCCGCACGATGCCCATCGTCATGGCCGGTCTCGTCCTGAGCATCCTGCCGGTCCTGATCCTCTTCCTGCTGCTGCAGAAGTACTACATCCGCGGCGTCATGCTCAGTGGCCTCAAGTAGAAAGCGCATCGACGTCCGGCACGGGAACGACGACGACCGAGGGTCGTCACTTCCCGTTCCAGCAGGCCACCTCAGGCCTCCACACCTATCGTGGATGGGAGGAAGGGGCGACCGCGCATCGTCGACGTGTACGCCCAGGGCTGCAATGTCAAGGAGCGCGTCATGTCGCGCAGCAGCAACGCCGCCGTCCTGGAGGGCTTCGGATCAGCAGTGAACACTGACCACCTCGGCGAGCTCGAGGAATACGTGGCGCCCGACTCTGTGGACCACGACCCGGCCCCGGGACAGGTTCCGGGACCGGAAGGTTATGAGGAGATGTTCGCCACGATGAGGCGGGCCTTCCCCGATCTGCACATCGAGGTCGAGCACGTCATGGCCACCGACGACGAAGTCGCGTTCGCCTACACCATCACGGGCACACATCTCGGTGATCTGATGGGGCACAGCCCGACGGGAAAGACGGTCAGTTACCGAGGCATGCAGATCAGCCGGTTCGCCGACGGGAAGATGGTCGAGCGCTGGGGTAGCAGCGATGAACTCGGCATGCTCCGTCAGCTCGGTCTCGCCTGAATCAAGTACATACCGCCGGACCGTTGGGCGGTCGGCCTTCGACTCGGACCGAGTCGGCTCTTCCATCCGGTCGGCAGCTCCCAGGAGGGGGCGGGCGCATCGCGTGACGGTAGGCGGGCGGCGGCTGGACGGCGGGGGTCCAGGTGCCGCGGGTGGCAGCACCGGTTGCACGATCCCGCCGGGGCCGCCGCGTTCGCGCCGGTCACATCTTTCGGGTCCGGGCATGATCTGGGCGAAGTTGGCTTTGACGATCACGTGGGTTGCCGCCGCTGAGTCCTCGAAGGTGGCGTTGACGGCCGGCCGCGCCGTCGGTGGCGAACTGTTCACGACAGATCTCCCAGTTCTGTGCTCATGGGACAGCTCAGTTCTGACAGTCCAGTTCTGACGGCTCAGTGTTCTGACGACTCAGTTCTGAGGAGTGGCCCCTTGAGCGATGCGGAGTTCGGTGACGAAGGCGGTGATGTGCGAGGCGACCTGGCCGGGGACTTCCAGCGGCGAGAGGTGACCGGTGCCGTCCAGCTCCCTGAGATCGGCCGTAGGGATCTTCGGCAGCAGGTGTTCTCGCAGGACCTGCGGCGGGTCGACCTTGTCGCGACTGCCGGCCAGCACCAGAACGGGAACATCGATCGCGCCGACGACCTCGGCGAAGTCCTCCACCAGGCCCTGCCTCGGCCACGACAGGCGGGCCGTGTCGCCGGCACGGGAGCTGTCGTCGTGGACCTGGCGGCGCGCCTCCTCGCCGAGACCGCCGTTGGTCAGCACCAGGTCGATGCTCCGGTTGATGGTGTCGGGGGTGGCGTAGGCGTGGCACATCACCTCCTGGAGCTCGGGCGTCACCCCTACAGGGGCCGGCGGAGCGGGCGCGACCAGCACCAGGCCCTTCAGCCCGGCGGGACGGCGGGAGGCCAGCACCTGGGCGGCCTTGCCGCCCATGGAGTGGCCCACCACGACGTACTCGCCGTAGCCGAGCTCGTCGATGACGTGCTGGGCGTCGTCGGCGAGCCGCTCCATGCCGTACGGGCCCGGCACCGTGGTGGACTCGCCCCAGCCGCGGTGGTCGTGAGCGACGAACGCCTGCGCCGGGTCAAGACGTTCGACAACCGGACGCCAGGTGCGGTGGGAACCTCCCCAGTAGTGCAGGAAGACCAGGGCCGGGCCGCAACCCTGGCGAACGTGGGCGTAGAGCCGGCCGTCCTCGACGTCGAAGTACCGTCCAATGGGGGAACGCGTGATCTCGGGCATTCGTATCTCCTTGCGCGGGTAGGCGCGGAGCCGCTCTGCTGGGGCCGACGCCGACGTGAGTCCCGGCCCTCAGGCCGTTGCCGCTCACGTCCTCGATCCTCGCCGGAGGCACGGTGTTCAACGACGGTCTCCTGTGCCAGTGCTCGTAAGTTTCGGGACATCTGTACGAGCCGCGTCGCGGGTCATGACCGTGCGCCCCCGGGGAGTCCTCGCCACAGGTCCGCCACCGCCACCTGATGTGGGGACCGTCCGGGACCCGGAAGCGCCGCGAACCGACGATCGTAGGATTCGGGCCATGAGCGCTCATCGCGTCGCGGTCCTGGCACTGCCCCACGTGCTGCCTCTCGACCTGGGCATCCCGACGCAGATCTTCAACCCCAGGCCCAACACCCCCTATGAACTGACCGTGTGTGGAGCGACGCGCGGCAGCGTCACCACCAGCACCGGCTTCACCGTGGGCACCACCGCCGGGCTGGCAGCGCTCGCCCGCGCGGACACGATCATCGTGCCCGGATACTGGCACTATCAGCGGCCACCGGCGCCCGAGGTCACGGCGGCCCTGAAACTTGCCTTCAGCCGAGGGGCCCGCATCGCGTCCATCTGCACCGGAGCCTTCGCCCTGGCCGCGGCCGGCCTCCTCAACGACCGGACCGTCACCACCCACTGGGCCAGCGCGGACGAACTCGAGGAGCTCTACCCTCACGTGCGCGTCGACCGCAACGTGCTCTACATCGACGACGACCCGCTGCTGACGTCCGCCGGCGTGACCGCGGGCATAGACCTGTGCCTCTACCTCGTTCGCAAAGACCTCGGTGCGGCCGTCGCCAACGACATCGCCCGCGAACTGGTCGCCGCACCCCACCGCGACGGAGGACAGGCCCAGTACATCGCCCAGGCCCTGCCCGAACCCACCGCCCACACCCTGGCCTCCACCCGCGACTGGGCCCTGCGCCACCTCGAAGAGGCCCTCACCCTCGACACGCTCGCCCACCACGCCCGCGTCTCCACCCGGACCCTGGTCCGCATGTGGCGCCAGGAGACCGGCGTCACCCCCCACCAGTGGCTGCTCACCGCCCGCGTCAACCACGCCCGCGAGCTCCTCGAAGTCACCGACCTGGGAGTCGAACAGATCGCCACCCAAAGCGGTCTGGGCACCGGCACCAATCTCCGCGCCCGCTTCCGCGACGCCATCGGCACCACACCCACCGCCTACCGCCGGGCCTTCCAGCGGACAACCACGGCCTGACCCCGGCTGCGGCGACCCAGCTGTCCCGAAACTTACGAGGTGTGGCACAGGAGACGGTCGTTGGTCAACGTGTCTCCGACGAGGATCGACGGCGAACGGCACCTACTCACAGATTCGGACCGCCGCCATGCCGATGCTCGATGTGTACGCCCCCAAAGGGATCTTCAGCGACAAGCACGCCCTGGCCAAGGAGCTCGCCGAGACGATCATGCGCTGGGAGAAGGTGCCGCCGATTCCCTTCTTCACCGACAACACCGCCGCCTTCATCCACGAACTGGAGCCGGAGGCGTTCTCCACTGCCGGGGGCGGCAGCGACAGCGTGCGTGTCCATGTGACCACCAACGCGGGCGCCCTCGACCGCGAGCAGCAGCTCGGACTTGTGAAGGACATTTCCGCCCTCATCGCCGAGGCAGCCGCAGACGCCTCTCTCACGGGGCGCACCTGGGTGGCCCTGACCGAGGCGGTGCCGGGCGGCTGGGGGATCGGCGGGCACGCCTACACCAACGAGGAGATCGTGCAGACCGCGCGGAAGCTCCTCGGCAAGGAGTAGTCACCCGCCGGAAGGGGCCCCTTCCGAGGGGCCCCTTCCGGCGGTGGTGGTGCCCATCGCGTTCCAGGGTCCGCAGGGTTCGCGAGAACAATCCCGGGGTCGGTGGTGATGGGTGACCGCTCCCGAGAAGGCGGGAGCCGAGGTCGCACACATCCCGGTGGACGCGATCACCGACGAGGACTGGCGGCGGCTCGACGCCGCCGACGCCATCATCTTCGGCTCCCCCACCTACATGGGCGGCGCCTCCTCCGCCTTCCACGCCTTCGCCGAAGCCACCAGCGGCCGCTACCTCACTAGCGTGTGGGCCGACAAGATCGCCGCCGGTTTCACCAACTCCGCCTCCAAGAGCGGCGACAAGCTGTACGCCCTCAACTTCATGGCCGCTCTCGCCGCTCAGCACCACATGATCTGGGTGGGCCTGGGCCTTCCCCCCGGCTGGAACGCCCTGACCGCCTCCGAAGCCGACCTCAACCGCCTCGGCTTCTGGATCGGCGCCGGCGCCTCGACCCCCCAGGACGGCGGTACCGACACCGTCCACGCCTCCGATATCGCCACTGCCGAACACCTCGGGGCCCGAGTCGCCCGGCAGGCCGACATCCAGATCGCGGGCAGGAACTCCCTCGCCCACCGATAGCACCCAGGACGGCGCCCGCACGACGGCGCCAGGCTCGTCGAAAAGCTCGTGGAAGAGGGCCCGTTCTTCCATCACTACCGCTTCGACGACCCCGGGCCGGTCCCGGTGCGGGCCTTCACGGCTCGCCTCACG
This sequence comes from Streptomyces sp. NPDC090798, assembly GCF_044768965.1. NCBI lineage: Bacteria > Bacillati > Actinomycetota > Actinomycetes > Kitasatosporales > Streptomycetaceae > Streptomyces > Streptomyces sp. NPDC090798. The sequence continues at coordinate 100,112 of NZ_JBIVXA010000004.1, forward strand.
GTGGCCGCAGTGGGCGCGGACCATTCCGAGATCCACTGGGCCGCCCGGTTCGAGCCCGCGCCGGGAGTCACCGAAGAAGACGCCAGGAGCGCCTGGTGGGCTTCTACGAGTCATGCCTCGACAAGATCACGGCGGAACTCGGCGCGTAGGCGGCACCTGACGTCCGCTCGGTCGGGGATCCGCCTCTGCATCCGCTTCCGGCCCGGCGCCTCACCATGCGACGCCCGCGCGCGCCTACGGTTGAGTCGCCACAGGGTGCCCGCACCCATTTGCGCGCTGAGGTCCACTGCGGGTGAGCGCGGCGACAACTCCCGGCGCACCCCGTGTCAGCCTGGGTCGGCGGCCTTGCCCGCGGTACGGCGCCGCAGCCTCACCTGATCTGTTTGCGGCGCCCGCCGGGCTCCCGGGCGGGTTCGACCCGGGCGTGGCGAAGACCGCGACCGGCGCCGCGTTCCCGGGAGGCGGGGGTCGGGTGGGGCGGTTGCAGAGTTCGTCGACGTATGTGGGCGCGTCGGTCTCGGGCAGTGTCCAAGGCAGGAAGATGCTCGAGGATTCACTCCCGCACGCTCAGCGACCATCGGGATGGTGACAGCGTCACTGCCCCGCCTGGGTGCTTGTCAGGGCCACCCGGCCTGGCCGCAGTTCCGGCCCGCTTCACCCCTCCAGCAGTGGGTAGTCGGTGTAGCCGGCGGCATCCGGACCGTAGAAGAGGTCCTTCTTCGGTTCGGCGAGCGGTGCATGGGAGGCGATCCGGGCCGGCAGATCCGGATTGGCGATGAACGGCTGCCCGTAGGCGACCAGATCCGCCAGGCCGTCGCTCAGAATCACGTTTCCTCGATGCTGGTCGAACCCGACGTTCGCCATGACGGTGCCTTGATAGACCTTCCGGAAGTGCCGGAACATGCCATCGTCGGCCAGCTGCTCCAACGGTCCTCCGGTGGGGTCGACCATCATCCCCATGAGCAGGAGATGTGACAGTTCATAGTCGTTGAGCCGTCCGAGTACGTACTCGCTGTCAGCCAGCGCCTCGACCCCGGAGACGAATTCTCCCGTCTCGGACCAGGCGGGTCCGGCTTTCACACCGACACGCCGCAGGTCGACGAACTCGCCGACGGCCTCGATGACCTCGAAGAGGAAACGGGCGCGGTTCTCGATCGAGCCGCCGTAGCGGTCCGTGCGCAGATTGGTGCGGGGGTTCAGGAACTGACTGATCAGGTAGTTGAAGCCTGCCTGCAGCTGCACACCGTCGAATCCCGCCGCCGTGGCGTTGCGAGCCGCCGTCGCATAGTCGGCGACCGTCTGCCGGAGGTCGTACACCGACATTGCCCGGGGCTCCACGGTGGGCTTGCGACCAGTCGACGTCGGGGCCAGCAGCCCCGGGTTGACGGCCGAAGGCGCAAGGGGCGGGCGGCCGTCGAAGAAGTCGGGGTGAGAAGCGGACCCGGTGTGCCACAGCTGAGCGAAGATGACACCACCCGCGAGGTGGACCGCATCTGTCACCTGCTTCCAGTGGGCGACCTGCTCATCGGTGAACAGCCCTGGTACGTCATGCCATCCGACCGCGTCACGGCTGATCCACACACCCTCGGAGACGATCAGACCGGCTGATGCCCGCTGAGCGTAGTACTCGACGTGGAGATCAGTGGGCAGGAGATCGCGATTGCGCGCACGACTCCGCGTCAACGGGGCCATGACCACGCGGTTCGTCAGAGAGACGTCGCGCATCCGGTACGGCAGAAGCAAAGACTGTGTGGAACTCATACGTGACTCCTGATGTGAGAGCCGGGCCAGGAAGATCCCGGAAGGCGATCGGCGGCATCTCGTGCGACGCCACATCACTCCTTAAGGCGCGAAAATGTGCTTTAGCTCGACGGTAGCACTCATCCGCCCTAAAGCAAATATCTGTGCCCCAAGGTTGCCCCTGCCCCTCTCGTTACTTCAGGCCGCGGGAACGGATGAGCCCGCCCGACGGCTCCGGGCGGCGACACCGTGCGACAAACGGCACCCTCACGGTCAGGCCCGGGCGATGCGCCAGACAGTCGACTCCAAGGGTCGTTCCCGCGCGACGAATCCGTTCACGGAGGAAGCCGCCCCGCTGTGGCAAGCGGCTCAGGTGCCCACGAGCGAGGCACAACGGCGAGGACCGCGCCGGAGAACCGACTGTCAGACCTGGTCGGCGCCGGCCCGCTTGCGCGCACGATAGTTGCGCAGGTTGGCCGCGTTGCCGCAGACCTGGACGTCGTGCCAGACGCCGCTGTTGTTGCGGGAGCGGTCGTAGAAGGCGACCAGGCAGCGCGTGTTTCGGCAGGACTTCAGGCGGCGCAGGGTGTCGGTGCACTGCGCCTGGTAGACCTCGATGAGGGCGAGTGACGCCGCCTGCCGCCATCCCGTGCCCCGGGGTTCGGCGTGGATGGCCCCGTGCTCGTCGAGCCGCAGTGCGGTGGGCAGCGTCATCAGTGAGGCCGCCGGGCCTGCCTCCGTCGCCGGGTCACCGAGCTGGGCGTGGAGGCTCCGTCCCAGGTCATGACGGAAGTCGCGCAGGCCCTGCACGTCCTCGGCTGTCAGTTCGATGCCGGGCGCGGGCCGGTGGGACGCTCCACTCCAGCTCTTCAATGCCTGCTCAAGCCAAGCACGGGCACCCTCGACGGTCTGCAGAAGGTCGGGCTCCCGGGGCTTGCCGGCGGACAGCGTGTTGAGCAGGTCCTGCACGAAGGCCAGCCCGCCCGGGGCGGGCTCCAGGCCGTATCGGGCTGTCGCAGTCCAGGACATTCGCGGATCTCTTTCGGTGACGGCAGCTACAGCAACATGTCCATAGCCTATTTACTTATTACATTTGTGAGTGTAACTCTCCTAATCACGAGTGCCGGTTTCCCGCAGTTCCGCGTAGGGCCCCATGGGTTGGCCCGTGCAGGCCGTGTCGCTCAGCCCTTGGCGGACCTCGCCGAGCCCCACAGTGCGCCCCGGTTGACGCGGCCAGGATGCAGTTCCAACATGCCGCGATAGAGGTCGAAAGTGGAAGTCGTGCGCTCTGCGACCGCCTCGAAGTCGTGAATGTAGCGCCGGGTCTCGGCGATTGCCTTCGGGTCGTCAGGACGGTCGGGGTTCTTGTGTCCCGCGACCACCGCTTCTGGCTCCAGCGCGGCGATGGTGTCGAGCGCGTCCAGCCAGGCTCGGCAGCCCTCGGCGGGCGATTCGGCGAGGTAGAGGTGAACATCGTTGTAGACGGCGTCTCCGGCCACGACCAGGCCGATCGACGGCACATGCAGACACGTGGTGTCATCGGTGTCCGTGTGCCCGAGTCCCACGACGACGAGGTCATGGCCCTCCAGCTCCAGCCGATCGCCGGCCAGCGGCTCCGCGGCCACGAGTCTGCCAGGGATCTGGCCGGGGAAGCGCTTGTCCCAGAACGACGCGACGAACTCCGGCGCCATCTGTTTCTTCATCTGCTCGACCACCGCCGGCGTCGCCACTGCACGCGCCCCCGGGAAGCGTTCGAGAAGGGTGCCCAGCCCGAACCAGTGGTCACCGTGCCCGTGGGTCACGAAGACCGTGGTGAGGTTCATGCCGCCGGCGGCAACCCAGTCGGCCAGCCGGTCGGCCTGCTCGGCCGTCATCAGCGCGTCGACCAGCACCGCATCGCGCTCGCCCGTGATCAGTGTGGCCGTGATGGGCGACCACATGCGCCGGGGGACGTCGGGCGGCAGGTCCGCGATCTCGGTGGGGATCGACGGCGCTACGTGGACGCTCCAGTTCAGTTGCGCTCCGGGCATGATCGCTTCGCTTCCTTGGGACTCAGAGGCAGCCACGGGAGAGTCGTAACCGATCAGCCATGTCGATCCCTGTGAATGCTGCCTGGGCTGTCGCACTTCTCCAGCCGAAAGTAACTCGACTCGACGACATAGTCAATGCGTGTATGGTTATGTTGCCTGGTCGTCGTCGCGTAAGCGTTGAACTCCGCCGCGCAAGCGGTCCGCCGCCGCAGGCACGTGACCAGCCGACCGCGCGGGCCGCACGTTGCCGCTCAGGGAGGAGTCATCATGACCGCATCCGCGCCCGGCTCTCTGGAACAGATGCATGAGCTTCGCGGCCTGGTGGCCAGATCGAGCAGCGGAACGGTGAGACCGAGCCGGTGGGCGCGCAGGACCAGGTCTCCGTAGATGTGCTCGGCCTCGGCGCTGCGGTTGGCCGTCACATCGCGGCACAGGGACGAGGTGGACGCCGAGCCCGCCTCGGTCACGGTCGTCGGCGTCTGCCGCAGGGCCGGTGCGGGCACCAGGTGGCCGCCCTCGGCGGCGACGCTGGCGCACTCGTCGACCACTTGCCGAGCGAACGCCGTCCCGCCGGGAACGGCCGCGGCCTCGCCGACCGAGCCGCACATGCGGCAGGTCATCGCGCCGAGGGCGGCGAGGAAGACCTTCAACACGCCGACCAGGACGGCTTGATGGCCGAAACGTGCGGCAAGGATGTCGACGTGCCGGACTCCGTTGAGGACGGGGACGACGAGGGAGTGCGGGCCGACCTCGGCCGCCATGCCGTCGACGGCCTGCTCAAGCCTGGTGGCCTTGACCGCCGACAGGACGACGTCGTCGGGGGCGTCGATGCCCCCGGCCCGGCTCACGCGGGGACACAGGACGGTCTCCTCGCCCAGGCCGGCCATCCGCAGTCCACGCCACTCCAGAAACGGCGCGCACCCTACCCGCACCAGGAAAAGTCACGTCCCGGCCGGCCCGCGAGCCGGGCCCCGAACCATCCGCCCGTCGCGCCGAGGCCCACCACCAGGATCCGCAGCGGCCAACTCCTCTCTGGCCGTCACCACAGGGGGCACTGCCGCACTTCCGCCAGAGGCAACCATGACACATCTATGTCCTCATGCTCCCCCATTGCGGCAACGATGTGCCGTAATGCCGGACTTGTGCGACATACTCAAAAGGCATATGCTTATTACCAACGGGAGCTCGAGGTGCCGCGCCCCTCTCTCCGGCGCCACCCATGAGCGGCTCTCCCGGCAGTGGTCGTACGGCGTGCAGCGCTGTTCCCATGCCGCGTTCCCCCCCCCGATGGAGGTCTGACGATGATCATTGACGCTGCGGAACTCGACGCCGCCCACGCGTACAAACTGCTGATCGGAAGCATCATTCCGCGCGCCGTGGCCTGGGTCAGCACGGTGTCGACCGAGGGCGTGGCCAATCTCGCGCCCATCTCCTTCTTCACCGCCGTCGGCAGGAAGCCGCCCATGGTCTCGATCACCCTGCAGCCGCAGGCGGACGGCGTCACGCTGAAGGACACCTTCATCAACATCCGTGACACCGGCGAGTTCGTCACCAATCTGGTGACGCTGCCGCAGGCGGACGCCATGCACGGTTCGGCGTACGGGTTCGAGCCGGACGTGGACGAGTTCGAGGCGCTCGACCTGGGCAAGGAGCCGTCCGAGGTCGTGCGCGCACCCCGGGTCAAGGACGCGCCGATCTCCTTCGAATGCGTCGTCGACCGGATCATCCCCGTCGGGGACGACATGGTCGACCACGTGGTGTGGGGCCGGGTGGTGCGCTTCCACGTCCGGGACGACCTCTACCTGGAGCGGGGCCGGATCGACACCGCCGCCCTCCCGGCCGTGGGACGCCTGGCCGCCGAGTACACGCTGGTCGAGAACGTCTTCACCACCCCCCTGGACAAGGACCTGCTCGAAGCCCGGCACGACCAGCGGATGCAGCGTCTGGACGGACGGCCAGCCGACTGGTCCCCGATCAACACCAAGGAATGGTCCCCCTCGGGCGAGGTCAGGGTCGCCCCCGGAAAGTGAGCACGGCAATGAGGACAGAACGGATCGGAACGAGCGATGTGCGGTTCCGTCGGCAGGGCGAGGGAGACTTCGCCGTGGTGTTCGTCCACGGCTTCCTGGACGACCAGTACGTCTGGGACGGCCTGATCGGCGAACTCACCACCCCTGGCATCGAATGCGTCACCCTCGACCTGGCCGGAAGCGGGGACCGCACGCAGACGAGCGGTCCGTTCGCCTACGACCGGTTCGCCGACGAGGTGGGCGCCGTGGCCGACAACCTCGGCAAGCCCTTCGTGATCGTCGGGCAGAGCATGGGATCGGCGGTGGCCGAGCTGGTGGCCGCACAGCGCCCCGACCGGGCTCTCGGTCTGGTCCTGGTCACCCCGGTCCCGCTGGCCGGCACCCGGCAGCCCGACGAGGTGATGGACACCTTCCGTTCCCTGGGCGGCGACGACGACGCACAGCGCGCGGTCAGGACGCAACTGTCGGCCGCGCTGGCGGAGGCGGACCTCGACCGGCTGGTGGTCGGCGGCACGCGGATGCGTCCCGAGACCGTGCGGGAGGCCGCCGACTGCTGGAACGACGGGCACCCGGCGGGCGAGCAGCCCAGCCGGTACACGGGGCCCGTGCTCATCGTGCGCGGCGAGGACGACGACTTCGTCACGGACGAGATCGTCGCCCAGGGGGTCGCGCCGCGCTTCGCCGCGGCCGAGACGGTGGCGGTCGGCCAGGCCGGGCACTGGGCACACCTGGAGCAGCCGACCCGCGTCGCGGATCACCTCGATCGCTTCCTGGCCCGCGCGCTGCCCGCCGTACAGGTGTCGGCCTGGACCAACGCCTTCGAGGAGAAGTCGGCCAACGCGTTCAGCGACGCTTTCGCCGCCGACGTGACGCTGGAGGCGAGCGCCCTCACCCGCACGGTCGAGGGCCGCGGCCAGGTCAAGAACGTGATGGCAGCAGCGAGCACGATCTACGACTCGCTCGTCTTCACCCAGGAGACCGTCAGCGGGGAGCGTTCCTACCTGGAGTGGCAGGCCACCGCGTTCGGCGGCACGCACATCGACGGCGTGACGATCCTGACGAAGAACGCGGACGGGCAGATCGTCCGGGCCGCCATCCACCACCGGCCGCTCGGTGCCGTCCACCGGTTCTCCGCCGAACTGGGCCGCAGGCTCAACGGCGTGCTCGACGCCGAGTACTTCCACCGGGGCTGAGCCCCCGTTTCCGTCATTCCGGCCAGAGCCCGGCCCTGGTCGCACCGAGGAGGTTGTTCAATGGTCCAGCGCGAGGATGTCGCATTCGACGCCGACGGCGGGGTCACACTGCGCGGCTGGCTTTTCCTGCCGGACGGTCCCGGCCCCCACCCGGCGGTCACCATGGCCCACGGCTACGCCGGGGTCAGGGACCACGGCCTCGAGCCGTTCGCGCGGGCCTTCGCCGAGGCGGGCTTCGTCGTCCTGCTGCACGACCACCGCAACTTCGGCGCCAGCGACGGCCTTCCCCGGCAGGACATCGACCCCTGGCGGCAGATCGCCGACTGGCGCCGCGCCATCTCCTACCTGGAGAGCCGGCCCGAGGTCGACGCCGGCCGGATCGGCCTGTGGGGCACCAGCTACGCCGGCGGCCACGCGATCGTGCTGGGCGCCACCGACCGACGGCTGCGCGCCGTGGTCTCCCAGGTGCCGACCATCAGCGGCTTCGAGCAGGGGCGGCGGCGCATCGCGCCGGAAGCGGTCACGAAGCTGGAGGCGGCCTTCGACGAGGACGAGCGCGCCCAGGCCCGCGGCGAGGCCCCCCGCACCCAGGCCGTCGTCGGCGACGACCCGGCCGTGCCCGCCTCCTACCGAACGCAGGAAGCCATCGACTTCTACCTCCAGCCCGTACCGGAGGGTGTGTGGAGCAACGAGGTCACGGTCCGCTCCAACCGGCTGGCCCGCATGTACGAGCCCGGGACCTGGGTCACTCGGGTCTCCCCCACGCCGCTGCTCATGGTCGTCGCCGCGAACGACACCGTGACCCTCACCGACACGGGGCTCACGGCCTTCGAGCAGGCCCTGGAGCCCAAGCGGCTGCAACTGATCCCCGGCGGCCACTTCGACCCGTACACCACCGAGTTCGACCGGGCGAGCGCCGCCGCCCTCGACTGGTTCCGCCGGCACCTCTCCTGACCTACGCCCCCCCACAGAGTGCAAGGACGACCCTCATGCCCCATCTGACCTACTCCATCGACGATGGCCTCGCCACGCTGGTCCTGACCAACCCGCCGCAGAACCGCATCGACCCGCAGATGGCCACCGACCTCGCCGAAGCGCTGGAGGCGATCGGCCACAGCGACGCCCGCGCGGTACTGGTGCGCGCCGAGGGCCCGGACTTCAGCTTCGGCGGCGACATCGTCGACTGGCCGGATGCGGACGTACGTGAACTGCGGACCCTCTTCGAGCGCTACATGCAGGTCTTCAACCAGCTCGAGCGGCTCCCGCTGCCGGTGGTCGCCGCCGTCCACGGGCTGTGCTTCGGCGGCGGTCTGGAACTCGCGCTCCGCGCCGACGTGATCTTCGCCGGCGAGACGGCCCGCTTCGGCCACCCTGAGCAGACCCTGGGCATCGTCACCCTGCTCGGCGGGATCTACCGGGTCGCAGAGCGTGCGGGCCGGGCACGCGCCGCGGAGTGGGCACTCACCTCCGAGCAGGTGCCCGCCAGGGGCATGGCCGACGCCGGTGTCGTCAACCGGGTCGTCGCCGACGACACCCTGCTGGCCGAGGCGACCGCCTTCGCTCGCAAGGCGGCCAAGGGACCCACCCGCGCCTACGCCGCACACAAGGCGCTGCTGCGCGCCTGGGCCGTCGGCGGCGTCTCCGCCGCGGACGAGGCGATGTTCGACATCGCCATGCCGCTGTTCGAAACCGACGACGTCAACAAGGGCCTCGCCTCGGCCGTCAAGGCCTTCAAGGCAAAGCAGCCCCGGCCCGCCGTCGACTTCCAGGGCCGCTGACCGGCCCCGGGCCCACCCTCACCCCCACAGAAAACCGCAGGACCCCTCCCCCCAGGCACCACGCCCCCTGCCGCCGGCACCCGCCGATGAATGACGGATGCCCGGTACACGGCACCCACCGTGAACGGCCCCCCATGACCGGCACTGTGGCCCGGCAGGGCGGTCGCCCGCGAGTAGGCGCGCCATCCCGTACGGCGCCAGCCCGGGGGAACGGACCTCCACCGCAGCCCTCCCGTTTGCCTGCCCAGGGCGGGCAGGCGTGACGCGCACGAAGGAACAGCAGTCATGAACGTGGAAAGCGTCACGTCAGCCGGGCAGCGCGAAGCCGCCGACCGGGACAGCAAGCCGGTCTTCGCGCTGCACCGCCGCGGCAAGATGGCGATCAAGTCGACCATGCCGCCGCGCGACAGCGACGACCTGTCCCTCGCCCACACCCCCGGCGTCCCGGCATGAAACTCGACGCCGCCGATGACCTCGCCTCCGTGGTCGCCGACGAACTGCGCCCCGACCACATCATCCCCTCCCGCTTCGACCCGCGAGCGGCCCCCGCGGTCGCCGAGGCCGTCGCCACCGCCCCCCGGCTCGAGGGGTGAACCGGCGGTGAGCCACGCGGTGTCACCGCGAACGGTCCCACTGTCGTCGATCCACCACCAGTCATGGAGAAACCCGGAGTGCATCCTCACCCCCCGCATCACAGGCGCAGCCGTCCCATTCGCATCTGGCTGCAGCCGTTCCTGATCGGTCTGGTCATCGTCTCTGCGTTCGTCAGCTGCTACGTCGGTCTCATGCGCGACCCCCAGCCCCACCGGATCCCCGTGGCGGTCACGGGAGCGCAGCTGGCGAACAAGGTGCAGCAGGCCCTGGGCGATTCAATCGACGTCCGGCGCGCCGACTCCACCACCGAGGCACGCGATGCGCTGCGCCACCGCGACATCGTGGCCGTGCTCGGCAGCGGTCCCCACGGCAGAGACCTCAAACTCGACGTCGCCAGCGCGAACGGCCTGTCCACGACCACCGCGGTCACCAAGCTCGTCACGGCCTACGCACACGGCGCCGACCAGCACCTCAGCGTCTCCGACATCGTGCCGCTCGACCGGTATGACGCCCGCGGCCTGGCCGGGTTCTACGTCTCCTTCGGGGTGACCCTCTCCGGCTTCGCCCTCGCCCAGAACGTCGTGGGACTCAGCAGCCTGCTCCACCTGCGGCACCGCTTCACCCTGATGGCCGTCTTCGCCGCGGCGTCGGGCCTTGTGGCGGCCGCCATCGCCGGCCCCATCCTTGACGCCGTCCCCGCGCCGTATCTCCCCCTGGCCTTCGTCCTGGCCCTGCTGGCCGCCGCCGCAGCCTTCACCACGAAAATGCTGGCCACCTACGTCGGCCCCCTCGGTATTCCCCTCGCCACCCTGCTGCTGCTGACCGTCGGCAACTCCACCAGCGGCGCGACCGTCGGCACGGACCTGATGCCCAGCGGAGCCCGGACCGTGTCGGCACTGCTGCCCCCCGGCGCCGCCGTCCGCGCCATCGCCGACCTCAGCTACTTCCAGAGCTCCCACGTCCTCGCCCCGCTGGCGACACTCATCCTGTGGGCCGCGGGTTCCGCGGTCCTGCTGGCCTTCCGCACCACCAAACAACGCCCGGCCGCCCCCGCATCGCCCCAACCCCAGCCCCAGCCCCAGCCCCAGACCGCCCCGACCCCGCACCGGTCCGGAGAAGACCGCCCCACGCCACACCGGGCCACAGCCGACGACACACCCACGATCCACTGGGCCGACACCGACGAAAGACACCTCGCGCCAGGGAACGACACCGCACGGCACCCGGCGTTCACCGTGCCACCGAAAGAGCCCGACACGATACTGAAAGCTTCGTCCGACTGCGTCTGACCGATGTGACAACAACCAGGAGCCGCTATGCAGGCCGACGGCGAAGCTGCTGAGGCCGGGCGGATTGACCTCAGCGCCCTCGGTGCACCAGTCCGCGGGCGGGTGCCGCTCCTGTGTCGTGAGCATCCTCGCGATGAACTAGTCGGTTCCGCTGCAGCCGTCGACTCCGGGCAGCGGTCGAGGGCCGCGAAGCTGATCGCGCCGGCGCTCCAGGACCAGTTCGACGTCGCCGCGACGTACGGACGAGGATGGTGCCGACCTTGCCAGGCCGTGCACTGTGCTCCACGGCGTAGGCCGGCTCGCCGCGGCCCTTGGTGGCTGCCACCCCCGGACGGAGTCGCGCGACAAACGGGACCCTCGCGATCAGGCTCGTCGTCGGCACGCTCACTCGCCGGCCGCGGTAGTCCGTAGCGTGCGAATCTGGAATGCATCGAAACGTCCGACCTCTGTGCCGTCACAACACACTCTTCCTACCTCGCCGGACCCGCCGCATCAGGAAGTTCAAACCCCACCCACCGACACTTCGGTCCGATTGACAAAAGCAGGAGGATTCCGCATGAGAGTCGCGATTCTGGACGACTATCAAGGCGTTGCGCTGGGCCTGGCCGACTGGGATTCGCTCCACGCCGAAGTGGACGTCTTCACTGAAGCCTTCGAAAACGAGGGGGCGGTGGTGACGGCACTCGCCGAGTACGAGGTAGTGGTGGCCATGCGAGAGCGGACTCCCTTTCCGTCCTCAACCCTGAATAGATTGCCACGTCTGAAGTTGCTCGTCACCACCGGGCCGGTCAACGCGGCAATCGATCTGGATGCCGCGCACCGTTTGGGTATCACCGTGTGCGGTACGGGGTATTTCTCGTACCCGACGGTTGAACTCACCTGGGGGCTCATTCTTTCCGCAGCACGCCTGATCCCACAACAGGTGGACTCCGTTCGCCGAGGTGGATGGCAAGAGGGGCTGGGGGTGAGCCTCAGGGGGGCCACTCTGGGAGTTCTGGGCCTCGGGCGATTGGGGACTGCGGTAGCGGAGATCGGGCGCGCTTTCGGCATGGAGACCATTGCCTGGAGCAAGAACCTGACACCTGCGGACGCGCAGGCGAAAGGAACGACATACGTTTCGCGAGAGGAGTTGTTCACTCGCTCCGACGTCCTGAGTATTCACGTAGTACTCAGTGAGCGCACTCGAGGGCTCGTCGGTGGGCGCGAACTGGGCCTCATGAAGTCGACGGCGATTTTGGTCAATACCTCGCGCGGGCCTGTGGTGGACGAGGCGGCGCTGCTCAGGGCGTTGATCGAGAAGCGGATCGGTTCAGCGGCGCTGGATGTCTTCGATCGCGAGCCCCTGCCGGCCGATCATCCTCTGCGTTCACTGAGCAACGCTGTGGTGACACCTCACATCGGCTACGTAAGTCGGGATCTGTACGAGGTCTTCTATCGGGACGCGGTCGAGGACATCGCCGCATGGAATGCCGGAACCCCTGTTCGCATGCTGTCTTGACGGTCCACCGCAACGTGCTCCGGGTGCGCAATGTGCTCCCGGAAAGCACCGTCGCCCCCTATCCGATCCTCGCCATCACCAAGGCGCCGGAACCACGCGCCCCACGTGATGCGGTGCCGGCTCTGATGCGAAACCCTGGATTGAGTCCCCGGTTGCTCGTCGTCCCCGGTTGCTCGTCAGCTGGCGAACGGCGCCGGTGTTCGGGCCGTGTTGGCCGCGCGGCTGTTTCCTTGGAGAGGGCACTGTGGGCTAGCAGAGTTCAGAGACGAGCTGCAGACCGCCTGTCCGTCTATTGGCTGGGTGTTTCCAGATACGGGGCCCGCGGTTCTGTCGGCACGGAGGCAACTTGCGAAGACGAGGTGGCCGGTCATGGAGGTCAAAGGATCGATCGCGCTGGTGACCGGCGCGAACCGGGGTATCGGACTGGCGTTCACCCGCGCTCTGCTCGCCCGGGGCGCAGCCAAGGTGTATGCGGGCGCCCGCGACCCCGAGAGCGTCCGGGAGCCGGGGGTCGAGACGCTGCGTCTCGATGTCACCGACGAGGACCAGATCGCGGCTGCGGCGGTGGCGGCGGCCGACGCGACCATCGTGATCAACAACGCCGGCATCCAGGCCGGCCCGAGCCTGTTGGAGGGATCTCTGGAGGGCGCGCGGCGCGAGCTGGAGGTGAACTACCTGGGCACCTGGGCGGTCTCACGGGCCTTCGCTCCGGTGCTCGCGGCCAACGGCGGCGGAGCTCTGGTGAACATGCTGTCGGTGGCGTCGTGGCGGGTGAACAAGCGGTGGCCCAGTTATGCGGCGTCGAAGGCTGCTGAGTGGTCGCTGACCAATGCGTTGCGCGTTGGTCTGCGACAGCAGGGGACCCTGGTCGTCGGAGTGCATGTGGGCCCTGTGGACACCGACGCCACCGTGGGTCTCGACGTGCCGAAAGTGCCGGCGGCGGAGGTGGCGGCGCAGACCATCGACGCGATCAGCCGCGACGTGCCCGAGGTATTGGTCGATGAGGTCTCCCGCCGGGTGCGCGCGGCGTTGTCCGGCCCTGTGGAGCTCCTGGATCCGGCGCCGTGAACGGCGGCGGCGGGATGACCCAAGGCCATCGGACACCAATGGAGGGGGAAATGGACACTGACTTCGATGTCGTCGTCCTCGGTGCGGGCCCCGGCGGATATGTGGCCGCCATCCGCTCCGCGCAGCTGGGGCTTCGTACGGCCATCGTGGAGGGCCGTTTCTGGGGCGGGGTGTGCCTGAACATCGGCTGTATTCCGGCCAAGGCGCTGCTGCGCAACGCCGAGGTCGCACAGTTGATCCTGCACGACGCGGAGAAGTTCGGCGTAAAGGTCAGCGGGGACGTGAGCCTGGACTACCGCAGCGCCTACGACCGGAGCCGGGTGGTGGCCGACGGCCGCGCGAAGGGCGTCGGCTATCTCATGCGCAAGAACGGGATCGCCCAGTTCGAGGGCCAGGGCACCTTCATCGATCCGCACACGATGCAAGTGCGCCTGCGTGACGGCGAGGCGACGCTCTCCTTCCGTTCTTGCATCGTCGCCACCGGCGCGACCGTGAAGTTGTTGCCCGGCACGGCATTGGGCAAGCGCGTCGTGACGTTCGAAGAGCAGATCCTCTCCGACAGCCTTCCGTCGAGCCTGATCATCGCCGGAGCAGGCGCCATCGGCGTCGAGTTCGCCTATCTGCTGCGGTCCTACGGTGTCGAGGTGACGCTGGTCGAGTTCCTCGGCCGGATCGCACCGCTGGAGGACGAGGAGGTGTCGGCCGAGCTCACCAAACGGTTCAAGCGACAGGGAATCCGTGTCTTGACCTCCGCCCGCGTCGAGTCCATCGAAGAGGCCGCGGACCGTGTCCGACTACTGGTCCGGCAGGGCGACGAACAACGGGTCCTGGAGGCCGAGAGAGTCTTGCAAGCGACGGGTTTCCAGCCGCGTACGGCCGGCTATGGGCTGGCCTCCGCGGGGGTACGGCTGACCGACCGCGGTGCAATCGACGTGGACGGCCGTTGCCGCACCGGCCAACCGCACATCTACGCCATCGGCGATGTCACCGCGAGGTTGATGCTGGCTCACGCCGCCGAGGCGATGGGTGTCATCGCCGCGGAGAGCATCGCCGGTGTGGAGACGATGGAGCTCGACTACCGGATGGTTCCCCGCGCGACCTTCTGTCAGCCCCAGATCGCCAGCTTCGGCTGGACGGAGAGCGAGGCCCGTGCCGAGGGATTCGACGTCCGGGTGGCGAAGTTCCCGTTCACGGCCAACGCCAAGGCACACGGGTTCGGCGACACGGTCGGTTTCGTGAAACTGGTGAGTGACGCGCGCTACGGCGAACTGCTCGGCGCCCATCTGATCGGCCCGGACGTGACCGAACTGCTCCCGGAGCTGACCCTCGCTCAGAAATGGGACCTCACGGTGACCGAGCTCATCAGGAACGTCCACGCACATCCGACTCTGAGCGAGGCGGTCCAGGACGCCCTCCACGGCCTTGCCGGCCACATGATCAACCTTTGAACTTACGGGACTTGCCTGCCCGCCGGCCAAGGATGGCGACCACCCATGGTGTCGCTTTCCTGTGCCGCTGCTGAAGGTGGCGAGGACTTCGGTCCGGACATCGGCAATCGCCTGCATGCCGCCGACCAGAAAGCCGCCTGCCATACCGCCGCCGACCGTCGGCGCTTCGCCACGCTCGACTGACCGGCCCCACCCACGGCCGGTCGACCTCCCGGACGGGACCACTCGGCCTCGTCTGCGTCAACGCGCCCGAACACTGCGGCTGTGGTGACATCGTCGACTTTCGGCTCCGTGGCCCCCCAGTCGGCGCGAACCTGGCGGCGGGCGCGGCGGTACTGCGCGCAGTACGCGGCCGCGCCTTCGTAGGGCCGAAGTCAGTGCAGGTGGCTGTGAGCCTCGTGGACGGCGGCGCGCCCAGCTTCCAGTGCGGTTTCGAGGAGGTCGCCCTGGCGAGCCAGACGGCCGACCGGCGGTGTGCCCGGGGCGGGGCGGATCGAGACGATCGCCGGGTGATGGGCCAAGGAGGCGTCGTCTTCGGCCAGGCGCGCCTCGTGGTCGAGGATCACCCTGCGCAAGGCCGCAGACTCACGGCGCAGCAACGCCCTGGCGATGACCGGGGCGGAGCGCGAGGGGCGCGCCCCGTCGGTCGCACGCCGGGATCGCAGCACCATGACTCTCACGCGGTGGCCGCCTCCAACGGAGGCGCCGCCACACAGCCCGCGCGGTCCGGTCCCGGCCACTCACCGCCGGAGTCGGCTCACGCCCCCTGGTCGGAGGCGTGGCGCTTGTCGTACGCGACGCGGGCCTCGTGCACGCGTGCGGCCCGCTTCTCGGTCCAGGAACACAGGGCCCGGGTCTCCTCGGCGATCTCACTGCCGAGGTCGGTCAGCCCGTACAGCACCAAGGGTGGCAAGACCTCAGGGTCGACGCTGCGCAGGACCAGGCCGTCGCGTTCCAGCGTCCGCAGGGTCTGCGACAGCATCTTCCGGCTGATCCCACCCAGAGACCGCTGCAGTTCCGAGTACCGCTGGGCACCACGCTCCCGCAGGCTCGCCAGCATCAGCAGGGCCCACTTGTCGGCCAGGTCCACGAAGACATCACGACTGGGACAGGCCGCGTCGAGGATGTCCATCGGCCGGTCCGGGTCGATGGTCACTGAAGGCTCCTGCTCTACCATGACCACATTCTATACCAGGCAACCAAGGCTCCTCATACTCTCTTCTAGAGTCAAGGTCTCCAGTGAGCTCTCGCCGGATGGCGGCCTTCTCGGCCGGTTTGGACCGTGCGGCCGCCACCGTCGGGGATGTGCTCGGCCGAGCGCTCGCCTCCACGTGCCTCAGCCGGAATCTTCGGCATCCCACTCATTCGGATAGGTTTGTCTATAACTTTCCTTGCCGGATTACAGGTGGGAGACGATGTCAGGCAAGAGCAGGTGTACCCAGCAGCCGCAGGCGGCGGAGGGCGCCTCCTCCAGCGCCCCGGCGCAGGCTCTTCACTCCCCCTTGCCGCCCGCGCACAGTGCGGAATTGAACGCTTACGACGTGCTACGGCTCGGACTGGACCGCGCGGTGACAGTGGCTCAGGCCATGGGCGGAATGGTGCACCTCGGGCCCCCGGGGGGCAGCGGCCTGTACTTGGCGCTGGAGAGCAACGTCGAGGGGTCGGCAGCGCAACGCTGGGAAGAGGTCGACCGCCGTTCGCCGGAGGCTCCCGCATACGCGGTACGCACCAACGCCCCGGCATGGACGGCGCCTACGAGCTCCGCATTCGCCGCATGCTTGACCGGCGTGCCCTCAGGAGCCGGGCTGCTCTCGGTACCCGTACCGGCCTCGGGCGAGCCCCTCGGCGTACTGTCCGTCTTCACCCGGACGCCGGAGGAGCCGGCCCTGCACCAGCAACTGACGGCCGCGGCGAGCTGGATCGCCGACTGCCTGCGCGACAGTCCGGGACCTCCTCAACCTGAGGACGCGGGACGCCCGGCCGACTGCGACACCGCGGAACTCCCCGTCGGATTCTGGGGCTGGGATTTCGGTGCCGGCACGGTGATCTGGGATGATGCCGCGCTCGGCATCCTGGGGATCGACGCGAAGGGGTTCGACGGACAGATCCGTACCTGGCGGCGACTGGCCCACCCGCAGGATCTCCCGCAGGTGCTGGCCCGGGCCGACGAGGCCATCCGTACCCGCACGCCCTACCAGGCGGAATTTCGGGTTCGCCACCCGGATTCCGGCATGCGCCGGGTGGAGGTCCGGGGCCAGGCATCGAGTGCCGACGACGGCTCCGGCCCGCGCCTGGCCGGGATCGTACGTGACATCACGTCGGGCCACCTGACCAAGGAACCTGCGGAGCAAGCCTTGTGGCCTGTGCACAACGGATTCCTGGCCGTCGACGGCTCCTGGCGGATCATCTTTGCCAATCCGGACGCCGAGCGCCTGCTTGCCCCGTCACGGCAGTTGCTCGGGCAGGAGCTGTGGGATGCGGTTCCGGCGCTGTGCTCGCCCGGCATGGAGGCAGCCGGCAGGCAAGCGGCAGCCGAGGGCAGACCGACCGAGCTGGACATACGCACGCACACCGGCCGACGGCTGCATGTGCGACTGGCCCCGTTGTCGGGCGGCCTGACCCTGTGCGTCACCGACATCAGCAGCACCCGGCGCCTGCAAGCCGACCAGGCCTCCGCCGAGGGCGCTGCCGTCGAACGCACCATGCGCATCGTGGAACTGACCCGAGCCCTCGCCGGTGCGGTCACCGGACATGACGTGGCGGATGTGATGGCCACCCACATGAGGCCCCTGTTCGGGGCGAAAGGAGTCAGCGTCTGGACTCACGAAAACGGCCGAGCGTTTCTGATGGGCAGCGCCGGCCCCAACGAGAGCCTCCGCCGCTTCGAAGGCGCCCGTATCGCAGAGCTTCCGACGTCCAGCCAGGCGTTCATCGAGGGCAGCTTGGACTTCATCTGCTCCGCGGAGGAGTTCGTCAGCCGCTTCCCAGCGCTTGCCGACCTGCCCGCTGCGAGCAGGGCCCAGGCATGGGCGGTCCTGCCGCTGATCGCCTCCGGGCGCACCGTGGGCGCTTCCTGTGTCATCTATGAACATCCGCACGACTTCAGCCACGAGGAACGCACCCTGTTCACAGCTATGAGCGGCATGGTCGCCCAGGCCTTGGAGCGCGCCCGGCTGTACGACGCCGAGCACCGCCGGGCCCAGGAACTCCAGCGCGGTTTGCTCCCGCGGTGCCTGCCGGCCCTGCCCGCTGTGACCGCCTCCGCGCGTTACCAGCCCGCCGGTGACGGCACGAAGGCCGGCGGCGACTGGTACGACGTCATCCCGCTGTCGGCCGAGCAGGTTGCTCTGGTCATTGGAGACGTCATGGGGCACGGCGTGTCCGAGGCCGTCACCATGGGCCGACTGCGCACCGCGGGCCGTACGCTCGCTGATCTCGAGCAGCCTCTGGACGAGCTCTTCTTCCACCTCAACGAAATCGTCAGCGGCCTCGGGGACGGGTTTTACGCCACCTGCCTCTGCATCGTCTACGACCCGGTCAGCCGCATGTGCCAGGCCATCACCGCCGGCCATCCTCCGCCCGTCATCCTCCGGCCCGACGGAACCAGCTACTTCCCGGACCTGCCCGTCAACCCCCCGCTCGGCGCCGCCACCCCGCCCTTCGACACAGCCGAGTTCAGCCTCCCCGACGGCGCGATACTCGCGCTCTACACCGACGGCCTCGTCGAATCCGGCGGACTGGACATCGCCGAAGGCATGGGCCGCCTCGCCTGCCACCTTCGCCCCGCCCACGTTCAGGTGGCAGAGACCCTCGACGATCTGTGCGACCGCCTGATCACCACCCTGCTGCCCGACCAGCGCAGCCGCGATGACAGCGCACTGCTCGTCGCCCGCACCCAGGCGCTGGCTCCGGAGAACATCTCCTGCTTGCAGCTGCGAGACGACCCCACAGCCGCCGGCCAGGCCCGCGCCCATGTCCGAGCCCAGCTCGCCGCCTGGAACCTGGATGAACTGATCATGACTACCGAACTCGTCGCCAGCGAGCTCGTCGGCAATGTCGTCCGCCATGCGAGAGGACCGATCACCCTGCGGCTGCTGCGCGGCCGAACCCTCACCTGTGAAGTCGCGGACGCCAGCCCCGCGATGCCCAGAATCCGGCGAGCGGCTGACACCGACGAGAGCGGCCGCGGGCTCCAGCTGATCTCCGCTGTGACCAGCCGGTGGGGCGCCCGCTACACAGGGTCCGGCAAGTGCATCTGGACCGAGCAGGTCCTGTCCACCGACCCGCTTGGTGAGCGAATCTCGTACGAGTCCGTGTGAGGCGGGCTCCCGGTCCCGATACGGGACGTCGACCAGCCGCCCGCCTGCCGCCGGGCGTCCCGCCCCCGCCACCTGCGCGCTTGCCGGGTCAGCTGGGTGATTGGCGCGGTACTGCGCGACCAGGCCGACGGTTGCGGCGACGAGGACGGCGACACCGTAGCCGAGGACGGTGCCCTGCGGACCGACCGGAGCGATCAGGAGTCCTGCGATGATGGCCGGCACTCCGAAGCTCAGGTAGGCGACCAGGTAGATGGATGCGAAGAGCCCTGCCCTCTGGTCGGGCTCTACGAGCGGGGCGATGGTCCGGATGGCGCCGGAGAACGAGGCACCGAAGCCCACGCCGCCGATGATGCCTCCCACCCACAGCAGAGACAGCATTCCAGAGGCGACACCGGCCTCGATCACTGCGGTTCCCAGCAGTACGCCCGCTCCGCCGACGAAGATGGTGCGGCGTGCTGTCAGACGGCCGAGGAACAGGCCCGCCAAGGCGGCTGCCGCGGGCTCGACGAAAGCCGTCGCACCGTTCAGGAGACCACTGTGCAGGCCCAGCAGGTCCCGGATGATGGTGGGCACGAGCCCCATGAAGTGGCCGGCCAACATCCATGCGGCCATGTGAACGGGAACGCTCGCCAGGAACTCACCACGTGCGGCCCGTGGGATGGAGATGCGGGGAATGAGAGTGCGTGCCGCTTCGGGACGCCTGGAGACGGTCTCCGCGGAGAAGGCGGCGACGGCCGTGCCGACGACCATGATCACTGCGAGGGCCGGGAACACGATCGCAGTCGCGTGACTACTGAACTGGACCGCCGCGCCGGTGGCGATGCCCTGGATGGTGCGGGCTGCGACGACCCAGCCGATGTCCGGAGCGAAGACGAACATGAGCATCGCCCCGAGCTCCACCAGGAGCGAGCCGACCAGGACGGGCCGGCGTCCGATGTGGTCGGACAGCGATCGAAGACGACCAGCAGCGGGGTGGGCGCACCTGCTGCCACGTACAGCGTTGCGAAGACGGCAGCCGACCCGGCGAACGCGGCGGAGGGGGGAAGCAGCCTGCGGGACCGGCCGGGCTCAGGACCCGCGAGGCCGGGGCTGCGGTGATGCCTTGATTCGGTGAGGGACACCCCGGAGCCCCCTAAGGCCAATATTTATGCATTAGCGTCACCGTAAGCCCGGAGGAGTCTTAACGCCAAGCGGTGTGCGTTATAGTGATGGGATGGTTGCAGAATCGTCCCCGCGGCGGCGCACCGGCGGCCGCAGCGCCCTGGTGCTGACGTCCATCAGGAAGGCCGTCGAGGAACTGATCGCCGAGCGGGGCAGTGACGCTGTCACCATCCCGATGGTCGCGGAGCGTGCGGGAGTGAATCACTCGAGCATCTACCGGCGGTGGGGCGACGCCCGGACCATGATCAACGATCTGGCGACCTACCGGCTCGACCCGGACCGCGGCCTTCCGGACACCGGAGACCTGCGCGCCGATCTGACCACCTGGGCACAGGAGTTGATCAGCCACTACAGCGTCCCGGTGAACGCCGCCCTGCTGCGCGGCGGGGCCGCCGCGGCCGGCCAGGACGAGTCGGACTGCCTGCGCGAGCGCCGGACAGAAGCAGCCGGCTTCGCCGCACGCCCCGCCAGCACCTTCACCGGCGACCAGGTCATCGACCTGCTGGTGGCCCCCATCATCTACAGAGCTATCTTCCTGCCCTGGACACTGCTCGAGGCCGACGCGCGCACATACGTCGACGAACTCTGCAACCGCCCCACCTGACCCCCCGCCTCCCGGGAACGCGGCGCCGGTCGCGGTCCTCGCCACGCCCAGGTCGAACCCGCCCTGGAGCCCGGCGGGCGCCGCAACAGATCAGGTGGTCGGACGGCCCGGCCGAGCGTCTGGAACTGGGCGTCGGACAAAGCGACCTGCGCGGCCTGGACGTTCTCCTCCAGGTGAGCCACGCGGGAGGTCCCGGGAATGGGCAGCATCACCGGGGAGCGCCGCAGCAGCCAGGCCAGGGCCAGCCGTGAGGGGTTCGCGCCGAGCTCCTTGGCGAGAGCGTCCAGCGGGCCGCCCGGCCGAGCCAGTTCGCCGGTGGCCATCGGGAACCACGGGATGAAGCCCAGGTTTTCCCGCTCGGCATACTCCAGGACGTCCTCGGCACCACGATCGGCCAGGTTGTACAGGTTCTGCACGGAGACGATGTCCGCGATCTTCCGGGCTTCGTTGATCTGCTCCACGGCCACCTCGGGCAGGCCGATGTGGCGGATCTTGCCCTCCTGCTGCGGCAGGAGCAGCTCGCCGACCAGGTCGGCCGGCGGGACCTTGGGGTCGATCCGGTGCAGTTGGTAGAGGTCGATCCGCTCCACACCCAGGTGGCGCAGACTCAGTTCGGTCTGCTGCCGCAGGTACTCGGGGCGGCCGAGCGCGCGCCAGCCATCCGGGCCCGAACGGGACAGCCCGCCCTTGGTGGCGATCACCAAGCTCTCGGGGTACGGGTGCAGTGCCTTGCGGATGAGCCGCTCGCTGACGAACGGGCCGTAGGAATCTGCGGTGTCGATGAAGTTCACACCCAGCTCGGCGGCTCGGCGCTGCACCCGCACCGCCTCCTCGGGGTCCTTCGGCTCCCCCCACACTCCGGGCCCGTCAGCTGCATCGCACCGTAGCCGAGCCGGTTCACGGGCAGGTCGCCGCCGAGGCGGTAGACCCCGGAGCCGTCGGCGGGGCGTGCGGTTCCCTGTGCCATGGTCCGCACTCCCTCATTGAATGAATGCCCGGCAAGAGTGCTTGCGCGGGCCGGCAGGCAAGGGCGCGGTGGGCAGAGCGCTGACGCCGTTGAGTGCGGTAGGTCAGCAGTCAGGGCCGGCCGCTGCTGTGGCCCGGAGTCGGTGGTCTCTCGGATTCGATGGAAGAGCTCCTGCCGTCAGTCCGGCACGAAGCATGCGACATTCCCCTTCAGTACGGAGGCCAAGGAGAACCGACGGGCGGCCCGAGTCGCTCGCCGCCGAGACCATCCGGCCCGGCATGTGACCACGTGCCCTTCTCGTCGGGCACCGCTCAGTCCCCCGACCGGGGAACACATGCCAGGTTGGTGATGAATGGCTACCCGATTCGGCGACGCCGGAGCCGGGATTCACTCGCGCCCTGGTCAGGCAACCGAGATCTCGGTGAGATCGATGGTGACGAGGACGGGCTCTGCCAGGACCCGCCCCTCCTCCTGAATGGGCAGTACGTACCGGTGGGTTGGGAAAACCAGTCCCGATACGGTTACGTGCTTCTCGCACAGATGCGCGGCGGGCGCGCCGCCGAGTACGTCGGCTGCGTAGTCATGACGGCGCAGCAGCCCGGCGGTGTTGTAGTAGAAGATCTGTTCTCTGGCGTGTGTCGCGAGAGCGTCGGGGAAGGTCGCCCGCAGCCGTCGCCAGTTCTCGCCGGCCTCCTGCCAGGGCTCCAGTTCCTCCACCGCAACGCCGGGGCGCGTCAGCAGGTAGGGAGCCGTGAGGTAGTTCCACATGGCATAGCCCGCGAAGTACAGCACATGGAGCTGATCCCAGGGGGTGTCCGGGCCATGGCCGGCGAAGGCTTCCCGTGGGGAGGTCCGCTCGGTCACCACCTCGCCGTCCCGACTCTCGATCGCGACTCGGCCGGGCGTGAATACGCCGCGCAGTTCCGGGCCGGTGAAGCCCTCGAAAACCACGCGCTGCTGCTGCACGTCGACGGTCATGTCGGCCGTGGCAAGGATTCCCTGCTGGCCGCGGAGGGTCCACAGGAGCCCGCCGATGGACCCCTTGGCGTGGATGGTTCTTGCTTCTCGCCACCGCTGGAGGCCGCCATGGGCCTCAAGAACGAGATCCAACAAGTTCGTCATGGGCAGGCCTCCGTGGTGAGGGACGCTGTCTGCGTGCCGGGCGCCGACTCGGAGTGCGTACCCGAGCCCTCGCATCTCCGAGCCACGACTGCCGGTCGGCCAACTGGCCTGAGGGTTGGTGAACATGGGGTTGCCCGCGACGGTGTCCTGCGCGGCCACTTCATCCTGCGGGACGTCCCAGTGCTCCACCACCAGGCCGTCTTCGAAGCGGAAGATGTCGATGCCGAGGAGGGGCTTGTCGAATCCGCCGGAGTCTCGGCCGTGGACCGTGACCAGGTCTCCCTCGGCGACGATCGCTCCCGGTTCGTAGCCGGCGGCGCCGGGCAGGTCGGCGATGAACCCGCGCAGCCCTGCCTTGGCCGGCGGGATGAACGCGTTGTGCTGCACGTAGTCGGGTGCAGGCACCGGTCCAGCGCGGTGAAGTCCTTGGAGCTGAACGCGGTCGTCAGGATCTCGAGGATGGCGGCCTTGTCCCGCTCAGTCTCAGTCTCAGTCTGGTGCATCAGAATCCTCCACCAGGTTTGTGGACCGAATGGACCACTATCGAACATGATGTGGCCCAATCGGCCAGCAATCGACACACCGGATCCCAGCGCAAGCCGGTTTCAGGCAGCTTCCGGAAAAGCGAAGAATCCACATTCGGCATGCCCTCCGCCCTCGCCGAGTTCCAGTGCGAACCCATCGTGGCTGGACAGCCGTGCCGCAGCCCGAACCCGCGGCCGGTTCGGCGGCTGACGCCACTCGTCAGTGGCCTCACACGCGCGCTCCGCAGGCAGGGCGCGGAGCGGTCCATCCGGCGCCCGGCATCCCGGGAAACTCCCGATCAGACTCCCCCGGCAACGCAATTGGGCCGTCGCCATCAAGCTCCGTGAGGCGTCCGAGTGCCGGTCTGCTCGCCGATCCATGACGCGGCGAAGCGTGTCCATGTCGATGCCTCTCCAGCTCCATGAGCAAGGCCCAGACTGTGGGGGCCGTGGGGGAAGACGTGCACCGCGTGGGGCACATTGTCGGCGGCCAACGCCGTAGCAAGGCGATAGGTGTGCTCCGGCGGAACATAAGGGTCCTCCGCCGTGTGCCAGAGGAAGAACGGCGGAGCCGACGGAGTGACCAGCGCGTCGAGCGAGATCGAACGACGCAGCTCCGGGGACGCGTTCTCACCCAGCAGAATGAGCTGCGCAGGACGGTACGTCTCGGTCTCCATCGACGTGATCGCATAGCCGAGAACAGCGAACTGAACCGATGTCCGCTCATCGACGTCCGGTGCGAGGGCCGCCAGGCCCGCGAGGTGGCCACCGGCCGAGAAGCCCACGACCCCGATCGTGTCGGCTCCCTTGTCCCGCAGGCGCCGAATCTCGGCCTGAAGTGCCGCGAGCGGCGCTGGATGCCGCGAGTTGAGTGGATACCGGAAAACGCTCGCCTCCAAGCCCAACCCGCTCAGCCAATCGACGATCGGCTCGGCCTCGTGCGCGGCATGCACCTCATAACCGCCCCCTGGCAACACGATCACATGCACAGACATCTCATCGTCCTCTTTCATTGACCGAGCGAACCGCTCGGGCACACGAGCCGAGTGAGCTTGTCCACGGTATCCACGACTCAGGTCAAGCCTCGCTCGTAGCCCGTTTCTCTGCAGCATGATGGGCGCTGGTACCCGCACGGGGATTGATGTCCTCGGCCGCCCGGTGGAGATGCGGTGGCTATGGCGGAAACAGCCATTCCACCGCGGCAAGGCTCTTGTCGACGTACTTGCCCTGTTCCGTCTCGATGCCGTGTACCAGGTCCTCGAAGACACTGCACCTGGCATAGAACAGGGCGCGCTCGCTGAGAGCCGCGAGGTCGTTGGCGTCGATTCGATAGCTGCTGATGGCGGCGCGGGTAGCGGCGGGGCCGAGATCGCGGTAGAGCAGCCCGAAGTCGTAGGCCGGATCGACGACGGCTGCATCGCTCCAGTCGATGATGCCGGTCACCATCCATGCGACCGGGTCGATGAGAACGTGTTCGATCCCCAGGTCGTTGTGGGAGAACGTTGGGGTGCATCCATCGTGCGGTGGTGAGGCATCCAAGAACGCCTCGACGGGGCGGCGGTGCGCCGCCGGTACCTGCCCGGCTACCGTCACATAGTTCTCCGTGGCCTCATGTCGCCACTCGGCCAGCGGCTGGTGGTCCGCATCCACCAGATCGACCAGCTGATCGATCGGAACAGCATGCAGCGCAGTGAGCAGCTCGCCGAGCGTGGCGGCGATCGACGTGCCGTGGGCCGATCGCTGGTGCTGCGGCATATCCAACAGTGGCGCGCCGGGGAGCTTGCAGTAGGCCAGACATCCCTGCTCGGCGACTGTGAACGTCGGTTCGGGGACGGGCAGCGGCGAGATATCGGCGACGGCTGCAAGCACGCGGGCCTCGTGGCCCACCAGGGCGGTCCGCCGTGCCAGGTCGGGCTCCTTGCTGAAGCGCACGATCAGCTCACCGTTGACCTCGTACGTCAGGTTGTCCAGGCCCTCGCCAAGCGGCACAACGGAGTCGATCTGATAGTCGAGCATGTGCGTAACCACGACGCTGCGGACGTCTGCGACGCGGTCGCGGCTGCGACTGGTCATCTGCCGACCTTATCAACCGATCGCATGAGGCCGGCGGTGGTCATCGGGTGGCCGCGCGGCCGCCGGCCAGGCCCGCAACGGCGCGAATGGCCTCCCTTCAGGCACGGGAAAGGGCTGTGAACGCGGCTTGGTGCTCCACGTCAAGCCGTGTTCACCGACCATTGGATGACTCCGGGGAACCTGACCGGCCACACGAGACTGATCACCCCAGCCGGACGGACCGAGGGCGTCTTGTCCCGATGGGGACCGCCCCGGCACCGTAGGGCACCCATAGCCATCCTGCGTGAACGCAGGATTTTGAAGGCGTGGAGGTCGGCGAACAGGAACTCCGGCAGGCAGAGCTCCGGCAGGCAGAGCTCCGGCAGGCAGACCTCCGGGATGGCGATGTCCGGGCAGGGACTGCGGATGATCATCGGACGCTCCTCGGCTCTCGGCAGTCAGCGTGCGGCAGTGGGCGCCGATCGGGGCTCCTTCGGCAGGCCGAGCACCAGCTCCCCGACGATGCCGCGTTGTATCTGGGAGGAGCCGGCGTAGATCGTGCCGGCGCGGGCGTTGAGGTAAACGCTGGTCCAGGACGCGGACGAGTTCGGCGCGCCGGGGTCGTCGGTGTGGAACCAGTTCGGCGAGGGACGCCCGGTCGGGGTCAGCGCGTCCAGGCCGAGGACGTCCATGGCCAGCTCGGTGGCCCGCTGGTGGTACTCGCTCCAGAGCAGCTTGAACGCGGCAGCGGCGGGGCCGGGTTCCTCTCCGGCGATCAGTGCGGCGGCGGTGCGCAGCCCGTGGCAGCGCAGTTGCTCGACTTGGATATGGCACCAGGCGATCCGGCGGCGGATGTCGGAATCACTGTGCAGCCCGCGCTCGCGCACCAGCTCGATCAGCCGGTCCAGCTCGTTGCGGAAGCGGATCGGCGCCTTGAGCGCGGTCGCGCCGCGCTCGAAGCCCAGCAGCGTCATCGCAACCGGCCAGCCGCGGTCGACTTCTCCCACGACCAGGCCGAGTTCGGTCGTCGCGTTGTCGAAGAAGACCTCGTTGAAGTCCGCCTCGCCGGTGAGGTTGCGGATCGGGCGGATGTCGATGCCGGGTTGGTCCAAGGGGACGAGGAGCATGCTGATGCCGCGGTGCGCCGGGGCGTCGGGATTGGTCCGGGCCAGGACGAACGTCCAGTTCGCCTTGTGTGCGCCGGAAGACCACAGCTTCTGCCCGTTCAGTACCCACTGATCCCCGTACGGTTCGGCTCGCAGGGAGAGCGAGGCCAGGTCCGAGCCGGCGCCCGGCTCGGAGAAGCCCTGCGCGAAGACGTACTCACCGGAGACGATCCTCGGCAGAAACCGGTGCAACAGGGTCGGGTCGCTCCAGCGCAGCATGGTGTTGCCCAGCATGGTGATGCCGAACTCGTCGTTGTCCGAGCCGGATGGAATGCCGGCTGCGGTCAGCTCCTCGATGACGACGACGAGTTCCGCCGGTCCGAGGCCGGCGCCGCCGTACTCCCGCGGCCATGCCGGGGCAACCCAGCCGCGCTCGGCGAGCGCGGCCCGCGTCTTCTCCTGGAACGTCTCGCGCTCGATCGGGTCGAGGGCGCCGATGCCCCGCCAGCCCGGCGGGACCAGGTCCGCCACGAATGCCTGCACCGAAGCGCGGAAGCGCTCGGCCCGCTCGCTGCCCTGCGGTTCCACCACAACCTCCTGGTGTGTCTCCGGTGAGCGAATGACCAGAACAGTTGCGTAGATAGACTCACTAGTCAATGCTGGGCGCCGTGGATTTCCCCCGACGCGAGGAGGACCCCGATGCGCTTCGCGCCAACCGACGAACAGCTCGAACTGGGCCGAACCGCAGAGCGGTTGCTCGCCGCCCACGCCCGCAGGAACACCCTTCCTCCGCCTTGGGACGCCATCCCCCAGACCCTCGACCGTGAGCTGTGGGCCTCGCTCGCCGAGCTCGGACTGCTCGGCCTGGGCGTGCCCGAGAGGCTGGGCGGCTCGGGTGGCGGTGTTGCCGACCTGTGTGTCCTGGCCGAGCGGGTGGGATCGGCCCTGCCGACCCTCCCGTTCGCCGCCACCGCGACTGTCGCCGCAGTGCTGGCCGAGCACGCCGACAGTTCCGCCACGCGGGCCGCGCTGGCCGGCGTCATGGACGGCTCCACCATCGCCGTACCGGCCTGGGAGACCTTCCCTGCCGACATGGTGCCCGGCCGGCGGGCTGGCTCGCTGACGCTGAACGGCTCGGCGGCGGACGGCATGCTGGCAGCGGTGCCGTTCGGCCTCGACTCCGAACTCCTGCTGGCCTTCGCCGACGAGGGCGGCGCCCCGGCGCGGCCGGTCCTTGTGGAACTCGCCGAACCGACCACCGCACGGACCTCCGTGGAGTCGCTGGACGTCACCGAGCCGATGGCGAGCCTGCGGCTGACCGGCGCGCCCGCCATACCGCTCGGACCCCTCGGCGCACATACGGTCGCCCGCCTGCTCACCGTGCTCGCAGCCGAGCTCATCGGCACCGGGCGACGCGCGCTGGAGGGCGCCGTCGAGTATGCCGGGCAGCGTCGGCAGTTCGGCCGGCCGATCGGATCGTTCCAGGCCGTCAAGCACGTACTCGCCGACCGGTCCGTCCAGCTCGACGCCGCCTGGATGCTCGTCCGCGGGGCGGCCCACGCCATCGACGGCAAGCGTGCTGACGCCGACGTGGCGGCTCGTACCGCGCTCGCGGCGGCGGCCGACGCGGTCGAGGCAGTAACGGCCGACGCCCTGCAGACCCATGGGGGCATCGGCTTCACCTGGGAGCACCAGTCCCACGTACTGCTCAGGCGCGCCCGTGCGCGACGCTCACTACTCGGCTCGTCGGCCCACCGGCTCAACGTACTCGCCGACCGCCTCCTCGGATCGGGGGATCTGCCCTGACGTCGGCCTTACGGGCTGTCACATCGCGGCGGGCGGCTGCGCCTGCGCGGTTCGTGGGCTGCTGCCGTTACCCGGTAGCGCCGCGGCCCACGACTTACAAGTAAGTCCATCTACACAACTTCAATGCTCAGATCCCTACTTCACGGGGATCTTCACCACTAGATGAGGAGGCCGCCGGGCCATGGAATGGACGGGCGCGCGCTACGCGGACAAGCCGACGGTCGAGGTGCCGATCTGGATCGCCGCCCCGCCGGAACGGGTATGGGGGCTGGTGACCGACATCGAGCTGATGCCGAGCCTGAGCGCGGAGTTGCAGTCGGTGGAGTGGCTGGACGGGGCGACACAACCCGCGCCGGGGGTCCGCTTCGTGGGCCGGAGCAGCCACGAGGCGCTGGGTGAGTGGGCCACCACCTCACACGTTGTGGAGTACGAGCCGCCCAGGGTGTTCGCCTGGGCGGTCGAGGACCCCGAGCAGCCTTCGGCGATCTGGCGATTCACCGTCGACCCCAAGGACGGCGGCACTCTGCTGCGGCAGTGGATGCAGCTGGGACCGGGCCGCTCCGGGCTTTCGCTTGCCATCGACCGCATGCCGGAGAAGGAACAGAAGATCGTCTTCGTGCGGATGCGGGAGTTCGAGACCAACATCAGCGTCACCCTCACAGCGATCAAGAAGCTTGCGGAGAAGTCCGGAAAGGCGAGTGTGTGATGCGTACGTCGACCACGATCGAGGCATCCGGGGGCAGCTGGCCGGAGACGGTGGACTTCGTCATCGAGGTGGAGAAGCTGGGTCTGAACATCTGCTGGGTGGCGGAGGCATGGGGGTCCGAGGCACCGTCGCCGCTGGGGTATCTCGCCGCCCGGACGGAGCGCATGCTGCTCGGCTCCGGGATCATCCAGCTCGCCACCCGCACGCCGATGGCCATCGCCCGAGCGGCGATCACCCTGTCGCAGATCTCCCAGGGGCGCTTCCTGCTGGGACTCGGCCCATCAGGCCCGCAGGTGATCGAAGGACTGCACGGCGTACCCTTCGACCGGCCGTTGTCACGGATGCGCGAGACCGTCGAGATCGTGCGGCAGGCCGCCGCGGGCGAGAAGGTCTCCTACGCCGGGCGGGAGTTCCAGATCCCGCTGCCCGGTGGGGATGCCAGGCCCATGCGTCTGTCGATGCGCGCCGAGCACGACATCCCGATCTACCTGGCGACCCTCTCGCCCAAGATGCTGCAGCTGACTGGCGAGATCGCCGACGGCTGGCTCGGCACGAGCTTCGTGCCCGAGGGCGCCAAAGAGGCCTACTTCGACCACCTGGACGCGGGCCTCACCGCTTCCGGCCGCTCACGGGCGGACTTCGACATCTGCCAGGGCGCCGAGGTGGCCTTCGCCGAGGACGAGGACGCACTGCGGACGATGGTGGCCGGCCGAAGGAAGGAACTGGCCTTCAGCCTGGGCGGCATGGGCTCCGCGAGCACCAACTTCTACAACAACGCGTACAGCCGCCAGGGCTGGGCCGACGTCGCCGCCGAGGTCCGCGAGCGCTGGCAGGCCGGCGACCGGGACGGCGCGGCCGAACTGGTCACCGACGAGATGGTGCTGGGCACCACGCTCATCGGCACCGAGGACATGGTGCGGGACCGGCTGCGGGTGTGGCGCGACGCCGGCGTCGACACCGTTCGCTTCTACCCCGCCGGCGAGACGCTGGACGCCCGGCTCACCACCCTGGGCCGGGCCCTCGACCTGGTCCGCGCCATGGAGTGCGAGCCGGGCCGGTAACCCAAGCGCTCGATGACACCGCCCGTCAGGCCCGGCGGCGGCCGAGCCGGACGGGCGCGGCACGGCCGCGGCTGGGGCAGAGCAGACGGAAACCCACATCGCCGGGCGGCGCGGCGGCGTTGTCCGGATCAGCGGAGCGGACGACGCCACCGCGGCCGGCTCTGCCGACGCAGTGCCGGCTCACAGTGCCGTACGACGGCCATGCGGAGCCGGTCGCGTCGCTGCGCGCCCGACCGGGGGGCAAGGTGGTACTCGGCTACGTGGCCCCGCTCGGCTTCGACAAGCGCGGTCCCTACAGCCAGAACGTCGGTGACGGCAGTGCCGCCGGGACGACGCAATGAGGGTGCCCAGCGCCCGACCGGCGGGGGCGTCAACCACCTGTCCGCCGTCGGTCTACTCTCCCGCGGTGGCGACCGCCCCTGCGGCTGCCCCCCGCTCGGCTTGCGGATCCGCAGTCCGAAATGCTGAGTCCTATGGTGAGACCTATATGCTGAAGCCATGAGGCGGACCTCTTTCGCGAACTGGCCGTGCTCAGTCGCGCGCACCATGGACATGCTCGGGGACTGGTGGACGCCGCTCGTCCTGCGGGAGGCCTTCTACGGGATCAAGCGGTTCGACGCGTTCCAGCAGGAGCTCGGCATCGCTCGCAACACCTTGACCGACCGTCTCCGCCGACTGGTCGACGAGGGCCTCATGGAGAAGAAGGCCTACCAGCACGAGCCGGTGCGCTATGACTACGTACTCACGGAGAAGGGGCGCGACTTCTTCGGCGTGTTGGCTGCCATGAACGCCTGGGGCAACCGCTGGCTCAGCGGCGAGCAGGGACCGCCGGTGGTCTTCCACCACGACCGCTGCGGTCACCAGAGCGAAGCCGAGGTCGTTTGCGCCTCCTGCAAGGAACCGATGACGGCCGACGACACCCACCCGCGCCTCGGCCCCGGCTATCCCCCGCACCTCGCCGAGCGCCCGGACATCCAGAGCCGCTTCACCGCCTGAGCGGGGCCCGGGGCCTGTCCGGCGGACCGCTCAGGGCGAGATCGATCACGGAAAGTGCGGGCCGTCCACCCACGTACTCGCTGCTTGAGAGGTGCGGCACGACGGCGCCGCGGCTCTCATCGAGCCGTGCCGCAAGGCTGACACACAGGGACTGTCCGGCGAATTGTTACATGAACACCAAATCGGTCATGAATGTGGTGTTCCCCGCCCAGTGGCTATGTCCCTGCTCCCTCCTAGCGTCGTTCGTACTGACGCCATCGGATCCCCGATCTGAAGGAGCGGAACATGAAGGCGACACAGAGCTCAGCGGTCGACCCGAGCCAGACCGTGCCGAACGGCGCTTCCCCGAGCGGCAACGGACAGTCGTCCGGGGTGGAGCCGCCGGTACTGGGCGGACCGGAGCACTCCGACTACTACCTGCTGGACAACCTGCTCAGCGACGAGCAGCGGGCCCTTCGCGAGAAGGTCCGCGAGTTCATGGACCAGGAGGTCACCCCGATCATCAACCCGTATTGGGAGGGGGCGGAGTTCCCCTTCGAGCTGGTGCCCAAGCTGGCACGGCTCGACATCGCGGGCTTTCAGATTTCCGGCTACGGCTGCCCGGGGATGAGCAACCTGACGGCCGGCCTGGTGATCCTCGAACTGGCCCGGGGCGATCTGAGCATGTCGACGTTCATGGGGGTCCACTCGGCCCTGGCCATGACGTCGATCGCGCTGCTCGGCTCCGAGGAGCAGAAGCAGCGCTTCCTGCCGCCGATGGCACGTCTGGAGAAGATCGGCGCCTTCGGCCTGACCGAGCCCGCCCACGGCACGGACGTGGTCAAGCTGGAGACGACCGCGCGCCGGGACGGTGATTCCTACGTCCTCAACGGCTACAAGAGGTGGATCGGCAACGCATCCTTCGCCGACTACGTGATCGTCTGGGCCCGCGGCGACGACGGGCACGTGGGCGGCTACGTGGTCGAAAAGGGCACAACCGGCTTCGACGCGCAGGTCATCAAGGGCAAGACGGCTCTGCGCTGTGTCCAGAACGCGCAGATCTCCCTCACCGATGTCCGGGTGCCCGCCGAGAACCGGCTGGCGAACGTGAAAACCTTCCGCGACACTGAGAAAGTCCTGCTTGCTTCGCGCTTCTGCGTCGCCTGGGAGTCGATCGGCGCCGCCATCGCGGGCTACGAGACGGCTCTTGCCTATGCCAAGCAGCGCAAGCAGTTCGGGATGCCGCTGGCCACCTTCCAGCTCGTCCAGTACCGGCTCTCCCGCATGCTGGCGGACATCACCGACATGCTGTGCATGCAGTTCCGGCTCAGCCAGCTCCTGGACGAGGGCGAGTACTCGATGCCCCGGGTCGCGCTGGCCAAGATGCACTACACCGAACGAGCCCGGGCCATCCTCGCCGACGCTCGCGACATGCTCGGCGGCAACGGGATCCTGCTCGACTACCACGTCGCCCGGCACCTCTGCGACATCGAGGCGATCGACACGTACGAGGGCACCGACACCGTGCAGGCGCTGATCGTCGGCCGCGACATCACCGGCTACAGCGCCTTCGTGCCTGTGGCTCCGAGCCGCTGACCCCGGTGTGCATCGCGGCGCCCCGCCACAGCGGGTCGGCTCCGGGCACCGCGCGCGACCCCGCGGAAGACAAGGAGTAGTCATGAGCAACACGCCCCTCCTGGAGGGACTGCACGTCGTCGATCTCGCGAGCTTCATTGCCGGGCCCGCCGCGGCCACCGTCCTCGGTGACTTCGGCGCCGACGTCGTCAAGGTGGAACCACCACACGTGGGCGACGCATACCGTTCGCTCAGCCGCATACCTCCCAACCCCCAGGTCGAAGGGGTCAACTACCCCTGGCAGCTGGACAACCGCAACAAGCGCAGCATCGCGCTCAACCTCAAGTCACCCGGCGCCCGGCCCGTGCTGGAGAGTCTGGTGAGGTGGGCCGATGTGCTGGTGACCAACTTCCCGCCGCACACGCGCGAGAAGCTGGGCCTGGACTACGACGCTCTGGCCCCCCTCAATCCCCGGCTGATCTACGCCGATGTCACCGGCTTCGGCGAGGAGGGTCCGGATGCGCATCTGCCCGGCTTCGACGTGACGGCGTACTGGGCGCGCAGCGGCCTGATGGACCTCACACGCCAAAGGGACGTGCCGCCGGCCACGAACGCGTTCGGATCGGGCGATCACTCCACAGCGATCACCCTGTTCGCCGGGATCATGACCGCGCTGTACCGGCGGGAGAAGACGGGTCAGGGCGCACGCGTCACGGCCTCGCTGCTCGCCGAAGGCGCCTGGGCGGCGAGCATGTGGCTGCAAGCCGTACTGGTCGGGGCGAAGCCCCCCCGCCCCATCGACCGGTCCGACCCGCCCAACGCACTCGTGAACATGTACCGCACGGCGGACGACCGCTGGCTCGTCCTCGGCTTCGCCAACGAGGACAAGCAGGTCCCGCCCTTCCTCAGGGCCATCGGTCATCCCGAGGCGGCGGAGAACCCGCACTACGCCGACACCCCGAGCCGCCGCGCCCACGCCGCCGAGATCGTCGCCGTGCTGGACAGGACATTCGCGACTCGCTCCCTGGCCGAGTGGCGCGAGGTGCTCGACGCCGCGGGCCTCACGTACGGAGTCGTCCAGACGCTCGAAGAATGCGCCCAGGACCCCCAGCTCCTCGCCAACCGGGTGTTCGTCCCGATCGACGACGGCGGCGACGACCCGCACCTGACCATCGACAGTCCCGTCCAACTGGACCAGGAACAGAAGGTCCGTCCGGGCCCTGCCCCCGACCTGGGCGAACACACCGAGTCCGTGCTCCGCGACCTCGGCTTCGACGCCGCCGGAATCGAGGAGCTGCGCAAGGCCGAAGCCGTCGTCTGAACCCGCGGTTCAGCAACGCGACGGATGAAGGGAAACATCATCATGACTACGGCCAACGACACGCCGACCGTGCGAACTGAGGAAACCGACGGCATCTACGTGATCACGATCGACCGGCCGAGGGCCCGCAACGCCATCGACGGGGCCACCGCCAGGGCTCTGGCGGCTGCCGTCGATCGTCTGGAGTCCCGTGACGACCTCCTGGTCGGCATCCTCACGGGTGCCGGCGGCATCTTCAGTGCCGGAATGGACCTCAAGGCCTTCGCGGCCGGAGACAAGCCCATCGTCGAAGGACGGGGCTTCGCCGGCATCACCCGCGCCCGGATCAGGACCCCGCTCATCGCCGCCGTCGAGGGGTACGCGCTGGGCGGTGGGACCGAGATGGCGCTCGCCTGCGACATGATCGTGGCCGCGCGGAACGCCACTTTCGGTCAGACCGAGGTCCACTACGGCATCGTGCCCCCCGAAGGGGGCATGGTGCGCCTGCCCGAGCGCATCCCGCGCAACATCGCCCTGGAGCTTCTGCTGACCGGCGAGCCGTTGCCCGCCGAACGCGCCGAGCGGTTGGGCCTGGTCAACCACCTCACAGAACCGGGCCAGGCCCTGCAGCGGGCCCTCGAACTGGCCACCAGCATCGCGCGCAACGCGCCCCTGGCCGTGGCAGCCGTCAAACGCGTCGTCAACGAGCGGCGAGCGTTCAGCGACGAGGACGCGTTTGCCGAGCAGGACCAGATCGTCGCACCGGTTCTGGCGTCCCACGACGCGCAGGAGGGCGCCCACGCCTTCGCGGAAAGGCGCTCACCGCACTGGCAGGGCCGCTGACACCGGCTCCGCGCGACAGGTGCTCGCGGGCCTTCGCGCAGGTGCCCGATGTCGCCCTGCCCCTGGCCCGGACCCTCGCTGCGAAGTCTCCGACGCCGGTACGGCCTCCCGCACCGTGGGGCTGCCGCCGGACAGTGGTCGCAAGATCGTCCGGGCGGATGAGCGGATGAGCGGAACAAGATCCGCCCCCTGCTGTCGAGGGCGAGAGCGACGTCGGCATCCCTCCCGATCCCGCTGGGGCTGCGCGACCGAAAGACCCAGAAAGTCGAGGAGAGAAGCCGACATGAACCTCGCATCCCACTTGGTGAGCAGCGCCCGGACTCATCCGGATCGCGCCGCGCTCCGTCTCGAGGACGCCGCCGTGTCCTATCGCACGCTCGACCAGGGCAGCGCCCGGATGGCCGGACTGCTCCACGACCGGGGCGTGAAGCCCGGGGACCGCGTGGCGATCATGCTGCCCAACGTCCCCGAGTTCGCCCTCGCGTACTTCGGCGTACTCCGGGCCGGCGGCATCGTCGTCCCGATGAACCCCCTGCTCAAGTCCCGCGAGGTGGCCTACTACCTCGGCAACTCAGGCGCCCGGCTCCTGTTCGCCTGGGACGCCTTCGCCGACGAGGCACGGACCGGTGCGCGGCAGGCCGAGGCCGAGGTGGTCGTCGTCAGTCCCGGCGCGTTCGATTCTCTGCTTGCGTCCGCCCCATCCGTCGAGGACCTGGCCGACCGGCACGAGGACGACACCGCGGTGATTCTCTACACCTCGGGAACGACCGGTCAGCCGAAGGGCGCCGAACTGACCCACGCCAACCTCATCCGCAACTGCGACATCGTGGCCGGCGACCTGCTCCAGCTCACCGCCGACGACGTGATCTTCGGTGGGCTGCCACTGTTCCACGCGTTCGGACAGACGTGCACTCTCAACGCCGCCGTCGCCTCCGGCGCGTGCCTGACGCTGCTGCCCCGCTTCGACGCCGGGAAGGCACTGGGAATCCTCGGCGAGCACGGGGTGACCGTCTTCGCCGGGGTGCCGACGGTGTTCAGCAGGCTGGTGCGGCAGCCCGACCGGGACGCCTACCCCGCCCCCCGGCTGCGCCTGTCCCTCACGGGCGGCGCGGCGATGCCGGTCCAGGTGCTGCACGACTTCCAGGCCGCGTTCGGCTGTGTCCTGCTCGAAGGGTACGGGCTGTCGGAGACGTCGCCCGTCGCCTCGTTCAACACCTTGCGGGCCGGACCCAAGCCCGGTTCGGTCGGCACCCCGATCCGGGGCGTCGAGATGCGCGTGGTCGACAACGGCACGGAGGTACCGCACGGGGAAAGCGGCGAGATCGCGATCCGCGGGCACAACGTGATGAAGCGGTACTGGCAACGCCCCGAGGAGACCGCCGCCGCGATCCGTGGCGGTTGGTTGTACACCGGCGACATCGGCCGGGTCGACCAGGACGGGTACTTCTGGATCATCGGACGGACGAAAGACGTGATCATTCGCGGCGGGTACAACGTGTACCCCCGCGAAGTCGAAGATGTGCTGTACGAGCATCCGGCGGTCGCCGACGCCGCGGTCATCGGCCTCCCCAGCTCCGATCTCGGTGAGGAGGTCGGTGCGGCGGTCGTTCTCAAGCCGGGCGCCCGAACGACGGCCGAGGAACTGCGTGAATACGTCAAGCATCAGGTCGCCGCCTACAAGTATCCGCGGAAGGTATGGATCACGGACGCGCTCCCGAAGGGACCGACCGGCAAGATCCTCAAACGGCAGATCATCCCGCCGCCCGGGCTGGACAGGCGATGAGGCGACTGGGCCGGGGCGGGTCTCCCGGCGCAGGCCGACCGCGCGGGACCGGCGAGGTCGCGACTGCCGGCAGTACACAGCTCGCATGGGCGTGGGTCGGCAGAAATCGCCGAGGGCGAGGCACGTTCCGCATCGAGGGTGGGACCCTCCGTACGCCAGCCGTGCGTGCCCATGAGCACGCCGGCCATGCGTGCCCCTGACCGCTACTCGCCGGCGGCCTTCGGCTCGCTCATCCGGCGGGCGGCCTCGACGACCGCCGAGCGATGCAGGGCCAGCCGCTGCGGCGACCAGGACTGGGTGACCTCCTCGGGGCCGACGTCCTCGGCGGCCCAGAACCACGCCTGGGCCGCGGCGAGAACCATGGTCAGGAGATCGGCGGGCTCCATCCCCTGGGCGAGCTCGCCACGCTGCTGCGCGTCGGCCACTTCGGTGGCCTTGCGCCGGAAGGCGTCCGGTTCGAGTCCGGTGGCGGAGGGGCGCTCCAGCAGTTTCCATAGGCGTAGGCGCATCAGGTCCGGCCTGGCGACCAGGTGGTCGAAGATCGCGCCGGCGTAGCCGGGCAGGTCCTCGACGTCGAACGGCACCGACTCCGCTCCCGCTGTCATCGCCCGTCGCAACACCTCGTCGAACAACTGCTCTTTGTTGCCGAAGTAGGCGTAGATCAGCCGTTTGTTCGCTCCCGCGGCCTCCGCGATGCGGTCCACTCGGGCACCGGCGATGCCGTAGGCGGCGAATTCGGAGAAGGCGGCGTCGAGCAGCCGGGCCTTGGTGGCGCTGGAGTCCCGTGGCATACGCGCCACCCTAGCAAGTAACTATCTAGTTATTGACACGGGCGACACTGCGGGCCTACGGTAATGTATCTATCCAGTTAGTTACGGAGAGGAACCCTCATGGAACACCGCGCACTGGGCAGCCAAGGCCTGACCGTCGGAGCCCAAGGCCTCGGCTGCATGGGTATGAGCGCGTTCTACGGCGCCACCGACGAGACCGAGTCGCTGGCCACCATCGACCGCGCCCTGGAGCTCGGCGTCACCCTGCTGGACACCGCCGAGAGCTACGGCCCCTTCATCAACGAGCAGCTCCTCGGCAAGGCGCTGGCAGGGCGCCGGGATGTCGCCGTGGTCGCCACCAAGACCGGCGTCGAGATCACCGACGACGGCCGCGCGCTCGGCCTCAACGGCCGGCCCGAGTACGTCCGCCGGGCCCTCGACCGCTCGCTGCGGCACCTGGGCACCGACCACGTCGACCTGTACTACCTGCACCGCATCGACCCCAACGTGCCCATCGAGGAGACCGTAGGGGCGCTGGCCGAGCTGGTCGCCGAGGGCAAGGTCGGCCACATCGGCCTGAGCGAGGCCTCCGCGCAGACCATCCGGCGCGCCCACGCCGTCCACCCGCTGACCGCCGTCCAGACCGAGTACTCGCTCTTCGAGCGCGGCATCGAACAGGACGGGGTGCGCGACACGCTGCAGGAGCTGGGAATCGGCCTGGTCGCCTACTCCCCGCTGGGGCGCGGCTTCCTGTCCGGCGCGATCACCAGCCCCGACGACTTCGCCGAGGACGACTGGCGGCGGACCGACCCCCGGTTCCAGGGCGAGAACTTCGACCGCAACCTGGACGTCGTCCGCGAGGTCCGCCGCATCGCGTCCGACAAGAACGTCACACCCTCCCAGCTGGCGCTCGCCTGGGTCCTGCACCAGGGCGCCGTCGCCATCCCCGGCACCAAGCGCCGCCCCTACCTCGAGGAGAACGTCGCCGCGACCGAGGTGACTCTCACCGCCGACGACATCGCCGCGATCGAAGCGGTCGCCCCGCACGGCGTGGTCACGGGCGACCGCTACGCACCCGAGCTGATGGGCACGCTCAACGGCTGAGAGCCGGCCTGCGCCTCACACGATCCCATCGCGGGTCCAGAAGACCCCTGCCCCCCCACACACGCGGCCCCAAGCCCTCGCGTCTCGAAAGGCCCCCCATGCCCCAGCCGGCCGTACGGTCCCGCATCACCATCGGCGGAACGACGATCACCTATCTCCCCGACGGTTTCGGCGCACACAACCCAGACGTCCTGTTCCCGGGCGTGGACTGGACGACGCGCCCCGGGTCCCTCGAAGACGGGCAGCTCATCCTCTCGTTCGGATCCTTCCTGATATGCGCCGGGGACCAGAGGATTCTCGTGGATCTGGCCGTAGGGAAGATCGACGTGGACGTGCCCGGCGTCGCTCAGCTCAAGGGCGGTTCGCTGCTGCGGAACCTCGCCGAGGAAGGACTGTCCGCCGACGACATCGACACGGTGGTGTTCACTCATCTGCACCTCGATCACGTCGGCTGGACCAGCGATGTCGCGCCGCTCCCGAACGCGCCCACGACGGAGTCACCCACGGGCCTCACCTTCGCCCGGGCACGCCATCTCATGTCGGAAGACGAGTGGCAGTACTGGTCGACGAGGGCGGCGGCCATGGGCGGACCGGACGCCGAGGCAGTGCTCAAGCCGCTCGCCGGCGTCGTCGAGTTCGTCAGGAGCGGCGACAGCATCGCGCCCGGGGTGACCGTCGAGGCGACGCCCGGGCACACCCCCGGACATCTGGCGATCGTCGTACGGGATCCGTCGGGTGGCAACACCGAATCCGCCTACATCGTGGGAGACATCCTTCACTCCCCGGCTCAGGTGGGAGACCCCGCTCTGGTGTTCTCCTCCGACGTCGCTCCGGACCAGGCCCGAGCGGTGCGCGACCACGTGCTCCAGCGGCCGGACACCGTGATCGCCGCCGGGCACTTCACGGACGACGTGTTCGGCCGTGTCACGTCGGTGGGCAACGCGCACGCCTGGGCTCCCGTCGGCGGCTCGGCGTCTTCCCGGTAACCCGACCGGACCCGCCGTCCAGGTTGCGGCCCTCGGTTTTCTCAAATCACTCAAGTAACTCAAGTAACTCAATTCAGGAGACTCACCTCATGTCCGTGCCTCAGACGCCCCCCATGTTCGGGGCAAGCACAACCGCCGCCGAGGTAATCGACGGCATCGACCTGCACGGCCGCCGGGCCGTGGTGACCGGAGCCAGTTCCGGAATCGGGGTGGAGACGGCCCGGGCACTCGCATCGGCGGGCGCCGACGTCACCCTGGCCGTGCGGGACACCGACGCGGGTGCCCGCGTGGTGGCACGCCTGGAGGCTGAACTTCCGCCCACGTCAGGGCAGTTGACGGTCGGGCGGCTCGACCTGGCCGACCGGTCGACGGTCGCGGCGTTCGTGGCGGCCTGGCACGGCCCGTTGCACATCCTGGTCAA
This sequence comes from Streptomyces sp. NPDC090798, assembly GCF_044768965.1. Lineage (NCBI taxonomy): Bacteria > Bacillati > Actinomycetota > Actinomycetes > Kitasatosporales > Streptomycetaceae > Streptomyces > Streptomyces sp. NPDC090798. The sequence goes on from NZ_JBIVXA010000004.1 coordinate 139,965, forward strand.
CAACGCCGGAGTGATGGCCCCGCCGGACCTCATCCGCACACCTGACGGTCGGGAAACGCAGTTCGCCGTCAACCACTTGGGCCACTTCGCCCTCGCCGTCGGCCTCCACCCGGCGCTCGCGGCGGCGGACGGCGCGCGGATCGTCTCGGTCGCCTCGATCGGCCACCTCTTCTCGCCCGTCGTCTTCGACGACCTCGACTACCGCTACCGCCCCTACGACCCCTGGACCTCCTACGGGCAGTCGAAGACCGCCAACGTCCTGTTCGCCGTCGGTGCCGCCGAGCGATGGGCCGGCGACGGCATCACCGCCAACGCGCTGATGCCGGGCAACATCGCGGACACGTCCCTGGCCCGGCACATGGACATGCAGCAGGTGGCCGACTTCATCGCCTCGGGCGAACTCGCACTGCCGCCGCAGAAGACCGTGGAGCAGGGCGCCGCGACCTCGGTGCTGTTGGCCGCCTCGCCGTCGGTGGAGGGCATCACCGGGCGCTATTTCGAAGACTGTGCGCAGTCCGAGCCGGTCGCCGAGCGAGCCGGTGCCGTCGCCGGCGTCGCGCCGTACGCCCTGGACCCGGAGAACGCGGCCCGGCTGTGGTCCGTGTCCGAAGCTCTGGTCCGCTAGAGCTCTACGCTGCCGACATGACCTCACGACACGAGCAGTGGGCCCGGCTGCGCCGTCAGCTGTGGCAGCCTCCGCGCGCCCATGGCGAGCAGCCGCGCGAGCGCGTGGTCGGCCCGCTCGAACTGTTCTACGACCTGGTCGTGGTCGTGCTGGTCGCCCAGGCCGCCCACCACCTGGCCGGGGACCTCGACTGGCACGGTCTGGGTCTGTTCGCCGCGGTGTTCGCACTGGTGTGGATCGCCTGGTTCAACGGCACCCTGCACCACGAACTGCACGGGCACGAGGATGCCCGCGGCCGGAGCATGTTCCTGCTGCAGATCCTCGTGCTCGTCCCGCTGGGCGCGTTCATCCCCGAGGCAGGCGGTGCACGCGGCGTCGCGTTCGCCGTGACCGCGGGGGTGCTGTTCGCGGCGCTGGCGGTGCTGTGGCTGCTTGCCGCACGCGGTGACAGCCCCGAATTCCGCCGCCCCAGCAGGTTGTTCGTGACCGGGACGGCGGCCTGTGCGGTCGTCCTGGCCGCGAGCGCCGCCCTGCCCGCGGACGTCCGCGTGCTGACGTGGGGCCTTTTGGCCGTCGCCTACCTGGCGGGGTTCGCGGTCATGATCGGTACGGCCACCCCGGTTCAGGCGGTCGCGCTCAGCGTGACCGACGCGCTCACCGAACGGTTCGGGCTGTTCATCATCATCGTGCTCGGCGAGACCGTGACCGGCGTCGTCGACGGACTGGCCCACGAGCCGACCAACGCGCTCACCCTCGCCGTCGGGCTCGTCGCCGTCGTCATCGGCTTCGGTGCCTGGTGGACGTACTTCGACTTCGCCGGACACCGGCGGCCGAGGCCCACGCGCGCGAGCACCGTGCAGTGGATGCTGGTTCACATGCCGCTCACGGCCGCGGTGGCCGCCATGGGCGCCGCGATGGTCGGCCTCGTCGAGCACGCCCACGACAGCCGGACCCCCGCCGCCACGGCCTGGGTGCTCTGCGGGGGCGCGGCCGTCGTGCTCTGCGCGACGATGGTGCTCGCGAGCTCCCTGCGCGTCTGGCGCCTGGACCGCGGGCTCTACCGGCCGCTGGCCCGCACCTGCGTCGTCGTGGCCGTCATGTGCGCGGGAGTCGGTGCCGCACGCCCGGCTCCCCTCGTTCTGGGCCTCGCCCTCGTCCTCCTCTTCGGTGTCCCCTGGGGACTTGCCGTGGCATACCGCCTGTCCCACGAAGACGAGCTGTCCCGGGAAGAGGAATCCGCCACCGAGGAAGTGTCAGCGGCGGCGGAACATCAGGACGACAACCGACGCTGAGCCCTGCACTCGAAGCACCCCTGAAGGTCCCGTACGGAGGAATCAGTCGATCACGGCGGTCCGCCAGGTCTCCTCATCGGCGTCCAGGAGCACCGCGACGAGGGCGGGGTCCGGCAGCGGGCCGTGGTCGGCGGCGACCCTCAGGGCCGAGGCAGCGGTCAGATGGCCCAGCCGCAGGGCGCGGTCCAGGGGCAGTTGCCGCAGCAGGCCGCTGAGGAATCCGGCGGCGAAGGCGTCGCCGGCGCCGACCGGCTCGGCAACGCGCACGGTCAGAGCGGGCACGCTGTGGGCAGTGGCCCCCACGAAGGCGGTGGCGGCGCGGTCCCCGTCCTTCACGACGAGGACGCGCGGGCCGGACAGGAGGTCTCGGACCTGTTCGGCGTCGGTGATCCCGTCCCCCCACAGGGCCTGGGCCTCGTCGAGGCCGACGAGCACGATGTCGGCCCGGTCCGCGAGCGGCCGCAGCACGTCGGCGGCGGAGCGCCCGGTCCACAGCGCGGGGCGGTGGTTGACGTCGAAGCTGACGGGCCACGGGCGGTCGGGGCGCAGCGCGCGTTCGACGAGGGCGCGGCAGCCGGGTGACAGAGCGGGGGTGATGCCGCTGAGGTGGACGAGCGCGGCGCCCGCCACCGCCGGGTCGTCGAGCACGTCGGGGGTGAGGGCAGAGGCGGCGGATCCGGCGCGGTGGTAGTGGACGCGGGTGCCGTGCCCGCCGGGGCTCGGGTCCTTGAGCAGCAGTCCGGTGGGCCGCTGCGGGTCGGTGCGGACGCCGCTCACGTCGACGCCGCCCGCGGCGATCCGGGCGCGGACGCGGCGGCCGAAGGGGTCGTCGCCGACCGCGGAGAGCCAGCGGGCGGGGACGCCGTGGTCGGCGAGGTAGAGGGCGACGTTCGACTCGGCGCCGGCGATGTCGACGCGCAGCAGGTCGGCGCCGTCCAACGGCCCGAGGGGGTCGGGGGCGAGGGCGGCCATGGTCTCGCCGACGCAGACCACGGGGCCGGGGCGCAGTGGCCAGTGGGTGCTCATGGTGGGCTTCCTAGGGAGTGCCGGCGCGGTCCGCCGGGGCCGGGGCGGACGGGAGCGCAGGGCGGTACGGGGCGGCCGGGGCGCCGGGAACTTCCACTCGGACCGCGAAGACGGCGCCGTCGAGTGGTCCCGGGACGGGCAGGCCGATGTCCGCGCTGGTGACGAGGAGCGTACGGCCGTCGGCGCCGCCGAGGCAGAGACCTGCGGGCTGCCCGGCAGGCAGGTCGACGATCCGGTCGAGGGCCCCGTCGGGGCGATAACGGTGGACCTGCCCGGTGCCCCAGACGGCGGTCCACAGGCAGCCCTCGATGTCGGTGGTCATGCCGTCGGGGCTGCCGGAACCGAGGGTGACGAAGGGTTCGGGGGTGCCCGGATCGCCGCTCACGGGGTCGACCGGGTAGCGGCGGATGACGCCCCGGGCGCTGTCGGCGAGGTACATGACGGTGCCGTCGGCGTTGAAGGCCGGGCCGTTGGGGATCGTGACGTCCCGCAGGACACGGGTGACGCGGCCGTCGCGGTCCAGGCGGTAGAGGGAGCCCGCGTCCTCGGTGGCCTCGTACGCCATGCTGCCCGCCCAGAAGCGGCCGTGCGGGTCGGCGACGCCGTCGTTCATCCGCATCGGCACGGGGGCGCCCTCCTCGGGGCGCGCGATCCAGTCGACGCTGCCCTCGGGGTCGATGCGGCAGATGCCGGGGCCCGCCGCCGCGATCCAGTGGCCGGGGTGCCCCTCCACCGGTGCCACAGCGCCCAGCGGGCAGGGCAGTCGGGTGATCGGGGCGAGCGGCACGTCGGGTCCTTCGGGCACGGCGAGCAGCCGGCCGGTGAGGATGTCGGTCAGCACGGCGCGGCCGTCCGTCCAGCGGATGCCCTCGCCCAGTTCGAGGCGGTCGGTCCCCAGGACCGTGGGGACGGTCACGGGCGGGCCCCCGCGCGGACGACGTCAAGGAAGGCGCGGGCTCGCTCCCGCAGGGCGGTGAGATCGCCGCCCTCGGCGGCGTCGCCGATCAGGGGCGATCCGACGCCGACAGCCGTGGCTCCCTCGCGCAGGTAGTCGGCGGCCGCCGCCGCGTCCACTCCCCCGACGGGTACGAAGGGCAGCTCCGGGAAGGGGCCGCGCAGGTCCCGCAGATAGCCGGGGCCCCCGGCGCTGCGTGCCGGGAAGAGCTTGAGGGCGTCGGCGCCGAGCCGCTGTGCCTGGAGGACGTCGGTGGGCGTCATCACGCCGGCGAGCACGGGGAGTTCGAGTTCCCGCCCGGTGGCGATGCCGTCGCTGACCCCCGGGGTGACGAGGAAGGCGGCGCCGGCCTTGTGGGCGGCGAGGGCGTCGTCGGAGCTGAGCACCGTTCCGGCGCCGAGCGTCGCGTCGGGGCCGAGCGCGGCGCGGGCCCGCGCGATGACGTCGAGTGCGTCGCGCCCGGAGAGGGAGACCTCGATGAGGGTGACGCCCTCCTCGGCGAGGGTGAGCACGGTGGTCAGCGCGGCGTCCGGGTCGCTGCCGCGGACGATGGCGAGCAGCCGGTGGGCGCGCAGGGCGGCGAGCAGGTTCATCCGACATCCCTTCTGGTGACGGTGGTTCAGGGGCGGCGGGTCGCGGTGACGGTGAGCCGCCAGGTGGCCTCGCCGGTCGGCGGCACGACGGCGGTGTCGCCGTCGCCCGCCGCGGCGCGGTCGAAGACGCGGCCGAGCATCGGCTCGACACCGATCGAGCGGTACGGCGCGCCCTGGGGGAAGCCGCCGAGATTGCGCCAGAGGGCGACCGCGACGGGCTGCCCTTCGGCCTCGACGGAGAGGTGCAGCGTGTCGGCGCCGTCGTGCACGGACACCCGGGAGGTGAGGACGACCGCTCCGACGGCGCTCCCGTCGTCCGGGCCGAGCAGGTCCAGTGGTACGCCGTCGACGCTGGGCCAGTTGCCGGCGACCCAGCGGTCGTCCTCGTCCGGGTAGAGGCGGGTCTCCGCCGTTCCGACGACGCCGATCCGGGCGGCCGGGGAGAGGTCCAGCAGGGCGTGGGCGGCCCACACGAAGCGGTATCCGGGCTCGGCGGCGAGCGTGTAGTCGGCGACGACCGCGTCCCCTCGCTCGTCGATGCGCCGGGTCAGGCGGAAGTCGGGGCACTCCGCGACGTCCTCCTCCCCCGCCCTCCGCCAGGGCCGCGACCAGGCGTCCCCGTGGTCGGGCAGCCCACGCACGGTGGGCACGCACTCCTCCAGGCCGCCGGCGTCGGCGAAGGGGTCACCGGGCCGGACCACGCGGCGGCGGGGCTCGTCGCGGTGCCGCAGCCACTCGCGGCCGCCCGCGGTCAGCGACGTCCAGCGTCCGCCGTGGTCCGGGTCGGTGGCGACGCGGACGGGCAGCCGCGTGGCGCTCACCATTCGGCGAAGGAGCCGTCGGCGTGCCGCCAGACGGGGTTGCGCCAGGCGTGGCCGGAGCGGTCGGCGGCCCGGACCGCGTCCTCGTCGACGGCGATGCCGAGTCCGGGCAGTCCGGTGCGGTGCGCCCGGCCGTCGACGAAGCGGAAGGGCTCGGTGTCGACCAGGTAGGACAGCAGGTCGGCGTCCTTGTTGTAGTGGATGCCCCGACTCTGCTCCTGGATCAGGAAGTTGGGCGTGGCGAAGGCGACCTGGAGGCTGGCCGCCAGTGCGATGGGACCGAGCGGGCAGTGCGGCGCCAGGTGTGCCCCGAAGGTCTCGGCGAGCGAGGCGATCCGGGTGACCTCCGATATCCCTCCGGCGTGCGACAGGTCCGGCTGGGCGACGGCGACGCCCGCGGTCAGCACCGGGAGGAAGTCGGCCCGCCCGTACAGCCGTTCGCCGGTGGCCAGCGGCACGGGCGAGGAGGCGACCAGCCCGGGCAGCAGGTGTGCCTGCTCGGGCAGGACGGGTTCCTCGACGAACAGCGGGTGCAGCGGGGCCATCTCGTGGAGCACGCGCCGCGCGTTGGCGGCGCTGAAGCGGCCGTGGAAGTCGACGGCGACGTCGCGGTGCGGGCCCAGGGCCTCGCGGGCGGCCGCCACGCGCTCGACGACGGCAGCCGTCTCGGCGGGGCTGCCGATCGGCGGGGTGCGCCCGGCGGCGTTCATCTTGACGGCGGTGAAGCCGGCCTCGACCTGGGCGGTGACCTCCTCCTTGAGCCGCTCGGGTTCGTCGCCGCCGACCCAGGCGTAGACCCGGACGGTGTCGCGGACCGGGCCGCCGAGCAGGGTGTGCACCGGTACCCTGAGGGCGCGGCCGGCGATGTCCCACAGGGCCTGGTCGATGCCGGCGACGGCGCTGGAGAGGACCGGGCCGCCCCGGTAGAAGCCGCCCTTGCTCAGCACCTGCCAGTGGTCCTGGATGCGCAGCGGGTCCTGGCCCACCAGGTACTCCGCCAGCACCTCGACGGCCGACCGGACCACCTCGGCCCGGCCCTCCACCACCGGTTCGCCCCAGCCGACGACGCCGTCGTCGGTCTCGATGCGGCAGAACAGCCACCGGGGCGGGACGAGAAAGGTCTCGACGCGCGCGATCTTCACTGTGCCTGGCCGTCCTTCTCATCGGCGGAGCCGTTCGCGCCCTCGGGCGCGGACGGACCGCTGAGTTTGTCGAGGTCGCGCGTCGCCTGGTCGAGCAGGGCGCGCATGGCGTGTTCCGCGATGTCGGGGTCCCGTTCGCGCACGGCGTCGAGGACGGCTCGGTGGCTGGGAACCGGGTCCTCGCTGTGGGCGGCGCTGTGCACGAGCCGGTCGCGCTGGGCCAGGCCCGACTCGATGACCATCTCCATACGTTCCAGCAGTTCGTTGTGGGTGGCCGCGAGCAGCGCCCGGTGGAAGGCGAGGTCGGCCTCGACGGCGTCGCTCGCGCCGCCCTCCTGGCCCATCGCGGTCAGTGCCGCCTCCAACGCCTCGAGGTCGGCGTCGGTGCGGCGGGCCGCGGCCAGCCGCACGGCGGCGGGTTCGATGATGCCGCGGACCTCGCCGAGGTTGCGCAGCAGCGCGGGGTCGGCGCCGGCGGTGCTGCTCTCGGAGAACTGCCAGCGCAGCACGTCGGCGTCGAGCAGGTTCCAGTCGGAGCGGGGCCGCACGAACGTGCCCCGCTTCTGCCGGGCGTCGACCATGCCCTTGGCCGCGAGCACCTTCAGCGATTCGCGCAGGGCCGTCAGGCTGACGTCCAGTTCGCTCTGCAGGGCCGCCATGTCGAGCGTCGCTCCCTCGGGGATCTCGCCGCTGAGCACCCGGCGGGCAAGGGTCTCCACGGTCTGGCCGTGCACTCCGCGGCGCGCGTAGGGCGTCATGTGTTTGCCTTTCTGGCTTGTCGGTCGGTGGCTGGAGCGGTCGGTTCCGTCAGGCGGAGGCCTTGGTGACGCTCCAGCCGCCGTCCACGAGCAGGCTTGATCCGGTGATGTAGGAGGCCTCGTCGGCGGCGAGGAAGGCGACGGCGGCGGCGACCTCCTCGGGGGTGCCGAAGCGGCGGGCCGCGGTCTCGGCGACGCTGACCTCGCGCTCGGCCTGCGGGACCCGGTCCCAGGCGGCGGTCAGGATCGGTCCCGGCAGCACGGCGTTGACGCGGACCTCGGGGCCGTACTCGACGGCGAGCTGACCGCACAGCGACAACAGCGCTCCCTTGCTCGCCGCGTACGCCGGGTGGCCGGGGATCCCCCGGTGGGCGTGGACGGAGGAGACGAGCACCACGGCCCCCTGGCGCTCGCGCAGATCGGGCAGTGTCGCCCTGACGCCCAGGAAGGCGCCGGTGAGGTTGACCGAGAGCTGCCGTTCCCATGAGACGAGGCTGGTCTCGTGGGCCGGTGCGACCGCCACCGTGTACGCGTTGCTGACCAGGACGTCCACGGGCCCGAAGCCGTGGGCGGCGGTGATCACCCGCTGCCAGTCGTCCTCGCTCGCGACGTCGGCGGCGACGAACAGGGTCCGGGCCCCGTCCTTGCGCAGCCGCTCGGCGGCTTCCTCGCCGCGTTCGGCGGCGATGTCGACCAGGACGACGGCCGCGCCCTCCGCGGCGAGGCGTGCCGCGGTGGCCGCGCCGATGCCCGACGCGGCGCCGGTGACGACGGCGACGCGGTTGGTGAAGCGGGCGGCTGGGTTCATGAGGTGGGTCGTCTCCTGTTCGAGAGGGCGGTGCGGTGCAGACGCTCGAGAGGCGGTGCAGATTCTTCCGTCGTCGTCACTGCCGGGCCAGCACGGTCAGCTCCGCGTCGTGGCCGGCGGTCCAGGCGAACGGCAGTCCCGAGTGGAGCAGGTACGCGCCGCTGTAGCGGGTGCCGGTAGCGGTGTCGGTGTAGGCGGCGTCCGGCCTCAGGCCGCGCAGTCGGAGCCGGGCGGCCCTGCCGGGCACCAGGGGCGCGCCGTCGAGCGGGCCGGTGTTCCAGGCCGTCACGACCAGGCGGGCACCGCCCGGCTCCTCGTACTGGATGCCGCAGGTCGGGTCGGCGGGGCTGCCGAGCAGGCTCACCTCGCCGTGGTGGACGACGTCGCGGATCTCCTTGTAGCGAGCGATCCAGTCGGTGGCCTCGGCGCGCTGTGGCGGCGTCCAGTGGCGTATGTCGGCGCCGATGCCCAGGACTCCGGCGATGGAGTTGACGAACCGGAAGGCCAGGGAGCGGGGGCGCGGGTCGAAGACGCCGGGGGCGTCGGTGACCCAGGAGCTCATGGTGTGCGGGGCGTGCGCGTGGAGGTAGCCGTACTGGATGCGCAGCCGGTCCATGGGCGCGGTGTTGTCGCTGGGCCACATCACGTCGGTGCGGGCGAGGGCGGCGTGCTCGACGCGGGCGCCGCCGCCGGCGCAGCCCTCGACGGTGACGTGCGGGTGGGCGCTGCGCAGGTGGTCCAGGACGCGCAGGTAGCCGGCGACGTGGGCGGCGTCGAGGTCCTGGACCTCGGGGTCGGGACCGGCCGGGTGACCGGGGCGGCCGCGCTCGGTGGGCGGCCGGTTCATGTCCCACTTGAGGTAGCTGATGGCGTGGTCGCCGAGCAGCCGGTCGAGGGTGCTGATGACGAACTCCTGGACGTCCTCGCGGCCGAGGTCGAGCAGAAGCTGATTGCGTACGAGTGTCGCCGGCCGGCCTTCGATCCGGTACACCCACTCGGGGTGCTCGGCGTAGAGCCTGGAGCGGGGGCTGATGCCCTCGGGCTCCACCCAGAGACCGAAGTCCATGCCGAGGGCGCGGACGTCCTCGACGAACCGGTCGAACCCGCCGGGGAATTCGGCCGGGTCCGGGTCCCAGTCGCCGAGGCCGCCGGTGTCGTCGGGGCGTCCGGTGAACCAGCCGTCGTCGACGACGAAGAGTTCGGCGCCCAGGTCGGCGGCCGTCTTGGCGAGCTCCAGCTGCCCGGCGGCGTCGACGTCGAAGCCGGTCGCCTCCCACGAGTTGTAGAGGACCTTGCGCTGCCGGTGGATGCGCTCGCCGGTGAGGTGCCGCTCGTAGCGGTGCCACACGCGGGCCAGCCCGTCGAGCCCGTCCGGGCTGAAGGCGCAGGCCAGCCGGGGTGTGACGAGGGTGGAGCCGGGGGCGAGACGGACCGCGCCCTCGTGGGGCACGCGGCCGGCGCGCACCCGTACGGCGCCGCCGGGCTCGGCGTCGGCGGTGATCCGCCAGTTGCCGGACCACTCCAGGGCGATGCCGTACGTGGGGGTGGCGCCCTCGGCGGGGGCGACGGCGTCCTGGACCGCGAGCCAGGGGTGGTACGCGTGCCCGGCCGAGCCCTGGGTGCTCTCCATCTCGAAGCGGCCGCGCTCCAGCTCCATGTGCTTCAGCTGGAACTCCTGCGACCACTGTCCGGCCAGGTACGTCAGGCGCGCGCCGCCCTGGACGGGCACGTTGACGGCGGCGGAGTCGAAGCGCTCCAGGCGTACCTCGGTCTCGCCGGTGCAGGTCAGCTCCGTCCAGCGCAGGACGACGTCCGTGCCTGGCACCGTCTTGTAGCGGAGCGTCGTGCGCAGCCCGAGGACGTCGTCGGCGAACTCCAGGCGCAGCGCCCGGTCGCCGTCCTGCGTGGCGCCGGTGAATCGCCACCAGCTGCCGCGGTCGCCGCCGGGGCGGGAGGCGACCAGGTCGGCGCCGGTGAACGGCCGCAGCCCGTACGGGATGTACTCGGCCGGGGCGGCGTCGGCGGGGATGATGAAGTGGGTGCGCCGCGACCAGTCCATGGGCGACGGCCCGTCCTCGACGCCGTGCGGCCCCCAGGCGGCGAGTTCGGCCCAGCGGTCGTCGCCGCCGAGGGTGACCGCGTAGGTGGTGGTGTCGGTGCGCAGCAGCCACCGGTCGTGCACGGTCACTTGACGGCTCCGAGGTTCAGTCCGGCCACGAAGTGGCGCTGGAAGCGGAGGAAGACGGCCACCGTCGGGGCGGCGGCGATCACCGAGCCGGCCGCGATCACGTTCCACATGGACACGTACTGTCCCTGCAGCCCGATGAGGGAGGCGGTGATGGGCATCTGGGTGTCGGTGCGCAGCACCGTGATGGCCCACAGCAGGTCGTTGAAGATCCAGGTGAACGACAGGGCGGTCAGCGCGGCCAGCGCCGGGCGGGCCAGCGGCAGGATGACCCGCCAGTAGATCTGCCACGGGTTCGCGCCGTCGATGACGGCGGCCTGCTGGATCTCGCCGGGGATCGACCGCATGAAGCCGTGCAGGACGAAGACGTAGAAGCCGACGCCGAAGCCGACCTGCACGCCGATCAGGGCGTACAACTGGTCGTAGATGCCGAGGAGTTCGCTGAGCTTGGAGACCGGGATCAGCAGGATCTGCGGGGGCAGCAGATTGCCGCCGAGCATGAGCAGCAGCAGGACGCGCCGGAAGGGCAGGTCGTAGCGGCTGAGTGCGAAGGCCGCCATGGAGGCGAGGCCGAGCGAGAGCAGCACGGTGGGGATGGTGACCAGCATGCTGTTGATGAGGGCGCGCTGCTGGCCGCCGTCCACCCAGGCCTGCCGGAAGCTGTCGAAGGTGAACGAGTGCGGCCAGCTGCCGACGCCGTGCGCGGCGATGTCGTCGAACGTCCGGGTGCTGGTGACCAGGACGAGGGCGATCGGCAGCAGCCACAGCGCGGACAGCAGGCCCGCGGAGAGGTGGAAACCGGCGGTGCGCAGGGCACGGCCGCTCAGGGCGGGGCGGCGTGGCGCCGCGACCTTGGCGGGACGGGGCTCGCCGGCCGGACCCTCGGAGTCCTTGGCGTGCGCGGTGGCGTGGGTGGCGGTCATGAGTCGGCCTCCCGGAAGGCGCGCACGAGGTAGCTCGCGATGACGCCGAAGGCCAGCACGAAGATGACGACGGCGAGTGCGGAGCCGTATCCGAGGCGCAGGGACTGGAACGCGGTGGAGTACATGTAGGTGCTCAGCAGCTCCGAGGAGTGGTACGGGCCGCCGCGGGTGAGCGCCCACACCACGTCGAACGAGCGCAGCGAGTCGATGACGATCACCGACAGGACGACCGCGTTGACGCTGCGCAGCTGCGGCAGGGTGATGTGCCGGAACTGCTGCAGGCGGGTGGCGCCGTCGACCTTTGCCGCCTCGTACAGCACGGGGTCGATGCCCTTGAGGCCGGCCAGGTACAGCACCATCACGTAGCCGACCTGGCGCCACAGCGCGGGCACGATCACCGCGTAGAACGCGGTGTCCTGGTCGGCGAGCCAGGCATGCTTCCAGCCGCCCAGACCGACGCCTTGCAGCACGTTGTTGATCAGGCCGTCCGGCTGGTACATGGCCTGCCACACCAGCGCGGTCGCGACCAGTGAGAAGACCACCGGCAGGAAGAGCGCCGCCCGGTAGAACCCGATGCCGCGCCGCTCCTGCTGGAGCAGCAGCGCGGCACCGAGCCCGAGCGCGGCGGACAGCCCGCCGAAGAGCAGCAGCCACAGCACCGTGTTGATCGCGGCGGTGCGGAAGACCTCGTCGTGCACCATCTCGCTGAAGTTGCCGAGGCCGACGAACTTCGGGGCCGACAGACCGTCCCAAGAGGTCAGGGAGAGGTAGAAGCCCTGGAGGGCCGGCCAGAAGACCCAGAACGCCTCGGCGAGCAGCGGGACGAGGACGAAGGCCAGGACCACCGGGGGCACCCGCGTGGCCCTGGACCGTCGTGTGGAGCCGATCAGCGCCATTGTCACTGGCTCCAGATCTTCTGTGCGCTGCGCTGCCACGTGGTGAGGATGGAGCCGATCTCCTTGGGCTTGGCCAGGTAGTGCACGAGCGCCGTGTCGGCGGTCGGCTGGAGCGCGTCGCTGGAGTCCCGGTTGAAGAACTGCGTCACGTCGGTGGCGCTTTCGATGAGTTTGCGGCCCTTGAGGACCAGCGGGGTGCCGGCGTCCTTGGCGTCGGGGTGCGTGGGCAGCGCGGTGCCGGACGAGTTCTTGAGGTAAAGCTCCTGTGCCTCGGCGGAGGCCAGGTAGCGCAGCAGCTCCTTGACGCCGTCGGCGCGCTTGGTGCGGGCGCTGGCGAAGTAGCCGTCCGTGGGCGCCTCCTCGGCGACCGGCACCTTCGGGTCGATGATGGGGAACTGGAAGAAGTCCAGGTCGCCCAGGGCGTCCTTGGGGGCGGCGTCGGCGAAGAAGGTACCGATGAGCATCATGCCGGTGCGGCCCTGGAGGAGGGCGGTGGTGGCGTCCTGGAAGGGGATCGCCGTGCCGTTGGGGTCGAAGTACGGACGGGCCTGGTCCCATGTGTCGAAGACCTTGCGGACCTCGGGGTCGTCGAAGCGGTGCTTGCCCGCGAGGAGTTCGCGGTGGTACGCGGCGCCGTTGACGCGGATGTTGAGGTAGTCGAACCAGGTGGAGGCCACCCACGGGGTGTCACCGCCGGCGCCGAGGCCGATCGGGGCGACGCCCTTGCTCTTGAGCTTGTCGCACAGGCCGAGGAACTCGTCCCAGGTCTTGGGCTCCTTGACGCCCCACTTGGCGAAGTTCGACTTGCGGTAGAAGACGCCCCACCAGTAGTAGCTGGTCGGCACGAAGACCTTCTTGCCGCCGGAGGCCGAGGTGCACAGCTTCTTCAGCGCGTCGGAGTAGCCGCTGAGCTCGGGCTTCTCCCATATGTCGTCGAGACCGAGGAGCAGGTCCTTCTTGGCGTACGACTCGGCCACGGAGCCGGGGTACCAGGTGTAGGCGTCCGGCGGGTTGGCCGACGTGAGGTAGGTCGGCAGCTGGGTGCGGAAGGTCTCGGACGCGACGGTGTTGAGCTGCGCCTTGGAGTCGCCGCGCTTGTCGAAGGCGGCGACGACCGCCTGCATCGCGGTCTTGGCCTGCGGAGAGGAGAGGTTGGACTGCAGGGTCACCGGGCCGCCGGACTTTCCTCCGGAGGCGGACGGGCTCTGGGTGACGCAGCTGCTGAGCAGCGCGCCGGCGCCGACTGCGCCGGCTCCTACGAGGAATCTGCGGCGGTTGGCGTTGAAGGCGGTCATCTATGCACTCCCTAAGTGCCCACGGAACGGAGCTGAGGCCCCCTGACGGCCCGGCTCTGCCTGCGGCAGGCACAGCCTGTCGCAGGGGTCCTGGTACCGTCAAGATTAATTACTAATTTATTTCTCGGAGGGTGTGCCTCCGGGCCGAACAAGGCCCGGAGGCACACCTGTTGGTGCCGGGTGGTGATGCGGGGTGTGGCTTGGTTCTCGGTGGTGCGGGGTGGGGCGGAACGAGCGCGGAGCTCAGAGCCCGGTCTGGTGGACGCGGCCGTCCACCCCGCGGTAGGCGGCCAGCACGCCGCCCTCCGGCCCGGCGACGGCACCGAGCGCGCCGTCGAAGGCCCCGCTGACGAAGTCGGTGTTCTTGCTCCAGCCGGCCCAGCCGCCGTCGGCGGTCCAACTGCGCGTCCAGAGCGTGTAGTCCCCGGCCCGCGCGTACAGGTGAACAGTGCCGCCGGACGCCACCAAGGTCGGGCTGCCACTGGTCGTGCCGCCGAGGGACGTCCAGTCCGACCAGGTACCGGAGGTGTCGCGGGTCCGCGACCACACCGAGTCGTCGGGGGTGCGCACGGCCACGTGCAGCCGCCCGGCGTCGTCGACGACGGCCGACGGACGTCCGTAGAACGGGCGGCCCTGCGGGGCGCCGAGCGAGGTCCAGCCGGAGGCCGGGCCGCGCGACCACACACTGCCGTCCGCGCCGCGCGCGAACAGGGTCCAGTCGTCCGGTCCCGCGAAGGCCGCGGTCGGCGCGTCCGTCAGCGTCCCGCCGAGGCTCTGCCAGCGCCCCCAGTGCCCGTTCGCGTACACGCGCCGGTAGGCGGTGTCGTCGGTGCCGCGCACGAAGACGTCGATCCGTCCGCCGGCCGAGGCGTACGCCGCGGGCTGGCCCAGGACGCGGCCGCGCGTCGGGCCACCCAGATCGGTGGTCCGGGACGTGGCCCAGTCACCACCGCGCGCGGTCTGCGCGCGCAGCGCGCCGTCCGTGCCGCGGGTGAGGACGGTGAGCGTGTCGCCGTCGCGCACCAGGGCCGGGCTCGCCGAGGAGCGGCCGGGAAGCTGCGTACCGGGTGCCTCGTCGGTGCCGGTCAGCTTGAGGAAGGCCGTGCCGTGCGCGGGGACGCGCACCGTGTACGAGCCGGTGAAAGTGCCACGCGAGGCACGGGCCCGCAGGTCGCGCACCGCGACCTTGCCCGCGAGGCCGGCGTCCGCGAAGGTCACCGTGCGATCCTGCGCCTGGTCGGAACGGTTGAGCAGCACGACCGCCCGCTTGCCCGCGCCGTTCAGCACCTTGCTGTAGACGTCGCCGACCGAGTCGGTCGCCACGCGTGCGCCCTGGATGCCCAGCGGGTCCTGGTCGACGGCGATGATCTCGGGGTTGCGCAGGGTGTCGACCATCGACTGCGGCAGGGTGCGCGGGTCACTGCCGAGCACGAGCGGCGAGGCCATCTCGGCCCACATCACGAACTGCGTGGTGGACTCCTCCTCCGTCATCTCGTAGCCACCCTCGGCGAGCTTGCGCATCGGGATGAGGTAGTCGGGGTCGTTCCAGTGCCCGGGCCCCTGGGCCTCGGGGTGCCAGGCGTTGGCATCCATGTTGCGCAGGATGTTCGGCCACTCCCCCGCGGTCGGGGTGCCCCAGGCGATGTCGGTGCCGGTGCGCCAGGAGTCGGCTGCCGTCGGACCGTAGACGAAGGTGTTGTGCGCGTCCTGCTCCGGGGTGTGCGGCATGCCCCAGTCGTCGGTGAGCGGGTTGCAGAGGTTGAGCAGCATCTTCCGCCCGGACTTGGCGACGGCGTCGCTGAACTCCTTGAAGGCGGGGCCCGGATCGAGCCCCGCGCCGATGCCGCAGAGGAAGTCCACCTTGATGGCGTCGACCTTCCACCCGGCGAACTGGCGGGCGTCCTGCTCGTAGTGACCGCGGCTGCCCAGGCCGCACCACTTGCCGCCGTCGTACTCACCCGCGTCGGTGTAGATGCCGACCTTCAGGCCCCGCTTGTGAAGGTACGTCACCAGCGCGGGGATGCCGGAGGGAAAACGGGTGGGGTTGGCCACGAGCCGACCCGTCTGCGGATCGCGCGGCTGGTCCGCCTGCCAACCACCGTCCAGCCAGACGATGTTGTAGCCGCTGTCGCGCAGCCCGCTGCTGACGAGGTGGTCGGCGACCTTCCTGACCTGGTCCTCCGTCGGCGCGCCGAGCCCGTAGTAGGTGTTCCATCCCATGTACGGCGTGGAGGCGAGACCGCTGTCGTAGTACTGCGGCGCGCCCTGGTCGTCCGCGGCGTGTGCCGCCGGAACCGCCGAGCCGACCAGCACCACGGCACCGAGGACCACCGCGGTCCGCCGCGGTCGCGCCATCCCTGCACGATGCGAAGCCACTTGATTCTCCCGAGAGTTGGGGGTACGGGGCACCCCGCTCCGGTCGTGCCTGGGCGTCGGTGCCACGGCGGAAACTGTGCCCAGGCCCCTCAAGCCTGTCAATATTAATTGCTAATTAACTTAAAAACGGGATCTCGCGGTGACGTAGGCGGCGCCCCGGGACGGTTTCCGCAGGCTGCGGCGGTGCCCCACCCCCGGCTGATCGGCGGCGGGGCGGGCGGGCACGGAATTGTTTGGAACCCTCACGCGCTGATGAAGCCAGAGGGCATGGGCTGCCGCCGGTGTGCGAGCAGAGCGGCCCGAGTGACCGAGGCGACAGACATTGGAGGGGCCGAAATGGCAGCGCAGACGCAGAGGGCCGTACTGGCGGGCGGATGCTTCTGGGGGATGGAGGACCTGATCCGCCGGCTCCCGGGCGTGACAGCGACCCGGGTCGGATACACCGGGGGTGACGTGCCGAACGCGACGTACCGTAACCACGGCACCCACGCGGAGGCCATTGAGATCCTTTTCGACCCCGAGAAGACCGACTTCCGCACGATCTTGGAGTTCTTCTTCCAGATCCACGACCCGAGCACCAAGAACCGCCAAGGCAACGACATCGGTCTCAGCTACCGCTCGGCGATCTACTACGTGGATGACGAGCAGAAGCGGATCGCCGAGGACACCATCGCGGACGTGGACGCCTCCGGACTGTGGCCGGGCAAGGTCGTCACCGAGGTCGAGCCGGTCGGCCCCTTCTGGGAGGCCGAGCCCGAGCACCAGGACTACCTGGAGCGTTACCCCGACGGCTACACCTGCCACTTCCCGCGCCCGGGATGGCGGCTGCCCACCCGCGCGGAGGGCTGACCGCGCGGAGGCCTGACCGAGTGCAGAGCTGACCCCGCGGAGGGCTGACCCCGCGAGGCGGCCACCGGCACTCACGCAGCGTGACGAAGAACGGCGCGTGCGTCGGCGACCAGGCCGGTCACGGATGTCCGGAGACCATGTCAAGGCGTGGTGCGTCCGGGCGTTCGGGTCTCGTCGCCGGCGGCCCGTACACCGCCGACATGGTCAGGGGCGTTCATGCTGGCGAGCAGACGCAGGCGTTCCTCGGAGGCACTGCCCGGCTGTGCGTGGTAGGTGATCAGCGTCTGCCGGTCGGTGCCCGGGACCAGCAGCTTTTCGTAGTGCAGTTCCAGGGGGCCGGCCTGGGGGTGAAGAAGCAGGCTGGTGCCAGTGGTCTTGTGCTTGACGTCCTGCCGGGCCCAGAGAGTGCGGAAGCGCTCGCTGCGCAGGGAGAGTTCTCCGACGATCTCGACCAGGCGCGAGTCTTCGATGTCCGCACCAACGACCGAGCGCAGGTACGGGACGACCCGGGCGGTCATGTCCTCCCAGTCCTGGTGGAGTTCCCGCATCTCTGGTTCCAGGAACGCGGCCAGAATGCCGTTGTGTCCCGGCGCGTTGAACGGTGAGAGCGCGATGGCGAGGCTGTTGGCGGCCAGGACGTCCATGTATGTGCCGTGGATGTACGCCGGGGTGAGTGGCCAGGAGCCGATGAGCGTGCGCATGCCGTCACTGACCTGCTCCGGCCTGCGGGGCCGCTTGCGCCGCGGGTTCTTACGTGTGGCGATCTCCAGCAGGTAGGTCGTCGCCTCCTCGTCCAGTCGCAGGGCGCGGGCGATGCTGCGCAGGACCTGCTCCGAGGGGTTCCTGTCGCGGCCCTGCTCCAGGCGGTTGTAGTAATCGGAGCTGATCCCCGCGAGGAAGGCGACCTCCTCGCGGCGCAGCCCCGGGACACGCCGGTTGCCCTGGTCCCAGGCTTCATCGGGCTGGACCAGTTCCCTGCGGGCGCGCAGATACCGGCCCAGTGCGTTGGCGTCTCCTGCGGCTGTCATGTTTCCAGCGTACGAACGCGTTCCGGTTTCATGGATGGCCCTGTCAGTCCCAGTCTCAACCCGTCCTGGTTCGTCCCAGGGCGTTCGGCGCAGTCTGAGGGAGCAGTTCGAACGACCGGAGGAATGCATCACATGTCCCAGCTCTTCACGACCCCGCTCGGCCGCGACAGCACCGCCTCGGAGGTGATCGAGGGCGTCGACCTGTCAGGCAGGCGGGCCATCGTCACGGGCGCGGGCTCGGGCATCGGAGTCGAGACCGCCCGCGCTCTGGCGGCCAACGGCGCCGAGGTCACGCTCGCGGTCCGCCGTCCGGAAGCCGGCGAACAGGTCGCGGCCGACCTGCGCAAGGTCA
Source organism: Streptomyces sp. NPDC090798 (assembly GCF_044768965.1). NCBI lineage: Bacteria > Bacillati > Actinomycetota > Actinomycetes > Kitasatosporales > Streptomycetaceae > Streptomyces > Streptomyces sp. NPDC090798. The sequence goes on from NZ_JBIVXA010000004.1 coordinate 157,889, forward strand.
CCGGCAACGACGCGATCCACGTCGCCCGCCTGGACGTGGCCGACCTGGGATCGGTGCGGGCGCTCACCGCCGGCTGGCAGGGTCCGCTGCACATCCTGATCAACAACGCCGGCATCATGATGCCGCCGGAACTGGAGCGGGGCATCGGCGGCCACGAGCAGCAGTTCGCCACCAACTACCTGGGACACTTCGCCCTGGCCCTGGGGCTGCACCGCGCCCTCGCCGACGGCGACGGCGCGCGCCTGGTCTCGGTCTCCTCCAGCGGCCATCTCTTTTCTCCCGTCGTCTTCGACGACATCGACTTCCGCTTCCGCCCGTACGACGCGCTCGCCGCCTACGGCCAGTCCAAGACCGCCGCCATCCTCCTGGCCGTCGAGGCGCAGCGCCGCTGGTCCGGCGACGGCATCACGGCCAACTCCCTGCACCCCGGTGCGATCGCCACCAACCTCCAGCGGCACACCGGAGGCCTGCGGACCCCCGAGCCCTACCGCAAGACGATCGGGCAGGGCGCCGCGACGACCGTGTTCCTCGCCGCTTCCCCGCTGGTCGAAGGCGTCGGCGGCCGCTACTTCGAGGACGTCAACGAGGCGCCTCTCGTCCACACCCGTCCCACCCAGTGGGGCGTCCCCGGCGTGGCCCCCTACGCGCTGGACCCGGCGAACGCCGAGCGCCTGTGGGACCTGGCGAGCGACATCGTCCGCTGACCGGGGCCCGGTCGGCACGGGGCATGAAGAACGTCGAGGAGGTCCTCGGTCCGGCGGGGCCTAGGGGAGGATGGAATCGACGTACCCTCCGTCGACCCGCAGTGCGCCGCCCGTGGTGGCGGACGCCAGGTCGGAGCTCAGGTACACCACCATGTTGGCGATCTCCTCGGGTTCGATCAGGCGCTGCAACAGCGACTGCGGGCGGTGCTCTCGCATGAAGGCTCGCTGCGCCTCGTCCCACGGAAGGTCACGGTCGACGAGTTGGTAGACGAAATCCTCCACACCAGCGGTGTGGGTAGGGCCGGCGATGACGGAATTCACGGTGACGCCGGTCCCCGAGGCATGCTTGGCGAAGCCACGGCTGACCGCGAGCAGGGCGGTCTTCGACATGCCGTAGTGGATCATCTCGGCGGGGATCACGACTGCAGAGTCACTTGCGATGTACTGGACGCGGCCCCACCCCCGTTGGATCATCTGCGGCAGGTAGGTACGGGTGAGGCGGACGGCGGCCAGCACGTTCACTTCGAAGTAGCGACGCCATTCGTCGTCCGTGATCTCCAACGGGTCCTTGGCGCCGAAGATGCCGAGGTTGTTGATCAGGATGTCGACGTCCGGCAGGGCTTCTTGGGCACCGACGGCGCCCTCCTCGGACGCGACGTCGGCGGTGACCGGAACGAAATCGCCGTCCGGCACGTCGGCCTTGAGCTGTTTGACGGACTCCTCGACCCTGCCCCGGTCGCGCCCGTTGACTCCGACCCGGGCACCGGGCCGCGCGAGTCCGGCCGCGATCGCGGCACCGATGCCTTGGGTGGATCCCGTCACCAGCGCGGTCCGTCCCGTGAGGTCCAGACGCATGTCTTTCCCTTCCCGACGTAGGTTCGGCGGCTGTCAGCCGTCATGGCACTTCTTCTCCTCGGAGTGCCCGATCATGTCCGCAAACCCCGGGTTGGGGCAGTACGGGTGACTGCCTGGGGCTCGGCAGACAGACGATCAGGCCCGAGGCTTCACCGATGACCGGCGGTGAGGCCCACGGGCTGCCCCGGACATCGTCGGGATACCGCTCGACAAGTGCCTCGACGCAGGCCCCGTCCGATCGCCGAGCGGGTCTTCGCGCTCATACCGACGCGGGGAAGCCGAACCGCTTGACAAGCCCCGGATCCCCGAACGCGTTGATTCTCGCGATGCCCTCCGGGGTCACGGTGAGCAGGAGGATGCCGTAGGCCTGGCCATCGCGGTAGCCGACCGCCGCCGGCTGGCCGTTCGCGCTGGTCGGCAGCAGCTGCCACGTGCCCGGCGAGCCCAGGACCCGCTGCACGAGATACGGCACGCAGGTGGCGCGGCCGGAGAACCAGGTGCGCCAAGGCGTCGCCTCGACGCTGGCATCGACACGCAGCAGCTGTTCGAGCGCCGCGCCGTCGGCCTCCTCGACTGCGGCGATGTAGTGGGCGAGGACGGCACTCAGTTCGCCGGGCTCGACCGCTTCCTCGACGTCAGGTGGCGCCTGTTCCAGCCGCGCACGCGCGCGCTGCAGCATGCTCTTGACCGCTGCCGTGCTGGTGCCCATCACCTGCGCGACGTCCGCCGCCGACCACGCCAGGACGTCGCGCAAGATGAACACCGCCCGCTGACGGCCCGGCAACCGCTGGAGCGTGGCGATCAGCGCGATGCGCAGGCTGTCGCGCGCCGTGACGATCGCTGCCGGGTCGAGCATCGAGTCGGGAACGGGCTGAACCCACTGCGCTTCCGTAGCCATCGGCGGGTTCATTGGGTCGTCGGCGGGTCCGCCAAGGCCCGACGGCAGGAAACGCCTACTACGGTGCGACACCGCGGAGAGGCATGCGTTGGTGGCGATCTGGTGAAGCCAGGTGCGCACCGACGACCTGCCCTGGAACGCCTCATACGAACGCCAGGCACGCAGGTAGGTCTCCTGGACCACGTCCTCGGCGTCGTCCACCGATCCAAGCATGCGATAGCAGTGCGCCAGCAGCTCGCGCCGGTAGGGTTCCGTGTCCGTTGCGAAATCTCCCATCCCGATCGACATTACGGGGCGTAGGTGAGCGTGACGACTCCGGTCGCACTCGGCGTTGCGGCCACGAACCGCAGCGAGCCCGGCAGCGCACTGTCGAAGAGCCGCCTTCCCTCGCCGACGACAAGGGGGTGGACGCCGAGGTTCAGCTCGTCGATCAGGTTGTGCTGGAGCAGAGTTCGCATCAGCGTGGAGCTGCCGTACATGACGATGTCGCCGCCGGGCCCCTGCTTGAGCTTCGCGACCGTCTGCGCCGCCTCACCGGCGAGGGCGGTGGCGTTCCAGGGCAACGGGCCGAGCAGCGTCCTCGTCACGACGAGCTTGGGAATGTTGTTCATCGCCTCGGCATACGGCCCGGTGTTGCGCGACCAGGCCTTCTCGATGATCTCAAAGGTCGCCCGCCCCAGCAGAAAAGTGTCGCTCGCCAGGAGCGCGTCGGTGGCCCGCTGGCGCGAGGTGTCGTCGAAATAGTCCAGTGCCCAGCCGCCGCGTTCGATCTCGCTGAATCCGCCCGGATCCTGGACCACACCGTCAAGCGTGACGAATGCCCCCGCGATGAGCTTGCGCATGATGGTCTCCGTTCTCGGGGTCGGACGTTCCGGCCCTCGAATATGAAGACTCGGGTCAGCCCCGAAAGGAATCGGTCGGTGTGCCGGGACCGGTCGGGGATTCGCGGTAGCTGCCGTCGGGCTGCCCACTACCCCAGTTGAATACCGCGGCTTCATGACCGTGGGGCGGCCTGCCGGTGGTAGGCCATCGGCAGGATGGCGGGCGTGTTCGTCGGGCGGACGACGGCGAGGAAGGCGTGGGCGAACACGGCCAGGGTGCCCCGGCGACCCGCACCAGGGCCGTCAGGAGTACCGGTCGAGGTGCGTGGCAGCGGTAGTAGGCGAGTTCGCCGGTGGTGCGGTGGCGACGGATCAGCCGCTGGCGGCGGCCGAAGTCGGGGCCGGGCAGGTCGATGACGGCCCACTCGCGGCAGCGGTGCTCGGGTGATGACTTCGGCCGGGCAGCCCACGGCGAGCACGTAGCCGGTGTCTCGTTCCTCCAGGGCGGCCCGACGCTTCGGGTTGCCGCCGTAGAGCCCGTCGCCGGTGATCCACGGCACGTGGTGGCCGCCGCCGGGTCCGGCATCCCGGCAGCGGTGCGGGTCGGAGGTCCAGGAGCGCGGACATACAGTTCCCGGTCCACCACCGCGTGCCCACGTCGACCTGCGTCGCGAAGGCCCCGAACCGGCGGTCCGGGGCGTCATCCGGGGAGCAGTAGCCGTTCCTCCGCCAGCCGCGCTGGATCCGCCGCACGTCTTCCAGCGTCTGCTCCTGGACGCGACGGGCTGCGGCGCCGTGTCAGGCCTCGGCTGCCGCTGCGGCCAGGAGCCGGGCGAGTTCGATCGGCTTGCTGACCATCGGCCAGTGACCTGAGTCGATGTCGACGAAGTCGAGGTGCCTGGCCTTGGCGAGCTCGGGTACGTCACCGGCGCCGATCCACTCCTTGGCCTGGGCAGGGGTGAATTCGGGGCACACGACCACGACCGGTACGTCGAACCGTCGATCGTCCACCAGACGCACCATGCCCTTGGTCACCCCTTCCGGGACGGGGATCGCGGCAGACGCGAAGCTGCGCCTGGCCTCTTCATCAAGGTCAGCGGCGTCCGGCCCCTCGAATGGGCCCCAGCCGGGGAAGGGCATGACGCCGTCCTTCGGCTCGAAGAGGTCGGCGTAAGGCTCCCCGTCGGCGGACGGGAAGCCGCCGATGAGGGCGACTTTGGCCACCTTCTCCGGTCGCGCGTCGGCGGCCAGCCAAGCCAGGGTGCAGGCGGCGGAATGCCCCACCACCATGGGCTTTTCGGACGCCGAGTCCACGGCGGCGAGCACCGCCGCCACCTGGTCGTCGAGCGCGGCGGACGCAGATCCGTCGCCCTGACCGGGGAGGGTCAGCGGCACGGGGCGGTGGCCGAGCGCCTCGAGCGTGGGGACGACATCGTCCCATGCGGATCCGTCGAGCCACAGGCCGGCAATGAGGAGGATGTCCATGATCAGTTTTCTTTCTCGAGTGAGGTCAGATCACGTTCGGCATAGAGCCGGTGTTCCCATTCCTCGTTGATGACGATGCTGAGACATTCCTTGAAGGGGAAGCGCTCCATCCGTGGCCAGCCGGGCTCGGTGTGGGTCACCTCGGAGGCGAGTTGCTCGTCGGTGAGTGACTCCATGACGTGGCGGACCATCACCTGGCGTTCGCGTCGGACCGTCAGCACCTCGTCGAGCGAGGGTCGTGCCTCGCGGTCCCACGGGATACCGTCCCACCCGGGTGCCTCGTCCCACGGCAGGTCCAACTGGTGCCACGGCGAGGCATTGCCGAGGATCATCCGGCCGACCCAGGCAGCGCCGGCGAAGTTGAGGTGCCGCAGGGTCTGGATGAAGGACCACTCGTCAGCGACGCCGCGGTGGAGCGCCGCTTCGGGGAATGTCCTCGCACGCGCGACGGTTCCCTCCCACAGCCGCTCCAGGATTGCCCACGCCTCACGGAACCCATCGGTGTCGTCGGGGCGCATCCTCGCCCGCTCGGGCATGCGACGGTTCAGTTCGGCGTCGACGAGCGGTGCGATGTCGACGCCGTTCACGACGACGTTCTTCAACTCGCCGCTGATCTCGACGTCGACCAGCTCGACGCCGCGCATGCGGCTCTCGTTGAACAGGGCGCCACGGATCTGCGCCCCGGTGAAGTCAACTGCGCGCATGCGGACGGTATTGAGGGACACCTGGGTGAAGGCGGCGCCCCGAAGGCTCACGCGCTGGAAGAGTGCTCCCGTGAGGTCCTGCTCGCGGAACTCGGTCATGGCCATCACCCTAGGACCGGTTCCGGACAATCTACTTCCGGCTTGTCCCACGACCGCCTACCCTGCTCCCGTGCCGACCGATCCCAGCCCCACCGCACGAGCCCTGCGCGCCCTTGAGATCCTCCAGGCCCGTCCCGGCGTGACGGCCGACGGACTCGCCGCGTCTCTGGGTGTCACTGAGCGGGCCGCGCGCCGGTACGTCGCGATCCTCCGAGAGGCGGGCATCCCCGTCGAGTCGACCCGGGGTCCCTACGGCGGGTACCGGCTCGGGCGCGGGACCAGGCTGCCGCCGGTCGTCTTCACGGAGCCCGAGGCACTTGGCCTGGTCATGGCGGTGCTCGACGGCCGGCCGGCAGCAGCCGACGTCGACGATCTCGTCGGTTCTGCCCTGGGCAAGGTCATCCGGGCCCTGCCCGAGAGCGTCGGCCGGCAAGCAGCGGCGTTGCGAGAGCACGCGTCAGCCGCGCCCGACCGGCACTCGGCCCGGCCGGATCCCTCTACCACCAGCGCACTCGTCGCCGCCGTCGCAGCCCGACGTCGCGTGCTGGTCACGTACCGGAGCGAGTCCGGCAACGAATGGGAGGCCGAGGTGGACCCCTGGGCGGTCGTCGTCCGCCACGGGCGCTGGTACCTCTTGTGTCACTCCCATCGCGCGGCCGCGATCCGCACCTACCGGATCGACCGGGTCCGCGCCGTGCGGCAGACAGCCCACGAGTTCGAGCCGCCCGGCGGCCTCGACCCGGTGGCAGCAGTGGAAGAGAACCTGGGCACCGGGTGGGAGTTCCCCACCCGCGTCGTTTTCGACGCTCCACTGGCCGAGGTGGCGCCGTGGATCCGGCCTCCCATGGGACGGCTCGAACCATCGAAAGGCGGGTGCGTGCTCGTCGGCAGCACAAGCAATCCGGCGATGTACGCACAGGAATGGCTGGCGAGCGTGCCGTTCGCCTTCCGCGTCGAGGGCGGCCAGGAACTCCGTGCCGCGGTCGCGACGCTCGCGGCGCGTTTCGCCGCCGCCCTGGCGGACCAACCCTGACAGCGATAGCGAAGGACATGGCCGACTCATGCCCAAGTGGCGCCGGCTCTCACGAACATCGGCGCCCGGTACGCCGGCCAGGGGGCGCCCAAAGCATCGAGCGCGTGGTTCCCGTTCTCTTCGAAAATCCCCACCCGCTCTTTGAAAATCCCCACCCGGCGCTCAGCGCCAGGCCGAATGCGCTCAGTTGATCTCCTCGCCCTCTCTGCGATCAGGATCCGGCTGGTCGTGTGATGTGGTCCGGCGTGCCGATGGTGGCGGCCGGATCGTGGACTGGCTGCGGACGCCTGGCCCGCCCGCCCCGGACCCCACCGATGAGTTTCTGTCGGCTGCCGGGTCAGTACGGGCATGACTGCCACGAACAAGCCGCCGGTCGTCTCCCGCTCGGAGTGGCTGGCCGCGAACGACACCCTGCGCGCCCGGGAGAAGGCGCACACCCGGGAGGGCGACGCGATCGCCGCCGCACGGCGACGGCTGCCCATGACCGAGGTCGACCCCTCGACTCCGCTCGTCGGAGGCAACGGAAAAGTTCCCCTGATCGACGCCTTCGACGGCCGTACCCAGCTGTTCGCGTCGTATCACATGTGGCATGACGGCCGCCCCGCCGCCGACCAATGTGAGGGCTGCACCTTCTTCACCGGCCAGGTCCGCGAACTGTCCTATCTGCACCAGCGTGATGTCACCTTCGCCGCCTTCTGCAAGGGCCCCTACGAGGAGTCCGAACGCTACCGCCGCTTCATGGGCTGGGAGATGCCCTGGTACTCCGTACCCGCCGAGTCCCACGAACGGCTCCTGGCCGGCCGCCACTTCGGCATGAAGGCGTGCTACCTCCGCGACGGGGACGGCGTCTACGAGACGTACTGGACCACCGGCCGAGGGGTCGAGCCCATGACGCCCTCCTACGGCATCCTCGACATGACCGTCTACGGACGGCAGGAGGTCTGGGAGGACTCCCCGACGGGCTGGCCGCAGCCGTATGAGGCCAGCGGCCAGCAGTTCCGCAAGGACGGACGGCCGACCGCGCAATGGGCACGGATCGCTGCCGGGCACGACGACGACCTGCACGGCGGACAGCCCAGCACCGGCAGCTCGGGCTGCTGCGGCTGAGCCCTGACCCGACAGCCACAACGGAACCACCGTCCGAAGACCGCGGTGGGCACAGCACGTGTGCCCACCGCGCTCCGCCGGGCCTGCCGCTGTTGTGAAAGGCGTGCCTCTCCCGCATGCTCGACGAGGACGAGTTCCTCGGCCCGCACGGCATCCGCTCGCTGTCGCGGTACCACGCCGCGCACCCGTACACCTTCGAGGTGCACGGCGAGCCGTACGGGGTCGGCTATCTGCCCGCCGAGTCGGACTCCGGCATGTTCGGGGGCAATTCCAACTGGCCGGCTCACCGCCACCTTCCTGTGCGATGCCCAGGGCCGTCGCCCGGTGCACGGTGCCCAGCCGACGTTCACCAAGGACCCGCACTGGCGCGATCTGATCCTGTTCCACGAGTACTTCCACGCAGACACCGGCGCCGGCCTCGGCGCCTCCCACCAGACCGGCTGGACCGGCCTGGCCGCGGTCACCGCCACCCTGTTCCATCTCGTCGGCGACGGTGACTGGGGCGCCCTGAGGGAGGAACCCCTGTCATGACGGTGCCGTATGACTCCGCGATGCCTGCTAAGGCGACGGCGGTGTACCGGTCAGTCCCGGCAAGTGCTGCCATCACGTCGAACCAGGCATCGAGGGTGAAAAGCGTGGGATGAAATCCCCTCCGGGCGCACGTCCTGCCCGCCTGCCACGACCCTGCTCAGTCGGTGAGGCCCAGCGCCCCGGCCGCCTGAATCGCCAGCCAGACCTCGGCCAGGGCCCCCGTCGACGTCAGATCACGATCGGCGAGTGCGCCGAAGCGGCGCAGCCGGTAGGCGAGGGTGTTGGGGTGGATGTGGAGCGCCGCCGCAGCCGTCTCGGTACGGCGGTCGCGCTCCATCCAGGTGCGGGCGGAGACCAGCAGCTGCGAGTCATGGGCCTCGTCGTAGCGCAGGACCTCGCCGAGCACGTGCTCGACCAGTGCGGTCAGGACAGCGGGATCGTCGGGCAGCCACCGGCCCGTCGAGTCCTCGCCGTATCGGACGACCGGGCGCCCGGACTCCACGGCCTTGGAGACCGCCCAGAGTGCCTCGCGCTGGGCGACCTTCAGTGCGGCGCCCGGCAGGACGGGGCGGCTGATCCCGGCCGCGACGGCCGGCAGCTCGCCGACGGCCACTGCCAGCTCCGGTGCCCCCAGGACGTAGCGGTCCTCGCCTCGGGTGAGCAGCAGATGGGGTTGGTCCTCCAGACAGCGCAGCAGTGCCTCGTCGGTGGTGTGGCGCACGACGAGGAGTACGGTGTCGCCCTCGATCGCGTGCCGGGCCAGCCGACGGCGCGCCGCCTCCGGGTCGAGCACCTCCTGCAGCAGTTCGGCCAGCGTCTCCGCACCCTCGCGGCGCAGTGTCTCGCGCTCGTTGCGTACCATCGCCAGCCGCAGTGCCGCCACGGTGGCGATGTGCTGGACGACGGCGAGTCCCGCGGGCTGGGCGCCCTGACGCTCGTATGCGACGAGAAAGCCCGCCGGGCCCCCGGGCGCGGGCACCGGGAGGACGAATCCGCCGGGGATCGTCGGTGGAGCGTCGACGGAAGCGGGCAGGACAGCGGGATCCGGTACGGGAACGCCGGGCAGGAGGGGGCGGCCCTGCGGTGTGCAGAGGTAGACGTCGTAGCCCGACAGGCCTTCGAGACGGCGCAGAAGTGTGGGCGTGTCGAGGTCCTCGGCGACCAGCCAGCGCAGCGCTCCGAAGACCTGGAGCTGCGCGCCCAGCCGGTGCCGGGCGTCCTCCTGGGCCGCGGCCGCGATCTCCTGGGCGACAGCGATGAACGGAACGGCGAGCGGCACTTCGAGGACCGGGAAGCCCCGCTCCTCCGCCGCCTGGAAGAACGCGTCGTGCAGCGGGGGCATGTGCAACTGCGCGGAGAGCGCGAGAGCGGATACCCCGGCGTCGTCCAGCCGCTCCAGATAGGCGCGCTGTCCGGCCGCGTCACGGGGGATCGCCAGGCCCGCCGTCATGATCACCTCGGCGCCCAGGAGCCAGGGCGTCGGATCGGCGAGCTCGCTGGCGTGCGCCCAGGACACGGACCGGTTCAGACCGCCGCTGCCGGCCTTCACGGAGAGCTGGAGTGCCGGGAAGGAGAGCAGGTCCCCGACGGTGAGTTTGTTGCTGGCCACATAAAACAGCGTACGGCTCTGTGATGGACACAATTGTCGCTGGTCGTCCGCGGGCCACAGACTGTGAAACCGTCCCCCCTGCATGAACGGAAGGTGGAGCGCCCGTGACGACCTCGATCACCGAAATCGAGACCTACGGTGTCGAGCGGATCCCGGACTCGGACCGTACGGCCCGCCCGATCGATCTGTTCCGGCTCGCTTTCGGGGGTGCCAACACCTTCGCGACCTGTGTGCTGGGCGCCTTCCCGATCCTCTTCGGGCTCTCCTTCTGGCAGGGGCTCGCGGCGACCGTCCTCGGCCTCGTGGCGGGTGCGCTGATGCTGGCCCCGATGGCACTGTTCGGTCCTGCCAACGGCACGAACAACGCCGTTTCCTCCTCCGCGCACCTGGGCGTGCACGGCCGGGTCGTCGGCTCGTTCCTCTCCCTGCTCACCGCCATCGCGTTCTTCTCGATCTCGGTGTGGTCCTCGGGGGACGCGCTCGTCGGCGGCGCGCACCGGCTCGTCCACGTCCCCGAGTCGGACGTCACCTACGGCATCGCGTACGCGATCTTCGCCGGGCTCGTGCTCGTCGTCTGCATCTACGGTTTCCGGTTCATGCTGCTGGTCAACAAGATCGCGGTGCTGGCGGCATCGGCCCTCTTCGTGCTCGGTGCCTTCGCCTTCGCGGGCGACTTCGACCCCGGTTACGCGGGCACCTTCGCCTCCACCGCCGACCCGCTGTTCTGGCCGTCGTTCATCGGTGCCGCGCTGATCGTGCTCTCCAACCCGGTCTCCTTCGGCGCGTTCCTCGGTGACTGGTCCCGCTACATCCCGGCCGGGACTCCGCGCCGTCGGGTGATGGGGGCGGCGTTCCTCGCGCAGATCGCCACCCTGCTGCCGTTCCTCTTCGGCCTGGCCACCGCGTCGATCATCGCGTCGAAGGCCGCGAAGTACGTCGACCCGGCCGCCCCGAACTACGTGGGCGGGCTGCTCGCCATCTCACCCGGCTGGTACTTCCTGCCGCTCTGTCTGATCGCCCTGATCGGCGGCCTCTCCACCGGTACGACGTCCCTGTACGGCACGGGGCTCGACTTCTCCAGCGTCTTCACGCGCTTCAGCCGTGTCCAGGCCACCTTCTTCATCGGCGCCCTGTCCATCGCGTTCATCTTCGCCGGCCGCTTCGCGCTCAACCTCGCGCAGTCCATCTCCACCTTCGCCACGCTGATCATCACCTGCACGGCACCGTGGATGATCGTCATGACGCTCGGCTACGTCACCCGGCGCGGCTGGTACGACGCGGAGGCGCTGCAGGTCTTCAACCGCCGCCGGCGCGGTGGCCGCTACTGGTTCACGCACGGCTGGAACTGGCGCGGCATGTCCACCTGGCTCGTCTCCGCCGTCGTGGCGCTCCTCTTCACCAACCTGCCAGGCCAGTTCGTCGGCCCGCTGGGCAACCTCGGGGGCGGTACGGACATCTCGTTGCTCGTCGGCCTCGCTCTCGCGGTCGTGCTCTACCTCGCCCTGCTGACTCTGTTCCCCGAGCCGCGCGCCGTGTACGGACCGGCGGGACCTCGCTTCGTCCGGGCGTCGGATGCCCCGGTGCCGCCGATCACCGGCGGTAGCGAGGACACCGTCCCCGAACCCGCCGTGGCGCACTGAGGCGTTACCGTCACCCCCCGTAACCGACCGCCCGCCGTTCCGGCCCCGCCGCCGAACGCCCGTGACCAGGAGCCGTGCATGAGCACCACCACCGTCCAGGAAGTCCGGACCGCCGCGGACGCGCTTGTCGCCGCCTTCGCCGAGGGCCGCCTCGACGACTATTTCGGCGCCTTCGCCCCCGACGCGACCTTCATCTTCCACACCACCCCGCAGCGGCTCGGCTCCACGGCCGAGTACCGCGCGCTCTGGCAGCAGTGGGTGGAACAGGACGGCTTCCGCGTCCTCGGCTGCACCTCGTCCGCGCAGCTGATCCAGCACTTCGGCGACACCGCCGTCTTCAGTCACGACGTCGAAACCCGGGTCGCCACCAACGCGGGTGAGGAGACGGTCCACGAGCGGGAGACCATCGTCTTCACCCGCGCCGACGACGGCGGCTGGGTCGCCGTCCACGAGCACCTGTCCGCCCGTACCGCCGCCTGACCAGGAGAGACGTTCCATGAGCACCACCTTCCACAACTACATCGACGGTGCGTTCGCGGACGCCTCGGACGGCCGCACGCTCGATGTGGTGGACCCCACCACTGGTGACGTCTACGCGACCTCCCCGCTCTCGGGGGCGGCCGACGTCGACGCGGCGATGGCCGCCGCGGCCGCGGCGTTCCCTGTCTGGCGCGACACCACACCGTCCGTGCGGCAGCGCGCGCTGCTGAAGATCGCCGACGCGATGGAGGCACGGGCCGACGAACTGGTCGCCGCGGAGAGCCGGGACACCGGCAAGCCGCTCCACCTCACCCGCAGCGAGGAACTCGCCCCCGCCATCGACCAGGTCCGCTTCTTCGCGGGCGCGGCCCGCATGCTTGAGGGCCGCTCGGCCGGCGAGTACATGGAGGGGATGACGTCCATCATCCGCCGCGAGCCGGTCGGTGTGTGCGCACAGGTCGCGCCGTGGAACTACCCCCTGCTGATGGCGGTGTGGAAGTTCGCCCCGGCGCTCGCGGCGGGCAACGCGGTGGTCCTCAAGCCCTCGGACACCACCCCGGCCTCCACGGTGCTGATCGCCGAGATCATCGGCGGTGTCCTGGAGGAGCTGGCACTGCCCCGCGGAATCTTCAACGTGGTCTGCGGCGACCGTGAGACGGGCCGCCTGATGGTGGAGCACCCGACGCCCGCGATGGCCTCCATCACGGGCTCGGTACGCGCCGGCATCCAGGTCGCCCAGAGCGCGGCCAAGGACGTCAAGCGGGTCCACCTGGAGCTCGGAGGCAAGGCCCCGGCTGTGATCTTCGAGGACGCCGACCTGGCGAAGGCGGTCGAGGACCTGGTGGTCGGCGGCTTCTTCAACGCCGGCCAGGACTGCACGGCCGCGACCCGCGTCCTGGTTCACGAGTCGGTCCACGACGAGTTCGTCGCCGCCCTCGCCAAGGCCGCGGCCGACACCAGGACCGGGCTGCCGGACGACGAGGACGTGCTGTACGGACCGCTGAACAACGCGGGCCAGCTCGCCCAGGTCAGCGGCTTCATCGAGCGTCTCCCCGAGCACGCCAGGATCGAGGCGGGCGGCCACCGGGTCGGCGAGCAGGGCTACTTCTACGCCCCGACCGTGGTCTCCGGGCTCAAGCAGGACGACGAGATCATCCAGAACGAGGTCTTCGGCCCGGTCATGACCGTCCAGTCCTTCACGGACGAGGCCCAAGCCGTGCGGTACGCCAACGGTGTCGACTACGCACTGGCGTCCTCGGTGTGGACCAAGGACCACGCGCGGGCGATGCGGATGTCGAAGAACCTCGACTTCGGCTGTGTGTGGATCAACACCCATATGGCCCTCGTCGCCGAGATGCCGCACGGCGGGTTCAAGAAGTCCGGCTACGGCAAGGACCTCTCCGCGTACGGCTTCGAGGACTACACCCGCATCAAGCACGTCATGACGTCGCTCTGACATCCAGGAACTCGTCGGCCGCCCCGGGCCCGCCCCGGGGCGGCCGACAGCTCCCAGGGCCCGGTTCGCCGGTTGACGTCGAGTTCCAGCGCGGGTCCTGCGGGGGCACCCAGGTCGTCCGACCATGCAGAGGGCCGGTGGATCTACCCACCGGGTCCGATGCGATAGGTTCCCGGTGTCTGGCCCATGGTGCGGCTGAACGTGTCGATGAACGCACTGGTCGTGGCCCATCCGCACTGACGTCCCGTTGCGCTGACGCTTGCTCCTTCCGCCAGCAGCACCATGGCGTGAAAGACCCGGATGTTGGTCCTCCACTGCGGATACGTCATGCCGAACTCGGTCCTGAACAGGCGGGCCAGGGTGCGCTCGCTCACGCCGATACGCCGTGCGAGCCAGGCCGCGGTCCGCGGCTGCCGCAGATCCTCGGTCACCAGCGAACACGCCTGCCGCAGCAGGGAGTTGGTGGGGGTGGGCAGCGTCAACGGCTCGACGAGGGCCCGCCGCAGCCGGTCCCGCAGCACGGCACGCAGGCGCCGCGCTTCCTGCTCGGGCAGGGACGGTTCACTGCACGCGATGATCAGTTCACGGACCAGGGCGTCCACGGCTACGACGACCGGCGCCTCGGACCTCAACAGGATGTCGTGGGCGGCGAAGCCGAGCGTGTGCACAGAGCTGCGCCCGTGTACCCGGTGCCGGTGCCAGGTGCCTGCGGGAATCCACATGGCGCGGGCGCTGGACGCCACCCAGGACGCCTCGCCCGTCTGCACCGCCAACACACCGGCGCTGACGTAGAGAAGCTGGTGATAGCCGTGCTGGTGACGGCCGATGACCTCACCCGCGAGGTGGTCGTGGGTGCTGTCCCTGGGCTCCGCAGCCGCCTTCTCCGCCTGACTGTTTTCCGACATATGACGGCAGATTAACGGAAGCGGCGCACCGTGCGGTCCTGCCAGCGTAATGGCCATGCCCACGACGTCTCACGCCCCGCGTGATCTTCCTCCCGCCGCCCCGCCGACGCTGAAGGCCCGGCTGGCCTCCGGTCTGCGCGGCGTCGCCCTCGACACCCGCCCGCTGGCCCACCCCGTCTTCCGGCGCCTGTTGATCGGGCAGAGCGCGGCATACGTCGGGACCATGGTCACCAGCATCACCATCCCGGTACAGGTATACGCACTGTCGCAGTCGTCGCTGTCCGTGGGGCTGACGGGACTGGCCGCCCTCGTGCCGCTCGTGGTCTTCGGCCTGTACGGCGGCGCCATCGCCGACCGGTTCGACCGCCGCCTGCTGTACCTGGCGTCGGCATGCCTCACCTGGGCGACCACACTCGCCCTGCTGTTTCAGGCAGTCACCGATCTGCGCTCGGTCCCCCTCATCCTCGCCCTCGTCGCCGTCCAGGCCGGCGCCTTCGCAGTGTCGTCCGCCGCCCGGGGCGCGATCATTCCCCGCATCGTTCCCACACCCCTGGTACCTGCCGCGAACACGCTGTACTTCACCGCCGGCAATGTCGGGCAGGTCGTCGGGCCGCTCGTGGCGGGCGTCCTGATCTCGCTGCCGAACGGCTACTGCTGGGCATACGGCGCCGACGCCGTGCTGTTCTCTCTCCTGCTGTACTCGGCCGTTCAGCTGCCCCCGATCATGCCGACCGGACCGGGGACCCGCACCAACGGGCTGCGCTCGGTCTTCGACGGGCTGCGGTTCATCGCTGCCGCCCCCGTGCTCTGGATGTCCTTCGCGGTCGACATCGCGGCGATGACGTTGGCCATGCCCACCGCCCTGTTCCCGGAAGCGGCGCAGGTGCGCTTCGGCGGAGGAGTGGGGCTGCTGTACTCGGCCATCGCCATCGGGTCGGTCGTAGCCGGACTGTTCAGCGGATGGATCGGACGCGTGCGCCGCCAAGGCCGGGCGCTGGCCTTCGCCGTCATCGCCTGGGCGGCGGCCATCGCCCTCGCGGGCACCGTCCACCACCTCCCCGCCGCCGCAGCCCTACTGGCCGCGGCCGGAGCGGCGGACCTCGTCAGCGCGGTCTACCGCGAGACGATTCTGCAGACCTACGCACCTGACGCCATGCGCGGCCGTCTGCAAGGCGTCTTCACCGTCGTCGTCGCCGGCGGTCCCCGCCTCGGAGACCTGCGCGCCGGCGCCATGGCCTCCGCCACCGGCCTCGGCGTCGCGTGGACGGGCAGCTCGCTGCTCTGCATGATCGTCGTCATCGTCGGCGCACTGCTTGTACAACCGTTCTGGCGCTATGACGTCACCTCGGCACAGCGTCCGTCCTCACCGACGCACCCCGGAACCGCACACCAGCCATAGGACCGGCACATCGCGAAGCCGTGCCGTCCAGGAATCGCCATGCGATCGGGCAAAGCGGACGGCACGGGGCTCCGGCAACCGGACACGTTCGGCACACACGCGAGGGGCCCGAGGAATCCGCACAACAGCGCCACACGGACTGCACACAGGCTTTCGAAAGCCTCGTTAGCGTTGCTGGCTGCTCGATCCCACGTGCGAACGTGACCAGGCCCGGCGGGGCGACGGCATGTCAACTCAGGAAGACCGCAAATGGACTACTGCTCCTCGTGTCGCCGGCATCTCAACGGCGCCCTGGTGTGCCCCGGGTGTGGTGCCTACGCTCCGGACATCGCACCGGCCACCGCCGACGGTGGCGTCGCCCCGGTCTGGGCCGGCCTGACGACGACGAGCACAGCGGTGAGCGCATCGGTGCCGTGGGAGTACACGGCCTCGGACATGTGGCACGAGGGCCGTCTTCGTGACGAGACACCGGTCGATGCCGCCCTGGAGGAGGCCCCGCAGGCCGACCCGTACGGCGACTTCGAGGGCGCGGCACCCGCACCGCAAGGGCGGGCGGCGCGGCGTCGCCAGCTGGCCCGCTGGAAGAAGAACCAGCGCCGGGCCGTGGTCGCGACCGCCGTCGCACTCGTCGGAGGCGGCCTGACCGTCGCCGCCATGGGCCGGAACTCCGCCGACCAGGCACAGGCGGCCACGGCGCCGGACATCACGCCCATGGGCACCGCGGACGGACAGGCGGCCGAGCAGCCCGGCCCGTCGGCGACACACCCTCAAACTCGCCCGTCTTCGCACACTTCCCCCGCGCGGTCGTTCACGACCGACCTTCCGCGCCGCCAGTCCGCGACCGCCCCGCCCCGCGTCACGCCGACGAGCGCTCAGCCGTTCGCCGCTGCCTCTCCTCATCCGACGGCGACGTCGGCGATCCCGCTGCCTCGGACCGCCTCCCCGTCCTCCGTCGGAACGGTGCCCGACCGCACCAGTACGGCGGCGCGGGAGGCGTCCGCGCCTGCCGGCACCGATGACACGGCCCCGGGAACACCGCAGGCGAGCCCCGCGCCGGCAACGACGTCACCTTCGCAGATCTGCCTGCTCGTGGTGTGCCTCGGTTGATCGCGCCGAGCCGCGCCTCCCGCATGCCGAGGAACGGCTGTCTGCCCGTCCAACGGCCCCGAAGTCATTCCTCAGCCCCGGTCGTGTGCACTGACGACGCGCCGTCCGGGAGCTGTTCGGGGCGGGCCCTGTGCTGCCTGGCTGTCTGCGGCACGCGCTGCTGGAGGACAGCGAGGCGAGCTTCGCTGTCTTTGGGCAGCTGCTGAGCGGCGCCCGGGCCGAGGTGCAGCGGCTGTCCGCGGTCCACGGATGAGAGCGCGGTGGACTGGCAGTTTCGGCGCGGAACCTACGCTCGTGTCTCCCCTTCGACCACCGAACGGCCAGGGCTTCTCAGAGCTTCCCGCCGATCTCGCACGCACGGCACGGCGGCCGGCCGCAGGTGCACTGTGTGATGGCGTCGAGGACCTCGCGATCGTGGTAGAGGCACTCGTCCTTGCAGGTGTGGCGCGGGATGAATCCCGCCGGAATCTCACCGGGCCACGGCTCGTGACCGTCCCGGCAGCGGGCGAACCGCTCGGGGTCGGTGGAGTGCAGGTCGTGCATGCTCGACCGCGCCTCGTCCTCCAGCTCCCGCACTCGCTCCACCAGGCTCTTCAGTTCGGTGGCAATGCTGGAGTACCGGTCGGCGCCGGTCCTTACGTGGGCGGCCCGCAGCGCCATCGCCGCGTTGCCCAAAAACCGTCCGGCATCCTGAAGATCGGTCACGTGATGCAACTGAATGCCGTTCACGCCCCGTACCCACACGGCGTCCATGCTGCTCACTGATCCACCTTCCCGGCGTTCGCCTTGATTACCTTGCGAAACAGTATGCGTGGCGCTGGTGCCTCCACATAGAAAAAATCTGTCTATTCAGCAAGCTAAGGGTCTCGGCCGCGCCCCCGCCAGCAGATTCGGGGTGAGTCGGCTCACAGGAGGCATGGCTGCAACTGGCACGACACGGCCGAAGGTCCATTGCCCACTCATGTGGTGGATCTTCGGCCGCATCTTCGAACGGATCTTCCGCTGATTTCTGTCCACCGTCTGTTATTGAGCAGGAATTACCAGGCCGCCTGCCAGCAAGGCGCCCACCAGAGGCGTCGCCGTTACTTGGCGGCAACTGCGCCTTCCGGCTCAATATGCGTTATCCGGATGCGTTATCCGGCGACCGTGTAGGAGCGCGCTCCCGTCCCGGCAAGCCCACCGCCGTCGACGATCAGGTACTCCGGGCGAATGGGGCGCCCGTCGAACCAGCATTCCAGGATCTCCCGGGTACCGGCGGCGTAGCGGGCCTGCGCCGAGAGGGTCGAACCGGACACGTGCGGTGTCATCGCCTCGTACGGCATGGTGCGCCAGGGATGGTCGGGCGGTGGCGGCTGCGGATACCAGACGTCACCGGCGTAACCGGCCAGTTGGCCGCTGTTGAGGGCCCGCACCACGGCGTCCCGGTCGACGATGAGCGCGCGTGCGGTGTTGACGATGTACGAACCGCGCTTCATGGCCCCGAGCAGGTCGTCGTCGAAGAGGTTCTGCGTCTGCGGATGCAGCGGCGTGTGGATCGACAGCACGTCGACCGAGGAGGCCAGCGAACGAGCGTCGGGATGCCAGGTCAGCTCCAGTTCCTCTTCGACCTCCTTGGGCAGCCGGTGCACGTCGCTGTAGTGCAGCCTGACGTCAAACGGCTGGAGGCGGCGTAGTACCGCCTGGCCGATACGGCCGGAGCCGAGGACGCCGACGTCCATGCCTTCGAGGTCGTAGGCGCGCGAAACGCTGTCGGCGATGTTCCAGCCCTTCTTCGCGGTCACCCAGTCGTGGGCCGGCATGTAGTTGTGCACCAGAGTGAGGATCTGCATGACAGCGTGCTCGGACACGCTGATGCTATTGCTGTAGGTCACCTCCGCCACCGTCATGCCGTGGGCGATGGCGCTCGGCAGGTCGACGTGGTCCGACCCGATCCCCGCTGTGATCGCGAGCTTGAGCCGGGGAGCGGAGGCGATCCGCTCGGGGGTCAGATAAGCGGGCCAGAAGGGCTGCGAGATCACCACGTCGGCGTCGGGCAGCTCGCGGTCCAGGGTCGAGTCCGGTGCTTCCTTGTCGCTGGTGACGACATAGGTGTCACCCCGGTCCTCCAGGAACCGGCGTAGTCCCAGTTCTCCCGAGACGCAGCCGAGGAGCTGCCCCCGGGTGAAATCTATGGTTTGTGGGGTCGGGGTTGTCTGACCGCCCGGATATCCGGTGATGGCCGGAATCTCGTCGCGGGCGTAGTCGGGAGGATATCCGCCCACGGGGTCGGGATAGAGCACCGCAAGGATCTTTGCCATGACCGTCCTCCATCGGTGGGGCCGCCGCTCCGGCCGAACCGGTCGGGTACCGATGATCTTGAATTTTAGTTGAGCATGCGTCGGCGCTGCAATCCCCACGGATATTATGGAGGTGGGCCAGTGGATAAGGATGCGGATATTCGATGAGGCCTGCGGCAGGAGTTCGGGCGACAGTGTGTATCGATCCGTGTTCTGTACGGAGGCTTCTGATGCGGGCGAACGAATCCGGGCCCGAGAGGGAATCCCGAGAGCCTCCATACATCTCCGGCGCCGCGCCGGGAGGCGATCCCGCGCCGGGAGGGGTTCCCACGCCGGGAGGGGTTCCCGCGCCGCCGGGGGGCGACCCCGCGCCGTCACGTGAGCCGTTCCGCTCACGTCTGCGCAAGGGCGTTCTGGCGGCGGTCGCGCTCGGTGGCGTTCTGGGCGGGTGGGCGCGTTACGCACTGGGACTGACGTTTCCCACGCCTCCGGGGACGTTTCCGTTGACGACGTTCGCCATCAACGTGTCCGGCGCGTTCCTACTGGCGCTGCTGCTCGTGTATGTGCTCGAGATCTGGCCGCCGACCCGGTATGTGCGACCGTTCGCCGGCGTCGGGTTTCTCGGCGCCTACACCACTTTCTCGACGTGGATGGTCGACACCGACCGCCTTCTGGGTCACGGCAAGTACGCAGTCGCGGCGTTCAACGTCTTCGGCAGTCTGCTCGCCGGCCTGGTCGCCACCGGTCTGGGCCTGGCGATCGGCAGGATGGCCCTGGCCCGGCGGGAGCGGCTCGCGGCGCGACACGGCCGCGCCCGCCGGTACGGCTGGTGGGTCCGGTGATCACCCTGCTCGCCGTCGGTGCCGCGGCCGCGGTCGGGGCGGTCGCACGCTACGTGCTCGACCAGTACGTGCAGTACCGACGCCCGGGCCTCTTCCCGCGCGGCACGTGGCTGATCAACATCACCGGTTCGTACGTGCTGGGCATGGTGATGGGCCTCGGCGCACGGCACGGGCTGTCGGACCAGGCTGTACACATTGTCGGCGTCGGATTCTGCGGCGCCTATACAACGTTCTCCACATTCAGTTACGAGTTGGTCCATCTGCGCGAGAAGGGACAGGTCAGAAAGTCCTTGTTGTACGGCGCTTCGAGCCTCGTGGTGGGTCTGTTGGCGGCAGCGGCGGGGCTCGCCATCGGGTCGTTCTGAGAAAGGGAACGCCCAGCTGTACGGGACTTGACACGTGGATTTACGAGACGTCTCCTTGAACATAGGAAACATTCTGTGGCGTACGCCTATCCAGGCACGCCGCACACGCTCTGGTTGGCCAGCGTCCACCGACATCCGGAGGCTGCTGATGGCAACCTATGAATATCTATGCAACCGCTGCGGGTCCTTCGATGTGAAGTTGGAAATCGGGACGGCGCCCAAAGGATACGGTTGCCCTGTTTGCGCAGGCACTGCGAGGCGTGTGTATTCCTCGCCCGGTCTCTCGCTGACCTCGAACGCGGTCGCCGCCCTCCATGTCCGGGAGGAGCAGGCGCGTGAGGCCCCGGCCGTAGTCTCCCAGGTGCCGCCACGCAGAAGGGTGCCACGGCACCCGCACCCCGCACTCTCGCGGCTGCCGCGTCTCTGAGGGCGGTGGTCGACAAGGACGCAGAACGTCTCACGCGGGTTTCGACATCGGAACACGTCGTCGTTTCCCGTAGCGGTGTGCGGAATGCGGAATCACGCGACGCGGGCCGGGAACTGAGCCGTGTCCTCGGCAGCCAATCGGTGGCCCGGACGCCCAACGCGACCCCTCCCACGCGGACTTAGGAGGTGTGTCCCCGTGGCAAACGTGGGACTCCTCTTTGTCGGTGCGGTGCTCTTCATGAACGGGTTGCTGCTGCTCGGGAAGGTCGATGCCCAGGCAGGAGCGGTGTTCAACCTTTTCATAGGCGCACTGCAGGTATTGACGCCGACCTACCTCGTCTTCACCGCCAACGGTGACCCCATGAAGATCCTGGCGGCATCCGGCATCTACCTCTTCGGATTCACCTACCTCTATGTAGGCATCGGCCTGCTCACGGGTCTCGACAGCACCGGCGTCGGCTACTACTCGCTGTTTGTGGCAGTTGCCGCCCTGGGCTACTCGTTCGTCAATTTCCGGCTCTTCAAGGACTACCCCTTCGGGGTCATCTGGCTCTACTGGGCCTACCTGTGGTTCCTGTTCTTCCTGCTGCTCGGTCTCAAGAAGGACGGCCTCAAGATCTATACCGGTTGGGTCACGGCGATCGAAGGCTGGGTCACCGGTGTGATTCCCGCGGGGCTGCTGCTCTCCGGCTACTGGAAACACCCCACCGAGATCGCCATAGCCCTGGCGGTCTTCGGCGTGGTGGTGTTCGTCGGACTGTGGCCGCGCACCCATAGACCTCCCCGGCCGACCTCAGCCGCCCCGCGGGCCGGAGGCGTGGGCGCACCAACGTGACCGGATCAGAAACGAGGAGTTCTCATGCCTGAAAATCTCTTCAGCGTGGACCACAGCAAGTCGATGCGTGACCAGGCTGTGCCCGGCCACAACAGGTGGCACCCGGACGTCCCCACCGTCGCCATGGTGAAGCCAGGGGCGGAGTTCCGCATGGAGTGCCGTGACTGGACCGACTGTCAGGTCGGCAACAACGACACCGCCAACGACGTACGCGACATCGACCTGACCATCCCTCACATGCTCAGCGGCCCGATAGGCGTGGAGGGCGCCGAACCCGGCGACCTGCTAGTCGTCGACATCCTCGACCTCGGCCCCGTGCCGCAGCAGACCGGGGACGCGGCAGGACAGGGCTGGGGCTACACCGGCATCTTCGCCAAGGCCAACGGCGGAGGCTTCCTGACCGACTACTTCCCGGACGCCTACAAGGCGGTATGGGACTTCCACGGACAGCAGGCCGTCTCCCGCCACCTTCCCGGGATCCGCTTCACCGGAATCACCCACCCCGGGCTGTTCGGAACCGCCCCGTCCACCGAGATGCTCGCCCGCTGGAACGCCCGCGAGCAGGCGCTGATCGACACCGACCCGAACCGGGTCCCCCCGCTCGCCGTACCGCCGGACGCCACCAACGCACTCGCCGGCACGGCCACCGGAGACCTCGCACGGCGCATCGGTGAGGAAGGCGCACGCACGGTGCCGGCCCGCGAGAACGGAGGCAACCACGACATCAAGAACTTCACCCGGGGATCGAGGGTCTTCTATCCCGTACACGTCAAGGACGCGAAGCTCTCCGGAGGCGACCTGCACTTCAGCCAGGGCGACGGAGAGATCACCTTCTGCGGCGCCATCGAGATGGGCGGTTTCATCGACTTCCACGTCGACCTGATCAAGGGCGGCATGGAGACGTACGGCATCTCCACCAACCCGGTGTTCATTCCGGGCAACGTCGAGCCGAGGTACACGGAGTTCATGACCTTCATCGGGATCTCCGTCGACCACGACACGGACACGAACTACTACCTGGACGCGACGCTGGCCTACCGCCGCGCCTGCCTCAACGCCGTCGAGTACTTCAAGAAGTTCGGCTACAGCGGAGAGCAGGCCTACCTGCTGCTCGGCTCCTCCCCCATAGAGGGACGCATCAGCGGCATCGTGGACATCCCCAACGCCTGCTGCTCGCTGTACGTACCCACCGCCATGTTCGACTTCGACGTCCGGCCGACCGCCGCCGGCCCGATGAAGGCCGACCGCGGCAAGTGCGCGCTGGCCACGGCCTGAACCGGATGACGAGGGATGCCCGCCCTCACACATGAGCGACGGGCTTCCCTTCAGCCGGTGGGACAAGGCGCGGGACACGCGAAGGCAGTTCTGTCGATGGCAGTTCTGTCGATCGACACATCAGGGGCGTCACCGAGACCTTCGGTGACGCCCCTTTCCTGACGCTCCGAGTTTTCCCCGTCCGCTCATCGCCGGGCCTTTTCCGCGACCCCGCGGTGACCTCCAGGTCGCCGGAAGAACGCCCCCTCAGAACACGCGGATCGGGATCTCGGCGGGGTCGGCGAGCAGATCGGAGATCTCGTCGTCCAGCCGGACCAGTGTGATGGAGACGCCGGCCATGTCCAGCGAGGTGCAGTACTCGCCCACGTAGCTGCGTCCGATCTCGATGCCTCGCTCGGTCAGCTGCTTGTGGGCCCGTCCGTACACCAGGTAGAGCTCGCCGATCGGTGTGCCGCCGAGGCCGTTGACCATCAGTGCGACGCGGTCGCCAGAGGAGTACGGCAGGTCGTCCACGACCGCGCTGACGAGCTCGCTCACCATCGCGTCCGCCGACTGGAGCTTCTCCCGCTTCCGGCCCGGCTCGCCGTGGATGCCCACGCCCATCTCGACCGCGTCGTCGGGCAGGTCGAACAGCGGCGAGCCCTTCGCCGGCGGCGTGCACGCGGTGAGCGCCATGCCCATGGAGCGGGTGACGGAGTTGACCTTCTCTCCGATCCGGTGGACCTCGTCGAGGTCCGCACCCCGCTCGGCGGCGGCGCCGACGGCCTTCATCACGAAGAAGTTGCCGGCCACCCCGCGCCGGCCGACGGTGTACGTCGAGTCCTGCACGGCCACGTCGTCATCGATGAAGAGCGTACGTACGGTCACCCCGTCGGCCTGGGACAGCTCCTCGGCCATCTCGAAGGCCATCCGGTCCCCGGTGTAGTTGTTGACCAGCAGCAGAACGCCCTTCGGGGACGCGACCAGCTTGACCGTCTCGTAGACGAAGTCGGCCGGCGGCGCGGAGAACACATCGCCGGGACAGGCCGCGTCGAGCATCCCCTTGCCGACGGTCATCACATGCGCCGGCTCGTGACCGGACCCGGAGCCCTGCACGATGGAGACCTTGTTCTCCTGCGGGGTGTCGGCGCGCATGATCAGGTTGTACTCGGGGACGTACTTGAGCGTGTCGGGGTTGGCCAGGGCCAGCCCCTCCAGCATCTCCGCAACGTAGTCCTTCGGGTCGTTGACGAACTTCTTCATCCCGTCACTCCTTCGTGGTGCCGGTCCCGGATGCCGGGAGGCGGCCCCGGTCCAAAAGCCGGCTCCGTCGCCCACCGTCAGTCACGTGCGTCCCAGTCGGCGGCGACGCGCTCCGCCATGACCGCGACCGCCACCGCGCCCGGGTCCGGCGAGCCGATACTGCGCTCACCGGTGTAGCTCTGGCGGCCGCGTCGGGCCTGCATGGATGTCGTCGCGTCGGCTGCGGTGCGGGCCGTCGCGGCCGCCAGCCGGGCGAGTTCCGTCGCGTCGGCCCCCGGTCCGCCCTCGGCCAGCCGCTGCTCCAGGGCATCGGTCATCGGTATCAGCGCGTCCAGCAGCGTCTTGTCGCCGAGGTCGGACTTGCCCCGCGCCTTGATCCCCTCGGCCGCGGCCCGCAGCATGGCCACCGCATCCGCGGCGTCCGGCTCCGGCCGGTCCTTCACGGCCCCTGACGCCCGCAGAAAGGCCGTGCCCCAGAGCGGCCCCGACGTGCCGCCGACTCGCTTGGAGATCACCAGAGCGACCTTCTTCAGGAACTCGGCCGGCGAGTCCGCTGCGAGGTCGTCCCAGTCGGCGAGCACGATCTCGAAGCCGCGAGCGAGGGAGTACCCGAAGTCCCCGTCACCCGCGACGGCGTCGAGGTCGCCGAATGGCTTTTCGTTGTCGACCGCCGTCCGGGCCATGGTCCGGACGACGAAGGCGAGGTCTCCGACGGGTGTCGATGGCGATGACATGACTCTCCTGACTGCCGCGACGTCAGTGCGAACGAGGATCCGGGCCGGGCGGCGCGGAGCCGGGCGGCCCTGCCGCGGGCGGGCCTGCCGCGGGCGGGCCTGCCGCGGGCGGACCCGATGCGATCGAGCCCGCGTCGCCGTCGGCGGTGAGCAGGGCGGCCAGGTCCGCGAGAACCACCCATGGCCCCGGGTGGGCGCCGAGCGGATCGCGCAGCACCCGGGTGACGGTCTCCTCCGGCGGCGGATCGCCGAGCGAGGTGACCACCAGGGAGGCCCCGGTGAAGTCCTCCTCCTGGGTGTAGGCGCTGGTCGTGACGGCACAGGTCAGCCCGGCGCCGAGCGCGGACAGCAGCCCGTTGCGGCTGTCCTCGATCACGACGACGCGCGCCGGATCGAGGCCGAGCCGGTGCACGGCGAAGTCGTAGATGTCCGGGGCGGGCTTCTTCCGCTGGACCACGTCCCCGGCGAACACACTGAAGTGAGCGGCCAGTTCCGGGCCCACGGCGAGTTCGAGCACGGCGCGGACGGAGGCCTCCGCGGAGGTGGAGGCGACCGCGAGTGTCCACCCGGCCTCGTGCGCCTCCGCGGCGACCCGCCGCACGCCCGGCCGGGGCGGGATGTCTCCGCCGCGGATGATCCCCGTGTAGATCTCGGTCTTGCGCCGGTGCCAGGCCGCGACCTGCTCGTCAAGGGCGGCCTGGTCGGTGGGCAGACCGGCGGCGACGACGAAGTCGGGGGTCAGCAGTGTCCGCATCCGCTCCTTGCCGCCGCCGACCTTCACCTTCTCCGCGTACTCCTCGTCGCTCCACCGCACGGGCAGACCGAATTCCTCGAAGGTCCTGTTGAATGCGGGCAGGTGCCCGTCGCGTTCGGTGTCGGCGAGGACGCCGTCGCAGTCGAAGACGAGTGCGGGCATGGTCTCAGCCCGCCCGCCCGGCGCTGCCGAAGAGCCTCATCAGGGAACCGGCCAACTCGATGACATCCTGGCGGACGGCCCGGAAGAGCGACGGCGGATCCCACTTCTGCCGTTCCGCCGCCGTTTCCAGGAAGGCCAGATTCGACTTCATGAACGTCTCCTTGAGGGCGGTCGAGATATTGACCTTCGCGCACCCCCGGGAGATCAGGTCGCGGAACTGCTCGTCGGACAGTCCGCTGCCGCCGTGCAACGCGATCGGTACCGGATAGGCCGCCACGAGGTCGGACACGCGCTGAGCGTCGAGCACCGGAGCCTGCTTGTACGACCCGTGGGCGTTCCCGATCGCCGGTGCGAAGACGTCGACCTGTGTGGTCCGCAGGAACTCCAGCGCGACCGCCAGGTCCTGCTGCTCGGCGGCGACGTCGCTGCCGATGCCGTCCTCCACACCGGTGATCGACTCGATCTCGCCCTCGACCGCGGCCCCGTACGCGCGAGCCTCCGCGACGACCTCGACGGTCTGCCGCATGTTCTCCTCGACCGGCAGCTTGGAGGCGTCGAAGAGCACCGAGTTCCATCCCCGCCGCAGACACTCGGTGATGACCTCTCGTTCCGGGCAGTGATCCAGGTGCAGGGCGACAGGCACCTCGATGCCGGCGGTCATCGCGGTCCACATGGCATAGAGCACGTCGCTGCCGATGGACTTCACCGTCTTCACGGAGGTCTGAACGATCAGCGGCGACGCGTTCTCCACCGCGGCCGCCAGCACGGCCTCGAGCGTGAGGTCGTTGAACACGTTGATGGCCGGTACGGCGTAGCGCTCGTTGAAAGGTCCGGAGAGGATCTCGGTCAGCGATGTCACACCCACGGCGCCTCCACGTTTCCGCCCCCGCCCCCTCCATTCCACGCCCGCGGATCACACCCCGCCACTTGTAGCTGGATTCAGGCGGCCCCGGCGGCCTGTCGGGGCCGCCTGTGACGGGGCCCGGATGATCGTCGCGCCGGGCTCCCGCGAAGCAGATGCCCGCCAGGCGCCCCCGGGCAGAGCGGGCGGGTCGGCGTCCTGGATGAGGCGCGGCATCTCGCCGAGGCTGATCGGAACCTTCTATGAGCCGCACCCCGCCAAACTCGCGTGACCTGCGGAAACTGCCCTACGAGACAGGACGATCCCCGAGATACACCGCGACATCTGAACCGATACGCCAGCCGGCAAGGCGCCGCGGGCTCACACCATGAAGGTTGTCCATGTCCGGATCGGCACCGGCGTCGACCAGCAGCGACAACACCGCGCCATCACCTCGATACGTGAACACCGCCTGCCACAAAGGCGTATTGCCCTGCTCGTCGGGGGCATCCACTTCCGCGCCCGCCGCCAGGAGAGAGCCGACAGCCGCGGCATCCTGCTCATCCGACGCGAAGTGCAGCGGCGTCCAACCCCGGCGGCTCTCACGACCCAAGCCCTGAACCTCATCCGTCATGCCGGCCATCATCACGACAACTTGACGAAGGACATAGAGCCCCCCGGCACAGCCCGCTTCCCGACGACGCCGACGCACACCGCGGCCGACATCGCCGCAGGCTGGACGGGTGGACCGGCCCGTCTCCGTCGTCCTCGCACAGTCCGTACCGGCACTCCCCCCTCGTCGTCCCCGATCCGGCAGTGCCGGCGAGTCTTGAGACACTTTTTGCGCGACGCACGCAACTGCGGCCCACACCCTCGTTGTCTGACAGGGAGTCGGGCCCGTCAGGGCCGAAGAGCGAGAGAGCGGGGCCACGTCGTGGGACGGCGCAAGGGCGGCATAGGGATCGCACTCGTCACGGGTGTGCTGCTGGTGGGCACGAGTGCCTGCGGCGAGGGCGGCAGTGGCAAGGCGAGCGGGAACGACGCGAAGGCGCCGGGAAAGGCGAGCGCGAGCGCCTCTCCGTCACCGACGAAGCCCGCGGGCCCGCCGATGCTGCTGGATACGATCACCCCGCAGACGGGAACCACGGTCGGCGTGGCCATGCCGATCTCGGTGGTCTTCACGAACCCGGTGGCGGCAAAGGCACGGGCCACGGTGGAGAAGCACATGAAGGTGAGCGCCTCACAGCCGGTGGCAGGCGCCTGGCACTGGTTCGGCGACAAGCGCGCCGACTGGCGCCCGAAGACGTACTGGCCCTCCGGTACGACGGTGAAGATCGACGCTGACATGAACGGCGTCAGCAACGGCAACGGCCGCTACGGGGTGCACGACTACACGCACACCTTCAAGATCGGCGACGACGTACGCGCGGATGTCTCGGTGACCGGGCACACCATGAGGGTGACCCGGAACGGCAAGACGGTGCGCACCCTGTCGATCAATGCGGGCAGCGCCCAGTATCCGACGTGGAACGGCACGATGGCCGTCATCGACAAGCAGGAGAAGGTCCACATGACCTCCTGCAGCGTCGGCATCAGCTGCGACAAGGGCAGCCCCAACTACTACGACCTGACGCTGCCCTGGGACATCCACCTGACCCAGTCCGGCACGTACGTGCACTACTCGACCGGCGACCCGAATCCGGGCAGCGGCAGCGCCCGCGGCTCGCACGGCTGCGTCCACCTGTCCATGTCGGACGCCAAGTGGTTCTACGGCCAGGTCAAGCAGGGCGACCCCGTCACCATCACCGGCTCGCCCCGTGCCAAGGCCCCGGCCGACAACGGCTACGCCGACTTCAACCTGGGATGGGACCAGTGGCTCGCGGGCAGCGCGTCCGGGATGGGGACGACCGTGACGCTGTGATGTGCTGCGGTGGCGGCGCCGGTCATCACTACCGGGAACCGGCTCAAGCAGTCACGAGCGGTGGCCACCCGCTATGACTGGGAGGATGTCCGGGATCGGTCGGCAGCCGGATGACCTCGCCGCGGTCGCACCCGCCCACTCGGACGTCGATGGAGGAGCGAGCGCCGGCCTCGGTCAGCGTCACCCCGCCGCCTTGTCAGGCCGCGGGGTGACAGGGAGAGGCAGAGGCGGGCGGCGGCAGGCTCAGCCGTCAGCGCTCGGTCAGCTGCTGCTCCCCCGGCAGGCGCCGGCCGCGCAAGTGTCGAGCCAGGCGGCGAAGTCCGCGTCGTAACAGGTGCCGATGGCGGTGTGGTAGACCGCATAGGCTCCGGCGTAGTCGCCGGTGCGGAACTTGGTGAGCATGGCCTGCACGTCGTCCGGGTGGTTCTCCACCATGTACCGGACGGCCAGGTAGCCCCATGGGTAGGTGCGGGTCAGGTCGGAGTTCGCGTACGTGCTCTGCCACAGGGTGCTCAGGGCGTAGGTGTGCTTCCCGGCATCGGAGAGCGCCTCGGTGTCGGGCACGCCCCGGTAGCTGTACGAGACGTACTCGGCGAAGCCCTCGATCCACCAGATGTCCGGGACCGTCTGGCCCGCGGAGAAGTCGCCGTACGCGTCGTAGCGGCCGTCGAGGTAGTGGGTGTACTCGTGGTTCAGGTTCCAGATGTCCGCCGGGAAGCCGTCGCCCACGCTCTTCACGTAGGCGACGAAGCGGGCCTGATTGTCGGGGTCGGCGGGGTTGCCCTCCAGGTATTCGCCGCCGTTGTCGGTGCTGTTGCCGAAGATCCAGCCTGAGTACGTCCGGTAGTCCCTGGGGCTCGCGAAGACGACGATCTGGATGTTGGTGTTGTGGTCGTCGGCGACCGGGCCGCTGTCCTTGACAATGCCGTGGAAGTAGGCGTCCTGTCCCCGCACGCTCTCGCATGCCTCGGCGAGCGCCGAGTCGGTCAGGGACTGGGCCAGGAAAGTGTGCCCGTCATCGCACTTGTAGGTGATGGGGAGTGCCGCCGCGGTGAGCTTGGACGTCAGGTCGCAGGTGTCGTAGTACGAGCATTGCGCCGCGTCGTGCGCGGAGGTCATCTCGGCGGCACCGACCCACAGCGGAGCGGTCGGGCCGGTGATCGAGGAGGCGCCGAGCAGGCTCTTCACCATCGGCCGCACCTTGTCCTGGAGCCCGGCCGTGTCGAGAAAGCGCGCGGTCTCGGTTCCGGCGTTGGAGGCCATGAAGTACCAGGCCCCGCTCAGCATCGACATGTGGTTCAGGGTGAACGAGTTCAGCGTGTCGATGATGCTCGGGTCGGCGGTGACCGCGCTGATGAACGCGGGGTTGAAGTGGCCGCGGAAGAGCGGGGTGAAGACGTCGTTGACGGCCGTGTCCATGCTCCAGTAGGTGTCGTAGGAGCTGTCGTAGGCGTTCAGCACTCGCTTGTACGTGTCCAGGTAGCGAGCCTGCTCGTTGGCGCTGTCCGTCAGGATGATGACGTCGCCCAGGACGTTGCCGTGTTCCGAACTGACGTCCATGAAGTGGGAGTTGGCGGTGAACGCGTCCAGTCCGCCTTCGGTGGCCGCCGCCAGGGTCGGGCCGTAGTCGCCGACGTCGGCCGAGTCGTTGTACTGCACGTAGTACCCGGCGCGCAGGAACAGCACGAGCTGCCACACATGGGTGGAGTTGTCGCCGGGATACGTCTGCGACGCGCCCTGGAAGGCGCCTGCGACGGTCACCATCTGCGCCTCGCGGAACACGTTGCGCGCGTCCGTGCCGGTGATGCCGAACAGCGTATTGACGCAGTCGGTGGTCGAGTCCTTGATGTACGCGACCAGTTCGGACCCGGTACGGGCGCCGAAGTCGGCCGGGGTGCACGACGCGGCTGCCGCGTGTTTCGTGGCTTTGGGAGGCCGTACGGCCTTCGAGGCCGAAGAGGTCCGCGGCAACTGCGGGCTGAGCGGGCGGACATGGGCGGCGGCCAGTCGCCCGCTCCGGACATCCGCTTGATCGGACGCAGCGGTGTTCGCGCCGAGCGGCGACAGCGCACGCGGCTCGGGCTTGGTCACGGCGGTGGTCGTGGGAGCAGCCGTTGTGGCGGTCTTCGGTCCGGCTGCCGCGAGGACCGGCGCGGCCGGCACTCCTGCTGTCAGGGCGCTGACCGCCAGGCTGACGGCCAGGAATCCGGACGCGAATCTGGACGGACTTCCGGGACGGAACCCGGGCAGGGCAGGTCGACGACGCATCAATGCTCCTTCGTGAGTGGGGGTCGCTTCGAGCACGAGCGGCGAGCGTGGGGGGAACGTCCCACTCACCGTGACCAATGACAACGGACTGAGGGATACGACAATGGAGGGGCGGGCCATAACATCCGTTCCCGCAGGGGCGGTTGACGGCCAGGGCGGGACGCCGAGCAGACCTTCGCCTCGTGTTATGCTGCGGCGGGAAAACGGTATGGGGCGGGGCGGCCCCCCGCTCCCTACGATCCCGGTATGACGACGAAGAAGCCGCTCCACACTGGTTCGCACGACCTTCCGGTCTCCTCGGCGCTCGCCGAGTTCCTCATGGGGAACTGGGAGTCTTCGCCGCGAGCCGATCCGCCCCCGCAGTCGATCGCACCGTGGGCGGCCAAGCGGCGCGACCGGCTGTCCGCGCGCTTCCCCGGCGAACGGCTCGTCGTTCCCTCAGGCGTCCTCAAGGTGCGCAGCAACGACTGCGACTACCGGTTCCGGCCGCACACCGCGTTCTCGTACCTGACGGGTGGAACCGAGCCGGGCAGCGTCCTGATCCTCGAACCGACCGCCTCGGGTCACGAGGCGGTGCTGCACGTCCGTCCGCGATCCCCGCGCGACACCGGGGAGTTCTACCGCGACCGCCGCTACGGCGAGATCTGGGTCGGCCCTCGCGCCACCCTCGACGAGGCCTCCTCACTGCTCGGCGTGGCGACCCAGGGCCTCGACGACGTGCCCGCCCGGCTGAAGGACGCGCGGCCGACCCGCTTGCTGCGCGGCGTCGACCCGGAGGTCGACGCGCTCGTCGACAGCACCGGCCGCGAAGAGGCCGACCTCGAATTCGCCTCGTTCCTGTCCGAGATGCGCCTGGTCAAGGACGAGTGGGAGGTCGAGCAGCTGCAGATCGCGGTGGACGCCACGGCGGCCGGATTCACCGACGTCGTGCGCGCACTGCCCGAGGCCGTCCGTCATCCGCGCGGCGAACGCTGGGTCGAGGGCGTCTTCGGCCTGCGTGCCCGCCTCGAGGGCAACGGGCTCGGCTACGAGACGATCGCCGCCGCCGGAGCGCACGCGTGCGTTCTGCACTGGATCGCCAACGACGGTCCGGTGCATCCCGGTGACCTGCTGCTGCTCGACGCCGGCGTCGAGTCGGACACGCTCTACACCGCCGACATCACGCGCACCCTTCCGGTGAGCGGCACCTTCACCGCCGCGCAGCGCGACCTCTACGACCTCGTGCTCGCCGCGCAGGACGCCGGTATCGCGGCGGTCCGGCCGGGCGCGCGCTTCCGCGACTTCCACCTCGCTGCGATGCGGGTCATCGCCGAGGGGCTGCACTCCTGGGGCCTGCTCCCGGTGACGCCGGACGAGGCCCTTGAGCCCGAGAGCGGTCTGTTCCGCCGCTACACGTGGTGCAGCAGCGGGCACATGCTGGGCATGGACGTCCACGACTGCGCCGCGGCCCGTGCCGAGCAGTACCTGGACGGCGTTTTGGAGGCGGGCCACGTCCTGACCGTCGAGCCGGGCCTGTATCTCCAGCCGGACGACCTGACGCTGCCGCCGGAGCTGCGCGGCGTCGGCGTGCGCATCGAGGACGATCTGGTCGTCACGGAGGACGGCGCCCGCCTCATGTCGTCGGCGCTGCCGCGCACCGCGTCGTCGATCGAGACGTGGATGGGCGAGCTCCTGGCCTGACCCTGCGTCCCCAGGCGCGGGCGCCGCCGGACCTAGGAACGCGGCAGATGGAACGTCTGCGCCGCCCACGCCTGGAAGTGCGCCGACCGCGTGATGAGGTCGCGGTAGGACG
Source organism: Streptomyces sp. NPDC090798 (assembly GCF_044768965.1). NCBI lineage: Bacteria > Bacillati > Actinomycetota > Actinomycetes > Kitasatosporales > Streptomycetaceae > Streptomyces > Streptomyces sp. NPDC090798. The sequence continues at coordinate 190,455 of NZ_JBIVXA010000004.1, forward strand.
CGTGCGCGGAGCTGAACAGTGTCTCCGTGATGTCCTCCGTGACCTGGTCGCGGCGCCATGCGAGCAGATAGCGGGTCCACAGCGGTGTGCCGGTCAGCGGTTTGACGATCACGCCCTGGTTCGGCCGGGTCGTAGCCTGCACGATGGAGACGCCGAGTCCCTCGGCGATCATGTCCTGGAGCTGGAGCCGGTCTCCGAGGTACTCATGGACGGCCGCGGGCGTGAACCCGGCTGCCGCGCAGGCCGCGTAGAACACGCCCGGCCAGCCGGCACCGTCGTCGGGGGTCAGGAACCAGGCCTCGTCGGCGAGTTCGGCGAGGGGGACCTCCATGCGGTGCTTGAGCCGGTGACCGGCGGGCAGGGCTACGAACGCGGGTTCGTTGACGATCTCGCGATGCGCCACGGCCGCGGAGTGCCGCAGCTCCATTCCGGGGTAGTCCGCGGCGATCGCGGCGTCCAGCTCGCCCTTCTCCAAGTGCTCGACTATCTCCGACGACGGGTAGACGCTGCTGACCGTCAGCGTGAGATCGGGCCTTCGGCTGCGTATGCGGACGACCATGCCGGACAGGACGGGCGAGTTGGTCGCCGCAAGGCGCAGGGCCCGGGGCGCTCCGACGCCGTCCCCCGCCGGACGGCGCCTGATGGCATCCGCACGGGCCAGAATGTCGCGCGCCTGAGTCAGGACCTCAAGACCGTACTGGGTCGGCTCGACTCCCGACGCCGTACGCACGAACAAGTCCTCACCGAAGAGCCGCTCGATCCGGCGCAGTTGAGTGCTCATCGCCGGCTGCGAGTACTTCAGGAGTGCCGCGGCCCGCCCCAGACTCCCGGCGTCGGCGATCGCACACAAGGTCCGTAGGTGCCGAAGCTCCAGGTCCATCGTCCGGGCTCCTCGTCTCGACGCTCCTGCCGTCCGCGGTCACCGGGCGACTCTAGCGGTGGTTCATCGCGGGGTCAGTAAGCGGAGGGTGGAGCTGGGCACGTCGACTGATGTCAGCTTGTGGGAGCGTCAGGGCAGCTCCGGCAGGGCGCCGCCGCCGTAGTGGCGACGGCACCGACCAGTGGCCCGCCAACCCGGCCAGGCCCGTCGCGGGTGATGCACGACTTCCCGGACGGGGGAGCGAGGGCCGGCCCGGCCGAGACAGCCGGAGCCGGTCGCGGTGGAGGGCCGGCCCGACGGTTCAGGGCTTGAGGATGAGCTTGCCCGTGGTCTGGCCGGTCTCCAGAAGACGGTGGGCCTCAACCGCCTCGGCGAGGGGCAGCGACTGAGTGGCCGGCGTGCGCACCTCGCCCGAGGCGACCCAGCCCACCAGGCGGTGCAGCGCCGCGCCCGCCTCCGGCAGCCGGTGCTCGAACCAGATACCCAGGTTGAAGCCGATCAGGGACTGGCTGGGAGCCGGGTCATACAGCAGCGGAGCCAGTGCGGCCGGGTCCAGGCCCTCGGTGGTTCCACTGACCGAGCCCAGGACGACCAGACGTCCGAACGGGGCCACGGCGCGCAGCGTCTGGGCCAGGCGGGCCGGGCCCGACATCTCCAGCGCGCCGTCCACCCCGACACCGCCCGTCAGTTCCCGCACCTCTTCCGGCCAGTCGTCCTGGGTGTAGTCGACGGCGTGGTCGGCCCCGAGGCCGAGTGCGATCCGACGCTTGGCCGGAGTGCTGGCGCCGGCGATCACCGTGTCGGCGCCCAGGAGCTTTGCGATCTGCACGGCGTACTGGCCGACACCCCCGGCCGCGGCGGGGATGAACACGCTCTGGCCCTTTCGGAGCCCGATGAGCTCGGTGAGAATGACGGTCGCCGCCAGTCCCGATACGACGATGCCCGCCGCGGCGTCGGAGTCGAGCCCTGCAGGGATCGGGATCACGCTGGGGGCGTAGGCGAGCGCCAGCTCCGCGTATCCGCCGGAGCCGTCGGCGCCGACGCTGCCGAACACCTTGGTACCGACCGCCGGGCCCTCCACGCCGGGCCCATGGGCGACGACGGTGCCCGCCACCTCGGCGCCCGGCACGAAGGGCGACGGCGTGGCCACCGGGTAGACGTCGCCGCGGCGGCGCATGACATCGGAGAAATTGACCGCAGCGGACTCCACGCGGATCAGTACCTGGCCGGGCCCCGGCTGCGGGTCAGGGAGCTCTACGAGCCGCAGCACCTCGGGGCCGCCCTGCTCGGTCATCTGGATTGCCTTCATCGCTGTACCTCACGTCGATTACGGATGATCTTGAACGGGATGAGAAACAGAGTCATGGGTCGCGGCACGGCACAGGTGGGCAGGAGGCCGAGTCCATTTGCTGTTCCGGACAGCATAATGCTCGACATCGCGGATCTATTCCATCGAGACGACGGGACCTGAGCGACTTAGACTGACATCCATGGGGTAACGATCCCACGGAGGCATCTACATGTCCTGGACAGTAAAATGGCCGACACGAGACCGAGAACCACGCGGCACGCCCCGGCGCGCGGCAGCGACTCACACCTGCCGGGGCGACACCGTTCCGTTCAGCCGCCCGGTCTCGAACCACTGACCGACGAGCAGTCGTCGGCTGCGCTGCGCAACGAGACGTCGGCCTGGCGAAATGGCAACGGCCGGCGCCGCTCGGTGACCGATTCGACTTGGAGACCAACGGATGCGTATGCCCACACCCCCCGCCAATCCGCCGCAGAGCACGTTCCGGCTGGGCGGCACACTTGCCGTCCCCCGCCTCGGTTTCGGGGCAATGCAACTCCCCGGCCGCTGGGGCGGCCCCGCGAGCGATCGTGCGACCGCGGTGGCGGTCGCACGTCTCGCCGTCGAACTCGGCGCGTGCCACATCGACACCGCGGCCTTCTACTTCACCGGCGACAACCACGCCAACGACATCCTGCGCGCGGCACTCCGCCCCTACCCCGCCGACCTTTCAATCGCCACCAAAGTGGGTCCGATGCGCCTGCCGAGCGGGAAGATGCACGGCGAGGCCGACCCCGCTCAGCTGCGAACCGAGGTCAAGCGCAACCTGACCGAGCTCGGCCTGGACATCCTCGACCTCGTCTACCTGCGGGTGCTCACCGCCGCTCCGCTCGGCGACCGCTTCGCCGTACTTGCCGAACTGCGCGACGAGGGACTGATCCGGCATCTGGGCGTCAGCAACGTCACCAGTGAACAACTCGCCGAGGCCCGTTCGATCGCACCGGTCGCCGCCGTTCAGAACCGCTTCGGCATCCTGGAGCAAAGCGACGCCGCGCTGGTCGACGAGTGTGCGCGAGCGGGCATCGCCTTCATGCCGTTCTTCGCGCTGGGGGGCGGCCACAGCCCACTGGACGATGGTGACCTGCTCGACGTCGCGAAACGTCACGGGGCCACCCCTTTCCAGGTGGCCATCGCCTGGGGGCTGGCGCGCTCGCCCTCGATCGTGCAGATCCCCGGCACCGCTTCTCTCAGCCACCTGCGGCAGAACATGGAGGCCGCGCGCATCACCCTCGACCAGCACGACATGGCGCTGCTCACCCGGCGGTGACCCCTCACCGCGCGGCGGTGCCCGCCGGCCGGCGCGAACCGGTCCGAAGCCGCAGCACAGTAAGATGATCCATGACTTCACGACAGCCCGGCCGGGGAGGCGCCCCCTCCGCCACCGCTGCCGGCAGCGGACCCATCAGCAACGCTCTGATCCGGGTAACACGGCTGCACGTCATGCAGGCAAGGCAGTTGTTCCGGGCCGTCGGACTGCATCCCGGCCACGAACTGCTCCTGATGCACCTGTGGGACACCGGACCCCAGCGGCAGGCGGACCTCGCCGTGGTCTTCGACACGGACTCGGCTGCCATGACCCGCACCGTGCAACGCCTCGAGCGGGCCGGGTTCGTCCGCCGCCGACCCGACCCGAACGACGGGCGAGCCACGCTGGTGGAGACCACCGCCGCCGGCAACGGACTGCGACGCTCGGTGGAGCAGCTGTGGGCACAACTCGAAGCGATCACGACCGCCCAGATGACACCCACGCAGCAAAGGGCACTATTGGAAGGACTCGAACAGGTCGAGCACAATCTGGCCACCGGTCACGGCCCCACAGGTCACGAGCCCGTCCGGTCCCAGGGCGATTGATCGTGCGGGTGGCATTTAATCAACTGGCCTGGCAGACCGGCATGTTGGTGCTTGTGGAGGGAACGTCGAGCGACTCGAGGAGTTCGGCTCCCCCGTTTTCGGGGGTGCCTGCCGCGTATGGAGGCTGCGGGTCGCATTTCACCCGCCCGCGGCCTCTTCCCGAACGGTGCGACGACGGCCGGTGACCTTGGACGCCGGCAGACGTCCGGCCTTGGAGGTGCCGGTGAGCGTGTCGCCGTCGACCGTCAGGACGAAGGCCAGGTTCAGGCGCATGGGCTTGGTGATGGCCTGCTTCCAGGTGAGCCGTTCGCCGTCGAGAGCGACGTCGTCGAGCGGGACCTGCTCTCCCGCCCCGTGGGCGGCCCCGGTCAGGACACCGTCCTGCCGACGGAGCTCGACCACGGAGTTGATCTTGCCAATGGGGGTGGAGATGGACAGGTCCCAGGTGCCTTCGATGGGCATGCCGTTGTTCTTCCTCACGGTGCGGAGCGGGTAGGACGTGTGCGAGAGGCCGGTCAGAGGGCGGTGGGCGCAGGGCCCTGGTGGCGCCAGACCGTGCCGCGGCGCTCGTGGGCGAACAACTCCTCGACCGCATGGGCGATCCGGGGGCCCACCTCGCGCTCCAGCAGATGCAGGCCCAGGTCGAGTCCGGAAGTGACACCGGCGCCGGTGACGAGATCGCCGTCGTCGACGACGCGGGCGTGGACGGCGTGGGCGCCGGTGGCGTCCAGCATGTCCAGGCCCATGTGATGGGTGGTGGCGTGGCGGCCCTCCAGCAGGCCGGCCATGGCCAGGACGAGCGAACCACCGCACACCGCGGCGACCGTCACCTCCGGATTCCCCATCGCCGCCTTCATGAGCGTGGGCAGCTCGGTGGTCAGGGTGCGGCCCAGCAGCACGGGGATGAACTCGTCCTGCCGCCACTCTCCGGCCCCCACCTCCTGGTCAGGGACCTCGCCGGGCTCTCCGACACGGCCCGAGGCGCCAGGAATCAGGATCAGGCCCGCACGCGCGGGGTCGAGTGTGGCAGCGGCGCGCAGTGCCAGGCCACCGGTACCGCTGACCACCTCACGTGCCCCCTCGGCGGAGACCAGTTCCACGGTCACCGCGCCGCCCGAGGCGGTGCCGCCGGCGTACAGCACCTCATAGGGGGCGATGACATCCAGCGGATCGAAGCCATCGAACAAGACGATCTGGACGTGCATGGAAGGTCCTTCAGGTGTGGCGGAGCCGGTCTTCGCGCCGGACGCTCCCGACGCTAACCGGCTGCCCGATCGCCTCCCAGTGGCATTTGTGACACCTCCCAACGGGATATCGCCACTGACCCACGGATAGGCTCTGAGCTGCGGGAACTACCGATATCGCCTCCATTTCCGCTGACGTCGGCGCCTGCGAGCATGTGTCCCGTGGTGTCGCCCCCACCGCTGTGGCCGACGACCTGGCCGCCCGGATCGCGGTCCCCACCCCGAGGTTCTTACTGCGGAGGTGGAGGGGCGTCCGCCTCCATCGCCCCGTTGAAGAACTCCCAGATGGCGGCCGGGGCATTGAGGGTGTGGTCGGTCCTGCCCATGAGCCGGGGGAAGCGGTAGTCGGGGTTGGGGATCGTGTGGCCGCCGCCGGAGACCGTGAACGCCACGACGGGGGCCTTGCCGTGCTGGCTGTAGCGGGTCTCGATCACCGACGGACCGTCCGCGTCGCCGGACCCGTCCAGGGGCAACTCCGTGGGCGGCCGGCTGATCGGGCGCCGGGTGATGCCGTTGACCTCGGCGAAGGCACGGGCGGTAGCCTCGGCGGACAGCACGGTGCCGCGCTTCTGGAAGCCGAAGATGCTTGCCTCGCCGCCTTCGTACGGCATGATCGGGTCGCTCGTTCCGGCGATGAGCAGGACGGGCAGCGGGTGCTTCGGCTCGGTGACGGCCCACTGGTCCGGGGTGGGCAGGCCCGCCCCGATCACGGCGATGGCGGCGATCCTCTCCGGCGTCCGGGCGGCGAGACGGAAGGCCATCTGCCCGCCGTTGGAGAAGCCGGTGACGAACACCCGGGCGGGATCGATGCCGTGCCGCCGGCCGAACCGCTCGACGAGCGCGGCGATCAGGCCCTCGTCGTCGACATCCTCTTTTCGGGCGGGGGTGACCGCGGAGGTCCGGCCGTCGTTCCAGCCTCGCTTGTAGCCGTCCGGATAGACCACGGCGAACTTGTGCCGCTCGGCCAGCTTGTCGAAGCCGTACCCGGTGGCCTTACGGATGGTCTTCCCGTCCTGCTGTGAGCCGTGCAGGACGAACAGCAGGGGTGAGCCGGGCGGCAGATCCGCGGGCACGAAGGCCCGGTAGGCACGCGTCCGGTCGCCCACGGTGATCGTGTCCACCGTCACCGGGGCGCTCAGCCGCGGCTCGGCGGGGCTGGGGCTGTGCAGGAAGTACCCGTACGCGGCGGCACCCGCCAGCACCACCACGCCGATCACGGCCGCCACCGTCAGTGCCGCGCTCACCGGCGTGCCCCGTGGGCCGTCGCGCAAGAGCCGCCGGTCACCCTGTGCTCGGCCACCACGCCGCCCACATGGTCATTCGCGCCCGTCCTCCGTACCCGCATGACCTTGTCCTCGCGTCGTTCCATGTGCTTTCCCTTGCTTCCACGTCGTTCTGCCTGCGCTTTCACCCTGCGGTGACGGCCCGGGCGGTATCCAGGGACCGAGAGTCCGTGGCTGGCCGGCGCGCCCCGCCGTACCGTGGTGACCATGGACAAGCACGCTCTCGCGGCCTTCCTGCGCGGCAAACGGGAACGCGTACGCCCCGAGGACGTCGGCCTGCCGCACGGACCCAGGCGTCGCACCCCCGGGCTGCGCCGCGAAGAGGTCGCCCAACTCGCGCACATCTCCGTGGACCACTACAGCCGCCTGGAACAGGCCCGAGGACGCCATCCCTCGCACGCCGTCCTGACCGGCATCGCCCGCGCGCTGCGCCTGTCCGACCAGGAACGCACCCACCTCTTCCGCCTCGCCGGAGAGGCGGCACCCGAGCCTGTCCAGGGGCCCTCCCGCGACGTGGACCCCGGCACACTGAATCTGCTGGAGCGCCTCACCGACGCCGGCGCCCTGGTGCTCGACAACACCTGTCGAGTTCTGGCCTGGAATCCCTTGGCGGCAGCCCTCTTCGAGGACTTCTCCGCCCTGACCGGCTCGGACCGCAACGTCATCCGCCGCTACTTCCTGCACCCCGACCCCGAGCACCGCGGCTACGGCATGACCCAGCCCCACCGTTTCGTGACCGCCGCCGTCAGCTATCTGCGCGTCGCCACCGCCCGTTACCCGGACAACGCCGAACTCCACGCCCTCGTCGACGAGTTGCTCGCCGGCAGCGAGGACTTCGCCCGGCTGTGGAATTCCCACGAGCTGCGCATCGAACACCACGACCACCAGGAGATCCGGCATCCCCAAGTCGGGCCGATCGAGCTGGACTTCGACGTCCTGACCGTGCCGGGCCAGGACCAGCAGCTGATCATCTTCACCGCCGAACCGGACTCCCGCGCCTACCGGACGCTGCAACTGCTCAAAGTCATCGGCACCCAGCGCATGGACATCGCCACCTGACCCACGTTCCGTCCAAGCCCTTCCCCACGGAAACGAACGGCACGAACGGCACGAACAGCCCGATGAACCCCTGCTCCTCGTCGGTGGACAGCCCCTAGAACGGCGTCAGCGTCAGGCGGATCCCCGTGGGGGCGGTGTCCTGGATGTAGGAGGCGAAGTCGGCGACATCGTCGAAGGCGAAGCCGTAGGCCTTCCCGTCCTCGGTGGCCGCGTGGACGGCTTTCGCGTAGTGGTTGGTGAGCTCGGCCCGGTAGAAGTCGCCTGCGGCGGTGCTCGGTTGGGCCGCGTTGCTGAGCAGTGTGGAGCGGTTGAAGCCGGCGCCGAGGACCGCGGCGACCGGGCCGGTCGTGCCGTCGTTGGGCGCGGCGAGGTTCCCGTCGCAGAAGAGGACGTCACGGGTGGAGGGCTTGCTGAAGGACACGGCGGCGGGTCCCTCGAAGGTGAACTTGTCGCCGCGCACCCGACCTGTGAACGTGCCTGCGTTCGTGGTGACGGTGAGGTCCTTGCCGGTGTAGGTGCTCCATACCTCGTCGATGTACGGGGCGAAGTAGTCCTTGGCGAACAGGCCGGCGTCGAGACCGTGACCGGGGGCGATGATGCGAACGTCGTCCACCACCAGCGGCGCGAACTCCTCGACCTGCTTCACGGCGCTGAAGGCGGCCGCACGGCCGCCGTCACGGACGGTACCGGTGGTCTGTTCCTTGTCCCCGTTCAGACGAATGCTCATCGGCACACTGAACATGTCGACCATCGTCGTGTTGCAGAACATGCCGGCGGAGTTGTACGTGAACTCGGCGCAGTCGTGCAGGACCGCGTAGTTGGGGTCCGAGGTGACCCAGCCGGCCGGGTACTGGAGAGCGGCGTTGCCGTTGCCGTCCGCGACGGCCTTGAACTTCAGCTTCTCGCCGAGTGCCACGTAGATGCGGCCGGACATGTAGGGGAGGGAGAGTTGCGTCTCTCCGCTGTCGGCCAGGGTGAGCGCGTAGTCGGTGAACCCGTCCGCGCCGTTGTCCGACAGGGAGATGGGAGCGAGGGTGCCGTCCTGCGTGACGCGGACCTGCTTCCCGTCCTGGTTGCCGACTATGTAGACATGCACCGACGTGTTGTCGAACGAGCCGTTGCTGTTGGCGATCGTCAGGGGGAGAGAACCGCCGGCGGCCTTGGCGGAGTTTTCGGTCGTACCGGCCAGGGCGTGCGGGGCGATCGTCGCGATCGCCGGAATGGCCACGGCCGCGCCGCCCAGGGCGAACAGAGTCCTGCGGCGGGTCAGACTGCGCTGGTGACGAGGCGTCATCTGTTCTGTGCTCCTTGGTGCCTGTGCCTGTACAAGGCCGTGGGGGGATGGGATGCGGGTGAGTAGGGGAAGATGGAGTGCGGCGGTCAGCCGAGGGTCCATTTCTGGTTGGCCGTGCCGCCACAGGTCCAGATCTGCAGACGGGTGCCGTCGGCCGAGGAGCTGTCCTTGGCGTCGAGGCACTTGTCGGCAACGGTGTTCGTCAGATCGCCGGCGGAGGTGAGGGTCCACTGCTGCGCCTTCGTGCCGTTGCAGCTGTAGAGCTGGACCGGGGCGCCGGCCTCGGTGGAGGCGGCGCGGACGTCGAGGCACTTGCCCAGGGCCCGCACAGTGCCGTCGCCGCCCACGGTCCACTTCTGGGCGTCGGCCCCGTTGCAGTCGTGGAGTTGGATGGGCGTCTCGTCGGCGCTTGACGCTCCGGCGACGTCGACGCACTTGCCTCCGATGCCCTTGATCGCGCCGGTGAACGCCGCACTGTTCGCGGAGCTGACGTGCACGTAGTCGACGGTCATGGTCTGTGGGAAGGACGTGCCGGCGTCGGGGCCGCCGGGCCAGTCGCCGCCGACCGCGAGGTTCAGGATGACGAAGAACGGATGGTCGTAGACCCACTTCTTGCCGTTCACGTCGGACGGGGTGCGGGTCTCGTAGGCCTGGCCGTCGACGGACCAGGTGATGGAGGTGGGGCTCCAGTCGACCGCGAAGACGTGGAAGTCGTCCGCGAAGGCTTTGCCGTTGGGCAGCGTGTACGCGGCGCCGATGCCGCCCGAGCCGGAGTAACCGGGACCGTGGATGGTCCCGTGTACGGTACCGGGTTCCTTGCCGACGTTCTCCATGACGTCGATCTCGCCGCTGTTCGGCCAGCCCGCGCTGCCCAGGTCGTCGCCCAGCATCCAGAAGGCAGGCCAGACGCCCTGCCCGCGCGGCACCTTGATGCGGGCCTCGAACCGGCCGTACGCCTGGGTGAAGGTGTGCGCGGTGTTGAGCCGGGCCGAGGTGTACTGGCAGGTGCCGTTCCAGCACTGGAGTCCCGAGTCGGCGTTCTTGCGCGCGGTGATCACCAGATGGCCGTTCCCGTCGAGGGAAACGTTGTCGGAGCTCTTGGAGTAGTACTGCAGTTCGTGGTTACCGTTGCCGGAACCGCCGGTCTCCAGGGACCACTTGGCCGCATCCGGCGCGCTGCCGGCGGCTCCGTCGAAATCGTCGGACCAGGTCTGCGCGGCCGGAGCCGCCTGGGCCCGGTTTACCGCGGGACTCGTCGTGGTGATGAGGACGCCTACGGCGAGGGCCGCGGCGAGCAGCAGCACCAGCCCGCCGAGTGACCATCGACGCGCGCGATGAGCAGCCATGGCTGAACACACCTTGTCTGTGGGGAGTTCCAACTCTTGCCCCCGGTCCGCGCCCGCCGCGCGAGCCGTCGGAGCGGACTCTTGAGAGCGCTCTCCTGCCTGCCGCGGACGCCACCGGTGGGCCCCGATGGTACGCATGACTCGTTGAGGGGCCAACCTGTCGGCGAGCTCCCCAAATCCCTCTGAACTGCGGTTACTTGCCAAAACGCGAACGGCCCAAGATTCCTTAAGCCGCGTTTAAGCCGCACTTAAGAAGGAGCGCTCCGCTTTTCGGCGCGCGACCCGCATGCCGGGTCGCATGTGCGGGGCGGGGATGCAGTCGATCGCCGAGCGTCGGCTGGTCATCCGGCTGAAGGTGGACCGGTTGTACGGAACGGCGCTCGCCATCAACGTCTGGGGTCCGCCGGGGAGGGCGCTGATCACGGCGATACACCGAGGAGTGCGAGCGGCATGGTTCCGGAGCCCGCAGACCAGGCCGGCATCCGAGAGCGACGCGGGAAGACCGGCGGGCGCGGTTCGGCAGCCCGACAGGTCAGTCCCTCCCTGTCACGGCATGTCGGGATCGGGCAGGGAAGAGAAGGCCGCGATCGTCCGCAGGCACAACGACGTCGGTCTCCTCGTGGCGCGGAGCGGACCACGTGTCCAGCGCTTCGTGCGGGCACCGAACCCTCTGACCTGCCGTTCGGGCGCGCTCGGCTGTCGCCGCGGTGACCTGGCCACGCCCGCACCTGACGCCGACAGGTCCGGCACAGTCCGTCGGCCGTCCACGCCGCACCGCCCCACTGCGTGAGCAGCCCGACGCGAGGCACGCCGTGCGAACGACTCTCCGAACACGGCCTACGCGGACTCCCGCAGCCTCAGCTCCGCCCCCACCACCAGTTCGTCCCGGCCGAGCGGATCCTCGCCGGACAGCAGCCGAGCCGTCTGTTCCACGACGAGAGCGCCGAGCGCCCGCGTGTCCAGGGCCACGGTGGACAGCGGCGGCTCGACGAGCGCCCCGAGTTGGAGGCCGTCGAAGCCGATCACCGCGAGGTCGCGAGGAACCTGACGTCCGAGCCGGCGCGCTCCGCGCAGCGCACCTATGGCGACGATGTCGTTGAAGGCGAACACGGCTGTCACGTCCGGGTGCTCGGCGAGCAGGTCCTTCAGCGCGCTCTCCCCGCCCTCCACGCTCTGGTCGGCGCGGCTCACCGGGCCGGCGTCGAGCCCGCAGGCGGCCATCGCGTCGGCGAACCAGGCGTGGCGGATGCTGGGCTCGGACCGGCCCGCGTGGTCGAGCATGCCGATGTGCCGGTGCCCGGACTCGACGAGGTGCGCGATGGCCGCGCGGACGCCCTTCTCGCCGTCGATCCGGATGGAACTGAACCGTTCGGTGCGGTGCTCCCGGTCGATGAGCACCACGGGCAGCCCGCGTGCCAGTTTGTCGATCTCGTCCTCGGGCTGGCTCAGATAGCCGACGACGGCGTCCACCTGGGAGGCGATCACCTGGAGCGTGCCGCGCTCCTCCTCGATGCGGTCACCGGTGTCGTACACGACGACATGCCACCCACGGGACCGCGCCGCGTCCAGAGCGGCCGCGGCGACCTCGGTGAAGAACGGGTTGAGCAGGTCGGGGATCACCAGCCCGACGCTGATGGTGTCCTGCCGCACGAGCCCTCTGGCGAACCTGCTGGGGCGGTACCCCAGCGCGAGCGCCGCGTCGAGGACGCGCTGCTTGGTGGTGACGTCGATCTCGCCCTTGTCGTTGAGCGCCCGAGACACCGTCTGCCGGGACACTCCGGCGGTCCGGGCCACATCGTGAATCGTCACTCTGCGGGATCCGGTCCCCGACGACGCCATCACTACCTCCGTACCTGTGTCGACGCAGGCGCGCCGTAGGGACACTGAGTATGCACCGGGCCGAAGCTATGGTGCGACCTTGTGCGCGGGCCCTCGACGATCATGGCCGTCGTTTGGCCCGCGCCGATCGCCAGGCCATCACCAGTGGTCAGCGGTGTCATGTGAGCTCTCCTTAACCTGCCGGACCCGTGGACGACTCGAGAGTCTTGACACTCGGCCGATCCTCGGCGCAAACTCCGAATCACTTCATAACACGCTCCCGTGAGCGCTCCCGTGAACGTTCACGTGAACGTTCACGAACCTTATCCCAACCAGAAGACATTCCCGCCTGAGCTGTCAACGTCGACCCGCCTAGCGCCGCCGCTAGTCGTTCTCTGGAACGGAAAACATGAGCAAGAGAGTCACGCGCACCCGTCTCGCCGCCGTCGCCGCGGCAGCCACTCTCGTCGTACTCGCCGGGTGCTCGTCACCCGCTCCGTCGGACAAGGCGTCCGCGGCCTCCTGCACCCCCGCCAAGGGGAAGGTCACCCTCCAGTACTGGAACACCGTTCCGGGCATGGACAAGGTCGTGGACCTGTGGAACAAGAAGAACCCGGACATCCAGGTCCAGACGAAGAACATCTCCAACGACCAGTACGGCACCCTCGGCAACGCCCTCAAGGCGGGCAAGGCCCCGGACCTCGCTCAGGTGGGCTACGACGAGCTCCCCGCCCTGCGCACCCAGAACGCCTTCGTGGACGCCTCGGCGTGCTCGGCGGCCACCGCGGCCAAGTCGAAGTTCGTGCCGTGGACCTGGTCCCAGACGAGCTTCGGCGGCACGGGCGTCTTCGCCCTCCCGCAGGACACCGGTCCGATGGCCCTGTACGTGCGCACCGACATCTTCAAGAAGCACGGCATTCCGATCCCCACCACCTGGGACGAGTACGCGGCGGCCGCGCAGAAGCTGCACAAGGCGGACCCCAACCTCGACATCACGTTCTTCGACCCGAACAACGCCGAGTGGTTCAACGGGCTCCTCTGGCAGAACAGCGCCCAGATGTACAGCTACTCCGGCGACAAGTGGCACGTCACCATCACGTCGGACCAGAGCAAGCAGGTCGCCGACTACTGGCAGAAGCTGATCTCCGGCAAGCTCGTGCGCACCGACCTCGCCAACGGTTCGACGCAGATGTACGCCGCGTACCAGAAGGACCAGATCGCCAGCTACGTCGGTGCCGCCTGGGGCTACAGCATGTTCCGCGACAACCTGCCCAAGCAGGCCGGCAAGTGGTCGATCGTGCCGATGCCGACGTGGGGCGCGAGCGGCGCCTCCGGTGACTGGGGCGGTTCGACCGTCGCGTTCATGAAGGGCAGCAAGCACCTCTACGAGTCGGTCAAGTTCAACACGTGGCTGAACTCCGACCCGGAGGCGCTGGCGCTGGAGAACCAGCTGGGTGGCCTCTACCCGGCGGCCGACGCGGGGCTCAAGCTGCCCGCGCTGTCGAAGGGCGTGCCGTACTACAACAACGAGAAGATCTTCGACGTCTTCGCCGACTCGTCCAGGAAGATCGACACCAACTTCGCCTGGGGCCCCACCCAGAAGACGGTGAACCTGGCCCTCCAGGACGCGATGGCCAAGGCCGCGGCCGGTGACGGCACGCTGGCCGACGCGCTCTCCGCCGCGCAGGCCGCCGCCCTGAAGTCGATGAAGGCCCAGGCGATCCCGGCCACGGCGGGCAAGTGACCACGGAATGACCGACATCGCACCCCGCGCGGTGACGTCAGGTGGCCGCCGCCGTCCAGGCGGCGGCGGCCCCCGGGCGGGCACCGTCATCGCGTTCCTCACCCCGTTCTTCCTGCCGTTCGTGCTGTTCTACCTGGTGCCCGTCGGCTACGCGCTCTGGCAGAGCTTCCGCGTCGTGCGCCGCACCGGAGGGCAGTACGGGACCTCGTACACGACCTTCGGCGGACTCGACCAGTACACGCAGGTGTTCCAGAACAGCGAGTTCTGGCACAGCATCGGCCGCATCGGACTGTTCGGCATCGTGCAGGTGCCCGTCATGCTGTTCGTCGCGCTGGTCATGGCGCTGCTGCTGGACACTCCCCTGCTGAAGCTCAAGGCGTTCTTCCGCATCACCGCGTTCATGCCGTACGCCGTGCCCGGCGTCATCGCCGCGATCATGTGGTCCTACCTGTACTCGCCGCAGCTCAGCCCGGTCGTCGACCTGTTCCAGCGCATCGGCCTGCACCCCGACTTCCTCGGTCCCGGCGCCGTGCTGTGGTCGGCGGCGAACGTCTCCACCTGGCTCTGGACCGGCTACAACATGCTGATCATGTACTCGGCGCTGCAGTCGATCCCGCAGGAACTCTACGAGGCCGCCAAGATCGACGGCGCGACCAACTGGACGATCGCATGGCGGATCAAGGTTCCGATCATCGCCCCGTCGATCGTCCTGACCACGGTGTTCTCGATCATCGGCACACTCCAGCTCTACGCCGAGCCGGCCGTGCTGCGCCAGATCTCCTCGAACATCTCCAGCACGTTCACCCCGAACATGCTGGCGTACGCGGTGGCCTCCGGGAACAACTACCAGCAGGCCGCGGCCATTTCGGTGGTCATCGCCGTCATCACCTTCGTCTTGAGCTTCGGGTTCATGCGACTCACCTCGAAGAAGGCGGGACTGTGAGCAACCCATCCACGATCCGCGAGAGCCGGGGCAGCCGTACCGCCGTCATGGCCCTGATGTTCCTCCTGGCCGTCTACTTCCTGCTGCCGGTCTACTTCCTGGTCGTCGCGGCGACGAAGCCGCAGGGTGACCTCGCCACCAGCAATGGGCTGGCGTTCTCGCACTTCAACCTGTTCGAGAACCTGCGCGTCCTGTTCACCCGCAGCGACGGCATCTTCGGGCGGTGGGCCGTCAACACCGTCATCTACGCGGTGCTGGGCGCGGCCGTGGGCACCCTGATCTCGGCCCTGTGCGGTTACGCGCTGGCCAAGTTCCGCTTCCGCGGCCGGGAGTTCCTCTTCTCCGTCGTCCTCGGCGGTGTCCTCGTACCGACCACCGCGCTCGCCCTGCCGCTGTTCCTGCTCTTCTCGGCGACCGGGATCGTCAACACCTACCTCGCGGTGTTCCTGCCCAGCATCGTCAGCCCGTTCGGTGTCTACCTGGCGCGCATCTTCGCCAACGCCGCCGTCCCGCAGGAGCTGATCGAGTCGGCGCGGCTGGACGGCGCGGGCGAGTTCCGCACGTTCTTCTCGGTGTCGTCCAGGCTGATGACGCCGGCCCTGGTGACCATCTTCCTGTTCCAGTTCGTGGCCATCTGGAACAACTTCTTCCTGCCGATGGTGATGCTCCAGAAGGAGTCGCTGTTCCCGATCACGCTCGGCCTGTACGAGTGGAACGGCCAGACCGCCCGGGCTCCCCTGCTCCAGGAGTCCGTGATCACCGGCTCGCTGGTTTCGATCGTGCCCGTGATCGTCGTGTTCATCCTGCTCCAGCGGTTCTGGCGCACCGGGCTCGCCGCCGGTTCCCTCAAGTGACCGCGCTCCCCCGCACGTCCGCACAGAAGGTCCCCCTCGCCATGCAGAACTCCGCCGTCTTCGTGCCCCATTTCCACTGGGACAGGGAGTGGTACGAGCCGTTCCAGGTGTTCCGGCACCGGCTCGTCACCGCCCTGGACACCGTGCTGGAGACCGCCGAGGCGAACCCGGACTTCCGGTTCACCGTCGACGGTCAGATGGCCGCGGTCGAGGACTACCTGGAGATGCGGCCGGAGAACCGCGACCGCCTCGTGGCGCTGGTGCGCGAGGGCCGGCTCGCCATCGGACCGTGGCTGATCCTGCTCGACGAGTTCCTCTGCTCGGGCGAGACGATCGTGCGCAACCTCCAGATGGGCTGGGCCGCGGCGGAGCGACTGGGCGGTGCGATGCCCGTCGGCTATCTGCCGGACATGTTCGGCCACATCGCGCAGATGCCGCAGATCCTCGCCCGCGCCGGGATCGAGCACGCGGCGCTGTGGCGCGGCGTGCCCGGTTCCGTCGAAGGCCACGCCTTCCGCTGGCGCGCGCCGGACGGCTCCGAGGTCCGCACCGAGTTCCTCTTCGACGGCTACGACAACGGTCTCGACGTCCTGCTGGTGCCCGACCGGATCGGCCGCGCACTCGGCGACTACGCGCGGATGACGGCCTCGCGGTGGGGCGGTGACCCGGTGCTGGCGATGGCCGGCACCGACCACAACGCGCCCGACCCGCGGCTCGCGGACTGGCTGCGGCGCGCTTCCGACGAGGAGCGCGGCATCACGATCGCGACACTCGACGAGTACATCCGCGAGCACGCGCGGGCCGAGGTGTCCGCCGTCGTCACCGGCGAGCTGCGCAGTCACGTCCGCGGCAACATCCTGCCCGGCGTACTGTCCGTGCGGCTCGGGCTCAAGCAGCGGATGGCCGTCGCCGAGCGCACCGTCGACCACGCCGAGCGCCTGAACGCCCTGTGGTCCCGGCGGGACGACGCGCCGTTCCTCTCACTCGCCTGGCACAAGATCATCGAGTCGACGGCGCACGACTCGGTCGTCGGCTCGGGCACCGACGAGACCTGCGACCAGGTCGACGCCCGCCTGGCCGAGGCCGCGCAGACCGCGCGTGCCGTGCGGGACGCCGCGCTCGCCGGGCCCGCCGCCCGGGTGCCGAGCGACGCTCATCTCGTCGCCAACCCGCTGCCGTTCGCCCGTACGGCGCTGGTCGAGGTGGACGTCGTGGCGCCACCGGCGGGAGCCGGTCTTGTCGCGACCGCCGCCGACGGCTCCGCGCACCCCGTGCAGCTGATCTCGCAGGCCCCGACCGTGCTGAGCGACGAGCGCATGGACGCCTCCCAGCTCGAACGCGTCCTGCGCCGCATCCACCGCCGCGAGCTGTTCGGGCGGCTGATCGACCACTACGAACTCACCCCGAACTCACTCGTCTTCCACCTCGCCGAGGTGCCCACCAGCGGACCGTTCGACCTGCTGATCCTGCGCCGCGAGGTCGCCGAGGCGGCCGCCGCGCACCCGGGCGAGTGGCGGGTGCTGACGCTGGAGGAGGCGCGGGCGACCGCGCTGGTGCCCGTGCACGTGCCGGCCTCCGGACTGGCGAGCTTCCGGGTCGCGCCGAGCGAGTGGCCCACCGCCCCGTCGACCACGCTCGCGAACGCCACGGCGACGCCCCGGGGCGTGTCCAACGGCCTGGTCGACGTCGAGGTCGCCGCCGACGGCACCCTGACCGTGACCGGGGCCGACGGCACCGTACTGAGCGGCGTCGGCCGCCTCGTCGACGGCGGTGACCGGGGCGACAGCTACAACTACGCGCCCCCGGCGCGGGACGTACTCGTGTCGGAGCCGGTGGAGACGACCGTAGACCTGCTCGAATCCGGACCGCTGCGTTCCCGGCTGCGGGTCACCCGGGTCTACGCGTGGCCCGCCGCGCTCTCCGCCGACCGCGATCTGCGCGCCGACCGGACCGTGGAGACTCCGGTGGAGACGCTCGTGGAGGTACGCGCGGGCGAGCCGTTCGTCCGGGTCTCCACGTCGTTCCTGAACCAGTCCGCCGACCACCGGCTGCGTTTCCACGTGCCGCTGCCCGAACCGGTGGCCGTCTCCGCGTCCGCCGGGCAGTTCGCCGTGACCGAGCGCGGGCTCACCGCCGAGGGCGGCTGGGGCGAGTACCCGCTCCCGACCTTCCCGGCGAGCTCGTTCGTGTCGGCCGGACCGGCGACCGTGCTGCTCGACCACTCCAGCGAGTACGAACTCGTCGACGGCGGCGCGGAACTGGCCGTCACCCTGCTGCGCGCGATCGGCTCGATCAGCGTCAACATCCACCCCCTGCGCGACGAGCCCGCGGCGAGCGAGATCCCCGCGCCGGGCGCGCAGGACCTCGGCATGCGGATCGCGAACCGCTTCGCCGTGCTGCCCTCCTCGACCGGCTGGCAGGGGGCCGACGCGGTAGCCCTCGCGGAGGAGTTCCGGGGCGACGTGCTCGTCACCCGCGGCACCGCGCCCGGCGGCGGCGACCTGCCGGACGACGCGACCGGACTCGGGATCGACGGCA
The DNA here is from genome assembly GCF_044768965.1 of Streptomyces sp. NPDC090798. Taxonomy (NCBI): domain Bacteria; kingdom Bacillati; phylum Actinomycetota; class Actinomycetes; order Kitasatosporales; family Streptomycetaceae; genus Streptomyces; species Streptomyces sp. NPDC090798. The sequence goes on from NZ_JBIVXA010000004.1 coordinate 208,657, forward strand.
GGGACGTCCTCGTCTCCAGCGTCCGCCGCGTCACCGACGACGAGCGCGGGTCCGGAACCGAGGTACGGCTGGCCGCGATGAGCGCCACCGGCTCGGTCGTCCGGGTGACGGGCGCGTTCACCGAGGCGACGACGGTCGACCTGCTCGGCCGACCGCTCTCCGCGCTAGCGGAACCGTCCGGCGACGGCCTCGAACTCGCCCTCGGCCCCTGGGAGATCCGCACCGTGGTCCTCCGCTAGGCCCTGTCGTCAAAGAATCCCCTCCGCTGCCACCGAGAAAGTTGTGACCTCTTGCCCTCCGAGCTTTCCGCCTACGTTTCGGACACCACACCCGGGCGCGGTGCGCTGCGCCCGGCACGCTCGTGGCTGCACTCCGACGCTCCCTCGCTCTCGCTGAACGGAGCCTGGCGTTTCCGGCTGTCGCCCACGGCGTCGGTGGCACAGGACTTCGCGGCCGAAGGATTCGACGACCACGGCTGGGAGAGCATCCCGGTGCCGTCCCACTGGGTGCTGGAGGGCGACGGAGCCCACGGCCGGCCGATCTACACCAACATCCAGTTCCCGTTCCCGATCGACCCGCCCCACGTCCCGGACGAGAACCCCACCGGCGACTACCGGCGTCATTTCGCCATGCCCGCCGGCTGGTCCGACGCCGAGCGGATCGTGCTGCGGTTCGACGGTGTCGAGTCGCTCTTCCGGGTCTGGGTCAACGGGGTCGAGATCGGCAGCGCCGCCGGGAGCCGGCTCGCCCACGAGTTCGACGTCACGCGGGCGGTGCGTCCGGGCGACAACGTCGTCGCCGTACGGGTGCATCAGTGGTCGGCGGCCAGTTACGTCGAGGACCAGGATCAGTGGTGGCTGCCGGGCATCTTCCGCGACGTCACCCTGACCGCCCGGCCGGCCGACGGCATCGAGGACGTCTGGCTGCGGACCGGATTCCGCGACGGCCGAGGGCGCGTCGAGGCGGAGATCACCGCCGAGGGGTCCGCGTTCCCGGTCACCCTGCGCATCCCCGAACTCGGCGTCGAGCAGGTCTGGGCGACCGCGGCCGACGTCACGCCGGTCGACGCCGGCGAGGTGGAGCCCTGGTCGGCCGAGCGGCCCCGCCTGTACGAGGCCACCGTGTCGACGGCGGCGGAGAGCATCGCGCTGCGCGTGGGCTTCCGGACGGTCGAGATCCGCGGTGACCGGTTCCTGGTCAACGGCCGTCGTGTCGTGTTCCACGGGGTCAACCGCCACGAGGCGCATCCCGTGCGGGGCCGGGTCTTCGACGAGGAGCACGCCCGCGAGGACCTGGCCCGGATGAAGCGGTTCAACGTGAACGCCATCCGTACCAGCCACTACCCGCCGCATCCGCGTCTGCTCGACCTCGCCGACGAACTCGGCTTCTGGGTCGTGCTCGAATGCGACCTGGAGACGCACGGCTTCGAAAAGGGCGGCTGGGCGGGCAACCCGAGCGACGACCCGGCATGGCGCGAGGCGTACCTCGACCGCATCCGGCGGACGGTCGAACGGGACAAGAACCACCCGAGCATCGTGATCTGGTCGCTCGGCAACGAGTCGGGTACCGGCAGCAACCTCGCCGCCATGTCGGCCTGGGTGCACGCACGGGACGCCGAACGCCCCGTGCACTACGAGGGCGACTACACCGGCGAGTACACCGACGTGTACTCCCGCATGTACGCGTCGGTGCCGGAGACCGAGCTCATCGGTACCGACGGCACGGACACGCGACTGCTGAACTGCACCCCCGCGCAGAGCGCCCGGCAGCGGGCCAAGCCGTTCCTGCTGTGCGAGTACGCCCACGCCATGGGCAACGGGCCGGGGGCGCTCGACCAGTACGAGGCGCTGGTGCACGAACATCCGCGGCTGCACGGCGGGTTCGTCTGGGAGTGGCGCGACCACGGGATCCTGGCCACGGCGCCGGACGGCACGCAGTACCACGCCTACGGAGGCGACTTCGGGGAGGTCGTGCACGACGGCAACTTCGTGATGGACGGCATGCTGCTGAGCGACGACGTCCCGACGCCCAGCCTGTACGAGTACAAGGCGGTCGTGCAGCCGGTCCGTTTCGTCTTCGACGGCGACAAGGTCGCGGTGACGAACCTGCGGCACTCGGCCGACACGTCCGACCTGCGCTTTCGCTGGCGCGTCGAGTATGACGGAACGCCTGTGGACGCCGGGGACCTGGAGGTCCCGGTGGTCGCGGCGGGCGAGTCGGGGTGGGCGTCCCTCCCGCCGGTCCCGGTGGCGCCCGAGGGCGAGACATGGCTGACGATCGACGCGGTCCTGGCGACCGCCGCCCCCTGGGCCCCCCAGGGCCATGTGGTGGCCACCGTCCAGTCGGACCGTTCGCCGGGCGTCCCCGTGCCCGCCGTCCGCCACCGGACGGGCTGGCGCGCCGATGGCGGAACGCTGACGCTCGGGACCGCCGAGTTCGTCGACGGCTCCCTCGTGAGCCTCGCCGGCCGCGCCGTGACAGGACCACGGCTGGAGTTGTTCCGCGCCCCGACCGACAACGACAAGAGCCCGTCGGACGGTGTGGAGGAGAGCGACGCGAGTGTCCCGGGAGTGTCCAACGCCGAGCTGTGGCGTCGCGACGGTCTCCACCGGCTGACCGCACGCCGGGTTTCGGCGGAGCGGACCGCGGACGCGCTGCGCACGCTCGACAAGGTCTCCGCGGCGAACTCCGCGCTGTTCGTGATGGTGGAGTCCGTCTGGTCGCTCGAAGCCGGGGAGCTGGAACTCCGCGTGGAGATCGAGCCGTCGAGGGGCTGGACCACGGTGTGGCCGCGGATCGGAATCCGCTTCGACCTGCCCGACGGCACGGCACCCGTCGACGGCGCCGAATGGTTCGGGCTCGGCCCGTCGGAGTCGTACCCCGACAGTCTGCGGGCGGCGCGCACCGGCCGTTTCTCCTCCGGGATCGACGACCTCTCGGTCGACTACGCACGTCCCCAGGAGACGGGACACCGGTCCGGCCTGCGCCGGCTGACCCTCACGAGCACGGGCGCGGAGGTGTTCCGTGTCGAGGCCCTGCCCGACACGCACGGACGGCGGCCCGGCTTCACGCTCAGCCGCCACACGCCCCAGGAGCTCGCACGGGCCAAACACCCGTATGAGCTCCCCGCCTCGACGACGAGCCGTCTGACCATCGACGCGGCGCAGCACGGACTCGGTTCGCGGGCGTGCGGCCCGGACGTGGGGCCCGAGTTCGCGCTGCGTCCCGAGGCCCGCACGATCAGACTGCGCATCACGGCGGGCTGACCTTCCCGACTCCTGACCGACGGAGCACCGAACCGCAAGGAGCACCCGTGTCGGCCGACCGCAGCACAGCGGCCGACCGACACGGGTCTCGTGTTTGACCCACCGATGGCGCGCTTCCCCTCGATCAGCGTCGTTCACTAAAACGAACGCAATGTTCACCGCCCGAGTCGTTCGGTATAGTGAACGCATGGTTCATTCAGTCGGGCTACTTGGGGCCGGCATCCGCGTCTCCTGCACCGCAACCCACAGGAGCCGCCGATGACGCCCCCTCCTTCCGGCCGCCAGCCGGTGAGCAGTACCGCAGCCGCGGTCGGCGCGAAGATCCGCCTGCGCCGCCAGCAGCGCGGCATGAGCGCCGCGGAGATGGCCCGGCGCGCCGGGCTGAGCAAAGCCACTCTGTCGCAGCTGGAGGCCGGCAACGGCAATCCGACGATCGACACCCTGGATGCGATCGCGATCGCCCTGCGCATTCCGATCGCCGACCTGCTGGCGCGTGACGCCGACACCGGGCCGGTCTTCCGGCCCGGCACGGACATCGAGCCCGGCGAGGTCTCCCGGGAGCTGCTGCGCCGCATCAGCAGCGGCAACAGCCTGGAGATCTGGCGGCTGCGCATCCCGCCCGAGACGGAGCTGCCCGGCGTCCCGCACGCCACCGGCACGATCGAGCACCTGCTCATCGCCACCGGGCACGTCACCGCCGGCCCCGTCGACGCCCCGCAGGATCTGGGCCCCGGCGACATGCTCGCCTTCGCCGGGGACGCCCCGCACTTCTACCGCACCGGCGCGGAGGAAGTGGACATCACCGTCGTCTTCGCCTCCCCCATCAGCACCTGAGACCAAGAAAGACGCCTCATGAGCACCACCATCGCCACCACCCCCTCCAGCCGCGCCTTCATCAGCGACAACATGGCCGGGGCATCCCCGCAGATAGCCCAGGCCGTCGCCGACGCGGCCGCCGGGCAGGTCCTCCCGTACGGCAACGACCCCTTCACCGACAGCGCGCGCCGCAGGCTCGGCGAGATCTTCGAGCGGGACGTCGATGTCTTCCCGGTCTCCACCGGGTCCGCCGCCAACGGCCTGAGCCTGGCCGCCCTCACCCCGCCGTGGGGCGGCGTGCTCTCCCACCCCGACAGCCACATCAACACCGACGAATGCGGCGCACCGGAGTTCTTCACCAACGGCGCCAAGCTCGTCGGCGTCCCCGGCTCCGACAGCAAGATCGACCCCGAAGCGCTGCGGACGGCGGTGCGCCGCCGGGCCGGTGACGTGCACAGCGTGCAGCCGTCCGCGCTGAGCATCAGCCAGGCCACCGAGAGCGGCAGCGTCTACACCCTGGAGGAGATACGCAGCCTGTCCGCCATCGCCAAGGAAGCGGGGCTGCGCGTCCACATGGACGGCGCGCGCTTCGCCAACGCCCTGGACCATCTCGGCGCCACCCCGGCCGAGATGACCTGGAAGGCCGGCGTCGACGTCCTGTCCTTCGGCGCCACCAAGAACGGCGCGATGACCGCCGACGCCATCGTCTCCTTCGACCCCGCACTCGCGACCGAACTCGCCTTCCGCGTCAAGCGCGCCGGCCAGCTCGCCTCCAAGATGCGCTTCCAGGCGGCCCAGATCGACGCGTATCTCACCGACGGCCTGTGGCTGCGCAACGCCCGCCAGGCCAACGAGATGGCCACCCGGCTCGGCGACGGGCTCAAGGCCATCCCCGGCACCGGCCTTCTGGCCACGCCACAGGCCAACATCCTCTTCTGCCGCCTGCCCCAGCAGGCCACCGAAGGACTCCTCGCCGAGGGCTACGCCTTCTACCACGACCGCTGGGAGCCGGGCATCGTCCGGTTCGTCACGGCCTTCTCCCACAGCGCCGACGACATCGACCAGCTACTCGACGCGGTCCGCCGCCACACCCGCTCACGATGAACCGGCTCAGAAAGTCGAGACGAAGAACTGCACTCGACGGTTCTCGGCTCGCTCGGCCTGACTCGACGGAGTGAGGTGGACCAGGTCGGCGGAGCCACATGCCGCAGTCAGCAAGGAAACCCTCTGCATGGAGGCGATGTCGGCCGGGACGACGCCTCCTGCCGCCAGCACGAGTTCGGCGATTTGGCCGAACAGCCAATCCTTGGTGCTCTGGGCACGGCTTGTGCTGGCGGTCAACTCGTCGGCGCGACGCTGCTCGGAAGTGAGCCCGGGGGTGTCCACACGGTCCGAGTGACCGAGGATCATGACCACGCAGAACTGGCCCGCTGTCTCTGCCTCCGCCGAGGCTGCCGGAATCACTACTTCGTCGAAGATCAAATTCTGGCGTCCCGAATCCAAGGTGTCGAACAGCGTCTTGAATTCCGTTTCGTGGTCGCCGTAGCCACCGATGGAGAACTCGACTCGATTCGTCATGGCTGAACCTTCCAGTAATCGCGGGTGCTGTCGCACATGGTGTGCTCCGTCAACGCTGTGTCAGCGATGGCGGAATCCGCCGCGCTGCGGACCGTGCCGGTCGTGGTCCTCACGGTCGTCGTCCGGGCCGTCGTGCCTGCCAGGCCGGTCATCGTCGTCGTGATGGCCGTCCGGTCCGGGCGGGAGATTGACGGCGTCGCAGTAGATGACCGGCCCCGGGAGCGTGAGTGGAGTGGGAGCGGAGCCGTCGGCCGGGATGCCCTCCGTCTCCATGACCAGCAGGCGCAGCGGTACCCCGCGCCGCACGGGCGGTACCGCGATCTGGCCCGTGTAGAACGGCGTGTTGGAGGATTCCGCGTCGACCGAGGTGAGTCGGGTGACGGTGTCCTCGAGGGTCACCCATCCGAGATCTTGGTCGTCGACGATGTCGTGCCGACGCTGCAGCGTGGCGGTGATCTGCGGCGGCAGGGAGCCGGTGGGGTCCCAGGAGGGACCGGTGAGACTGACCTCCAGCGGCTGGCCGGGCCTGACCGTGAGTTCCCTGTCGGGCAGAGTGCGGACCAGGTCGGCGAGGACGACCGACGAGATCTCGGCTCCGGGGATCGAATCGGGCTGATACCGGACCAGAGCGAGCCGGACGAAGGGCAGACAGGTCTCCCCGGTGTCCAGTTCCAGGTCGCAGAACCAGCGGCCGCCCTTCTCGCCCGCGTCGAACTGCGGGGCGAAGCCCACGACCGTCACGGTGAGCGGGCCGGAGGGCAGGGCCAGCGAGAGCTTCTTGGGCGGCCCCACCGCGTTGGTGAACACCTCCGGGGTCGGTGCCACGACGGCCGCGGAGCGGTGGATGGGATCGCGGCCCATGAGGGTGACCCAGGCGTCGCGTACGGACCTCGGATCGCCGCCGGGCGGCTCGCCGAGGACCACGCCGAGCAGTTCACCGTCTCCGGAGGAGAACCAGGGGCGGTCCAGGTACACCCGGATGCCTCCGCCGTGCCGACGCTGGACGATGGCGCCGGACGTCCCGTCGTCCTGCTCCAGGGCGAGAGTGGGTACGCAGTACAGGACCCGCGGTGCCGTGGGCGCCGCGCTGCTGAGCACCGAGTGTTCCTGCGGGGCGCCCTGTACGGTCAGCGCGCTCTCGCCGGGCTCGGCGAACCGCGGAGGGAAGTAGTCGCCGAACCGGCTGCCGGCCAACGGGCGATACCGCACCACGCGGTGTTTGGTGTCGCCGAACTCGTGCTTCTCGAGGAGGGGCGGGGAGTCGGTCGTGGCCTTGTCCTCGGCCGCCTTGGTGCTGAAGGCCAGGACGCCGTTCTGGAGGACGACAGGGTCCGTGCCGGGGAGCCCAGTCCGGCCGGCCCTCGCCGTCAGCAGCCCGAACACCGGGGCGGTCATCGTCCGGATCTCGCGCCCGGCGGGGCCCGCGTCCGTCACCTCGGTCCATTCCGCGACGAGATCGATCCGGCCCGTGCTGTCCTCGTCCAGCGCCACGGTACCGGCGAGGTGCTCGGCCGTGGCGCCGCCGGCGCGCGGAGTCGCCAGGGGGGACAGGTTCAGCACGGGCGCCTTCAGCGGCTGTTGCACCGCATGGACGAGAGTCAGCTCGTGCCAGGGAGTGAACATCCAGTGGCGACTGGCCGCGGCCAGTTCCAACACCCGGTCGGCCCTCTGCAGTTCTGCCCTTCTCCGCGCCTCGGCCTCCTCTTCCGACTCCGGCGCGAGGCCGGGTGCCGGCTCCGGGATCTCCCGGCACCATGAGGCCATGCCCATGAGGTGCGCGTCGAAGTCGATGCCGGAGCACACCCGGACGGTGGCCACGGCGCCCTTGGGCAGCGACACGGTCAGCACCCGGGACGCCTTGTCGAAGTGGGGCGGCGTGGTTCCTTCGACCAGCCTCAGCCTGAAGGACCTGGGGCGGTGCCAGACATCGCCGTCCCAGGAAATGAGGAAGGGCTGACCGGGGGGCATTCCCGGCAGGTCCAGCAGGGCGGCTCCCTGGGCCAGGGGATCGGGGAGGCCGCGCATGTCGACCTGTTCGCCGATGTGCCGGGCGATCACCGCAGGGTGGGCGGGGTCCGCCGCCGGTGAGTCGATGGGGTCCAGTCGTACGTCCGGCCCGGGGTCGTCCAGGGAGGCGCTTTCGCGTACGGCCAACTCGTGGACCGCGTTCTGTACGGCGTGGTCGGCGGAGCCGATGGCCTCGTCCAGCAGTCCGTGCCATTCCACGCATTGCACCGATGCCTTCGGCGCCACCACATGGCGTTCGTCGGCACCCTGGTAGGGGACGTGTCCTTCCTCGGTGACCAGCGATGACCGGTTGAACTCCGCGGCGTACTGCTCCGCTGTGCTGCCGGTCGCCGGGGCCGTCCCCGGGCCGGGGCCGCAGTCGACGGTGAAGCCGTTCTTGCGACCCAGCTCGGTCAGGGACTGGCAGCCGGGTGTGCCGTCGGCGTCGCGCCCGGAGAAACCCTGGTCTCGTTGTTCCTCGGCATAGGCGGCCCTCGTCCGGTCGCCGAAGTTGCCGTCCGCGCCGCCCGGGAGGCGGTGGCCCTCGGCCATGAGGGCCCTCTGGACGACACGGATGTCCTCGTTGGTCAGGTCGGGGTGGACATTGGCCAGGGAGACCCTCGTCGCGTCCCCCACGGGGCCGGAGGGACCAGCCGGTGGCGGACCGGCCCCTGGGCTGCTCCGGATCACCATCCGGAAGGTCGAGGCGCCTTCGGCGAGCGGCAGTCTGGGCACCACCGACGGCGCCGGGACGGCCTCGAACCGCTGGAAGACCAGCGGCGGGTCGGGGACCGCCACGCCGGGCAGGTGCATCAGGGCGTTGGCCTGCGGGAGGTCGAGGCCGTTGCCCGCCACGTCGACGGTGCGCAGCCGCACCCGGTACGCATGGCTGTAGCGCAGTGTCGGCAGCGAAGCACGCCCCGCCTTGACCGTGATCTCCAGCGGCAGCCCCGGCGGCACCTCGTTCTTGGGTGGCACCGGAGGGTTGGGAGCCGTGCGGGTGTCGGGGTCTCCCTCGTCGATGTCCAGTACGAGGCCGGGCAGGGACGCGGACAGGGACCACCCGCGCCAGACGGCCAGCGGCTCGGGCACGTAGAGCGCGGGATCGCTCGGTGGTGAGACCAGGTGGGCCTGGAAGAAGCCTTCGTCGGCGGCCGTCAGCAGGAGTGGCCCGTCGTGGGGCTGCCGGTACTCCACCACGCGCGCGTGCAGCGAGCACCAGCTCTTCCGATGCTCGTCCCAGATGTCCATCCGGTGGCCGCGGACCAGATCCTGGGCGACGAGCACGGGGGCGGTCGGCTGCCCCTGGATGTCCTGCGGGCCCGGTTCCGCGACATGCGGATTCCCCGCCTCGGCATCCGGCGGCCGCGCCTGGGCCCGCTCTCGCTGCCGCGCGACCGCCTCGGTGAAGGCCTTGTCGTGCTCGACCGCCCGGTCGAACTCTGTCTGCAGGCTGGCTTGACGCTCGTTCCTGATGAGCGAGATCCCATGGGTCCGCACCGGGGACAGTCCTGTGGCGCCCTCGGGGACCGACACCATCTTGAGTGCGGCGCCGTCCACGTCCGCCTGTTCCACGGAGAAGTTCGCCGCCAGGTCCACAAGACCGCGGGAGGGCGACGCCAGCGGGTCGCCGGCGGATGGCGGCTGCGCTGCGGGGAGAAAGAGGCGGCGGCCGGGCGTGGGCGGGTTCGAGGGGAGGGGATCCACGCCGAAGAAGTAGCGGGTAAGGCAGGGGACGTCGTACGAGTCGCCGCCCAGTGCGGAAGTCCAGTGGGGAATGACGGTCAGCAACCGCTCGCCTGCGGAATCGGGGAGCCCGGCCGGCAGGACGAAGTCCAGAACCAGTCCGAGGCGCCGGAGCAGCACGGGGTGGTCACCGAGCGAGGTGAGCATCGTGTGAAAGTCGGCAGGCGGCGGGGACGGCCGCGAGGGCTGCCCCTGACCGTTCGACGGCTGTCCATTACCGGGCGGCCCTCCGGCGGCCAACGGCTCCGCCCCGCGTGGCGACCCGCCGGCCGGGGACGTGGCTGCGCTCGAGGGCCTGTGGAACGCCTCCAGCGCCGCCAGCTGCGGAGGTACGGCGTCGCCCTGAGAGCCGTGGCCGAACCCTGTAACGGGTCCCTCGGGGACGGTCTCCTGCGACCTCAGTAGCTTCTTCGTCGGCGGCGGTGCCTCGGGCGAGTCCTTCGCCGCCTTGGCGTAGACGTCCTTGGTGAACTTGCGCACTCCTCGCGCCGAGTAGCTGCACATCTCCCGCTTGGGCGCATCACAGGAGTAGGGCTCCAACTGGGTTCCCCCGTGGAAGAGACTTGTCCACAGGTTCGTGTCAGGAGCCGGGCCCTGCGGCGCGAGCGGACCGGTGAAGGGTGTGGGCACGGGTGGCGTCACCGTGCCGTCCGCGGTGGCGAACTCGAAGGTGGCCGCGCCGACCTTCTCCGGCCATCTGAGGAAGTCGGGGAAGCTCGCCAGCGTCGCGTTCGTCCCGTCGGGCGGGTGCAGCCGGGGGGCCACGAACACCGACACCCGCGCCCGGGTGCCGTCGTCCGAGAGCCCGGCCGGGAGGACGGTCCAGTTGATCTGCTGTTCGAAGGGCATGGACATCACCCATGGGGTTCGGGGAGGTACGCCTCGCAGAACTCGCGCCAGTACGGTTCCAGCGGGACGCACTCGGCGAAGGACGGGTCGCCCGGAGCGCCGGAGAAGCTCCGTTCGAGTTCGAGCGTCACGGACTTGCTGAAGAAGGCGATCCGTACGCTGACCGTGAGCGTGCCCCTGCCGCGGACCACCGACTGGTGTCCGTGCTTCTCGTAAGTGAGTTCAAGGGAGAACTCGACGGACACCGTGACGATGCCCAGCACGCACAGAAAGCCGCTGCAGCGCAGATAGCCGGTGAGAGACACCTCTTTGTCCGCGAGCGTGAAACGGATACCCGCCATCACCGAGACCCCGCCGCTCGCAACCCCGAGGTCCAGCGCCGCGGCACCGCCGAACTCTATGGCGCCCTCGATCCGTTGGGGACCTGTCGTGTCGACCAGCATGGAGAAATAGCCGCCGCCACCGAACAGGGACACAGTGACGTTGAAGGGGTGTTCTCGCTCGGCGACCGAGAAACGGAACGAGACGGCGCCGCCGTCGAAGGGGATCGCCAGCTCGGCGGCGAGCGAGACGTTCGACAGGGTGAAGACACCGATTCCGAGGGCCGGGAGCGCGAACTTGTAGCCGGCCCGAACGCCTTGGTCATCGACGTCCACGTACGCGCCGGACCCGAAGACGTCGGCGGGCAGCGCACTACGGAGGGTGTTGATGAACTCCAGGTCCTTCTCGAACGTCAGCGCCAGGCCACTGGCCGTGATGTCGGGCTTCTTTCCCGGGCCGGCCTTGCATGTCAGCTCGGCGATGTCCACGCGGGCGATCTTGGCGAAGTCGAGCGTGAAGTTGGTCAGTTTGCCCTGCACCGTGGACTTGTCGACGGCGTCCTGCGAGCGGACGGTCCGGGCGTCCAGGATCAGTGTGGCATTTTCCAGATTCACGGGGAGCGTGGACGACTCGCCCTGCTGCGTTCCCGCCCCGATCTTGCCCAGCTTGGTCTTCCACACATAGCGCAGTTCCTTGCCCTGGCCGTCCGCCAAGTCGCGGACACGCAGCACCGGCGCGGGCAGCAAGCCGTCGTCGGCATCCAGGATGGCCGCAAGCTGCTCGTCGCTCAGCCGCTGGAGCGCGCCGCGGTGGTCCGTCGGGATGTCCTGCAGGAACCGGTTCAGGGGGATCACGCCGAGCAGGTTCGCTCCATCGAACGCCTTTTTCATGCCACCCAGGTCGAAGGCGTCGACGACTGCCCCGGTAGCGGCGTCCGTCTTGAAGAGGTCCGGCACGACACCCGCCTGTGCCGTGATCAGCTTGAGCGCCGTCTTGGGGCTGGCGACCCCACCGGCCTTCTCCGCGCCGAGCGCGAGCGGGATCGGGCTCTGGAGATCGAGGTAAGCGCCCGCCGGATGCTTCTCCATGGTCTGCTTGAGATAGGTGTCGTTGAACACGACCGCCCTGTCTCCGGCGTTCGCGACGAACTGCTCGACGGCGGGGACACGTACCTCCGCCGCTCGCACGTGGGGCAGGCCGACCACGTAGCGGTCCTCCTCCTGCGCGGTACGCCCGATGGTTCCGAGCCCGAAGGTCAGGGTGCCGACCGCGTGGCTGGTGCTGCCGGGAGCATCGGCCGGTGGTTGTGCCATGGCCATCACCTGACCGCCCATCGGGCAGTTCAGGCGGCTGGGGACTTCCAGGTACAGCGTCTTCAGCAGCGACTCGGTATCGATGTTCGACCGTGTGACGGGATCGACGAGTTGTCCGTCGGGCACGAACACCAGCGGCATGGTGAAGCTGACCCTTCTGCTCTCGCAGTCCGTACCGATCAGGGTGAACTTGTGGTCCTTTCCGGAGTCCAGGAGCTTCACCCAGAAGGCGACCTTGTCCCTGATCGGCTTCATGGGATCTTCCGGCTCGTCCGGGCGTGGATCCGGCGGTTGGATCAGGGGGGTGGCGCGGTCGGTGATACGCAGACTACGGAAGGGCATTTCGCGTCCCGCGTACGTGTAACGGGTGTCCTGCCCGTACTGGACCTCCGGCTGCTTGACGATGATGCGGTCCTCCCGCTGCAGGTAGGCGACGATTCCGTCGTTCGGGCGCGCGACGAACACCCGGCGGAACTCCTTCACGTGCGATGCCAGGTGACCGGTGCTCAGGCGGCCACGGGTGACCACGCGTATGTACTGGTCGCGTCCCAGGCCCGTGATGTGGTCGTACGCCTCCAGATTCGGGAAGGGGCGCCCGGCCTGGGGATACCGGTTCTCGTCGGTTACGAGCGCTGCCGCCCAGGCGCCGTGCAGGTGGGCCGATGCGCCCAGCGGCGTGACGATGAACTGCTCGGAGTGCAGCGGCGCGCTCGGCACCTCGATGGGGGGCCCGCCCGGGGGGACGAGTTCGGCCCGGCTGGTGAGGGTGACGAGGTCCTCCAGGTTCCCGGCGGTGAGCGGACCGTTCACGAGGAGCGGGCCCCGGTTCCGCACCGCCGCGAAGGCCCGCAGCAGTACGTCTCCGTCGTCCTGTGTGCCGCGCAGCCGCGCGTGCCACAACGCGGTGCGCTCGTCGGCCCGGTGGGGCTCCGGCCGGTTCAGCCAGTCCACCGGCTCGTCGTAGGTGATCAGCAGCCGGGTGGGAAATTCGAGGACGCTTCTGGGGACTCCCTGGAAGAGCGTCGACCCCGCTGTGTCCGGCGCCTGCACGCCGACCGGAACCGTCAACGGGACGAGTCGCTCCCAGTCGAGCAACGCTCCCAAGGACAGGTCCAGGCCGTTCAGGTCGGCCGGCACCGAGAAGGCCAGGGTTGTCGGGCCGGAGGTGAAGGCTCTGACAGGCGCGGGTGGGGGCGTGCTCCCCACCAGGAAGGACTGCTCCACGACATGCTGCGGCGGAAGTCCGGCCAGGACGAACGCCGGTGAACCCGGATCCCGCGGCACCAGGCGGCGGCCGTCGAAGCGCAGATTGACCAGGCTGAGGTCGACGACGAGCATGTCCGCCGGCCGCACCACGCGGAACGGCCCCTCGGCGACGTCCTCGACGTGCCCCGGACCGGGCTCCGCAGGACGCTCCGGGCCAGGGCCGTGCGGGCCGCCGGGCCGGTCTCCGTCGAAGGGCCCGCCCCCGCCGGGCCGATGCTCGCCGAAGCCCCCGTGGAAGCCACCATCCCCGTCGTCGCCGTGACCATCGTGGTGGCCCCCGCCGAAATGGTTGCGCAACTCGTCGAAGAGCATCAGGGCGGCAGGACGGACAAGGTGGAAAGCCATGGGAAACGCCTCGCTCGAGGTCGCGAGAGTCGTGAACAACGCACTACGGCGCCGCTCGCCTCTTCCCCATTTTCGCCCCGGTGCCGGATTCCCGCCACTGGAGCATGGCACAGGTTCTCGGGCTCACGCCATCAACTCGTGAATGCTTCAATCACATTTGACGGAGCGCCAGCTGTCATAGCCGCCATTGCATGGCGTCCGGCCCGGGAATAGCGTGGAATCAGCATCCGGTATCGCGCCTCTCCCTAAATCCGCTCAAGTCCTCCGGGAGCTGCCATGACGATGTTGCTCATCAAGGGATCATTCCAGGTGAAGGGAACGCAGCCGGACGGCGACACCATCCATTTCACGCCCGACGCCCCCGGCGAGTGGGACCTGCTGCGCAGCGGTGGCCATGCCGTCAAGCACGACGTGCTCGGACGCGCCACGCTCCGCCTCGACGCCATCGACGCGCTGGAGACCCACTACGGCGCGAAGCGCGTCCACCAGCCTCTGCGCTTCGCCCACGCCGCACGCGACGAGCTGATGGCTTGGCTCGGATTCACGAACGTCCAGCAAGGGCCGGACGAGACCGTGACCGCCGCGACGCCCGACGCCGTCCCCGGCTCCGTCCTTACCAGCGGCGCCGATGTCCACGGCCGGTGTGTCGCCCTGGTGGGGCGCGGTACCGACCGAAGCATCAGCGGCGTGGACGTCGCCGTCGACGTCGACATGCTCAGGAGTACGGCGAACCATCACCTGCTCACCGCGGGCCTGGTCTACCCCACGTTCTACCGCGGCCTGTTGCCGAGCCTGCGCACAGAGTTGACCGCCGCCACACTGCAGGCGCGGACGGCACCGGGACAGGGCCTGTGGCCGAGCGACGCGACGACGAGTGGGGCGAAGGTCACGGCATTGTCCTCGCTCACCGACGACGTGGTGATCCTTCCCAAGCTGTTCCGACGCCTGGTCGACTACCTCAAGCTCGACGACAACCCCTCACTGACGTGCTTCCCCGCCTATCTGGCCGGAGTCCAGGACCACTTCACCATCCTGTCCACCGGTCAGCGCTGCGCGGGCCTGCACTCCGTCGTGGAGATCAGCAACGGCCAGACCCTGCGGATGACGCAGCCGCCTGAGGACCTCGTCTTCGACGAGGCGTAGCTTGAGCGTGGTCGCGGCCGGCTTCGCGGCTGCCTCACCCGTCCGTAATTCCGAGTCTCGTCAATTCCGAGTCTCGTCGCCAATCCGCGGGTCCGCGAACGTGCCGCGGAGTTGCACGGCCTGGTCGCACCAGCCGAAACTGATGACGAGAGACTTTCTCGGAGCCTGCGAAACGCTCGCCCCCCATCGATGGTCGACGGCGGTACGCCGCCGAGCGAGGCGATCAAGGTGGTTTCCTCTCCTGAATTGCGGTTGCTCGGCCATTTCCGGCTGGAATGTGATGCCGAACCCGTCGAGCTGTGCCACAACGGTCAGCGCCTGCTGGCATTCGTCGCGCTGCGCAGACGCGTGTCCCGCACAGTGCTCGCCGGGACGCTGTGGCCCGAGGTCACCGAAGATCACGCCCGGGGCAGCCTGCGCACCACCCTGTGGAAGCTTCCGCGGGGTCGTCAGCCACTGATCCGGTGCTGCGGCGACTCGCTCGTGACCGCCGACACCCTGGACATCGACGTACACGTCTTCACCGAAACGGCCCTCAGCGTCGTCCAGGGCTGCGGCCCGCCGCCGACCACTCGGCTCCCGCAGGGGCTGCTGAGGGGAGAGGACCTGTTGCAGGGCTGGGGCGAGGAATGGGTGCTGCTGGAACGCGAACGCCTGCGGCAACTGCGGCTGCACGCCCTCGACGTGCTGGCCGAGACGTTCGTACAGGTGGGAAAACCAGCGCTCGCGCTCGAGGCGGCATGGGCGAGCGTGCGCACGGAGCCGCTTCGCGAGAGCGCGCACCGGGCCGCCGTCTCCGCGCATCTCGCGGAAGGCAATCTCATCGAAGCGGTCCGTCACTATCGCTCGTTCCAGCGGTTGCTGTGGGAGGAGCTGGGGGTCGAGCCCTCCCCGCAGTTCGCTCGGATGCTGGCCCGCCACGGGTGGCGGTCTTCCGGGCGGGTGACGCCGGATTGACGGCGGGCTGACGGCACGTCCGTAGCCTGGATCGCGTGCCTTCGAGGCAGAAGACGCAACACCCGACGGGGAAGACGCATGGCCCGACGCAGCGGACGCATCGCCTGACGCCGGTGCGGGCTCCAAGGCGCGGCGCAAACGCGTCCGTACGACCCGCGTCGGTGAATGCCGATCCTGGAGGACCGCATGGCACCAACCCCGAAACTGCCGATCGTCTACGTCCGGGGATACGCCGGCGGCACCGCCGGCATCGACCAGGCGGTGACGGACCCCTTCTACGGGTTCAACCAGGGCTCCACGCACATCCGTATCGGATCGGACGACGTGCCGTGCTTCTACGAGTTCGAAAGCCCCCTGCTTCGCCTTCACCTGGACGAGGGCTACCGGATCCTCGTCGACGGCGGTCAGGCTCGCTACCTCGCCACGCACGACAGGATCCCGCCGGAGACCATCTGGATCCACCGCTTCTACGACACGTCCGCGACCACCTGGGGCGGAAGTCCCCGTGAGTTCCGGCTGGAGACGGCCGCGGAAGACCTGCTGAAGCTGATCGACACGATCAAGGCGAAGTCCGGAGCACCAGGCGTCCATCTGATCGCCCACTCCATGGGCGGCCTGGTGTGCCGCTGTCTGATCCAGAAGATCCTCCCGGATCTGGGCCGCGACCCGACCGATTGCGTGGCCAAGCTCTTCACCTACGGCACCCCGCACGGCGGCATCGCGTTCGACGTCGGCTTCGGTGTGTTGGAGAGGCTGCGTGACGTCACCGGCATCAACGGCGCGGAGATCTTCGGGCGTGAGCGTATGTACGAGTACCTGACGCCGAAAACGGAGACCGACCCGGACGGCCCGCCACCGGCATGGGACGCCCGCGCGATGCCCGAGCGGGGGCGGTTCCCCTTCCCCCACGACCGCGTCTTCTGCCTGATCGGCACCGACCCGACGGACTACGACGTCGCGCACGGCCTGTCCGCCGCCACGGTCGGACCGCGCAGCGACGGTTTGGTGCAGATCGACAACGCGTACGTTCCTGAGGCGCACCAGGCGTATGTGCACCGCAGCCACAGCGGATGCTACGGACTCGTCAACTCCGAGGAGGCGTACCAGAATCTGCGGCGCTTCCTGTTCGGGGACCACGAAGCGGAGGCGGCGCTCGTCGGTGTCCGGCTGCCGCAGCGGGACGACACGGTCTGGCAGGCCGAGGTCCGGCTGTCGGTCCGCGGCCTCCAGATCGTCACGCACGAGCGGACGAGCGCCCACTGGTGCCCCATACAGCTGCCGGACGGCAGCGCGGACGACGGGGCGACGATCCCACTGGTGAACACCTTCCTGTGCAGCACCCTCCGGGCGGACGCCTTCGGAACCATGCGCTACGCGCTGCATCTGCGGATCCTGTCGCTGCGGCGGCGTGACGGGCTGCTGAACTTCAACGACCATCTGGAACAGACCGCCGACTTCGACGACATCCTGATCATCGACGCCCGCGCCGACCCCGCCGCTGCCGTGCCCGCCCTCTCGGCCACCTGGAACTCGGCCATCACCGGCCCGATAAGCGCCTTCCGGCCTGACGACCACGCCGTCCACGACGAGGATCCCGCCCCCGGCGTCTGGGCCTGCCAGGTCCGGCTGCCCGCCACCGCCGCCCCGATCCTCGGGGAGGACGCACGGATCCGGCTCACCGTGGCCCCCTGGGGCTGACGGCGCGTTCCTCAGGGCTTCCCTCGGCGAACTTCCGGACGTCCGCCGCCATCCCGAGAAAACGCGTCCGATTCCAGCTGTCGATCAGCGCTCCAGCCCGACGTCAACATGCGGGCGACCTCTACACGTCGTATGTTCGAAATTGGATTCTGCCGTGAGTCTTCGGATTCTTGGAGTGCGATATGAGCGTGCGGGACCTGTCGGAGACTGTCGGTGAAGGCGGCGTCAACGACCTCGACGACGTCTTTACCGTGCAGATGCTGCTCAACCAAGTGGATTCCGCGGCGGGCGGACCGAGTCCCCTACTGGACGTCGACGGTCTGGTCGGTCCCAAAACCATCGGTGCGATCCGCTGGTTCCAGAATGTGCAACTCGGATTCCAGGATGGACTCGTCGAGCCTGGCAAGGTCACCTTCAACCAGCTCAAGGGATTCTTCCGGTCCCCTGACGCGTTCCCGGATCCTCTGGTCGCGGGCGACGGCGCGGTCAAGCCGCACCGCCTCGTCTACCGGGACGTGCGACTGACGGGCAACCGGCCCGCGGGTGACACCGTCATCGAAGTCGACGTCAACACGCCGCTGCAATGGTTTCTGGACAGCTCCGCCGACACCGTCGCACACACAGCGGACCGGGTGCGGCTCAAGCTCATGGCCCATGGAGCGCCTGCCTTTGTGCAGTTCTGCAAGGAGAACCTCTTCACGGCCAATCTCCCTCTCCTGGCCGTCCTGAAGAACAAGTTCGCGGCCGGTGTCGACCTGTACTCCTGCTCGGCAGCCTTCATCGGACCGGGCAGCAGTGACGGCAACGTCTTCTGCTACAGCATGGCGAAGATACTCAACACCTACGTCCGAGCCTCTACGGCCAAGCAGCTGTACTCTCCCGGCGCTGCCGGTTCCGGCCTGGACTTCGGCCGCTGGGAAGGCACCGTGCTGACCTACGACCCGACCGGACGCGTCGTGAACGTCGAGAACTCGCCGCAGTTCTGAAGTACCACTCGCCGACGCAGGGAGCCTTGACCTCGGTGGGTGTGCACGCAGAACGCCCCTGGACGCACGATTTCCTGGACCGGCAGGGACCGGGCGAGGCGACGCAAGGACGGTTCCAGGAGCGAGGAGGCGCGCGCATCCGCGCTCACGACGCCGGGGCCGAGGACAAGCCGACCACCGCCGACAGAGTCCTGCCCACCGTGCGCTACCTGCGCCAATCCGGTGGAGGAGCGCAGGGCGCGGTGAGGCGGGGCGAGGACATCAGGTTGTCCATCCCTCGGGTGGCTGGAGGCGGCCCCAACGGACGCCGACACCGTTCAACTGCGCTGCATCGCAGGAGACGACGCCCCCGTTCAACTGGGCGCGGACGAAGGAAAGCATGCCGCCGTTGAACCTGGCGTGACCGAGGGCAACCGCGCCGCCACTGAACCGCGCATGATGGAACGTGACCGTGCTGCTGGTGAACTGTCCGTAGTCGAAGGTGACGGTTCCACCACTGAACCGCGCGGCGTAAAAGGTGACCGTACTGTCTGTGAACTCCGCATCGTCGAGGGCGAGCGCGCCGCCGATGAACTGTGCGTGGTCGAAGCTGACCGTGCCACCCGTGAACCGCGCACGGCGGAAGGCGAGCGAGCCACCGGTGCACCTCGCACGGTTGAAGGTGACCGTGCTGTCGCTGAACTTTCCGTAGTCGAAGCTAACCGTACCGCCGCTGAACTGCGCATCGTCAAGGGCGACCATCCCGCCGCTGAACCGTGCGTTGTGGAACGTGATGGTGCCGGATGGACCGAACACAGCACCGCGGAAGGCGACGGTGCTGCCGCCGAACCGCGCCTCGTCGAAGTTGACCGTACCGCCGCTGAATCGCGCGTCGTTGAACCTGACTGTGCCGGCGCCGAACCGTGCGCCGCGGAAGTCGACCGTGCCGTCGCTGAACCGCGCTTCGTCGAAGCTGACCGAATCGCCGATGAATTCGGCGTCAGCAAAGGAGACACTGCCGCGAAAGTCGCTACCGGAAAAGTCACCTCCGTCGAAGGTCGCGCGCGTGAAATCAAGTACGTACGCCGACCAGGACGTCCGCTCATGCGGCCCTTGAAGGTGGTCGCGGATGACTCGGATGACGGTGTGCCGGACCTCCCGTTCCCCCTTTCTGTACTTGTCGGACTCGGGGTCCCCTTCATAGGGCATGCGCAGGTAGGCGCACAGGACGTCAATGCAGACTTGGCGTTGTTCCCCCCAGTCGTCGGCCAGCCGGGCCATCGCGTATACGCCGGCAAGGCGTACGGCTGGTGTTTCATGACCGAGCTGGCCGGCTGCAGTGGTATAGCGCTCGGCGAATTGGGTTGCGTCCGCCCGATGGGCGTCCCCTTCGGCGATTCGCTGCTTGCGGTAGGCGTATACGCCTGCGAGCACCGCGCCGAACACCGTCAGGATGGCGATGGTCAGCCTGATGACGTCCGCGACGCTTACGGTTCCTGCGGGATTCGACGCGTTGGCCGAACCTTCCATGAGACGACGGACGAGCCAGTACCCCCCGGTTCCAGCGACGCAGACCACCACAACAGCAAGGCAGGCCACGACCCACACAGGCCATAGGTCTGGCGCGTACCGACCGCTTGGATTCCGCAATCGGCCCTGCCACCAGCGTCTACGGGTCACCTTTTCAGCATGCCCGATGTCCGGATCCTGGAGAGAGCTGCAACCCCAGCTTGTCGCGTGGGTCGCCCGAGCGGAGCATCACACGACTGCATCCGTATCCGCTGCTCGGATGCCGAGAAATTGCAACTCGGCCACGAACTCCCGGCACGAGCCGTACAGATCGGTCCGCGTACGCGCGGCGCCCCGCTCCGTGTGCAGGGCCGCAGCTCCTGTGAAACCATGCTGTTGTCGGCAAAAACGCCCGGCCACGCCGTGGGCCGCACGGAGAGCCGACCAGACCGGGGCCTTTCCCCGGTGACATTCCTTGAGGCACTCACTCTCGCCAGGTACGCGCGACCCGGCCGCTTCCACGCGCCGAGCAGCCGCACCGAGTGAGGAGTTCGTAATGGGGTACATCTTCGACACGGCACTCAATGATGAGCGTTCCCGCCCGGGCGGTGCCTGGTTCTTCCGAAACGACCGGTACCTGCGCTACGACTGGGCGCAGAACCTGGTGGATGCCGGCCCTTCACCCCTGACGGAGTGGGGCCTGCCTGCCCCTTTCGATTCCGGCGTGGATGCCGCGCTCAACAGCCGGGGATGGGGGATGAGGACCCACTTCTTCCGCGGCAGTCAGTACGCCTTCCACTCCGCACCCGACGACAAGGTCTACGGCCCGTATCCGCTGGGCGACTGGTTGCCGTCGAACTTCGCATCCGGAATCGACACGGCACTCAACGGGCAGGGCGACTCCATGGGGAAGGCCTACTTCTTCAAGGGCGACCAGTACATCACGTACGACTGGTTCAACGTCCAGATCGTCGGCGGCCCATCCCCGATAGCCGACTGGAACCTGACCGGGGCGTTCGCGAAAGGCGTGCACGCCACTTTGCAGGGGGACGGCCCGGCTGCGGGCTGGGCCTACTTCTTCCGCGGTCCTCAGTACGTCAAGTACTCGTGGTCCGACGGCCAGGTCGTAGGCCCGCTCCATCTCTCCGACTTCAACCTGACCGGGGGGATCGGATCCTCGGCCGTCTGACCGGGACGGCCGGACGAAGCGGCGAAGTTCCGCGGCGACGGAATCCTCGAGAGGCGGTGGTGGTCCTGTGACGGCCGACGGCGGGATCTCCGAAACCTATCCGACCGAGCTGCGCCGCGATGCCGGCACGGTCGTCAGACTCGATCCCACCCGCCTGCTCCTCAACTTCCGTGCGGCGACGGACCGCGGAGCGCTGGTGGCCCGGCTGCGGCAGCTGGACCTGGTACTCGAACCCGGCGACGCCGACACCAAGGCCGGACACCAGGCGGAGGCGGTCAACCACACCGATCGCCGCATCTGGGTCCGGACCTCCTTGGGACAGACCCTGACAGCCGGGGACCTCGCCGTCCTCGAAGCGGACCTCGGCGACCAACTCGAGTGGATCGGCCCGGTCTACCGCCACCCCGGCGTTCCCGGGCGTGCGGGCCTGCACTGCCCTCTGCCGGACGTCCTGGTGGTCAAGGATGGACTCGCCGAGGAGTGTCTGCCGGAGGGGGTCGAGCTGCGGGAGAACGGCGACAAGTCGCGCTACCTGCCCGGCTACCGTTACTGCACGATCGTCGAGCCCCGCAGGCACCCCGCCTACCGGGCGCGAACCCGGCTGACGGAGCGCGCGGAGTGCGACGACAACGACATCCTGTTCGAGAACATGCCGCTGCTCCTCCCGTACTGCTTCGAGCCAGCGGACACCTTCTATGCGCCGCAGCCCGGGTACGCGGGGCAGTGGAACATGGTCAAGATCCACGCCGGCGGACATGGCCAGTCGGCCTGGGATCTGACGTTCGGCTCGCATGCCACCACGATCGCGGTGATCGATTCGGGATGCGACCTGGCCCATTCCGACTTGCGCTTCGTCACCGGTGCGGGCGGTCCCAATTTCGACGGGTCCACCAATCCGGACACGGTCAACTTCGTCTTCGGCCACGGAACGATGGTCGCCGGAGTCGCGGCGGCCACCACCCACAACCTCAAGGGAGTCGCCGGCGTGGCGGGCGACTGTCCGGTTATGCCGATTGCCCTGGGAATGGCCACCGACGTGGAGGTCGCGGGAGCTGTCAACTATGCCGTGGCACATGGTGCACGCGTGATCAACATGAGCTTCGTGCTCGGCGGGGTCAGTACGGTGCTCACCGACCAGGCGCTCACGCGCGCCCACGACGGCAACGTCATCCTGTGTGCCGCGGCCGGGAACAACGGCGGAAGCGTCGGCTATCCCGCCCGTCACATACACGTCATCGCCTGTGGAGCGAGCGACCAGACCGACAACCAGGTACTCACCGCGACCTGGGCATCGAACTCCGGACCCGAGTTGTCGGTCATGGCGCCCGGCATCGGCGTACCGACCACGACAGTGCGCGGGAACGGGGACCTCTCGGACCTCGGCCGACGCGACTGGGCCTCCGGATTCTGGGGCACGTCCGCGGCCACCCCGCACGTCACCGGCCTCGCGGCTCTGCTCCTGAGCATGGATCCCACACTGACCAGCGACCAGGCGCGGGACATCATCGAGGGCACCGCGGACCGGGTGGGTGCCGTTTCCTACTCCACGAAGCGGGCGAACGGTCCCTGGGTCACCTTCGACGGACACGGACGCATCAACGCCCTGGACGCGGTGCTGGCAACACTGCCGCCGCGGCTGCGCCGCGGTAGCGGGACGTGAGCCGGGGACAGGGACGGAGAGGACGCCATGCCGATTTCCGCTGTGCAGCGCGACCGTCTCGAGAACGCCCTCCAGGGCCATGAGGCCGCGCTCAGTAACAGTGACGAGCGACCAAGCCCCCTGCGGGCGCGAGTGCACGCCACCATGGTCCAACTGGGCCGCAACGAGGACGTCCTCACCCTCGTGAGCGACTTCATGGACTCGCCGACTCTCGTCGATGAACTACGCGCCGACGGCGCCGCGGTGCTGCGCGACCGGGGCATCAGTTTGCCTGAGGGCGTGACGTTGCAGGTCGTGGACGGGTACGGCGGCGATCCGCCACCGATCCTGCGGTTGGTGCTCACGGTGCGAAGCCTCACCCTCTTCGCCGACTGGGATCCCAGGACAGGAGTCTCCGTCCGGGCCCGCGCCCCGTTTGAGTAGAGGAGGGCTGCGCGGCGCTCGCTGTACGGGCGGGGCCGGGCATCGCCGGCCGGATCGGGCCTGTAGGCGGACCCTGTCGTCGGGTCCGCCACATGACCGTTCTGTGGCCGTCGTCCGCCAGACCGAGCCATGTCTCATGAGGCATCTGTGCGTAGCTCGGCCCGCTGCGCCAAGAACCATGCGGGCAGGGGCGCCGTGGGCCTCGGCTCCTGCGTCGGGCGGAAGAGCTGACATGTACCGACGTCAGGATCCGGCAGTGGACACATGGTGAGCCAACTCGGTGGCCAGGCGTCGCATGACCGTGCGGTTGGCGCGTCGTATCGTGGCCCGGACGACGAGTGCCAGCAGGCGGTCGGCGAGCGGGGCGCGCGCCCAGGCGTACGTGAACGACACGTGACTCCCGCCGGTCGGCAGCGGCTCGATGGTGTAGGTGCCGTGGGCCAGGCGTTGGCCGGCCGCGCTGACGTTCCGTTCGACGATGCGCCGCGGCGGGTCGGCCTCGACGACCTCGATGGTGACGTCGGTCTTCGTGCCGCCCAGCGCGACTGTGACCGTGGCGCAGGATCCGACGCCACAGCCTGGGCCGCTGTAGCGCCAGTTGGTCAGATAGTGGTTGGTGAAGCGCTCGTGGTGAGCCATGACATCGAGGAAGTCGTAGACCTGCTCGGGCGTCTGCGGTACGTCGATCGACACGGTGACAGACTTCATGTACCACACGGTACAGAGGGCATGTACCAATTGGTACACTCCTGAGGTGGTGAATATGGACGGCTCGCATCCTGAGGGCGGGGCAGCGCCCGGCACGGACGGGGGCCGACGCGCTGAATTGGTGAATGCGGCCGTCGATCACGTCGCGGCACACGGCATCGCGGACCTGAGCCTGCGTGGCCTGGGCGCTGCGATCGGCGTCAGTCACCGCATGCTGATCCACTATTTCGGCTCCAAGGAACACCTGTTCGTCGAGATCGTCCGGACGTCGGAGCAGCGCCAGCGTGATCTGCTGTCCCGGCTGCGCCTGGAACCCGGTCTCTCGCCCGCGGATGCGGCGCGGCTCCTCTGGCAGCAGCTGACGGACCCTCGGCTGGCCGGTCAGGAGCGGCTCTTCTTCGAAATCTACGGGCACGCGCTGCGGGGCCGTCCCGAGGCTGCCCCATTCCTCGAAGGGCTCGTGAACGACTGGCTGGAGCCGCTCGTGGCCGCCGAGGTCGCCGCAGGGGTGGACCCAGCCGTGGCCCGGAACCGCGCGAGGCTGGGACTCGCCACCGTCCGCGGTCTGCTGCTCGATCTGCTCGCCACCGGTGACCGCGCCGGCGTCGACGCGGCGATGGAGGACTTCCTCCGGCTGTATTACGGCTCGAAGTGACGGAGTCGCCGATCAGGCCACGCGGCCGGGCCGGACGGCGACCACTGTCCGAACAACGGTCGCCGGGCCAGGCGTACGCCTCGACCTGCCGCGCAGACTTTCTGAGACACCATCGAAGCATCTGGAGAACCATCGAGTTTCCTCTCGTAGCTCCAGTCCGTTCCGGTGAGGACCAAGCCGGCCAGTCTCACGTCGCCCCGTGCGGCCGTAGTCGGACGAAGCTGCCCGGGCGCTTCAACCGAGTTGTGCCTCAGCGAAAGGCGGCGATGCTACGGGCGACCCAGTCGTTGAAGGGGCTCGGGGCGCGGCCGAGGACTCGTTCCACGTCCGAACTGATTCGCAGTTCGGCGGAGTTCGGGGCGGCGATGATGTCCAGGGTGTCGTCGGCGAGCTCCGGCGGCACGAACTGGGTCATGGCGGCCTTGGCCTCCTCGCGGGTGAGTTCGTGGAACCGCACCGGCGAGCCGAGCCTGGCCGCGATGGCTTCCGTCTGCTGACGCGGCGTGATCACCTCGGGCCCGGTCAGCTCGAAGACTCCGCCGGTGTGCCGGTCGTCCAGCAGGCAGGCCGCCGCGACCTCGGCGATGTCCGCCGGGTCGACGATCGGAACCCCGACGTCGCCAAAGGGAGCGGCGACCATCCCTTGCGTGCGGACGGACTCCGCCCAGGCCAAGGCGTTGGAGGCGAAGCCGCCCGGTCGCAGGACGGCCCAGTCCAGGCCGGACTCTCGCAACGCGTCCTCCACCGCGCGCATCGCGATCCGCGACGGGCCGAGCGGCCTGGTCGCCACGCCCTGCGAAGACAGCAGGACGACCCGGCGGACCCCGCTGGCCGCGGCCAGGTCGATGATCTCGGTCGGCCTGGCTTCGGGGGCGTGCAGCTCGCCGGACAGCAGGAGGAACAGCGCCGTCGCCCCGTCCAACGCGGGAGTGAGACCCTGCGGCTCGGCCAAGTCGGCCGGCACGTGCCGGACCCCGTCCGGCACCGCCGCCGCGTGCCGCGACACCGCTGTCACCTGCTCGCCCGCCTCGGCCAAGGTCTGCGTCAAAGGCCGGCCCACATTCCCGGTAGCCCCGGTCACCACGATCATGTTCAGCTCCTAGTCCGTTGTGCGCTGCGGCAACTGACGCTAGGAGTCGGGCTTACTTTCCGTAAGAACATACCCAGAGGTAAGCTCCGGACATGGGGGAAGGCGCGCAGCTGACGCAGGCCGAGGCGGGCAATCGGTATGAGGTGTTTCACACCGACTGCCCTGCGCGCGACGTGGTCGACCACGTGACCAGCAGGTGGGGTATCTGGGTGCTGATCTCCTTGCGGAGCAACGACCTTCGGTTTTACGAGCTGCGTGACAGCATCCAGGGCATCAGCGAGAAGATGCTCGCTCAGACACTGCGCGCACTGGTCCAGGACGGCCTGGTCTGGCGGGAGGTCGAGCCGACGACGCCGCCCCAAGTCACCTACGGGCTGACCGAGTTCGGTCAGGACATCGGCGAGCCGCTGACGGACTTGTTCGACCGGATCACACAGCGGCTACCACCCAGCGGAACCTCCGCCGCGGAGGGGCTGAGCACAACAGGTCAAGCGAAGCAGCCGACCACCCCGGGTCCTTGACAACTTCACCAACTCTCAGCTGCTCAGTCTCACGAACGTGCATTTCCCACTCCGCCGGCGCCCCGGAGGAAGCCTCCGAGGCACTGATGCGGTTGCCGGTCCGGGGTACCAGGCAGCTGGTCCAGGAGTCAGGTGGTGACGGACGTGTCATTTCCTCGTGAGTCCTCGAGTCGGCAACCAGGTGTCGATGACGGCTGCCAGCTCGTCGCGATCGGTGAAGACGTGTCCGCTCATACCCATGGCCTGCGCGGCGCGTACGTTCTCCTCGCGGTCGTCGACGAAGAGGAAGTCGGTCGGGGCGGCCCGCATGGCGACGACGCAGTGACGGAAGGCTGCCGGGGCCGGCTTCGCCGCTTTGATCTTCCCGGAGAAGGCGACGTGGTCCAGATGGTGCAGCCAGGGCTGCGCGGCGAGGAACGCGTCCGCGTGGTCCGAGGGGATGTTGGACAGCAGGGCGACCTCGGCGACGTCGCGGAGGGACTGGGCGTAGGCGACCATCCGGTCGTCGACGCGTGACCAGCTGTCGATGTCGGTGAGGCGCAGTTCCTCGATGGTGTCGGCGTCGACGGGGAGGGACAGCCGTCGCAGTACGGCGGTCCAGTACTCGGGCGCGGACTGCCGACCGGCGTCGTAGGGCGGGCGGCAGGCCCAGTAGGCCGCGGTGAAGGCGCCGATGGGGGTGTGACAGCGGGCGGCCATCTTTCCCAGGGCGCCCGGGCGTTGGTGGCGGGCGATGACCCCGAAGAGGTCGAACAGCACGATGCCGCGGTCGGTGGACATCAACGTGGGTTCCTCCGGGATCCCGAGGGGTGTTCAGCTGCTGCTTGCTGCCATCTCGCTCGTGCGATCGGATCCGGCGCGCAGGATCCCGGCCGCCACGGCGGTGGTCGCACACAGCAGGATCAGCAGGACGAAGGCGTGGTTCAGGGCGACGAGGTGGGTCAGCCAGCCGATGGCGGCGGGACCGGCGAGCATCCCGACGTAGCCGAGCCCGGCGACGCGGGAGACATTGGCCCCCGCAGCGGAGGGGTCCGCATGCCCTGCCGCGCTGAACAACTGCGGGACACAGCCGGACAGCCCCAGACCGAACAGCGCCCACCCCGCGAACGCGGCCCATATCCACGGGGAGACGGTCACGATCGTGATGCCGACGGCAGCCGTCGCCGCGCCGTACCTCAGGATCGCCATGGACCCGAACCTGGCGACGAGGCGGTCGGCGAGCAGCCTGCCGATGGTCATGGTCGCCGCGAAGGTGCCGTACGCGAACGCGGCAGTGCTCGCGGGTGCGCCGAGGACGTCCTTCAGGTGCAGCGCGCTCCAGTCGTTGGCGGCTCCCTCGCACAGCATGACCAGCAGAGCCAGGGCGGCGAGGATCCAGATACGCTTGCCGGTGCCGCGGCGCCCGGCGGCCGGCGGCTGCTCGGTCTCCCCCGCGGAGCCGGTGTCGGCAGCGGTGGGTGCGGTCGGCAGCAGGGCACGTGCCGACACCAGGGCGATCGCGATGCCCAGGGCTGCCATGGCGGCCATGCCCGCGGCCGGGCTCAGGCCGGCGCTCGCGGTAGCCGCTCCGACGAGCGCGGCGAGGACGCCGCCGACCGAGAACGTGGCGTGGAAGGCCGACATGACGGGCCGGCCGTACGCCTTCTCCACGTGCACGGCGTGGGCGTTCATGCTCACGTCCAGGCAGCCGTTGCAGAATCCGAAGACCAGTAGGGCAGCTGCCAGCGTCCACGGCTCCCGGGGAAGGCCGGGCAGCACCAGGGCCGCGCTGCACAGCACGCCGGTGGCGGGAACGACGATGCGCGCCCCGAGCCTGTCAGCCAGACGCCCGGCCACCTGCATACCGACGAAGGCTCCCAACCCGAGCAGCACCAGCAGTCCCCCGAGCGTCGCGTGGCTGATGCCCACGCGCTCCTCGATGGCGGGGATGTTCACCACCCAGGTGCCCATGAGAGTTCCACACAGGCTGAAGTAGACAAAGGTCGCTATTCGGGCGGCTCGCAGCGAATCGTTCATGGCAGTTACCGTAACGAACATATTGAGCGTTTGAACACTGGCACTTCGCACACATTGAATGTTCGTTTCGTGTGGTGTTCAATCGCGGTATGGGCAACGCAGACCGGCACGGGATGATCGCGCAGGCCGTCAGAGAGACGGGAAGGATCACGGTCCAGGAACTCGTCGAACTGACCGGCGCCTCCGAGATGACCATCCGGCGCGACCTCGACGCGCTGGCGGCGCAAGGCGTCCTCGAGCGCGTCCGCGGCGGGGCGCGCACCCTGCTGCTCAGGGGCGAGGAGCCGCCCTTCGCGCTGCGTGCTCACGAGGCCGTCGACGCCAAGCGCCGCATCGCGGCCGAGGTGTCCTCGCTCATCGCCGACGGCGAGACCGTACTCCTCGACAGCGGCACCACCTGCCTGGAGATCGCCCACCTGCTGCGCCGGCGGCCGGTCACTGTGATGCCCCTGTCCTTGCAGGCCATCCATGTATTCGGCGAGGGCCCGGGACCGGCCACGCTGATGGTGCCCGGCGGGCAGCCACGGGCCGCCGAGGGAGCCCTCACCGGCCCCCTCACCCTCGCGTCCCTGGCGGCGCTGCGCTTCGACACTGCCGTCATAGGCTGCTGCGGTCTCAGCGCGGCTCAGGGCCTGACCGCCTACGACCTCGACGACGCGGCCGTGAAGAAGGCCGGCATCGCCTCCACGCGCCGCGTCATCGTCGCCGCCGACGGCAGCAAGCTCGGCCACACCGCCTACGCCTACGTCAGTCCCTCCACACTCCTGCACACCCTCGTCACCGACACCGCAGCACCCGTCGACGAGGTCACCGCGCTCGAAGGCACTGGCACCGTCGTCAAGGCCGTCTGACGAGAGGCGGGCGGCTTCCCCAGGGGGGCGGCAACGCCGGAACTTTCACAGAACTCGTGGGTTCTTGCACATTCCTCTTGCCACTTCGCGATCACCGCGGCTTTTGTGCTGCAATCGCGGCTTGTCTCTGGACGAGCTTCGCGCCGTGATGGACCGGCATGCGCGTCCCGATCTGACCACGGCGATCGACGGTGTCCGGATCTGCAGGGTCGACCACGCCGCTGCACCGGAGTCCTCCATGTCCGGGACGGTACTGGCGGTGATCGCCCAAGGCGGCAACGGCCCACGCTCGGCTTCGGGATGACTCTCGAACCTGCCGTCATCGCGGACCTGCTGCTGCAGGCCGGTCCGGGGGATCTGCCGAGATCTCCCGGCCCCGCGCGGCCGGGGGTCGCGGTGAGTGACGCCCCGGGCGAACTGCTCGACGCCGTCGTGCGACTGCTGCGTCTGCTCGACCGTCCGCGGGACCGGGAGGTACTCGCCCCCAACTACACCCAGCCGTTCCGGGTCGAGGAGGTGGCGCAGCTCTCGGGGATGAGCGTCTCCGCCTTCCACCGGAACTTCCAGGCGGTGACGGCGATGAGCCCGATCCAGTTCCAGAAGAACATCCGGCCGCAAGCCGCGAGACTGCGTCTGGCCAACCATCCGGACGACGTCACCGGCGTCGGCCAGCGTGTCGGATACGACAGCCTGTCCCAGTTCAGCCGCGAGTACCGGCGCCAGTTCGGCGCCCCGCCCAGCGTCGATGCGGCGCGCTTGCGCGGCAAAGTGGAGCCCACCGCAGCGTTGCTGGGCGCGAGGATCTGTTCCGGGGCGTGCCTGCGCGCGAAGTGATGATGCCGAGTACCGGTGGTACCAGGTGCGCCATTGCCGTGCGCGGACGGAGGTGTACCGGGTGCGGGGAAACCGGGGTGGGCGACAGTCGACGGGGTGCTGGGAACAGCAGATGGATGACGTGAGCGGTGGTCGTCTTCAGGGTGCGTGCGAGCTCCATACACGGGCCGGCGTCTCGCCCCCAGGTTCGAGTGCGAAGGCGCCTGACCTGGGATTTTACCCGTCAGGCGCCTTTCACCCGCCGCAGTCTCAGCCGGTGTGCCGGAGTGCGGTTCACTCCTGCGTCGGCCCGCCACGGCGCAGCTCGATCTGCGCGCGGTCCGGGCTGCCTCGTCCCGGCGGGACCACGTCCGTGGTCCGGTGCAGGTGACGGACCGGCGGCAGGGTCACCTCGTGTGGCCGTCGGAGCGCCGGCGGTGGAGCGTGAAGGTCTCGAACACCGACAGATCGCCGTTCGGCTTGTTCACGTTGTAGTAGGTCACGTGCATGCGCGTGGTGTCACCGGCGTGGCGTCCGGGGTCGACGGTGAAGGCGGCGAAGCCGTAGGGGTGCTCGATGTCCCGGACTCCGGTCCAGACCGCCTCCTCCTTGGTGTAGGTGGAGGTGCGCTTGCCGTTGGAGCCGGGGGTCGCCGACACAGCGGTGATCACCTTGGCGGTGCCGTCCGTGAAGAACTTCTCGTTCGTCGTGCCCGAGACGCCTCCGCCACCGAGGATCATGTGCACGGTGCCAAGCCCGGTGTCGATGGAGTCGGTGGCCTGGGAGACCGGGCGAGGGGTCAGCGTCTCGCTGCCGGTGACGACGCCGCGGACGGCGAGCGAGCGCTCGTAGTTGTGCTCATGGCCGCACAGCACCAGGTCCACGCCGTACCTGTCGAACAGGGGACCGTACTTCTGGCGCAGGCCCAGGTCGGCGCCGTTCGCGTCCGAGGAGCTGATCATGACCTGGTGCATGGCCACGACCACCCAGTCGACGTCGCCGGAGGCGCGCGCCGCCTTCAGCTCCTTTTCCAGGAAGGCGAGTTGCCGTCCGCCGGAGTAGCCGCTGATGTAGACGTCGCCACCGTCCTGGAGGCAGTTGTCGTCGTTCTGCAGCACGATCACCCGGACGGAGCCGACCGTGAACGCGTACCACAGGCCCGCGAGTTCGGCGTCGGTCTCGGTGGAGGGGAGGGTGAAGTAGGTCTGGTAGGCACCGAGCCCGAGCGGGCCGTTGGCCTTCTCGATCTCGTGGTTGCCGGCCGCGGGCATCCAGGGGCGGAAGCGCGCGGAACGGGTGTTGTTGGTGAAGAAGTTGTTCCAGGTACGCACCCGGTCGACGTCCAGGTTCGCGTAGCACAGGTCGCCGTTGAGCAGATGGAAGAGCGGGGCTACCTGCTCGATGCCGGTGACGATGTCCTTCGTCGCGGGGGTGGAGTTCGCGTCGAGCGCCACCGTGCCGTCGGCCGCCCAGGTCACCTGCGGAGCGGACTGGTCACCGAAGCTGGTGAAGGTGAACGGCTTCCGTCCGCGCGGAGCGGTGCGGAACGTACCGCTGTCGGGCGTCGTCCCCTCGTGGGTGGCGAGGTAGACGTAGTCGGTGCCCGGTGTGAGCCGGTTCAGCGAGGCGTGGTGGACGTAGACGGTACGGCTGGAGGTGCCGTCCACGTAGGTGACGGTCCGGGCGTTGGCGCTGGATCCGAAGCCGTGCTCCAGCGTGCCGTAGTGCACAACGGGTCTGGTCACCGGTCTGTCGGTGATCCACGACACCGTCATCTGGGTGCGCGGGTCCGCCCCGAAGGTCAGGTGCAGCCCTTGGACCGGGGGCGCACCGGCCGAGTCCGCGGTGACGTGAAGGGCCGGGGCGGCAAGCGGAGCGGCCTGCGCCGTACCGGCTCCCAGCAACGGGGTGACGGCCGCGCCGGCCCCTGCCGTACCGAGGAGGCCCAGCGCGTGGCGCCGGCTGACCCCCTCGGAAGAATTCGCCGACTCGTCCGATGTCCCTGTCTGTGTGGCCATGGTGCCCTCTCTGGCGAGCGGTTGAGCTGACAACGACCGCACCCTGGCGCGCCCCAACGGCCCCTGAGTGAACGTTGCGTTGCCAGACGGTCATTGCGCCGCGAGTGGCGGGCCACGGAAGCGATTCTTGCCCCTGCCTTTGCCAGCGGCCGCCCCGCCGTTGACGCGACCGCCCCGCGCATCGGAGACGGCGGCGTTCGCTGCTACCGGCTCCCCCAGTACGCGATCGGCCCGCTCAGTGCCAGGTCGACGAGCGAGGGTCCCTTCAACCCGGTAGCCCTGCGTGATGGGGGCGTGACGGATCAGCCGAGGTCGAGCAGTTCCTCGTAGAAGCCGCCGAACTCGCGCCCCCGGTCGACGAGGTGGATCTCGAGGATCCAGTGGCAACGGCGCCCGGCCTTGTCGATGCGTCGCAGCGGGGTGTCGTTGCCCGGCGCGATGTACGACTCCACGTCCGCACCGTCGATCGTCTCGTGCGGGAACTCGCCCACGAGGTGTCCGGCGTGCCAGCCGCCGAGTTCCCAGCCCGCGTCGGTGGCAAGCCGCTCGACCTCGGCGTACAGCCGCTTGCCGGTGATGTCCGGGTCACTCTCGAAGAAGCGCCGCCCGGCCGCGAAGACTTCGGGCAGGTCGTCGCGCAGCCGCTGCTTGACCGGGTCGTCGCCGAGGACGAAGGTGCGCCCGAAGTCGGCCTCGTACTCCTCGAAGATGGGCCCGAAGTCGGCGAACACGATGTCGTCCGCGCCGATCACCCGGTCCGGCGGATTCTCCCGGTAGGGCTTCAGCGTGTTCGGGCCCGAGCGCACGATCCGCTTGTGCCAGTGGCGGGTCGTGCCGAACAGCTCGTTCGCCAGGTCCCGGATCCGGTCGCTGACCGCCCGCTCGCCCTCCCCCGGCGCGACCAGCCCGCGCTCCTCGATCTCCGCGAACAGCCGCTCGGCCTTGGCCTGGGCATCCAGCAGACGCGCGGCGCGCGTGGGTTCGTCATCCGCCATGGGGCCGACCGTAGGCATGTGAATCATGGTCCGGCAACCGGATTCGTCACGGCTGTAGTCGCTGCCAGGACCAGACCGGGCCCTGTTCGCGGTCGTGGCGGAGTCTGCGGTGCAATCGGTCGGGGCTGCGAGGAGTGGGGCAAGCAGGGTGTGGGCGGCGGTCAGGGCCGCGTACGGGATTCCGGGAAGGCCCACGATCCAGCGGCGGTCAGGGAGTTGGGCGAGCAGTTGATGATGACCGGGGCGGACGGCGTCCGCGTCCCGACAGGGTGGTCCGGCACGGGGCGTACGTCGGGACCTCGCCGCCGAGCGTGTGCACCAGCGGCCGGCAACGGGCCCAGCGCGTCGCGTACCTGACCGGGGGCGGGCCGCCCAGAACGGATCCCGGAACGGACAGGCGCGTCGACCGCGGCTGTTCGCCGACGCGTACGGGCCCGGTCGAACCGCCCGCCACGGGAAGGCGTACGTCGCAGCTCTGCCGCACTGAGCCGAGGAGCCGGAGCGGTCACCTGGGCCCGTTCACCCAGTGCCGGGGCGGGTTCGGGAAGGTGGTTGATGAGTCCGGCGCTGAAGATGCCGTCCACCGAGCCGGAGGTCAGGGGCAGGTGGCAGGCGTCGGCGAGCAGCAACGCCGCGAGCTCGTCGCGGCCGTGCCGGGCGGCTGCGTCGAGCATCGCCGCGGTGACGTCCACCCCGAGGACCACACCCTTGTCTCCGACTCCCGGCAGCCGCACTGCGTACCCGGCCACCTGTTCACGACCTCAACGGTCGCCCAGACCGGGTCGTCCCGTAGGAGTCGACGGGGCCGCAGCCGTGCGCAGGCATCTTCGCCCAGGTGCTGCGGCCGGGGCCGATCCGGCTCGGCGACCCGGTCCGCCGGGCCTGACACGAGAAGTCCCGTCGATTGCTCAGTGAGTCGCTACCACTGGTAAGGCAGGTACTTCCCATCAAGGGTGATGACGACCCGGTCGCCCGCGGGGTCGGGAACCCGCCGGACGTCGAGCCGGAAGTTGATCGCGCTCATGATGCCGTCGCCGCACTGCTCGTGGATCAGCTCCTTGATGGTCGGCCCGTAGACCTGGACGACCTCGTAGAGCCGGTAGATCGTGGGATCCACGGGGACGGCCGCGTCCAGGGCTCCCCGGGTCGGCTGGAGCTGGAAGGCAAGGGCGGCGTCGTCACCGAGTTCGAGCAGTGCCGCCGCTGTGGCCGCCTCATCCTTGCCCATCGGGTGCTGGCCGAGCAGGGCCGCCGTGGTCCAGGCCAGCGGCTTGCCGACCGCTTCGGCCAGCTGGGCCCACGTGACCCCGGTCTTCACCTTGGCCTGGCGTACGGCTTCGGCGGCTTCCTTCTTGGTGAGCATGTGCCTCTCCCTTGACGACGGTGGTCCTGGTCGCACGTCCCACCAGAGTAGGAGTCAAGTCGGGGCAGTGACCTGCTGGCCTGCACGAGGTACTGCCACTTGGTCATCCGGTCCTTCAGTTCGACGGTCGGCCCGTCCAGGGTGAAGGTCCCGTCTCCACGGTGGTGAAACAGCTGCGGTTCGGGCTGAGAGGGGTCGGTCCACGCCCTGACGGCCTCCAGCGGGTCGACCACGGTGGCAGCCATGTCCGCCGTCGGGACCGAGAAGACGCACTCGCCGGTTTCGACCAGAGCCCGGTAGCTGTGCGGCACTGTCTGTCGAATCGAGTGCCGGCAGAGGGGCACACCGCCATGAAGGCCGCGTCGTTCCTGGGTGCGGCAGGACCGGTCTCCACCGGGCACACATGCTCGCTTTCGACGCTACTGCTCCTTGGCGGCGAGGTCAGCCGCGGGCACAGCCGCCTTGGCCTGCTTCGGCTCGGCGGCCATGGTCCTCAGCGTCTCGAAGGCATCCGCGGTCGGGCTGGCCGGTTCAGCCTGATAGACCACCAGTTGCTGATGCGGGGCCCCATTGACCGTGAAAGCCGCGAACTTGATGTGCAAATCTCCGACCAGGGGGTGCTTGAGATGCTTTCCTTCCTGGGACTTTCCCTTGACCTCGTGCATCTGCCAGATCCCGGCGAACTCCTCGCTCTGGGCGGACAGCTCCGCCACGACCTCTGCGATGCGGTCCGATTCGGGATCGTGGCCGTAGGCTGCCCTGATCTCGGCGACACAGGAGTGCGCGGCGCGCTCCCATTCCTGGTAGAACTCGCGCCCTGCCGGGTCGACGAACACCATGCGGGCGAGGTTGTCGAACTGTTCGAACCCGCCGTGGAGAGCGGTGGCGAGGGAGTTGCCCGCCATGATGTCGAGGGCCGGCCCGACGACGAACGCCGGGGTGTGCTCCCATCCGTCCATCAGCTGCAACAACTGCTGGCTGACGTCCGCCGCGCCCCAGTCGTGCGGGCGCTGCGAGGAGGCCAGACAGAGGCGGTTGAGATGGTCGGCAGCCTCCGCATCCAGGTTCAGCGCTTGCGCCACGGCCTCGAGCACCTGCGGGGACGGACTGTTTTCACGTCCCTGTTCCAGCCTGATGTAGTAGTCGGAACTGACTCCGGCGAGCAGCGCGACTTCTTCTCTGCGCAGTCCCGGCACCCGACGTCGCCCGTGTTCGGGGAGACCGACATCGTGCGGCTTGAGTGCCTCTCGGCGGGCTCGGAGGAAATCACCCAAAGGTGTCCCATTGCTCATGCGGCAAGACTAGAGGGTTTCCAGCCGATGAGAAGTGCCGGTCGCGTACCATTGCACCAGGTCGCACACCCTGCACACAGAGTAATTCGCCGTCCTGACGCATCGGGGAGGCCTCTCTCCGTCCGTCAGCTCCTTGTGCCGCCCGGGAAACCGCAATCCTGGGTGTAATGCACCCACCGTGGACAGGGGTTTTCCGGGCGTTTTCCGCCTAGCCTCGGCAGCATGGACAACGACACGCGCCCTGACTCGGTTGAAGGGCTGGGTCAGTTCCTTCGCTGGCACAGGGAACGCCTCAGCCCCGTGGACGCAGGACTGCCCAGCGCCGGCCGGCGAAGAGTGCCCGGCTTGCGGCGTGACGAGGTCGCGACGCTCGCAGGCGTCAGTCCGAGCTACTACAGCCGCCTCGAGCAGGGCCGTGAACTCGGCCCCTCACTCCGGGTGCTGGAGGACATGGCCCGCGTGTTGCGACTCGGGGAAGAGGACAAGCGGGAACTCTTCCGGCTGGCCCAGCCGGCAACCCGCCGCACGAAGCGACCCTTCCGGGTAGAGCGTGTCCGCCCCCACCTGCGGCAACTGATCGAAAGCTGGACCAGGACGCCGGCCTTCATCGTCGGCCATGCCCAGGACCTGCTGGCCACCAACGCCTTGGCCGACGCCCTCTACCGCGATTTCGCGCAGCACGACAACGTGCTGCGCATGCTCTTTCTGGATCCCGCGGCGAAGACCTTCTACAGGAACGCGGAGCGGGCCAAGCACCGTGCGGTCGCCGACCTTCAGCAGTCCGCCGCAAGCACCCCCGAGGATCCCCGCATCCTGGAGCTCGTCGGTGAACTGTCGGTGCGCAGCGGGGATTTCCGGACCTTGTGGGCACGCGAGTACACCCGGGTCCCGCCCTACGACGTCAAGCAGATGTACCACTCCGGCGTGGGGGACCTGGAGTTGCGGCATGAGGCCCTCAGCATCCGCAGCGCTCCGGGACAGCAGCTCGTCATCCTGCAGGCCGAGCCGGGTTCTCCCTCCGCCGACGGCCTGGCCCTGCTGGGCTCCATCAGCGCATCTGAAGTACCTCACCAGCAGAATCCCGCACACGGCGCCTGAGCCGGGTGCCGTCGACGGCACCCTGAATTCGATCCAAGAAGTCACCGAAAACATCCACCGCGTCGGGTGTCGGCGGATCGCCCGGACATCGGCTCGGTAGGGCCGCCTCGTCTTCCTGGGTGTGAGACTCCCAGGAAAAGCGCAGCCTTCATACCGCCGTATCCGACGGGCACACTCGAATACGTCAACAGTAAATCCCCGAGAAGGGGAAGCGACGAAAGAGGTTTTCCCATGGCTACGTGGTTTGTCACCGGCGCCTCCCGTGGAATCGGCGCTGAAATCGCCCGTGCCGCTCTGGCAGGCGGTAACAATGTCGTGGTCGCCGTGCGAAACCCGGAACGCGTGCCGGCCGATCTGAAGAACTCCGAGAACGTCTTCGCGGTCGCCCTGGACGTTACGGACAACGACAGCATCCCGCGGGCCATCGAGGCGGCCGTGGACCGGTTCGGCGGCATCGACGTCCTGGTGAACAACGCCGGCCGCGGCCTGCTGGGCGCCTTGGAGGAGATCACCGACGCCGAAGCCCGCTCGCTCTTCGACCTCAACGTCTTCGGCCTGATCAACGTCACCCGTGCCGTCCTGCCTGTCATGCGCAAGCAGGGCTCCGGCAAGCTCGTGCACATCGGCTCCCGCTCCGGCTTCGAGGGCGAGCCCGGCGTCAGCCTGTACTCCGCGTCGAAGTTCGCGGTCGCCGGCATCAGCGAAGCGCTCTCCGTCGAGATGGCGCCGTTCGGGATCCAGTCGATGGTCGTCGAGCCGGGCGTCTTCCGCACCGACTTCCTCGACGCCAGCTCCCTGTCGGTCGCCGCGAACCGCATCACCGACTACGACGACACTCCCGCCCACGTGACGCTGGACTGGATCGACCAGGCCAACCACGCCCAGCTCGGCGACCCCGTCAAGGGCGCCGCCCTCATCGTCGAGGTCGCTTCCACCGAGAAGCTGCCCACGCACCTCTACCTCGGCCTCGACACCCTCGAGCGCCTCGAGGTCAAGTACCAGCAGGTACAGGACGACCTCGCCCCCTGGCGCGAGAAGTCCGCCGCCACCGCCCACGACGACGCCGCCTGACGCCACCGCGGTCTGGCACGCACAGCCCCCTCAAGCAGCCCGGCCAGGCAGGACGACCGGCCCTGCCTGGCACCACACCGAACCGGCGCTCCCCCTTCCGATCAGTCCGGCTCGCCCCTCCTTCCGATCAGTCCGGCACTCCCCCCTTCCGATCACAGAGACTGAGGTTTTGTGATGTCTGCTGCTCTGCTCACCGGCACTCCCCTGGCCGGCCGTGTCGCTGTCGTCTCCGGCGCTTCCAGCGGCATGGGTGCCGTCACCGCCGAACGCCTCGCCGAGCTCGGTGCCACCGTGGTCGTACTGGCCCGGCGCAAGGACAAACTGGAGGAGGTCGTCAAGAGCATCGAGACCGCCGGCGGCACGGCACTCGCTCTGGCCGTCGACGTCACGGACCGCGCCGCCGTCCAGACCGCCGCCGACCAGGTCGCCAACCGCTTCGGCAACGCCGACCTCGTGTTCAACAACGCCGGCGTCCAGCTCATCTCCGGCATCGAGGAACTCAAGGTCGACGACTGGCAGCGCCAGATCGACCTCAACATCACCGGCCTCATGAACGTCATCGCCGCCTTCCTCCCCCACCTGACGGACTCCGCCGCCCAGGGCAAGGCCGCCGACCTGATCAACACCTCGTCCATCGCGGCCACCCGCATCCTGGCGAAGTTCTCGATCTACTCCGGCACCAAGGCCTACATCAGCCACCTCACCCGACTGCTCCGCGTCGAACTCGGCCCCAAGATGGTCCGCGTCGCCACCATCGAACCCGGCATGGTCGACACCGAACTCCCCGACCACGTCACCGACCCCGACGCCTCCAAGCTGATGGCCGACCTCATCCACGACATCGACTGCCTCCAGAGTGCCGACATCGCCGAGACCATCGCCTTCATGGCCGCCGTCCCCCGGCACGTCAACCTCACCGAGATCACCATCATGCCCACCGCCCAGGCCATCTGATTTCGCCCCCCGTCATGGCGGGGGAGGAACAGCTCTCGGCTGTTCCTCCCCCGCCCCACGCATTGGTTGACGAGACAACATCCGTTCGCCACCGCGCCTCTCCCCCGCCCAGCCGGAGACCGCGGTAGCTCAGGGTGCCGACTGGATGTCCCCGCGCGTGGAGGACGCGATGGTGTCGCGGTGGGCGAAGTCGCCCGGGGGGATGCCGGGGTGGTGTCCGAGCTGGGCCGGCGGCACCGCGGCCGAGGGGCCGAGGGTGAGCCGGGAGACGATGCGATAGCGGTCTCCGCGGTAGATCGAGTGGACGTATTCGACGGGCTGCCCCGTGGTGTCCGAGGTGAGCCGCTCGAAGAGCAGCGCCGGGGACAACTCGGGCACGTCGAGCAGCTCGGCCTCCGCCCGGGTGACGACGGTCGGCTCGATCGCCTGTACGGCCTCCTGGACGTACACGCCATGCTGCTCGCGCAGGTGCTCGTACAGGTCGCCGGCTTCCAGTTCCTGGGCGGACAGGGTGGGGACCAGATCGGCCCTGATGTGCAGATGCTCGATGGCCATCGGGGAGCCGTCGACCTGGCGCAGCCGTGCCACGTACACGATCTCGACGGCGGGCGAGATGCGCAGCTTGCGGCCCACACGCGCGCCCGCTGGAATGGTGGTGAACTCCAGCAGGCGACTCGACCAGGTCCCGGAGGCCTGGGGCACCGTCATGGCCTGCTGACCCGAGACGAGTTCCTGGGTGATCTTCTCGGGTGCCACGAACATGCCGCGACCGTGCTCCCGTACCAGAAGGCCCGCGGCGACGAGTTCGTCGACCGCCGCGCGCAGGGTCGGGCGGGACACGCCCAGGAGGGCACACAGGGAACGCTCGGAGGGGATCGCGTCCCCCGGGCGGTGTGACTCGATGAGGTCGAGGATGAAGTCGCGAACTCGCTCCCGTTTGAGCACCGCACCTGGTGCGTCAGCCTTCATGGTGCCCTCCCTCATACGCGGAATATCCAGTTAACCAGTTGACCAGTGGTCACCCGCAACTGCCCCCTTGATCAAGCGAGTGTAGCCGCCACCGAGCGGAGACCGTCCAGATCCGGACCGGCCTGCGCCCCAAAACCCTTTGAAGTACAGGGGGTTGACGTCCTCGATTGGTCTATGCCACCTTCAACCCCACATCAAGAGGTGATCTGTCCAGTGGACTTCACTGGTCAGGTGGTCAGGTCATGTCCTCCAGAGGTGAACCGTGAAGCTCCGCTTGTTTGCCGGTGTGTCCGTGCTCGTGATGACGGCCGGGCTGAGTGCCTGCAGTAGCTCCTCCGATACCTCCGACGACAGCTCCGGCGGGAGCACCACCATCGACGTCTGGCTGATGCGCGACAGCGTCTCGGCCCAGTTCCAGAACGAGTTCGTCAAGGGCTTCGAGACCGCTCACCCGGACATCAAGGTCAAGGTGCAGATCCAGGAGTGGGACGGGATCGGCGAGAAGGTCACGGCCGCTCTCGCCAGCAACGACGCACCGGACGTCATCGAGACCGGCAACACCCAGGTCGCCCAGTTCGCGCAGAGCGGGGGGCTGCTCGACCTCAGCGACAAGGCCGACGACCTCGGGGGGAAGAACTGGCTCAAGGGTCTCGCGGAGCCGGGCGTCTATGAGGGCAAGCAGTACGGCGTTCCGTACTACGCCGCCAACCGCGTCGTCATCTACCGGACCGACCTCTTCAAGGAGGCGGGCATCGACGCGACCGCCGTCAAGACCCGCGACCAGTGGATCGCCGCCACCAAGAGGCTCAACACCGCTGACACGCAAGGCATCTATCTGCCCGGCCAGAACTGGTACACCCTCGCGGGCTTCGTCTGGGACGAGGGCGGCGACCTCGCCACCGAGTCCGGCGGCAGGTGGAAGGGCACGCTGGACTCCCCCGAGGCGATCCGCGGTATGGAGTTCTACGAGAAGCTCCAGGCCCTCGGCAAGGGCCCCAAGGACTCCGACGAGGCCAACCCCCCGCAGGCGGACGTCATGGCCAAGGGGAAGGTCGCCCAGGTCATCTCGACACCCGGCGGCGCCAACGTCGTCATCCAGAACAACCCGGCGCTGAAGGGAAAGCTCGGCTTCTTCCCGATCCCGGGGAAGGCCGCCGACAAGCCCGGCGCGGTCTTCACCGGCGGCTCCGACCTCGTCATCCCCACGGCGTCCACCAAGCAGGACGCGGCCTACACCTTCGTCAAGGAACTCACCGGCGACACCTGGCAGAAGAAGCTCGCCGTCGCCATGAGCTACGTCCCGAACAAGACCACCCTGGCCTCCGCGGTCGCGGCCGACCCCGGTGCCGCGGCCATGGCGGTCGGCGCCGCCCAGGGCCACGCCACACCCAACACTCCCGGCTGGGCCGCCGTGGAGGCCAAGAACCCGGTCAAGGACTACATGACGGCCGTCCTCACCGGAGGCGACATCCAGAAGAAGGCCGCCACCGCGTCCGAGGCCATCACCGCGGCCATGAACTCCGGCTCCTGAACCGTCCACGCACCGGAAGGAGGAGCGCCGTGCCGGCCGTCCGCGAGCAGACCGCCCCCCGCCCCCCAATCGGTACCGGGCCGCCCCGGCGCTCCACCGGTCCAGGGCCGCGCCGCCCGTCGAGGTCCACCGGCCGTGGGATCTGGCCGTACGTGCTGATCGCGCCCGCCGTCCTCGGCACGCTCTATCTGCTCGTCTATCCCCTGGTCCGCGCCGTGGTGATATCGCTGCAGGACTTCGGCCTGCGTCAACTCATCCTGGGCGGCGCGCGTTTCGTCGGATTCAAGAACTACGAAACGCTGCTGGGGGACGGCCGCTTCTGGGAGGTCGTGCGCCGCACCTTCCTCTTCATGGCGATCAACGTCGTCCTGATCATGGTGCTGTCCACGCTGGTCGCGCTCATGGTCGAGCGGCTCGGCCGGTTCGGCCGGACCGCGGTCCTCTGCGCGCTCGTGCTGACCTGGGCGATGCCCGTCGTCGCGGCGACCACCGTCTTCCAGTGGCTGTTCCACTCGGAGTTCGGCATCGTCAACGCCGTCCTGACCGACCTGGGGTTCGAGTCCTTCCACCGCTACCCCTGGTTCGCACACGGCCCGGCCGCCTTCGCCATCGTGGTCGTCCTCGTCGTATGGCAGTCCGTGCCCTTCGCCGCGATCACCCTGTACTCGGCCCTCACCACCGTCCCCACCGAGCTGTACGAGTCAGCGCGGCTCGACGGCGCGTCGGGGCCGCGGATCTTCCGCTCCATCACCTTCCCCATGGTCCGGCCGATCTTCATGCTGGTGTTCTCGCTCGAAGTGATCTGGACCTTCAAGGCGTTCGTCCAGATCTGGGTGATGACCAACGGCGGGCCCGGCGACGCGACCACGATCCTGCCCGTGTACGCGGTGCAGACCGCCCTGTCGAGCCAGCGCTACGACCTCGGTTCGGCGGCCTCCATGGTCACCGTCGTGCTGATGTCGGGCGTGCTCGTCTTCTACTTCCGCCAGATGTTCCGCCAGGAGGACGAGCTCGCATGAGCACGACCCGGCCCCGCATCCGCCGTCTGCCCCTGAACGCCGCCGCCGTCGTCACGGTCGTGGTCTGTCTCTTCCCGGTCTACTGGATGGTCGCCACCGCGTTCACCCCGACCCGCGACATCCAGTCCGACAACCCCCGGATCGTCCCTCGGACCTGGACACTCGACCACTTCCGCACCGCCGTCGGCGCCGCCGGCTTCGGCCTGTTCTGGCGCAACAGCGTCCTCGTCACGCTGAGCGCCGTCCTGCTCGCCCTCGTCATCGCGCTCGGCGCCGCCTACGCGGTCGCCCGGATGAAGTGGAAGGGGCGGCGGCAGTTCATGCTCATGGTCTTCATCGCGCAGATGGCGCCCTGGGAATCACTGATCATCCCGGTCTACATCATCTCCCGGGACACCGACATGCTCGACCGGCTGCCGACCCTGACCCTCGTCTACTTCATGATGACGCTCCCCTTCACCATCATCGTCCTGCGCGGCTTCATCGGCACGATCCCCCCGGAGCTGGAGGAGTCCGCCCAGGTCGACGGCTGCACCCGGCTCGGCGCGTTCCGGCGTGTGGCGTTCCCGCTGTTGGCACCGGGCCTGATGGCCACCTCGCTGTTCGGCTACATCACCGCCTGGAACGAGTTCGCCTACGCCAACTTCCTGATCATCAAGCAGCAGGACAACCGCACCCTGCCCGTGTGGCTGTCCTCGTTCCAGAACGTCTTCGGCACCGACTGGGGCGCCACGATGGCCGCCTCGACCCTCTTCGCCGCCCCGGCGCTCGTGGTGTTCCTGCTGCTCCAGCGCCATGTCACCTCCGGCTTCGCGGCCGGCGCAGTCAAGGGCTGACCTCACACCCCACCCCCACGCGAACCCGTCCCGGAGCTGATCCATGCCCGCACAGCGATCCGTGCTCACCCTCGTACCCCGCCCCACCAAGGCCGCACTCCGGCCGGGACACTTCACGCTCGACACCGGCACCGCGCTGCACATCGGCGCGGGCGCCGAACCGGCCGCGGACCTGCTGCGCACCCTGCTCGCCCCCGCCACCGGGCTGTCTCTGCGGCCGTCCCCGGACGGACAGTTCTCCCTGACGCTCGACCCCGGACTCACCGGCCTCGGTGAAGAGGGGTACGGGCTCACCGTCGCCCCGCATGCCGTGCTGCTGCGCGCCGCGCACCTGACCGGTCTGCTGCGCGGCATCCAGACGCTCCGTCAACTCCTGCCTCCTCAGGCCTTGTTGGGCACTCCGCAGCGCGGTACACGGTGGCTGCTGCCGTGCGCCGAGATCACCGACGTCCCCCGCCACCCCTGGCGCGGCGCGATGCTGGACGTGGCACGCCACTTCCAGCCCGTCTCCTACCTGCGCCGGTACGTCGACCTGCTGGCCCTGCACAAGATCAGCGTGTTCCATCTGCATCTGACCGACGACCAGGGCTGGCGCATGCCCATCGCCGCACTGCCCAAGCTCACCGAGGTCGGCGGC
The DNA here is from genome assembly GCF_044768965.1 of Streptomyces sp. NPDC090798. Classification (NCBI taxonomy): domain Bacteria; kingdom Bacillati; phylum Actinomycetota; class Actinomycetes; order Kitasatosporales; family Streptomycetaceae; genus Streptomyces; species Streptomyces sp. NPDC090798. The sequence continues at coordinate 252,145 of NZ_JBIVXA010000004.1, forward strand.
CAACGCGCCGAGTCCCAGAAGGGCCCGGCCGGCAGCGACACCTACGACGGCATCCCGCACGGCGGGGCGTACACACGGGACGAACTCGTCGGCCTGGTCCGGTACGCGGCCGCTCGCGGCGTCACCGTCATACCGGAGATAGAGATGCCCGGCCATGTACGCGCCGCCCTCGCCGCCTACCCCGGACTGGGCAACCATCCGGAGCGCATCCTCGACGTCTGGACCCGCTGGGGCGTGTGCGACACCGTCCTCGGTGTCCACGACGAGGTCCTCGACTTCTGCCGCACCGTCCTCGACGAGGTCATGGACGTCTTCCCCTCGCCGTACATCCATGTCGGCGGCGAGGAGTGCCCCACCACCGAGTGGACGCACAGTGTCGCCGCGCGGGAACGAGCGGTGGCGCAGGGCCTCCCGGGCCCCGCGGCCCTGCACGGCTGGTTCCTCGGGCAGATCGGCGACTTCCTTGTCCGGCACGGACGCCGCCCGGTCGGCTGGGCCGAGACCGGCGCCGAACTGCCCCTCGACTTCACCGTGATGACCTGGCGCGACTCGGCCCACACTCTGACGGCGGCCCGCCGCGGTCACCCCGTCGTCAGCGCCTATCACCGGGCCACCTACCTCGACTACGCCCGGTCCGGTGACCCGCGCGAGCCACTGGCCCAGCCCGGAGGCGTCGTCGATCTGCGCGCCGTCCACGCCCACGATCCCGTACCCGAGGACGCGGACCCCGACGTGGCCGGGCGGGTGCTCGGCACCCAGACCCAGCTGTGGACCGAGTTCGTCACGACGGCCGCCCACATCGAGTACCTGACCTACCCGCGGCTGTGTGCCCTCGCCGACCGCGCCTGGAGCGGCGCGACCGACTGGGCCGACTTCCGCTCCCGCCTCGACGAGCACACCATACGGCTCGACGCCCTCGACGTCCGGCAACACCCCTGACCCTGTCCCGTTCCGGGAATCACCCCACCTTTCTGGAGAGGAACAACCATGAGATTCGCGAAGAACCGGCTACGCGCCGCAGCGTCCGCCGCCGTCGCGGTGGCCATGGGCGCCGCCGCGCTCACCGCGCTCCCGGCCACCGCGAGCGCCGCCGGCGACGGGCTGAGCGTCCAGTACCGTACGAGCGCCACGGGAGCCACCGCCGACCAGTCCGAACCCTGGTTCAAGGTGAAGAACACCGGCAGCACGACCGTGCAACTGGCGAACGTCAAGATCCGCTACTACTTCAAGGCCGACTCGGCCGGCGCGTCCTATCGCTTCGCCTGTTCCTGGGCCGTCAAGGGCTGCGCCAACGTCACGGGCACCTTCGGCACGCTCGCCAACCCGACCGCCACGGCCGACCGTTACCTGGAGATCGGCTTCACCTCCGGCGCCGGCACGCTCGCGCCGGGCGCCGACACCGGCGACATGCAGCTGCGCTTCTACCAGTCGACGTGGCAGTCGCTGAACCAGAGTGACGACTACTCCTTCGGCGCCTCCCAGACGTCGTACGCCGACTGGTCCAAGGTCACCGCGCAGCTGTCCGGCACCACGCTGTGGGGCCAGGCCCCCGCGGGCAACGACCCGACGAACCCGCCCACCGACCCTCCGGCCACCGGCGCCACGCTGTTCGACGACTTCAACTACAGCGCCTACAACGACCCGAAGATCTCGGCGCACGGCTGGAGCGTGCGCTCCGCCTCCGGCGGCCCCGGCGTGTCCGGCGCCACCTGGGCGCCCGACAAGGTCACCTTCGCGACCACGAGCGGCAACTCCGTCATGAACCTGGAGACCTCCACGTCGGGCACCGGGGAGAGCACCAAGCAGACCGAGATCGTCACCAACGCGCGGAAGTTCGAGAACGGCACCTACGCGGCCCGGGTCAAGTTCAACGACGCGCCCAAGTACGGCCCGGACGGCGACCACCTCGTCCAGACGTTCTTCACCATCAACGACCTCACGGCACCGATGGCGGACGACTACTCCGAGTACGACTTCGAGTACCTGCCCAACGGCGGCTGGGGCGAGACCTCCGACATCCTCTACACGACGTCCTGGGAGACCTACCAGGCCGACCCCTGGGTGGCGGTCAACCAGCACACCGAGAGGCGTCAGAGCTACAACGGCTGGCACGACCTGGTGCTGACCATCGACAACAGCAGCATCAAGTACTACATCGACGGACAGCTCTTCGGCACCCATGACTCCGCGTACCTGCCGGAGCGGCCGATGTCGATCAACTTCAACCAGTGGCTGATCGACCTCGCGGGCCAGACCAGCACCACCGCGCGGGCGTACGACGAGCAGGTCGACTACGTCCTGCACGTCAAGGACCAGGTCCTCACGCCGGCGCAGGTCGCCGCCAAGGTGACGGCGTACCGCAGCGCGGGCACCACGTTCGAGGACACCGTCCCCAGCAGCTGATCCCATCGCCCGACGACGAAAGCGACCGCGCATCCGGCGCGCAGACACGCACCGGGTGCGCGGTCCGCCGCCCCGACCGCACAGGCCGACGGCGAGTGGCCGAGCCTCTGAGTCTCCTCAAGTCGCTTGGCACGCAGTGATCATGGCAGTCAGGCTGATCCCCATGACAGGAATCACGGGATTTAGCAAGAAGAACAACTTCGTGCTGGCCATCCGGGACGCGGACGTGGTCGCGGCGACCCTGCGCAAGGCACTGGCCGAGGCCACTCCGGAAGAGCGCCTCGGTCTGGAACGCGCCGCCGCGCTCGTCGAGTCCACCGCCTCCGCCACCGAGACCCAGCTGCGTGCCCGCTGGGTCCGCTCCCGGCTGACCGACGTCGGCTTCACCGGGGACATCACCTCGGTCGCGGCGGTGCGGGCGCTGCGCCAGGCGGAACCGAAACTGAGCCTGCTGGCGGCGGTGCAGCTGCAGAAGGAGGCAGTGGCCCATCCGGAGTGATCCGGCAGCCCCCTGACACGCGGGGAACGGAGGCTGCCGGAGGCGTTGCGCTGCTCAGGAGGTGAGGTAGCACGTCTTGCTCACGCCCGGCAGCGGATCGGTGCCGAATGCCGCCGTCGTGCAGCCGGTGCCGCCGGTGAACGCCTTGTAGAGGAAACGGCCCCGGGCGCCGTAGGCGACGGTCCGCTGTCCGCTGAAGGCGCATGTGCCGCCTTCGGCGGAGCAGGAGGCGGCGTAGCCGGCCGGGCCGCCGGTGGCCGTGTAGCAGGTCTTCGACTCGCCGGGAATCGGATCGCCGAAGGTGGCGTCGGTGCACGGGGTGTCGCCGGTGGCCGCGATCGTCGTGAACGCGCCGAAGGCGCCGTACGTCACCGGCTGCCCGGAGGCAGCCGGGCAGGAGCCGTTCTGGTCCGCACACTTGGTCCAGCCGCCGGCCGGGGCTCCGGCGGGCGGGAGGTAGCAGGACTTGGCCACTCCGTCGATGGGATCGCCGAAGTGGGCGTTGGTGCAGGCGACGGAGCCGTTGGTGACCTGGTGGACGAAGTTGCCGTTGGCGCCATAGGCCACGTCGCGGTTGTAGCCGGGCACGGCGCAGGTGCCCCCCTCGGCCGCACAGGCGGTGTAGCCGGGCGGACCCCCCGCGTCGGCGACGTAGCAGGACTTGACGAGATTCGGCGCCGGGTCGCCGCCGAAGGAGTCGTTGCTGCAGGCGGTGCTGCTGGTCACGGTCTTGTACGTGTACGTCCCGGCGCCGTAGGCCACCGATCGGGTGCCGCTGAAGGAGCAGGTGCCGCCCTCCCCCGCGCACCGGGTGAAGCCCGCCCGCAGCGCACCGGTACCGGGATCGGCGGGTGGCGCCGGGTTGCCCAGTCCGGTGGCGGACACGGTGTAGCTGCCCGGGGCGACGCCGGTGAGGTAGACGTAGGTGTCGTCCTGGCTCGCGCCGGTGATGCCGGAGGTGGGCGTGAAGCTTCCGTTGCTCCATACGACGGTGCCGTTCACGGACACCGAGATGTCGCCGCCGCCGAACTTCGGGACGCCGATGCGGCCGGTGGTGCCCGACGGGCTGTTCAGGTGCGCCGAATAGGTGCCGGCGGCGGGGTCGCGGGACCAGGACGCGTTGACGGCGCCCTGGGGCATGGTGATGCGGCCCTCGGCGCTGGTCAGATCACCGGGGTGCGGGACGAAGCGGTACGTGCCGGTCGCCGACTCCGGTGCGGTGCCGAGCACGTCGAAGGTGAGCGTGGAGGTGGGCGCGGTGGACCAGCCGTGGGCCAGACTCATGAAAGAACCGCCGTAGGCCAGGCCGCCGTCCGCCTTGATGCCCTCCCAGAAGGTGCTCTTGGTACCGATGTCACTGCTCAGCATGTGGCCCCAGGTGCGGCGGATCTGGTCCAGGGCCGTGTAGTCGTCGTTGGCGGTGAAGCGGGCGTTGAGCTCCATGCCGCCGGCGAAGGGCGACACGTTGCCGCCCCACTCGGGGGTGGTGGGTCCGTAGATGCCCCAGTTCTTCCCGAGCCCCGCGGTGACGCTCTTCGACTTGGCCGCGGAGTCGGTCAACCCGTACCAGACGGCGAGCGAGTTGCCGTCCTGCGGGTACAGGCCGCTGGTCGGGTTGTCCTTGTACATGCCCTTCGAGGCGTCCCACAGCAGGGAGTTGGCGGCGGTCTTGATGGCGGCCGCCTTGGCGTTCCAGCTCGCGGCGAGCGCGCTGTCGCCCTCGGCCGTGGCGAGGGTGGCGCCGCCCTTGAGCGCGGCGAACAACAGCGCGTTGGCGGAGATGTTCTCACCGCCCTGGCCGACCCGGGCCCAGTCCTGGGTGCGGGTCACGTTGAGCAGGTTGTTGCCGTCGATCTTGTTGGTGATGAAGGCCATCCCCCGCTTGTAGTTGGCCCATTCGGAGTCGAGCCACGCCCGGTCGGCGGTGTAGGTGTAGTACGTCGACGTCCCCAGCAGTGTCCAGGTGTGGTACGTGTCCGAGCCGGTGAGGTTGAACGGCGGGCCCGACCAGGGGATTTCGCCCGCCGCCGACTGCGCGTTGTACATCGTGGTGAGCGCGTTGCGGGTCGAGGCGAGGTCGTTGGAGTACGCGTACTGCGTGGGTACGGCGATGCCCATGTCGCCGGGCCACACCGTGCGGTCACGCTTGGCCCCGTCGACCAGGACGGAGTCACCCACGCCGACGGTGGCGCCGTTGTCCCATGCCGAGGCAGGCGGGGGCCAGGCGCGACCCTGGTTGGAGGCGATCGTGTTGAGCTGCACGGTGTACGCCCCGGCGTACCAGATGCTGTTGAGCAGGTCGTCGCTGGAGGAGAAGTAGTTGGCGTAGTCGGCCGGGTTGGCTTTCCCCGGAGCCGCGGTGAAGTTGAGGCTGACACCCTTGAGGTCCACCCAGCCCGAGGTGTCGAGGAAGACCGTCAAGTAGCGGAACCCGCCCCGCTGTTGGGCGGTCGGGACCGTGTAGGTGCCGCCCGCGGAGGCCGTCGCGTAGAGGGCCCCGTCCTCGCCGTCGCGTCCGCTGCTGCGGTCGCTGTTGTTGCCCACGTACAGGGACGACTCACTGAAGCCCAGGCCGACCCGCTGACCGCCGTCGCTTGCGCTGCCGAAGGACAACGTTGTCACACCGCCGACCTCTTTGCCGAAGTCGAGGGTGATGGCCGACTGCGAGCCGGAGATCCGCGTCGACTGCCCGTTGAGGACGTTCTGCGGGTTCGCGACGCTGCCGGACGTGCGGTAGATCGCGATCGGCTTGAGGGTGCGTGAGGTCGGCGAGTAGTTCAGGGCGTCAAGGGTCGCCTTGCCGACGCCCGTTGCGGCCGACGGGGTTGCCGCCGATGTGGCCGGCGCGGGAGTCATGAGCAGTGCGGCGGCCACCACCGTGGCGAGGCCAAGTAGGCGCCCTGGACCGGGCGTTCGGATCAGCGGGGGACGGCGGCGCCGCATGGGTACCTCCCGGGTCTGGATGCGGGAAAGAGGTGCTTGAATCGATTCAAAACAATCGCTGACGAAGGTCTGGGACTCATGAAGCAGTGGATGTGCGAGGCGCCTCGCCGGAGTTCCACCGATGATGTGCGCCCCACAACGGGGTGTCAACCCGTCACAGCCGGTGTGAACCAGCCCTGGAATCACTCCCGTTGGAGACATTGACAGCCCCCCACCGAACCGGTTCACTGCCTCCCTACAGGTATGGACCAGTACCCCTCCGCCTGGCTCAGTGAGACCCGACCGGCGTCCCCCCACTCTGAAATCGAGGCGAGTTCCGGTGCCCTCACGCAGATTCGACATCGTTGTCAGAATGCGGCTCCTGACCTTCCCGCTGACGGCCGCCCTCGCGTTCGCGGCCCTCGTCCCGGCCGCGTCACCCGCGTCCGCCGCAACCCAGGTGTGTGTACTGGCCTGCGACACGCTGGATCCTTCGCAGGCAAGACAGGAAACGTTTCCAGTACCGAACAAGGACCTCAACGGCCGTCGCCTCGAACTGCACGTTTCCGACGCCGACGACATGGCCTGGGCCAGCATCGACAACGGCGTGACCGGCGACTCGGTGTGGCTGGACCGCTCCTGGGACGGCGGCGCCACCTGGGAAGGACTCCTCGGCAAGGCGAGCATCCCGGGAACCTGGACCGGCACCAGGACGCTGATGTACAACATCACCGACCCGCGCAACCACCGACGCGGGTTGGTCCGGGTCTGCGGCGACGCGGCCGGCGTCGGCTGCACGAACTGGGCCTACCCCACCGTCTGCGACACCCTCTGCGACGGCACCAGCGCGGGCCAGGCGGCCGGTGACGACCAGCCGGTGCCGTCGACGAGCCTCTACGGCCGCACGATCCGGCTGCACGTCGACCAGAAGAACGCGATGGCCTGGGCGAGCATCGACACCGGTGGTGCCGGTGACGAGATCTGGCTCGACCGCTCCTGGGACGGCGGCTCGACCTGGCCGGACGGCTCCTCCCGCGGCCGTACCAGCACTCCGTCCGGCGCCACCGGCACCCGTACCGCCATGTACGCCACCCGCGACCCGCGCGGCCTCCTCTACGGCGGCGCGGTCCGGGCGTGCGGCCGGGAGGCGAGCCACAACGAGGGCAGTTGCACCGCGTGGGTCAGGCCCGTGCCGACCAGGGCGCGCGCCGCGGCGGACGCGCTGATGACCTCGTACGACCCCTACAACGGCTGGTGGCCCAGCAGCTGGTGGAACTCCGCCGCGACGCTCACCTCCCTCATCGACTTCGCGAAGACCACCGGCACGCACGACTACGACTGGGTCATCGCGCGCACCTTCAACCAGAACAAGGGTGCCTTCGCCGCCGGTGTGCGCAGTTCGGACGCGATCGAGGGTGACTTCATCAGCCGTTCCATCGACGACTCGGGCTGGTGGGCCATCGCCTGGATCGACGCGTACGACTACACCGGTGACTCCCGCTATCTGAACGAGGCGGTCACCATCGCCAACTACGTCCAGCAGTACTGGGACCCCGGCACCTGTGGGGGCGGCGTGTGGTGGGACCGCGAGCGCACCTACAAGAACGCCGTGACGAACGGACAGTATCTCTGGCTGACCACCGCGCTGCACCAGCGCATCCCGGGCGACACCGTATGGCTCCAGCGGGCGAGGACGTCCGCTGCCTGGTACAGGTCCAGCGGGTTGATCAACTCCTCGGGGCTGGTGAACGACGGGCTCACCTCGGCCTGCGCCAACAACGGCAGCACCGTGTGGAGTTACAACCAGGGACTGGCCATCGGCGGCTTCACCGAACTGTGGAAGGCGACCGGGGACGGCTCCCTGCTGACCACCGCACGCACCCTGGCCGACGCCGCCATCAGCAGCCCGACACTGACCCGGGACGGAGTGCTCACCGAGTCCTGCGACATCGGCTCCGCGTCCTGCGACGACAACCAGAAGCAGTTCAAGGGCATCTTCATGCGGAACTTCGCCGACCTCGCGAAGGCCACCGGTTCCAGCACCTACCAGAGTTACGTCCAGAAGCAGGCGGACACACTGTGGGCGCGGGACCGCAGCCCCCTCAACGCCCTGGGTGAGCGCTGGGCCGGCACCGGCCCCAACCAGACCGACTGGCGTACCCAGGCCGGCGCCCTCGAGGCGCTCACCGCCGCCGCGGGCTGACGACCGGTTCCGGAAGCTGGCCGCACGCGGGTCCCCGACCCGCGTGCGATCTCTCCAGACGGGCCTCCTCCACGTCGAGCGCTTCCTGAACGATGTCGTCGATGCGGCCGGCGTCGCGCAGGTCTGTGAGCGTGTCCCGCTTGACCTGAAGCAGGGCCAGTTCGAGGCTCCGCACGCGGCGCTGCTCATACGGCAGCGGGCGAGGATGAGTTCCGCGGTCTTGTCCTCGTCCTCGGGGAAGCGGGCCCGGCGGACCACGGTCGGCAGCGTGGGACCGAGAAAGGTCAGGGTGACGACGATGACGACAGCCGTGATGAACACGACGGCGTCGCGTTGCTCGACGACACCTCGGCGGTCGCGGCGGGCACGGTCAGCGCCGCGGCCGGCGAAATGGCTCCGCGCATCCCCGCCCACGCCAGCGGCAGGCGCTGAGAGGCGGTGATACGGCGCTCCCGCCGCTGATGACGTCGGTCCAGGACCTGACCAGATAGGGGACCGAGTAGAACCACAGCAGCCGTGTCCCGATCACAGCGACGCTCACGGCGCAGGCGGCGAGCGCCGCCTGCGCCAGGGAGACCGAGGTCAATGCCCTCACCGCGGCGGGCAGTTGGATGCCGACAAGGATGAACAGGGCGCCGTTGAGCAGGTAACTGGCCACTTCCCAGAAGGCGACGGCCTGGATGCGGGCGTCGGAACCGAGGACGCGAGGGCCGAACCGGGTGGTCACGAGGCCGCAGATGACGACGGCGAGGACACCGGACACGTGCAGGAGTTCCGGCGGGCAGGTAGGCGAGGAAAGGGGTGGCGACACTCAGCACGCTGTGGAGCAGGGGCTCGGGCAGCCGGCGCCGGACCTGGATCAGGAGCAGTGCGACCGCGGCACCGATCAGGATTCCGCCGGCGTAGGACACGACGAAGGCGAGCGCCGGACCGGACCACGAGAAGGGTTGCTCGTCGGTGACGACCTCGATGGTCACGGCCAGCAAGACCAGAGCGGTGCCGTCGTTCAGCAGGCTTTCGGCGCGCAGCACGGTCAGGATGCGGCGCGGCATGGCCTTGGCCACGGCGGCGACGGCGGTGGCCAGGACCGGCCCGGTGAACTGCAAGGGCGATGCTGCGGACGTTGTTGCGGATCTCGCGCACCGAGGAGGTCAGCGCCTCCCAGTACAGCAGGGCGGGGAGAACGAGGAACAGCGACGTCGGGAGACAGCGCGAACGCGGCGAAGGACGGGGTCAGTCCTACGAGGCAGCCTGCGCCGAGCAGCGGCAGTGGTTCACTCAGGCCCGTAGACGTGACAGCCGGCCCATCGTGAGTACCCCGACGGCGACGACGACGATCAGTTCCAGGCTTTCCATGTCGGTCACCTCTGCTGTGGTGCGTACGGCCGGACACGGGGCCCGTAGCCGTCTGGCGTCACCCGCATGCCGACGAAGGGATGTGGTGCTGCCTTCGTGTGTTCATGGCTCTACCGTGGCGCCTCGACGCATGTGTAACCAGGCCACGCCTTCTCAGGAGCTGCGTTCCTGGGAGTCCGGCGCCCACCCTCCGGAATTCGCGCCCCGATGGAACTGTCGCTGGTGGTCACGGCTGAGGTTGTGGGTTTCCACGATTCCGGCCGCCGTGGCCCTCGCCGTGGCCACGATGCTAAGCACTCGCTCAGGCCCGTTCGGCGTGGATGAGCCTTGCGAAATGGTGGCCGGGGTGGGTGTGCGCCCGGCGAATGGCGATGAGCGCGGCGTCGTCGCCGAGGCGTCCGCCGACGTGGGCGAGGAGGTCACGCCGGATGTGACGCAGGAGCGGTTCGGGGCCGCACTCGGTCCACTGGGCTGCTCGTTCGGCGAACGGATAGAAGTCACCGCTCTTATTGCGCGCCTCGATGACGCCGTCGGTGTAGAGCAGGAGGGTTTCCCCGGCTTCGAAGGTGAACACGTCCAGCGTGCGCAGCGACGGGCCCAAGAGGAATCCGACTCCCAGCGGGGGTGCGGGGTGCAGACTCAGTGCGGTGACGGAGTGTTCCGGGCTGAGCAGCAGCGGCGCGGGGTGCCCGCAGCTGGTCATCCGGACGATGGCGGCATCGTCGGGGATCTCCAGCAAGAGGGCCGTGACGAAGCGCTCCTCGGCCCCGGCCTCGTCCTCGGGCGCGGTGAATTCGCCGTGGTAGCGGCCGACGCTCTGTTCCAGCGCGTCCGTCAGCGCGGTGAGCTCGGCGTGCTGATGGGAGGCTTCGCGGAACGCGCCGAGCAGCACGGCGGCCTCGCCGATGGCTGCCAAGCCCTTGCCCCGGACATCTCCGATGAGCACGCGCGTGGTGTTGTCGGTACGCGTGACGGCGTAGAGGTCTCCACCGATCTCGGCCTCGTCCTCGGCGGCCAGATACACCGACGCCGTACGCAGGGGGCCGATCCCGCTGGGCAGTGGCCACAGCAGTACATGCTGTGCGGCCTCGGCGACCGATCTCACCTGGGCCAGCTCCCGTCCGTGCCGCTCGCGCACCACGGAGAAGCACACGATCAGAAGCGTCAGTACCGCGTGGGCGACGATCTGCACGACGATGTTGCGCGAGAACAGGATTCCGTCGTGCAGGCCGATGCCTGCCTGGGCCAGGAGGCCCAGGACACCGATCGCCCCGGTCAGCCGGGGACCGGCGAAGGAGGCGGTGATCGCGGGCGCGATCACCAGCAGCGGCCCCAGGTGGATGTCGGCCGGGGCCACGATGTCGACGAGCGTGATCATCACGATGAGCAGGACGGGAATCGCCAGCAGCGCATGATTCGACTGCCGCGGGCCGAAGCCGGCAAAGCGATTCCAGATCCCCACATGCTCCACAGTGCACCGCCCCAGGACGGCTTGCGAGCGCAGACGGGAACTATCGAATGTGCCGCCAAGGCTGCCGAGCGCGTCCCGCACGCGCCGGACCACGCGTCGACGGGACCGGCCCCGCGCCGGCGTCCGGCGCGGGGCTGTCGGGGCCGCCGCCCGGCGGCCAACCGCCTCGGGGCAGCGTGGCGAGAATGATCTTGCCCCGAGGCCGGGTCAGTCGAGGAGAAGGGGATCGGGCAGGGTGGCTGCGGGGTGCATGCGCAGGAGGGTGTGAAGGACTCCTGAGAGGCCGGACATGAGGCTGGGCGAGAACGCTTCGCGGGCCAGCCCGCCGACCGGGCCGCGTTGCTCGAGGCCGGTGAGGATTTCGGCGTCGAGGTCGGAGGGGTCTTCGAAGTGCATGGCCGTGAGGAATTCCCAGAGGCCGAGGTCGCCGTGGCACAGGGTATGGCTCCAGCCGAAGCCCTCGGCGGCGCAGGCGCGTGCGGCGCGTCGGGCCATGTCGAGGTGGGCGGGGTCGCCCGTGCGCTGGTGGAGGTCGAGCATGCCGATCCCGACCCCCGCGCTGCCGTGGCACCAGCTGGTGAAGAAGTCCTCCTCGGCCCCGACGCGGACGTCGAGCCAGTTGCCGTGCTCGGGGCGGTAGAGGGACTCCTGATAGGCGAAGGCCCGCTCGGCGAGATGGTTCCAGTCACGGCGTTCGGCCGCGGAACCCGCGTCGCTGAGAGCGAGCCGGGTCAGCGCCCAGCCGATACCGGTGGCGCCGTGGGCGAAGCCGCCGATGCCCTCGGGGTTGAGCCGGGTGGTCCAGCGGGCGCCGCTCGCGTCGAGGGCGGCCAGCCCGGTCAGCCGGCGGCCGATGTGCGCGGCGGCGCCGAGCCAGCGGTCCTGTCCGGTAGCCGCGGCCAGGTTGAGCAGGGGGACGACTCCACCGGCCGCCCCGTTGAGGAGGTCCACCTCGACGTCGTCCTCGACCAGTCGGCCCTCCGAGAGCAGCACGGCCCTCGCGGCGGCCCGCTCCAGCAGCCAGTCCTCACCGAGCACCCGGTGCAGCGCCAGCCACGTCCAGACCTGCGACGCCGCGCCGCTGAACGCCCCGGGTGACGGTGTCGGTGTCCGGTCCTCGGTGCCGACCAGGACGCGCAGCGCCCCCTCGAACGTCTCGTCGACCCCCGGCACCTCCTCCGCCCGCCCGGCCCGCACCTCGGTCAGGTACTCCGCGAGCGTCAGCGCCACCCCGCCCTGCCCGGTGTAGAGGTCGGCGGGCAGCACCCTGATGGACCACCCCGCGGGGGTGAAGACGGGGCTGATCCAGGTGACCGTACCGTCCTCACCTCGCACCGCCCCGTCACACAGCCGCCGTACCATCTGCGCGGCCAGGTCGCGGCGGCGGCGCTCCCGGTCCCGGGCGTGCGGGGCGCGGGCGGCGGCCTGGGTCCGCGTAGGCAGCGAACGCTCGTTGAGGTAGGCCCCGACCAGTGCGTCCTGGATCACCGCCTCCTCCAGCGCCAGGTCGGCGGTGCGCCAGTCCTCGACGGTGGTCCGTACGGCGGCCGGGTCCACGGTGAAGGTGAACATCGGCACGTCGCCGGCCAACAGGTCCGCGATCTCGCCGTCGATGGCCGCCCGCTCGGTCGGCGCGCCGGGGAGCACCTCGGCGTTGCGCCGCAGGATGTCCCGGGCCCGTTCGACCGCCGCCGCCTCGTCGTGCAGCGACGCCGGGTGCCAGAGCATCCGGCCGATGTCGACGTACGCCTGTGTCGGCCGCAGGATCCGCCGCGCCTGGGCGCCTTCGAAGCGGCGCAGCAGCCGGTACGGGTCGGTCCCGGGCCGGCGCAGGTGCGCGGTCATCTCTTCGAAGCCGGCCAGAATCCGGTCCCAGTACGCACTCAACACGGGAGTGGGGCTGGGGTGGTTGCCCGCGGTGGGCATCGCCACCAGGTCCACCTGGAAACGGGCCGCCGCGGTACCGGCGTCCGCGATCACCGGGTTCGGGATCAGCGGCTGCTGGCCGGGCAGCGACCCGACCCCGGAGATGTCCACCCCGCCGAGCGCGAAGCCGGTGCCGCGTACGGGCAGCAGTCCGGTTCGCAGCACGGTACGGCGGATGGCCGCCGCGGCCACGTCCACCGCGTCGCCGCGGCCGCTGGGCGGGAAGGGCGCGGGGGCGTCGAAGAGGGTCTCGGCGTCCACTATCACCGGCACCGGACCCGCGGCGATCATGTTCTCCGCGTGCATGTCGGTGCCGCCGGTGAAGCGGAGGACGGCCAGCCAGTGCCCTACGTTCCGGTAGAACGCGGCGAGTTCGGCCTCGCCCGCGCAGTAGCGGTGGCTGACGAACTCGGCCCAGCCGTAGCCCTCGCGTGCTCGTGTCCGCGGCACCCGGATGCGCTCGTCGGGCGACGGTGCGCCGGGGAAGTCCGCGTAGACCTCGTCCAGCAGCGCGCCCAGCGCCACGTCGGCTTCGGACGGCCGGGGCTTGTACATGACGCTCCCGCCGGCGAAGTCGACCCGGCTGACCGTCAGGCCGCCCCGGTGGGTGTCGCCCGCCCCGAACGCGACGGTTCGCATCTCCCCCGCTGAACCCGCCAGCAGCGGCCGCAGCACTTCACGGTCCGCGGCGAGCCGTTCGGCGAATCCGGCCGTCGCCGCCACCGACAACCGCGCCACCGACGCGATCCGCGGGCCGACGTTCGGGTACCGGCCGGCCAGCCGGTCGAGATAGCCCTCCTCCCCGGCCTGCTCCAGGAACGCGGTCCACGTCTGCGTGTCGGATCCCGCCGCCGCGTCCTCCGCGTGGCGTCCGCCGCCCGCTGTCATGCGCAGCGCGTGCAGTTCGATCAGGAACAGGCGGGACAGCTTGGCGTGCAAGGACCTGAGCAGGGCGGTGTGGCCGGCCTCCAGTACCGCTTCCTGTTCGTCCCGGCTCAGAGCGTCCACTGCGGCCAGCCGCCGGGCCAGCTCTTCCCGCCATGGGCGGCCGATGGTCCGTACGGGTCGGGCGAACCATTCCGCCTCGTCCCGCTTCCCCGGCTTTTCCGATCTTTCCGGCGCCGATCCGCTCACCGTCCACCTTCCCCATTCCGCCGTGAACTCGCTTCTTCCGGTCGTTCCGAGGGGGCGCGGGGAACTATGCGACCGGCCACGACCCATCCGCACCCGGCAGCAACCGGCCGAGCCGCAGACCGCCGCATCCCCGACGCGCGCGGGGGCGGGCGGCAACCGACTCGGCAGGGTGCGGCGCGTTCCCGGGTGCGGACGCGCCGTGGCTTGGCGCGCGGCCTCCCACGCTCCGGCTTTATGAACCGCACTCCGCAGGGGCGCTCCCGAAGAGGCGTACTCCGCAGGCGGTACGGTCAAAAAGCGCGCCCTGGAGAGGGCACTCAGCGGGCAGGGCCTTCACAAAGGGCCCTGGAGTCACCGCGGGCGATCAGCAACACCAGCTGCCGTGCGACCCACTCGGGCTGGAACAGAAGCCGTAGAGGGAGTCGCTCGGGTCGGTGAGCGCGGCCTCGGCGGCGGCACCGCCGACATAGAGGGGCCCGGCGGGGTTGGTCTGGCCGTACGCGCTCTCGGCGCCCGCCAGCCAGGCATCGAGCACGGCGGTGGTGGCAACGCTGGTCTGGGGCATGGGAGACCTCCGGTGGATGTGGGGATTGGGGCGGATTGCCCAGCCCTGAGTATCGCCGGGTTCGAACACCCGTCAGACGTCCAATCTGGCCAAAGCCATGTGGTGTTCATGGGGCCTGCCGCCTTCCGCGGGACGGGTGGGACGGCCGCACGGCCAGGCGATGCCGGGCGGGGCGCAGCGGACGCCGGGCCTCCGCCAAGGAGTCCTCCGTTCTTGGCGTGGTCGGGGATGGGGTCGGCGGGGACGATGGCGACGTTCTCGTACGCGGTGTGGATGAGGTCGCGGTAGCCCCGGCGGACGTTCACATCGCCAGCAAGTGGGCCGTGCGAGGCCTCACCCAAACGGCAGCACTCGAGCTCGGCCGCGACCACATCCGGGTGAACACCCTCCACCCCGGCGTGATCGCGACCTCCTTCATCCACGAACGAGCAGCTGGCGCAGTCGCGGCAATCGCCGACTTCTACTCACCCGAGCCGTTCGCCATCCCCCGGCTCGGGGAGCCGACCGACGTCAGCCGTCTTCTGCTGTTCCTCACGTCATCGGACGCGTCGTTCATCACGGGGTCGGAGCACGTCATCGACGGTGGACTCCTCCTCGGCCCCGCCCTTCAGGCCGAGACCGCATGAGCACTCCAGACACGACCGGGTCGAACGACTCCGCACGGGACGCGTCTTTATCCCACCTGCCCAACCACATCCGACGAGCCATCGAGATCACCCCGGCCGCGGGCACCAGAGAACGGATCATCGACATCACGACGCTGGGGCGCCGCACCAGCCGAGCACGCCGCATCGAGATCTTCCTTCTACCGAGCTGCGGGCACCACTTACCTGTGTAGCGGCGCCGGCGGTGCCGCGACCGACTGGCACGCGAACCTTCGCGCCAATCCCGACTTCACCTTCCACCTCAAGAACTTGGATCCGTGCAGATCTGCCTGCACGGGCTACGCCTGTCACCGACCCAGCTGAACGTCAGGCCGTGCTGGCGGAGATCGTGGCGGATCTCAATCAGCCCCACGACCCCGGCACCATCCGGCCGACTCGGCTCGAAGACTGGGCTGACAGTCGGCTGATGCGCATCAGCTTCCGCCATCGGCCGTGATCGCGGATCCCTCGACAGATGACCTACTCCCAAGGGACTGGGGTGTAGTCGCGGCTAGAGCGGCTCTTCGCCAGATGAGGGTGTAGCCGGCCCTGCCTCCCTGGGCGCCCAACGCGAACTCGGTCTCACGACATGAGCACGCGTCACGCCTGCCGCTTCGAGCGAGGCGAACCTGTTTCTCGAATTCGCGAACGGAAGGGCGTAGGCCCGCTACATGTAATTTCTCTGTAGCGGGCCTACGGTTTTCTACACCGACCTGTCCTGGCGATGTCCTCAGATCGACAGGCGCGCCGCGATGCCGTCGAGGACGGAGTCCAGACCGGCCTCGAACTGCCACTGCTGATCGTCCTTGCGCCGGGCCTCGCCGATGTAGCGCGCGTACATCGGGAAACGGCCGGTGCTCATGAGCCAGGCCATTTGCGAGGCCAGTCCCGCGCGGGCCTCCTCGCGGGTGGACCAGCCGCGGACGCGCAGCATCTGCGTCAGCGTGACCTCCGAGTCCACTGCGCCGTGCACATAGGCGGTGAGGGTGTTGTAGACCGCCATGGCGGTGTCCGCGTCGAGCCCGAGGCCGTCGAGCGCGGCCAGGACGGCCTCGGGCACGGCCAGCTGGTTCGGGGTCGGCGCGCACCACGTCGCCCGCGTCACCCACGCGTGCCGCAGCAGGACCTCCCTTGTCCGCAGGGCGACGGACCGCATGGTCGCGCGCCAGCCCTCCGTGCCGTCGGGCAGCTCCAGCTCCGCGTATACGAAGTCGACCATCAGCTCGAGGAGCTCGTCCTTGCCGGTGACGTAGCGGTACGCGGCCATGGGGGCGACGCCGAGTTCGGTGGCCAGGCGACGCATGGTGACCGCGTCGAGTCCCTCCGCGTCGGCGACGGCGACGGCGGCCTTGGCGATCCGCAGGGGGGTGAGGGTGGTGCGGGGGGCGGGCGTCGGCCGTTCGAGGCGTTCCCACACGCAGACGCGGTCCTTGTCCTCGCTCGCTGCTTGTCTCTCCTGGGCGGCCATCGCTTCGGTTCCTTCCGACGAACGGTGCTGTGTACAACGTACCAGGAGTAGACGGCGTACACCTTGCTGTGTACGTTGTACGCGAACGATACGGCGTACGCACTATCGAGGAGTCCTCCATGGCAGACGTGACTGACGACACCCTCCGGACCGCGGTGATCATCGGCAGCACCCGGGACGGACGGTTCGGTCCGGTCGTCGCGGACTGGATCGTCAGACACATCGCCCAGCGCGAGGACATGGAGGTCGACCTGATCGACCTCGTCGAGACGCCTCTGCCCACCGTCTTCCCGGCGTTCGGGCAGGCCCCCAGCGACGAGGTTGTGACCCAGCTGGGCGCGGTGTCGCCGCGGCTGGCCCGGGCCGACGCCTTCGTGATCGTCACGCCCGAGTACAACCACAGCTTCCCCGCGCCGCTGAAGAACGCCGTCGACTGGCACAACGAGCAGTGGCACGCCAAGCCGGTCGGCTTCGTCTCCTACGGCGGACTCGCGGGCGGCCTGCGTGCCGTCGAACAGCTCCGTGTCGTGCTGGCGGAGCTGCACGCGGTCACGATCCGCAACACCGTCAGCTTCCACAACTACGGCGAGGTCTTCGGTGCCGACGGCAGGCCGACCGACCCCGGGTGCGACGTTGCGGCCAAGGCCATGCTCGACCAGCTCACCTGGTGGGGGCAGGCCCTGCGCGAGGCCAGGCGCGTGCGCCCGTATGCCGTCTGACATCCCTCCGCTCGTGCCCTGGGGGCAGCGATGAACGACCGCCCTACCGCCACTCCCGCGCCCGACCGGCCTGGTCTGCCCCGGCTGGGCGTCTTCGGACTGATGCTCAGCATGTTCCTGGCGACGCTCGACGGACAGCTCGTCAGTACAGCGCTCCCCACGATCGTGGGCGACCTCGGCGGCCTCGACCACTTCTCGTGGGCGGTGACGGCGTACCTGCTCACCATGGCCGCGTCCACTCCCGTCTGGGGCAAGCTCGGGGACCTGTACGGCCGCAAGGGCGCCTGCATGAACTCCGTGGCGCTCTTCCTGGTCGGGACGGTGCTCTGCGGCATGGCGCAGAGCATGGAGCAGCTCATCGCGTTCCGCGGCCTCCAGGGCCTCGGCGCGGGCGGTCTGATGGTCGGCGCGCTCTCGGTCATCGGCGTGGTGGTGCCCGCGCAGGACCGCGGCCGCATCCAGTCGATGGTGGGCGTCATGATGCCGGTCGCGTTCGTCGGAGGCCCCCTGCTCGGCGGGTTCATCACCGACTCCATGAGTTGGCGCTGGGCCTTCTATGTCAACGTGCCTGTCGGCCTCGTCGCGCTGCTGGCGGTCGCCAAGGGCGTACGGCTGCCCGCCGGCCGCGTCACCGGGCGGATCGACTGGCTCGGCACGGCCCTGCTCACCACCGGCATTCTGGCCCTCACCCTGCTGGCCGGCTGGGCTGGCATCACCTACGCCTGGGCGTCCTGGCAGATCGCCGGACTCGCCGTGGTCGTCGTGCTGGCCCTGGCCTGGTTCGTGTGTGTGGAACTGCGCGCCGCCGAACCGGTCACGCCGCCCCGGCTCTTCGCCCGTCGGGACTTCACCCTCGCCCAGATCCTCAGCTTCCTGGTCGGCACCGTCCTCTTCTCCGTCGTCAACTACCTCCCGCAGTACATGCAGTTCGTCCAGGGCTCCTCGTCCACGGCCAGCGGCCTGCTCATCCTGCCACTGATGCTCGGCATGCTGACGGCGCAGCTGACCACCGGGCGGCTGATGGACGGCGGCGGTCTGGACCGCGTCGTGCCGCTCACCGGCGGCGCCGTCACGTTCGCCGGGGCGCTGCTGCTCCTCCTGCTCGGCACGGACACCCCACTCGCCGCGGCCTCCGCGCTCACCCTGGTCATCGGGGTGGGAGTCGGCGCCCTGATCCAGAGCACCCTGCTGGCCACCATGAACAACGCGGACCCGCGGGACATGGGCGCGGCCACGGGTACGGTCACCCTGGTGCGCACCATCGGCGGCTCCCTCGGGGTCGCCCTGCTCGGCGGCCTGCAGAGCAGCCGCATGAGCGAGGTACTGACCGAGCGGCTCGGCTCCGCCGAGCACGAGCGGCTGACCGCGGGCGGCGGACTGACCCCGGCGCTGCTGAAGGACATGCCGACCGCCATGCGCGACGCGGTCCGGGAAGCCGTCAGCAGCGGTCTGCACGGCGTCCTGGCCGGCGCGGCCGTCTTGTCCGCGATCGCATTCGGCACGGCGTGGTTCGTCCGTGCGGCGCCGGCCCCGATCCCGGCGGCCGCCGGGACGCCGACCGTCGGGGCCGACGCCGGGAAGGACTCCGCCCGCACCCCTCCGGGGGACTGAGCGCGGCCCCGCGCCGCCACCGGTCCCCGCATCCACCCAAGCTGCCGGCCGCACGGTCCGGATCCCCCGTCCCGTGCGGTCGGCCCCTGTCGAAGGCGAACACCGATGCCCACGAATTCCGTCGAACGTGTCAGGGACATCCTGGTCCGTCCGTTCTCCCTGGGAGGCCTCACGCTGCCCAACCGCGTCGTGATGGCGCCGATGACGCGCGAGTTCTCCCCCGGCGGCGTGCCGGTCGACGACGTGGCGCGGTACTACGCCCGACGGGCGGCCGCCGGGGTCGGTCTGATCATCACCGAGGGCACCTACGTCGGCCACGACTCGGCGGGCAACAGCGCCCGCGTCCCCCACTTCTACGGCGACGAGGCGCTCGCCGGCTGGTCGGCCGTGGCCGAGGCCGTCCATCAGGCGGGCGGCCGGATCATGCCGCAGCTGTGGCACGTCGGCATGGACCGCACCTCAGGCAATCCGCCGGTCCCCGACGCCCCGCAGATCGGTCCCTCGGGCATCGCCCTGGACGGCACGAAGTCGGGCAAGGAGATGACCCAGGCGGACATCGACAACGTGGTCGCCGCCTACGCCACGGCCGCGGCGTCCGCCGAGGCGCTGGGCTTCGACGGCGTCGAGATCCACGGCGGCCACGGCTATCTCATCGACCAGTTCCTCTGGGGGCACACCAACCGGCGCACCGACGCCTACGGTGGCGACATCGTCGGCCGCACCCGTTTCGCCGCCCAGATCGTGGTCGCCTGCCGGGCGAGCGTCTCCGACGACTTCCCGATCTCCTTCCGGTTCTCCCAGTGGAAGATGAACCACTACCAAGCACGGATCGCCGAGACGCCGCAGGAACTGCAGACCATGCTCGGCCTCTTGGCCGACGCGGGCGCCGACGCCTTCCACTGCTCCACCCGGCGGTTTCACCTCCCCGCGTTCGAGGGGTCCGACCTCAATCTTGCGGGCTGGGCGAAGAAGCTCTCCGGCAAACCCGCCATCAGCGTCGGCTCGGTGGGCCTCAGCAACGAGTTCCTCCAGGTGTTCCAGGGCGAGCAGGCCACGGTCACGGACATCGGCGAGCTGCTCGACCGCATGGAGCGCGACGAGTTCGACCTCGTGGCGGTCGGCCGGGCCCTGCTCGGGGACCCCGAGTGGCTGCAGAAGGTCCTCGCCGGACGCGTCGACGAACTCACCCCGTTCCACCGGGGCCTCGTCAGCAGCCTCCACTGAGCCGTACGGCCGCCTGCCCGACCGCAGACCGCTGATCCCGTCGCTCCGGACGGCCCCCGGAGCGACGGCCGCGCGGGCGGCGCGGATGTATACGTAAGTCCAGTACCACCGCGGCCGTCCGCGTGCTTGCATGTCCGGAAATTCGGAGGATCCAGGCGACTCACGCTTGCTCGTTCTGCGTCTGCGACGTTCACCGTCGGCACCGACGGTTTCCTCATCGCGGGGATCCTGCCCGGCGCGGCGGGTGCCGCGTTCGCGTTCGTCGGCGCCGGTTTTGACGAGGCCGCTGATCTCGAACTGGCCCGTTCCTGCCGGACCGCATCGGCAAGGAGCCTTCCGCGTAACGCGAGCGATCCCACTCAGCGAGGCGCAACTCCGCCGGGGTCACCTTGATGTCCGGACGGGCAGTCGCCGCGAGCCCGGTGCCACTGTGCCCCGGCGGTCGGAAGAGCGCCGGGGCACAGTGGGAATGGAGGCACCTGGATGCCGATCGGGTGAGGCCGGCGCGATCAGACCGCCGGGGCCGGGTAGGTCGGGTACTCCACGCCGGAGACGTGCTGGACGACGCGGACGACCTGGCAGGAGTAGCCGAACTCGTTGTCGTACCAGAGGTAGAGGATCGCGTTGTCGCCTTCGACCTTGGTCGCGCCGGCGTCGACGATCGAGGCGTGACGTGAGCCGATGAAGTCGCTCGACACCGCGTCGGGGGCGGTGGTGAAGTCGATCTGACGCTTGAGCGGCGAGGTCAGCGACACCTCGCGGAGGTGGTCGAGGACCTCCTCGCGGGTGGTCTCGCGCCCGAGCCG
The DNA here is from genome assembly GCF_044768965.1 of Streptomyces sp. NPDC090798. Lineage (NCBI taxonomy): Bacteria > Bacillati > Actinomycetota > Actinomycetes > Kitasatosporales > Streptomycetaceae > Streptomyces > Streptomyces sp. NPDC090798. The sequence goes on from NZ_JBIVXA010000004.1 coordinate 273,096, forward strand.
CAGGCTGAGGATCGCGATCGAGACGTCCGGCACCGGGACACGGATCGAGCTGCCGGTGATCGGGGCCTTGAGGTCGGGCAGCGCCTTGGCGACGGCGGAGGCGGCGCCGGTCTCGGTGATGACCATGTTGAGCGGCGCGGAGCGGCCCCGGCGGTCGGAGCTGTGGTAATTGTCCAGCAGGTTCTGGTCGTTGGTGAACGAGTGGACGGTCTCCACATGGCCGCGCAGAACGCCGTACTCGTCCGCCATCGCCTTCAGCGGCGGGACGATCGCGTTGGTGGTGCAGGAGGCGCAGGACATGATCTGCTCGTCCGGCTTGATCGTGTCGTGGTTGACGCCGTGGACGATGTTGGGGACGTCGCCCTTGCCCGGTGCGGTCAGGACGACCTTGGCGATGCCGGGGCGAAGGTGCTGGGACAGGCCCTCGCGGTCACGCCACCTGCCGGTGTTGTCGATGAGGATGGCGTCCTTGATGCCGTACGCCGTGTAGTCCACCGACAGCGGGTCGTCGGAGTAGATCACCTTGATCTCGTTGCCGTTGGCGACGATCTTGCTGTTCGCCTCGTCGACGGTGATCGTGCCCCGGAACTGGCCGTGAATGGAGTCGCGCCGCAGCAGCGAGGCGCGCTTGACGATGTCCTGGCCGGCACCCTTGCGGACGACGACGGCACGCAGCCGCAGCCCGTTGCCGGAGCCGGCCTTCTCGATGAGAAGGCGGGCGACGAGGCGGCCGATGCGGCCGAACCCGTAGAGGACGACGTCGCGCGGCTCCTGGCGCTCGATCTTGTTGACGCCCGTGGCGCCGGCCACGGCCTCGGCGGTGAACTCCGCCACCGACAGACCACGGTCGTCGGACTTGTAGGTCGCGGCGAGCATGCCGATGTCGATCTGCGACGGGCCGAGATCGAGCGTGGTGAGCGCCTGCAGGAACGGCAGCGTCTGGATGACCGAGAGTTCCTCGCCGGCGATCTGCCGGGCGAACCGGTGGGTCTTGAGGATGCTCACCACTGACTTGTTCACCAGGGAACGGCTGTGCAGCAGGACCGTGACGTCCCGCTCCCGGTGCAGCTTCCCGATGATCGGGATCATCGACTCCGCGATCTCCTCGCGGTTGTTCCAGTTGGTGAGCGAGTCGTCATTGACAGTCACAGATTCATCTTTCGAGCTAGGTGGCGCTCAGATGGTAGCCCGACGCCGTTTTGACCACTCCAGCGGGGCCACCTGATCGAGATGTCGTGACCTTGCTCCATGGCCTTGGGGCTGAAGCCCGGTTGGAGGCGAGGCCCGGTGAGGAACGCGCAGCTGAGACGCTCGTACGCCCTCGCGCCGGTGGCACGGGGACCCGGCGACCGGCGTGAGAGCGCGCCCTCATGGCCGGTCTGCCTCGCGCGTTGAATGCCCACTTCGAGGGCACGAATGCGCCCCGTTCACGCGGTTCCGACCGCCACTGGTGACTGTTTCGCTTGACATGGGGCGCGCGCTGCCCAACTGCCCGGACCGTCACGCGATTGCTGTCCTGGCGTCCACCTCCCCGGAATCCGTCTTCGACCTCCACCGCCTCCGTGAACCCACACCGCACGGTTTCTGACACGTCACCGAGGCGGCCCTTTGACGCGGGTTCAGGTCAGGCGCCGTCCGCGGCACTAGGAGCCCTCGCCCGAGGCGCACGGCGTCGACGCCCCGCCTTGTTCGCTGATGTTCGTGCGTATCCGCCCACGCCCGCTCACGTATCGGGAGGACATGTGACAGTCCCGGAAAGCTCCCCAGAAAGCGCCGCCGGGCCCACCGACGACGGACAACGGTCCACCAGTCTCAGCACCCACGCGGCACGTCAGCTGGCCACCACCACCAAGTCCGAACCTCAGATGCAGGCCATCACCTCGCGATGGCTGATCAAGATGCTGCCTTGGGTGGACGTCAAGGGCGGCACCTACCGGGTGAACCGGCGACTCCAACTCCGCGTCGGCCGGGGCCGGGTGCAGTTCGAGCAGAACGGCGCGGACGACATCAGGGTCATCCCCGAGACGCTGACCGAGCTGCCCGCCCTGCGCGGCTACGCCGACACCGCGGCCCTGCAGGAGATCTCCTCACGGTTCAGGGTGCGTGAGGTGCGTACGGGCCAGGTCCTCTTCGACGCCGGGCAGCCCGTCACCGAGGCATACCTCGTCGTCCACGGCCGGTTCACCCGCTACACCACCGGCAAGTACGGCGAACAGGAGGTCACCGGGGTCATCACGGACGGCGACGGGATGGGAGACGAGGCCATCGGCCAGGCCGACCCGCTGTGGTTCGGCTCGGTGCGGGCCGAGACTCCGGGTGTCGTGCTGGCGCTCAACTGGGACACGCTCATGGCGTTCGTGGAGCGCACCCCGTCGCTCGCCGCCCAGCTGGACACCTTCGCGCAGCAGCAGAGCAAGCCCATGAACCGCAAGGGCGAGGCCGACGTACCCGTGCAGGCCGGGCACGTGGGCGAACCCATCCTCGCCGGCGGCTTCGTCGACTACGACCTCGCCCCGCGCGAATACGAGCTGTCCCTGACCCAGACCGTCCTGCGCGTCCACACCCGGGTCGCCGACCTCTACAACCATCCGATGAACCAGACCGAACAGCAACTGCGCCTGACCATCGAGGAGATCCGCGAGCGCCAGGAGTGGGAGCTGGTCAACAACCGCGAGTTCGGGCTGCTGCACAACGTCGACTACGGCCAGCGCGTCAGCACCTTCTCCGGTCCCCCCACGCCCGACGACCTCGACGAACTGTTGTCGATGCGCCGCAAGACCCGACTGTTCCTGGCCCACCCGAAGGCGATAGCGGCCTTCTTCCGGCAGTGCAACCGGCGCGGGCTGGTGCCCGGCACCGTGAACCTCGAGGGCCACGAAGTACCCGCGTGGCGCGGCGTTCCGCTCTTTCCGTGCAGCAAGATCCCGATCAGCCCCCAACACACCAGCAGCATCCTCGCGCTGCGCACGGGAGAGAAGGACCAAGGGGTCGTAGGCCTGCACCAGACCGGCATTCCGGAGGAGTACGAGCCCGGCCTGAACGTGCGGTTCATGGGCATCGACAGCACCGCGATCATGAGCTACCTGGTCACCGCCTACTACGCGATGGCCATCCTCGTACCCGACGCCGCGGGGATCCTGGAGAACGTCCAGGTCGGACGGACCGCGGAATGAGCACACCCTCCGCTTCCGGATCGCCGCCGCGACTGCCCGGGCCGCCCCGCCTCGTCCCCGTCACGCCAGCCCGGCGGAGCGGGGCGATCCCCGGGCTGCGCTACCGGCCCGCCGCCCCCGCGGACCCGGGGAAGGCAGCGGAGGTCGACCGCAGACTGGAGGCCTGGGTCCGTCGGCTCGACGCGTTCCCCAAGGCGTGGACGGGGGACTTCGCGGGGTTCCAGTTCGGCCGGGCCGTCGTACTCCAGCATCCGGGCGCGGCCGACCTCGAACGCCTCACCGCGGCAGGCAAGTTGCTGCTGGCCGAGAATCTCGTCGACAACTGCTACTGCGAGGAGGACGAGGACAAAGGCGGCTCGTCGCGCGGACTCGGCGGCAGGCTGATCAGGGCCCAGTCCGCGCTCGACCCCTTCCACTCCACTCCCGAACTGGAAGCGCGGTGGCGGCGCGGTGTACAGGCCGACGGGCCGCTGCGCTCGTACCACGGGGCCCTCAAGGACTACGCCGTCTTCGCCACTCCCAGCCAGACCGACCGGCTGGTGCACGATCTCGCCCGGCTGCATCTGGGCTATCTCGGTGAGGCCGCCTGGGCCGAGATCCGGTATGTGCCCCCGGTCTGGGAGTACCTGATGATGCGGCAGTTCAACAATTTCCGCCCCTGCCTGTCGATCGTCGACGCCGTGGACGGCTACGAGCTGCCCGAGGCCCTCTACGTCCGGCACGAGATCCAGCGGATCACCGCGCTCGCAGGCAACGCCACCACGATCGTCAATGACCTGTACTCCTTCACCAAGGAACTGGCCAACGATCCCAGCCATCTCAATCTGCCTCAGGTCATCGCCGCGAACGAACGGTGCGGGCTGAAGGCCGCCTATCTGAAGGCCGTCGAGATCCACAACCAGGTCATGGAGGCGTTCGAGGAGGAGGCGGCGGCCCTGTCCGCCACCTCGCCTCTCGTCGAGCGCTACGCCAGGAGCCTGGCCGCCTGGGTGTCCGGCAACCACGAATGGCACGCCACCAACACCCACCGCTACCACCTGCCGAACTACTGGTGACGCACCGCCGCCCGGCCCGTCGCCCACCGCGCCACAAGGAGTCACCTTTGCCCATCACCGATGCCGGCTCCGCGGCCGCACCGATGCCGACCCAGGCCACCTGCCAGTCGACGTACCAGACCCGCGTCGCGGACTACTGGAACGCCGAGGAGAACCCGGTCAACCTCGAACTCGGAAAGATCGACGACCTCTACCACCACCACTACGGCATCGGGGACGTCGACTGGTCGGTACTCGACGAGGACCGGGACGGGGGCCGGGACGACGCTGCCGAGCGCCGTGACCGGATCACCGCCGAACTGCACCGCCTGGAACAGGCACAGGCCGACCTCCTCGCCTCCCGTCTCGGCCCCCTCTCCCCCGCCGACCGCGTCTTCGACGCCGGCTGCGGGCGCGGCGGCGGAAGCGTGGTGGCCCATCTGCGGTACGGATGCCACACGGACGGCGTCACGATCTCAAGGAAACAGGCCGACTTCGCCAATGCCCAGGCACGCAAACGGGCCATCGGCGACAAGGTCCGCTACCACCACCGGAACATGCTCGACACCGGCCTTCTCTCCGGCGCGTATGCGGCTTCCTGGAACAACGAGTCCACGATGTACGTGGAACTGGACCTGCTGTTCGCCGAGCACGCACGGCTGCTGCGCCGCGGCGGACGCTACGTGACGATCACCGGCTGCTACAACGACGCCTACGGGCGGGCCTCCCGGGAGGTGTCTCTCATCAACGCCCACTACATCTGCGACATCCATCCACGGTCGGATTACTTCCGCGCCATGGCCCGCAACCGCCTCGTACCCGTCCACGTCCAGGACCTGACCGCCGACGCCATCCCCTACTGGGAACTCCGCAAGCGGGCCGACCACCTGGTCACCGGCATCGAGGAAACGTTCCTGAGCGCCTACGAGAACGGCAGCTTCCAGTACCTGCTCATCGCGGCTGACCGCGTCTGACGGTCTGCCGCCGTGTCGACGGACGCGTGGTCGCTCGCGCGGATCACCCGGATCTGGTCCGCGTTGGCCGTTCCCGGAACCGCCGGACTGCCGAGGAGTGCGCCCGCGCCGCGGACCGGGACGGATCGGATCGTCCAGGGCACGGAGGGGCCTGCGGGACGGATGCCTCCACGCGAAGGGGTGACCACCGAGGCCCGTCGGGCTCAGTCCTTGGGTCCGACGGAGTCTTCGATGCGGGCGAGCTGGTGGTCGATGGCGGTCAACCACACTTCGAGATCGATGAGTGTGGGCAGGGCCGGGTGGCGCTCCGGCAGCGGTGGGCCAGGGGGACGCCGGCCGGGCGCGGGGCGTTCGTTGGTGGTGAAGTACGTGGCGATGCGGTCGGCGTCCGTCGTCAGCTCAGCGGCCGTCGTGCGAAACCATGCGCGCGCGTCCGGCGGCACCTCGGTCAGGGGCACTTCGAAGCGAGGAAGCCGCTGGGCACCGAGCACCGTGTGGTACGCCACGATGAGCACCCCGTGCCAGTCGGCCTGGGCGGCGCCCTCCCAGGCGGTGGGTGGCTCGCTGCGGTACTGCGCATAGGCGGCCTCCGCCAGACGCAGACGACGCAGGGTCGGCAACGTCGCGGGCGGGGACGGAGCGGCCACGGACGGGGCCAGCAGCGCTTCGACAGTGGCGGGTACCAGCGTCCCGCACGAACGCAGCAGGCCCGCCATGGTGCGGCGGACCTCCCTCCGTGCCCCCGCCGGCCAGGCCAGCAGCCCGCACAGCAGGCCGATGACACTGCCGGTGACGACATCGACGATGCGGGCTTCCGACAGCCGCCAGGAGGTCGGGGTGATCTGGGCGAAGGCGAGGGAGACCACCAGCGTGAACAGCCCCTGCGCGTAGGCGACTCCGAGCCGTGGGCCCAGAGCGAAGGCGATGAGCATGCCGGGCACGAGCAGGGCGGCGTAGGCGTCCAGATGCCGGCCGAGGGCGATGAGCAGCGCACCTGCCGCGACAGCCCCCACCAGGTTGCCGACCATGGCCTGGCGCACGGCCCGCCAGGTGGCGCCGACCGTGGTGCGCCCCAGCGTGAGGACCGCGAGGAGGACCCAGAACCCATGCGCGAGGTCGAGGGTGCCCGCGACAAGACGGGCGATGGCGAGGCCGCACGCGACCCGTACGGCGTTCTGGAACCACACCGAGTGATGCGTCGCGTTGCCTACGATGCGACGCGCCCACAGTCGCGTCGTGGGCAGGTCGGCGTACCAGAACAGCTCGTGGGGCGCGAGAGGTGAGGTTCTGCGCCCGGCGGCAGAGACACCCAGGGCGGTCACCGCGATCCACGCCGACTCGGCCAGAGTCAGTTCCGCGGCCTGTCGCCGCAGGACGGCGGTGTCCGCGCCCGGTTCCTCCGGGTCGGCCGCACGGCGGATCCGTTCCGCCTGGAACTGGCGGATCGCCCTGTCGAGCGCGTCGGCCGTCGGTGGACGCTCACCGGCGCGCAGGGCCGCACCCGTGTCCTCGCAGGTCCGCGCGACGCGTTCGCGGAGCGCGGCGGACGTTCGATCCATGCGCGGCACCGCGCCAGGGGGCACGGACGTCGCTCTCCGCGACGCCATCTGGTCCACGACCCGGCGGACCGCGGCTCCCGCCTGTGCCAGGGCCCGGTCCCGGCGCCCCGGGCCGGTCGGGCGCTCACCTGGGGGAACCTGCGACAGCCGCATCCCCTCACTGAGATCACGCAGCCTCGCCTCGGAGACGCGGGCCGGATCGGCCGCTGCCGCGGCGGCCGTCTCCAGCGCGTCGGCGAGCAGGATCCGGAAGCCGGTGGCAGGTGGACCGGACAGCACGAACACCTGGCACAGGGTGAGGAGTACGACGCCCACGGCCACGCCCGTCAGCCGGGCGCCCAGCGTCTGAGGAGCGTACGGCGGGAAGCAGGCCAGGATGTAGAGGAGTTGGAGGCCGGGGGATGGACCCGCCGTACGAGGTCCGGCCACCACAGCGAAAGTCAAAAGGAATCCGACGATCAGCATGCCGGCCACGGCGGCCCACGTACTCACCGCGAGTGCCGTGCCCAGCGCGACGAGAACCACTCCGAACGGCAGGGTCCGCAACGTGATCCATGCCTGCTGCCGGCCGGTCCCGGGAATGGTGGACAGCAGGCCGAGCGCGATCGGTGTGAACAGTGAGTACAGCGCCGCCACGGGTTGCTGAAGGCCGTAGAGGAACACGTAGAAGCCGACGCTTGCCGAGCAGGTGACCTGAATCGACCGTCGCAGGATCGCGGCACCGCCCGGCACCGGCGTCATGCGTGCTCGCCGCCCGCGCCGGTACGTGCACCGCGAACGGCCCCTGACGGCGATGGCGGCTGTCCGCGCATGGCGACGTTCCTCTCGGCAGGCGCCGCGTGTCCTCGACGACCGGGTCTCTGCCCATTTTCGACCCTCTGAAGGGCAGGCGCACGTGGTGGCGGCCCTTCTGAGCGCCCGGACGCGGACCCCGCGCCGGTGGGCGAGGCACCTCAAGGGCCCCGCCGAACCGGTCCGGCAAACCGTCAGGCGGTCAGGTCGTCAGGCGGTCAGGTCGTCAGCAGGCGCCCTCGTCCTGCCAGACGCCCCACTCGGAGGCGACAGGGGTCTCGTTCTGAGTCCACCACTTGGCCTTCCAGTTGTGGTTGTTGTAGGACACCTCGTTGCCGACGGTGTAGACCGCGGCCGAGCTCCAGGCCGGTTTGCACCCGGTGCTCGGGGGCGTGGGCGTCGGCGTCGGGGTGGGCGTCGAGGAGGGCGGCGTAACCCCGGCGAACTTCACCGAGTACTTGGCGAAGTCCCAGGAGTTCTGCGCCACACTGGAGCAGGTGCCCGAGGTCCGGCCGCCGTTGTCGGCCGGGGTGCACTGACGGTCGCGGTTGAGGGACCAGAACGTGAAGCGGTCCATGTTGTGGCTGGTGGCGTAGTCCAGCACGGTCTGGAAGTCGGTCTGCGAGAAGAACTCGCCGGTGTCGCTGCGCCCGTTCATTCCGGAGAAGCCCTCATGGGCGTAGGCGGTCGCCTGGTCCCATCCGAAGGTGGACTGCAGGATCTGGTTGAAGTTGGTCAGCGCGCTGGTCTGCGAGGCCGCCCCGTTGAAGCCGCCGTCGAACGGCATGATGGAGAAGTTGTTCGGGGTGAAACCCTGTGACTTGGCCTCCAGCAGCATCTGCTTGCCGAACCAGCCGGTGCCGTCAGCGGTGCCGGCGGTGGTGACGGAGACGTAGAGTCCGGGGTTGTTCTGCTGGAGGATCTTTGCGGCGCCGATCTCGTTCTTGATGGCCGCCGTGTTCTCGTACTCCGGCTCTTCGAGGTCGAAGTCGATGGCGTGCAGTCCGTACTTGGTGATGACCTGCTGGTACGCCGCCGCCGTGGCAGCCGCGTCCGAGCACACCTGGCCGAGCTTGGTACCGCCGTAACCGCCGATGGAGACGGAGACGTCGCCGCCCTTGGCACGGATGGTGTTGACGACCGACTGCACGGCGGTGTCCGAGGAGACCGCGGCCGTTCCGCCCCATGTGGGGCTGCAGCCGCCGCCGTTGGGGGCGAGGACGAAGGCGAGCTGGAACGCCTTGAGGCCGGTGGCGTCCATGATGGCGGCCGGGTCCGGCGGGTCGTTGTCGAGCGGCATCAGGTAGGGAGCCGCGGCGTACCAGCGGTTGCTGAGTGCGGAGGTCGCACCGGAAGCGCTGCCCGCGACCAGTGCGGTCGTGCCCGCTGCGGCGAGTCCAACGGCGGCCGCCGCGCCCAGACATGCGCGAAGACGTCTCACTGCGTGCCTCCAGGAGGTGGGGGAGAGTCGCCCCAGCTTCCTGTAGGTGTTGCGTCCATGCCAATGGATTGGCCTAGACCAGATAAGTCTTGGACTAGACCATACGATTGCTTTACCTCTCCCCCGCTACCGGAGGAACCGACCACGGTGAGACGTCACGGTCGACGGACGTGAACTGCGGAGCGTGGTCTCCGCCGGGTCAGCCCCGCGCCTGCGCCCTGACATGTGCCGGGTACCACTTCGTGAAGCGGATCGCCGCGACCAGCAAGGCGATCGGGATGACCCAGTTGAGCCAGTCCGACCCCGACCTCACGTGCAGTGCGAGCAGCCCCAGCAGGGCCGTGACCAGGAATACCCCGCCCCACACCGCCGTCAGGATCCGGTTGGTGCGCCGGAACAACGGTGAGTCCCAGTACCGGCGGGGCACCGTCTCGCGTGCGTACTGCTCGGTGAATGGTGTGAAGGCGAGGGAGCCGAGTGCCACGACGGCGATCACCCCGTTGGACAACGTCTGCGCGTAGGTTTCCAACCACATCAGGTCCTGACGGTCCACCGCGAGCCCGAGCACGAAGATGACGGCGAAGAACACCAGACTCGCCGCCTCCAGGATCTTGAAGCTCCCGCGCCGCAGGTCGGGCACATTGAGTACGAGGGCCGCGATGAGCGCGGCGAGTGCGGCGTACTTCCACGTACTGGGGCTCGCCACCACGTCGAAGATGATCCAAGGGGCGAAACCGAGGAAGACACTGTTGGTACGCGGGGCTTCGCGGCTCGGCGCATCGGCCTGCGCATCGGTCGCCGGCATTCCGGACGTCGGCATGCCGGACGGCGGAGACTGGTCGCTCCCCGTCGCTCCGCGTCCTCGATTCGCGTCGGGTTGAGCCATCGGACACCTCCGCGGACGGCGCCTCCAGGTCGGAAACCGAGAGCGCGAGGAAACCCCCGGCCGAGCGCTGAGGCGAGGGCCTCTGCTTCTCATGCTGCGACCGCCCCAACCCCGCCGCATCCGCTGCGAAAGTCCCCCGGTATCTGTGCGGCATTCCGTTTGCAGGCGGCAGACCTCGGCGTTTGACGGAAGGGTGACGGCCGGCTGCCCGTCAGCGACGGGACAGTTCGCCCGCTCCCCGCCGCGCCGGGAATCACCATGACCTCGCACCCACCCACCACGTTGGACCCCGCCCGCGTCGCGCACCTCATGGGCTCCTTCGCCCCGGTCACCGAAGAGGTCGACGTCATCGATCTGGACGTCCAGGGGCGCCTGCCGGACGAACTGGACGGGCTGTACCTGCGCAACGGCCCCAATCCGCGCTTCAGCCCCCTCGGCTCCTACCTCTGTCCGCTCGACGGCGACGGCATGCTGCACGGGGTGTGGATCTCCCAGGGCGAAGCGCGCTACCGCAACCGGTTCGTGCGCACGCCCGCCGCGCTCGCCGAGGAGCAGGTCGGACGAGCGCTGTGGGGACCCTGATCGGCCGCCGCCACAGCCGCTGCGCGCCGGCAGCGCGTACCCCTGGCGCGGAACTCCTGTCGGGCGAATTCGACGCGTTGCGCTGGTACGACACTCAGGGCGCCGCGGGCTCGTGGCATGCGGGGAACCTGTCGGTTCGGGGAGCCGGTGTTCGCGCCGGTGCCGGGTGACCCGTCGGAGGATCACGGCTACTGGATGACGTACGCGACGGACAGGACGGACGGGACGAGCCTGCTGCTGGTCTTCGCGGCGCAGGAACGGGAGGCGGGCCCGGTGGCGCGCGTACGGATCCCCGTGCGAGTACCGCTGGGACTGCACGGATGCTGGCCGCCGACGGAGGAGTGACGGCGCGCACGGCGGATGAACTCGGCGATCCGCAGGGTGACGGGAAGTGCGCCCCGGGAACCTCTGTCCCGGGGCACACATCGGTCAGTTGAGTGAGCCGTCTATCGAGGACAGCGGTACGGAGAACAGCACCCGTTGCGGAATCGCGTTGTCGGTTCCTGTCCAGTGCCCCGTGCTGTCGGCCGCCCATTCGGTGAGCGTCCACACCCGGCCCGTACTCCACCAGTAGGACATGCTCTCGGTGTGCTGGCCCCAGCAGGCGTACATGATGTCCTGCCCGCAGTTGGCGGCCGCCGTGGCTCCGCTGGTGTTCTGCCGCCACAGGATGCCGTGCTGGCCGACACCGCCGCGCGCGTCGTCGACGTAGAAGTTCGGTGTGCCACCGCTGGTGGCGCTGTGCGACAGCACGCCCTGCAGCCCGACGGCGTTGGTCTCGTACGCCTTCGAGGCGTTCACGTCACCGTTGCCGTCCGTGGCGAGGTAGCCGGGCTCGGAGCTGAAGTTGTACCGCCAAATGCGCGCCGGCTGCGTGCCGCCGGAGGAGAACCACTCGGTGGCGACCAGGCTGTCCGGCACGCTGCTGCGGTCCAGCGAGATGGAGCCGAAGCACGGCCGGGAGTCGTCGTTGGCCGAACTACAGGACCCGCCGGCGAGGCTGTAGGAGCCGATGGCCGGCATCACGTACTGGTAGCCGTCCGCCGACCATCCGCCACTCACCTTGCCGACCGCGGAGCTGTTGACCGTCGCCTGGAGGATGCGCTTCATGTCGAAGATGTACATCACGTTGTTGTCGGCGTCCCCCTCCCACGACGTGACGATCAGCTTGTCCTGGTACCAGACCATGCCGCCCATGTGGGACTTGAGCGCGCGGTAGTCGGTGCCGCCGTTGAGCGGGATGACCGGCAGCACCCAGCGGTACTTGAGGTTGCTCGGGTCGTTGGCGTCGATGAAGGCGATACGGCCCATGTGGTCGGTGGTGGTGGTGCCGTTCTGTCCCCACCCGGACAGGATGACCTTGTTGGTGCCCCACGCGCCGTCGTTGTCCGCGTCTCCGGAGGAGGTCACCGACTGCGGCAGCCAGTCCTGTGTCACCGCGTCACCGGTGTCCCAGCAGTACGCGGACTCAGCGGTCGGTTTCACCGGTAGAGCGGCGGTCTCGGTGCTGTGGCAGTTCGCCGCGTTCCGCATCGGGTGGTTGGCACTGGCGAGGACCTGGTCGACCCCGCGGGACGTGCCCATCTCGCTCGCCAGGTTGTCGAGAGAGGCCGTCGGGACCCGGTGCTCGACCAGCTGGAGCTTGGACAGCTCCGAGGACGAGGTGATCGTGGTCAGCTTGTTGGGGTTGTCGCCGGGAGCCGCCTGAGCGGTGCCCGCCCCCACCAGCAGCATGGCCACCGCCACATACGCGGTGGCCGCAGCGGGTCTCAGGCCCTTGTTGAATATTCCATGGATCTTCACCTGACAGATGCTAGGACGATGTTGACCACGGTTCCCGGTAATTGAGGACGGAACTTCATCCTTCGTCAGGTCGAGCCCCGCGTCGGGGTCGGCCGCTGCCGTGGAGGCCGCGGAGACACGGAGCCGACCGCCACCTGCGTGGTTACCGAGGCTCCCTGACCGGCGCGTCTTGTGCGGGCACCGAACGTCGTTCACCTCGACCCGGCGCAGGCGGTGGCCGAACTCACCGCTCAGCAGCGCGAGATCACCCACGAGGTGCCGCACGCGCTGCCCCAGACCAGCCCCACACGCCACCTCCTTGGACGTTACGTAAGGCGATGGAAGGCTGGAGAAAATGATTGAGCGAAGGAAATTCCTCATGGCCGGTGGCCGACCCCTCGGGGACGCCGAACACCCCTTAGGACGGATGCTCCGGGCCCAGTCGCGCCTCGAAGTTACGGCTGCTGCTGGGCCGGAGCGGGGTGAGCGCCCACAGGGTGGCGGACCTTGGAGACGGCCGAGGCCGCGTCGGACGCAGGCACCGCCACCGTGCGCCACCACGGGGCTTGAGGCAGTTCGCCGCCAGGTTCGAAAGGCTGACCCGGTATGGGCACGGCAACCCGAACACCTGCTTCAGCAGCGGCAGCGTACGTGCGCTCGGCGGGCTCCTCCCACGGATGCGGAGCGAGGTTGAAGGTGCCCCAGTGGATCGGCAGCAGCACGCCGTGCGGCTCGCCTCCGGCCAGGTCGAGGTGGGCACGGAGGCCCTCCTCCGGTGTCATGTGAATGTCGGGCCAGAAATCGCTGTAGGCGCCGATCTGCATCATCGCCGCGTCGAACGGACCGTGCGCCGCCCCGATTTCGGCGAAGCCGGGAAAGTAACCCGTGTCCCCACTGTGGAAGACCCGGTGCCTGGGACCGGTCGCCACCCAGGATGCCCAGAGCGTGCGGCGGTGCAGCGCTCGTCCGCAGAAGTGCCGGGCGGGTGTGGCGGTCAGTGTCAGGCCTGCGACCTGTGTCGACTCGTGCCAGTCCAGTTCCGTGATCCGCCCGGGTGCGACTCCCCAGCGCTCCAGGTGCGCCCCCACGCCCAACGGGGCCGCGAACTGGGCGCCCGTGTCGGCGAGGGCGCGGATGGTGGGCATGTCCAGATGGTCGTAGTGGTCGTGCGAGATCACCACCACGTCCACGGGGCCGAGGTCCTCAAGAGGCAGCGGGACCGGGTGCAGCCGTCGGGGGCCCGCGAAGCCCACCGGTGAACAACGCTCGCCCCATACCGGGTCGAACAGCAGCCGTGCGCCGTCGATCTCGGTGAGAACGGTGGAGTGCCCCATCCAGGTCAGCCGCAGACCGGACTCCGGCGCCGCGTCGGGTCCCGTGAGGGCCGGTCGATGCAGGGGGATCGCCTCGGCCGGCCTGCGCCGGACGCGATCGGCCCGGCGGACGTTCGTCCGGGCCAAGTCGAGCGCGGAGCCGGAGGCCATGGTCAGGGTGGCCGTCGGGTTGCGGAAGCTGCCGTCGGTGTACTGGGGAGATGCCTGCATACGCTCCAGTCGTGCACCGGTGGGGATGCCGCCGAAGGCGGCGGGGCGAAGCAACCGCCCGAGGCGCGGCAGAGGCATGAGAGATCTCCGTAGTGATAGCCGGGTGGGCCGAGGCCGTGATGAGACGGAAGGTTCACTGTCGACCTGCCGCCTCGAACGAACAGCCCTCGGGGTTTCCGCAGGATCTGCGACCTTGAATGTAGTCACTGGAAACAATGATGTCAACGACAACAATGATGCCAGTGTCTACATCTTCCGCAGGTCGGCTTCGCGCTCACGCGCTCAGACCGTGCGCCCTGCGCCCGCACACCGCACGCCGCCCGGACGACCCCCTCCGTGCGGGACGGGCGGTGCCGTTCAGGCGTTGTGCGGCCGCCGGATGTCGTGGACGAGTTCGGCCGTGGCCTCCCACAGCGCACGCTGAATCGCTTCGCCTCGCCCGATCTCAGGGCACTGCAGGGGCTTCGCGGTCTTGGCGGTGAAGTAGCCACCGGCGCTGTCGGCGAACCCCGGGTCGGTCACGAGCTTCACGATGACGTCGTCCCCGTGCCGGGGGTTGCCGATGCTCAGCGCAGTGAGCACCTTTCCCAGGGCGCCGGCGACGGGGAGCTCACGCCCCAGGCCGGTGGCGTTGAAGCCGGGACAGCAGCAGGTGACCGCGACGCCCGCGCCCGCGAGGCGATGGCCGAGTTCCTGGGTGGACTGATGTCCATCAGCTTGGACCGGCCATACCGTGGGCTCGACCCGAGGCGCGCAACTCCGCCGTGTCGGTCAGGTCATTCAGCGGGTCGACGGTGCGCCGGCCCGCAGTGAGGCCCGGGAGGCGACCGTGACGATCCGGGCGGGTGCGGATGCCGTGAGCCTGTCACGCAGGGCGTCGGTGAGCACCCACGGCGCGAGGTAGTTCACGGCGGTCATCTCGGCGTACCCCTCCGAGGTGACCCGCTGGGAGAAGGCATGCAGGCCCGCGTTGTTGGTCAGTACGTCGATCCGTGGACAGTGCGCAGCGATCTCGTCGCCCGCCCGACGGCACTCGGCCCGCAGGGACAGATCGGCCTGGAAGACATCGATCGGCGTCCCCGGCGCCACCTGTTCGATCTCCTGCCGCAGGGCATCGGCCTTCGGTCGGCCGCGGGCGACGACGCCGAGGTGGGCACCGCGGCGGGCCAGGTCGAGAGCGGCGAGCCGGCCCGTGGGTCGAGATCCCCCGTTCGACGGACTCCATCCTCAGACTTGCGCCATTCCGCCGTCGACGCTCAGTTCCATGCCTGCGCGGAAGCCGCTCTCAGGCAAAGCCTTCGGGGCGGTGAAGAGGGTGCCACGGGCGCACCTTCCTCCACGAACTGTTGCGCGGCCGCAAACCCGATACCGCTACCCCCGCCGGTGGCGACGGCGACCTCGCCGTCCAGCCTGTTCATGGCTGTGACCTCTCATGTGTGCGTCGTATCAGCCCCGGTGCCCGATCCCTGCGTGAAGAGCGGGCGGGATCAGATGGCGGTGCGGCCGCCGTCGACGGCGATGGTCGCGCCGGTGACATAGCCGGCCTTCGGCGAGACGAGGAAGGCGACGACCTCGGCGACCTCGGCGGGCTCGGCCGCGCGTTTCATCGCGGTGGTCTCGGCGAGGGCGTCGAACAGGTCACGAGCCTCTGGCCGGGTGTAGACGGGACCGGGGGCAACGGTGTTGAAGCGGACGCCGCGGCCGCTGTACTCGGCCGTCCAGCCTTGCGTCAGGGATGCCAGCGCGGCCTTGGTCGCGCCGTACGCGGCACCGGTGGCCAGGCCGAGGCTGCCGGCCATGCTGCCGATGTTGATCACGCTGCCCGATCCCTTCGCCGCCATCGCCGGCGCGAATGCCGCCACGAGGAGGAACGGCGCGCGGACGTTGCCGGCGAACATCGCGTCGTAGTCGGACACCTTCATCTCCTCGGTCGGTGCCCAGACCGCGTGCCCGGCGTTGTTGACCAGGACGTCGATCTCACCGGCCTCGGCGGCGAGCCGGTCGATGCCGGCCGGGTCCTCGAGGTCCGCCTGGACGAACCGGGCGTGGCCGCCGTCCGCGGTGATTTCTTTGACGGTCTCGGCGCCACGCTGGGCGTTGCGGCCGGTCACGACGACGGACATTCCGTCAGCGGCGAGCCGCTTGGCGATCGCCCGGCCTATGCCGGACGTGGCCCCGGTGACCAGGGCAGTAACGGGTTTCAGGTCGAGGTTGTCCTCGCGCTCCACAGACATGGGATGCGCCTTCCGAAGATGTCATCCAGACAGGTCTGTCTGGCAACAAATCCAACCTAGACAGACCTGTCTGATCGCGTCAAGGCCGGCGAGCGATCAATTGAAGACAAACAGACCTGTCTGCTAATGTTCATCCATGTCTGAGAAGGTGCTCTCCCCCCGGGAACGCAGCGTGGCCGCACGGGCGCGGCTGCTGGCCGCCGCCAACGAGCTGTTCTACGCCGAGGGAGTCCAGTCGGTCGGGATCGACCGCGTCATCGAGCACGCCGGAGTCGCCAAGGCAACGCTGTACAGCGCCTTCGGCAGCAAGGACGGTCTGGTCCGCGCCTACCTCCAGGCACGGCACACCGCGACCGCCGAGCGTATGGCACGCGAACTCGAAGCCCGTTACGAGACTCCGAAAGAGCGGCTGGTCGGCGCGTTCGAGGTGCAGGGTCTGTCGTTCACCGAGCCGGGGTTCCGCGGCTGCGCGTTCATCAGCGCGAGTGCCGACGCCCCGCCCGGCGGTGTCGTCGAACAGGCCGCGCAGGACTACCGCACCTGGCTGCACGAGCTGTTCTTCGACCTCGCGCAGCAGGCGGGCGCCACGGACGCGAAGTCACTCGCCCACCAACTGATCCTGCTCTACGACGGCGCCGGGATCAGCGCCTGGCTGGACCGCGACCCCAGCGCCGAGACAGCGGCCCGGACCGTGGCCGCCGCCCTGGTCGACGCCGCCATCCCGGCCTGAGACGGACCGCCCGACGGCGCTCGGGCGTCGGCCACTCAGTCGCCGACGCCCGGGTCGACCGAGTGCCCGTTGGCGGTCAGGGTGACGTCGATGTTGCCCCGGGTGGCGTTCGAGTAGGGACACACCTGATGTGCGGCCGCGACGGTCCGCACTGCCTGCTCGGGATCCGAGATCTGCGGCAGCGTCACGTGGAGCTCCACGGCGAGTGCGAAACCACGATCCGCGGTGGGCAGGAGGCTGACACGGCTCTCGATCGAAGCGTCGCCCGTCTCGACCTTTTCGCGACGGCCCACCACGCCCAGTGCGCCCTCGAAGCAGGCCGCATAACCCACCGCGAAGAGCTGTTCGGGGTTCGTGCCACCCCCGTCGCCGCCCATCTCCTTCGGCACACGGAGCTGGACGTCCAGCACTCCGTCATGCGTGCGCCCGTGACCGCTTACGCGGCCGCCGGTCACGGTCGCCTCCGCGGTGTAGAGAACTCGTGCCATCTCGACCTCCGTTCCGGACCTGCGGATTGTCCCGGCCCACGGCCGGGACCTTTCCAAAGTCTGCCGCTGATCGCACCCCGACGAACCCATCCGTATGGCGCGAGCGACGCTCGCTCGGCCCGGTCGGGAAGCGTGCGCCTCGTCAGAAGGCGTGCAACTCGTACGTGGGCTCGGGGATTCGACGAGACGCCCTCATGTGAGTTGACCTCGTCGCCGCGGGTGGCCGTGTCGTGCCGCACCCGGCTCCGGTTCCTCGAGCCGTCGTGGAACGTGACGCGGCATCGCGGTGCCCGGCACAGCTTCGGCCGCCGGAATGAGTCCTGAGCGCGCCGAAAGCACCACGGTGGCCAACACGTTCATCGACTGGGGCACCCGCACCATCACCTACAGCAGCGCCGGCCACCCACCGCCGGCCCTTCTGACCGACGGCACCGTCGTGTTCCTGGACCGGGCCACCGACCCCCACTCGGAGCCCGCCCCGAACACGGCCCCCGACTCGAGGCGACCACGTCCTTCACGCAGGGCTCCGTCCTCGTGCTGTACACGGACGGCCTGATCGAACGCCGCCGAGAGGACATCGACACCGGCCTCGCGCGGCTCGCCGGCTCCCTGGCCCGCCACCGGACAGCCGAGCCCGAGGCCCTCGCCGACGCGCTGCTGGCCGACCTGCACCCACCAGGCGGCGCCACCGACGACACGGCCCTGGTCATCGTGCGCCTATGACCCGACCGGTCAGGAGAGTTGGCCGAGCAGTTCCTGCCGGTGCGCGGCGGCCCATGAGCCGAGGTGGACGGGCTCTCGGCCGAGCAGGTCCTGGACCGTGCTCGTGGTGACCGCGGAGTAGTCCATGCGGCCCTCGTAGGTCTGTCGCGCCCAGATCAGCGTGCTGGCCGCGTACGCGGCGTCCATGTTGGCAGGCGCGACGTCCAGCCCGGCATCGATCATCCGCTGCAGATCGTCCGGGCCCAGGACCAGCGCGGGGATGTCCTGCCCGAGGGTGGCGCTGAGGACCTCGGCCACCTCGGCACCGTTGAGGAGATCGGCGGACAGGTAGTAGTCCTTGCCCGTATGGATGTCGGGTCCGTCGGCCAGGATCCTGGCCACGACCGCCGCGATGTCGTCGCCGGCGATCCAGCCGACCTGCTTGTCGCCCATCGGCCACACCATCCGGCCGTCCCGCAGCCGGTTGATGCCCAGCAGGTTCTCCATGAACACGTGCGGATGCACATTCGCCCAGGCCACCTTGGAGCCTGCGATGTAGCGCTCCACCAGTTCGTGCCAGGCGAAGTGCGGGTCGGTGGAGCGTTTGTCGCCGAACACGCCCAGGTGCACCAGGAAGCTGACACCGGCATCCTCGGCGGCGTCCACCAGAGTCTTGGTCTGGTGGTTCATCGCCGACGTGTAGCCGGTCATCAGGAACACCCGGTCGATGCCCTCCAGCGCGTCCGGGAAGGTGTCGGGGTCATCGAGATCGATACGGACCGCTTCCTTCCCCTCTTTGATCCACTGCTCGACGGTCGTCTCGCTGCGCGAAGCCCGCACCGGGACCACTTGGCCCGGTGTCGCCTCCAGCTCCTTCACTACCGCCGCTCCGGTGCGGCCGGTGGCGCCGAGGACCAGCACCCGCGGAGTGTCCGTGTTCTGCATCCGTCTCTCCCTTGAACCATACGACAGCAATCACTTTCGTATGACACGATAGTGGTTGCTGTCGTATGCTCTGTCAAGCCGACGCGAAACCGGAGGAAGAACCGTGCGCACCTGGGCCGAGAACGACCCCAAGGCGCGCCTGATGGCGCGCAAACGCGAGGCGATCATCAACGCCGCCCTCGCGGCCTTTCTCGAAGAGGGGTACGGCGGAAGCTCGGTCAACCGCATCGCCGCGAGCGCAGGCGTGTCCATCACCACGCTGTACCGGCATTTCGAGAGCAAGGACGACCTCTTCGTCGCCGTCATCCAGGAGGCGTGCGACACCTCCCCGCGGACCGCGGCCCCGGAGTGGCTGGACCTGCCGCCCCCGGAAGGCCTGACGGAAGCGGGGTGTGAGCTTCTCCAGCACATCCTGTCCGAGCAGCAGTTGGCACTCTTCAGAGTGGTGGCCCGGGATGCGCGGCGCTTCCCCGAACTCGGCCGTCGCTACCAGCAGGAGATCCTCGGGGACCGCACAGCCCTGTTCACGCGCCACCTGTCCCACTGGCCGACGGAGCTGCGCGCCAAGATCAGCGACCCCACACGGGCCGCGCACGTCTTCTCCGCCCTCCTCCAGGCGGAGATCGTGGACACCGCCCTGCTCGGCGGGCCGGTCCCCGACCCGGCCGCCATCCGCATCCGCTCGCAGGAGGCCGCGAACGACCTGCTCGCCCTCGCCCAGGCCGGGCGGCTGTAACCGACGTTCACCCCTTGGATCATCGGCCTCGACGCCCCGGTCCCCCCGTGCGGCGTCTCACCCGGGTGGGTGTCGATGTCATCCGCCGGGCAGGTTCTCCGTCTGCCGAGGACATCCGTCCGGCGGGAACGGTAGGTCCAGCTGCCGAACGCCGCGGAGGGGGTTGTCGAGCGGCGTGAGGACGAGCGTCGCCGCGCAGGCGGCTTTCGGCGAACGGTGTCAGCGAAGGGTCGCGACCGAAGTGCGGTAGAGGAGTTCCCCGGCGCGGTCCCATGACCAGCCGTTCTCCACCACGAGCGTCCGCCAGCGGGTGGGACCGAACCAGTACCGGAGAAGGCGAGCCGGCGGGTTCCGGACCCGGCCGACCCGACCGTTCGCCGGCGTCCCGCCGACCGATCCGCCCCCTCCCCGGCGGGACGACAGCATCGGGGAGGGGCCGTCCGCCGTCTCCGGCCGGCGGGAATACCCGCCAATGATTTAATGCTAAACAATATGGACCTGATCGCGGACCGTATGGGAGGCTCACATGGGCACCACCGCCGAGATCGGGGATGGAACTATGTCTGAGCTGGGGCTCCTCGACACCGGCGGCATCCTGCGCCAGGCATGGGTCGCCCCGGACCGGACGAGCTCGGGTCTGGGCTGGGAGCACGCATATCTGTCCACCCAGCGGGAGACGCCGTACCACTCGACCTTCGACGGCGCCCCCACTCACCTGCTGATCCTTCACCTCAGTGGCCCGGTGACGGTCCGACGCCGGTCGGGCCGGTCGATGCGGGCCCAGCGGATTCCGGCGGGGGGGCTCTTTGTCCACCCGGCAGGTCGCGCACTGGATGTCGAACTCCAGGGGGGTCTCGACACCGTCCACCTCTATCTCAGCGACTCGGCCCTCCAGGAAGCGCACGGCGGCCGCGAGGCGGTGGAACTCGCCGAGGAACTGGGCAGCTCGGATCCCCTGATCGAGCAGGTCATGCTGACTCTGGACGGCGTCGTGCGGCAGTGGGAGCCCTCCGCCCGTACCTACGTCGATCACCTCGTCGGCATGCTCGCCGCCCAGCTCGCCCACGCACACACGGCCGGTCGGCCCGCGGCCCCGGCCGGCGCGATGTCGGGGCTGACCACTCAGCAGCTCGTGTCCGCACGGGAGTTGATGGAGCACCACATCTCCGATCCGCTGCGCGTCTCCGACCTGGCCGCGGCCACCGGGCTGAGCGCGAGCCAGTTCAGTCGGCAGTTCAGGACGAGCACCGGGAAGTCTCCGCACCAGTTCCTGTTGCAACTCCGGCTGGACCACGCACGCCGGATGCTGCGCACCACGGTCCTGCCCATCCCCGACGTGGCCGTCCACTGCGGTTTCTCCCATCAGGAACACCTGACGCGCGTGATGCGCGCCAAGCTCGGCACGACCCCCGCCGCGGTCCGGCGCGCGGGCTGACGTCGCTTTCCGCGGCCTGACCCGCGGCGCCCCTTTCCTCCGGTGCACCACAGGCACCGCACCCGCCACACGCCCCCGCATCGCGCCGATCCTGCAGAAACACGCTCGAAACGTGCAGGAGTCCGGGCGCCTGCCGTCCCCACACTCGGTGTCAGAAATTCAGGGACCCACGGCGACGCGAAGGCGGACCCCCATGAGGAATTTCGTGTACACCTCTCATCCCTCGCGGATCGTCTTCGGCACCGGAACGGTCAGCCAGGTCCGTGAGGAGGTCGAGCGACTCGGCTGTTCCCGAGTCCTCCTGCTGTCCACTCCGTCGGTGGCCAAGGCCGCCGCCCGGGTCCGTGACGTCCTCGGTGACGTCATCGTGGCGGAGTTCGACGGTGCCACCATGCACACTCCGGTGGACGTGACCGAGCGGGCCCTCGACGTCCTTCGGGAACACTCCGCCGACTGCCTGGTGGCTGTCGGCGGCGGTTCCACCACGGGGCTGGCCAAGGCCCTCGCGCTCCGCACCGATCTCCCCCAGCTGATCCTTCCCACCACCTACGCGGGTTCCGAAGTCACCCCCGTCCTCGGGGAGACGCAGGGCGGACGCAAGACCACCGTAGCCTCGCCCGCGATCCTGCCCGAGACCGTCGTCTACGACGTCGAGTTCACCCTCGGCATGCCGGTGGGCCTCTCGGTCACCAGCGCGGTCAACGCCATGGCACACGCCGTGGAAGCCCTGTACGCGCCACAGGCGAACCCCGTCATCGACGCCATGGCACTCGATGCGATCGCGCTGAGCGCCCGCGCCCTGCCGGCTCTCGTCGCCGAGCCGTCCGACACCGCCGCGCGCGCCGACCTCCTGCATGCCGCATGGCTGGCCGGTACCTGCCTCGGCTCGGTCGGTATGGGCCTGCATCACAAGCTGTGCCACACGCTGGGGGGTTCGTTCGACTTGGCGCACGCCGCAACGCACACCGTGATCCTGCCGCACGCGATGGCCTACAACGCCCCGGCCGCTCGGGACGCCATGAGCCGCATCGCCGGCGCACTCGGCGTGCCGGACGCTCCGAGCGGGATGTTCGATCTGATCGCCTCGCTCGGGGGCCCCACCTCGCTGCGCGAACTGGGCATGGCGGAGGCGGATCTGCCGCAGGCCGCGCGGCTGGCGGTCGCCACGCCGTACCCCAACCCCCGTGAGCTGACCCCCACGGGAATCGAGAGCCTGTTGCGCGATGCCTGGCAGGGCCGCCGTCCGACGGTTCCCGCGGCGTCGGCTCCCGCGCCGCGGGCCCCCGGGCTGTCGGCTCCCGCGGCGCACGGAGTGGCTTCGGACGTGGAGCGCCTCACCGCCCAGGTGGTGGCGAGCTTCGCGGACGCACCCGATCCCCGGGGCAGGCAGCTGCTCAGCGACCTCGTACGGCACCTGCACCACTTCGTGACGAGCAATGACGTCACCGAATCCGAGTGGCAGCGGGCCATCGACTTCCTGACCCGTACCGGACAGATCTCCAGCAGCACCCGCCAGGAGTTCGTGCTGCTGTCCGACACGCTCGGTGTCTCCAGCATCGTCGACCTGCTCACCCATTCACGCACCCCGCAGACCACACCGTCAGCGGTCCTCGGTCCCTTCTACACGGACGGGCCGCCGGAAACCGCGCAGGGCGGCGACCTCTCACAGGGGGTGGCCGGCACTCCGCTGTGGGCCGACATCCTCATCACCGATACGGACGGACGGCCCGTGCCGAATGCCGTCACGGACGTCTGGCAAGCCAACAAGGACGGTTTCTACGACGTCCAGTTGCCCGAGTTCGACGGACCGGTGCTGCGGGGCCGCCTTCGCACCGACGAGGCGGGACGCCTGCGCTTCTGGACCACCCTGCCGGCCGAGTACCCGATCCCGGACGACGGACCGGTGGGACAGCTGCTCCAAGCCGTCGAACGTCACCCCTACCGTGCGCCCCACCTGCACTTCATGATCTCCGCCGCCGGCCACCAGCGCCTGGTCACCCAGCTGTTCGTGAAGGGCGGCCACTACATCGACTCCGACACGGTGTTCGGCGTCAAGGAGGGCCTGATCGTGGATTTCACACCCCGGGTCGGGCCGACCCCGGACGGCCGTGCCGTCGACGGGGAGTGGCGCAGCCTGCAGTTCACCTTCCGCATCGCCCGCCTGGCCGACGGCCCCGCACACTGACCTGGAGCAGTCTCATGGACTCGACCCACACCTACGACACCGACGTCCTCGTGGTCGGCAGTGGCCCCGCCGGTGGATCCGCGGCCCTGCTCCTGGCCACGTACGGCATTCGCACCCTGCTCGTCACCAAGTACGGCTGGCTCGCCGACACCCCCCGTGCGCACATCACCAACCAGCGCACCATGGAGGTACTGCGCGACCTCGGCGTGGACGGCGAAGCCGCCGCGGCCGGGAGCCCCGCCGAACTCATGGGCGATACCGTTCTGTGCACCGCCCTGGCCGGCGAGGAGATAGGCCGGATCCGCAGCTGGGGCACCGGCCCGCACGCGGCGACCGAGTACGGTGCGGCCAGCCCCGCGCAGATGATCGACCTTCCGCAGACCTTTCTGGAACCGATCCTGGTGAAGAACGCCGCGGCGCGGGGAGCCAAGATCCGCTTCGACACCGAGTTCCTCAGCCTGGAACAGGACGCCGACGGCGTCACCGCCCGGCTCCGGGACCGGGTGCGCGGAGACGAGTTCACCGTGCGGGCCCGCTATCTGATCGGTGCGGACGGCGGACGCAGCAGCGTGGCGGAGCAGATCGGACTGCCGATCGCCGGGCAGAGCGGCAAGGCCGGCAGCATGAACATCGTCTTCAAGGCCGACCTGTCCCGGCACGTGGCCCACCGCCCGAGCGTTCTGTACTGGGTGATGCGTCCCGGCGCCCACATGGGCGGCATCGGCATGGGGCTGGTGCGCATGGTGCGGCCGTGGAACGAGTGGCTGCTGGTGTGGGGATACGACATCGACCAGCCCCCGCCCCATATGGACGAGGCGACCGCCCGGGACATCGTCCACGACCTCATCGGCGACCGCGACATTCCCGTCGAGATCATGTCGAGCTCGCTGTGGACGGTCAACCACAGCTATGCCACGACGTATTCGGCCGGGCGGGTCTTCTGCGCCGGGGACGCGGTGCACCGGCATCCGCCGTCCAACGGCCTCGGTTCCAACACCTCGATCCAGGACTCGTACAACCTCGCCTGGAAGCTCGCCATGGTCATCCGCGGTCAGGCAGGACCGGGGCTCCTCGACACGTACACCGCGGAGCGGGCACCGGTCGGCCGGCAGATCGTCGATCGCGCCAACCTCAGCCGTGACCAGTTCGGCCCGATCTTCCAGGCACTGGGACTCGACGAGTACAGCGAGGAGGAGGACATCGTCGACGGTCTCGCCGCGTGCCGCAGCGGGACGGCCGACGGCACCAAGCGCCGGCAGGCGCTGGAAGAGGCCATCCAGCTGAAGAACTACGAGTTCAACGCCCATGGCGTCGAGATGAACCAGCGCTACGACTCCTCCGCGGTCGTCCAGGACACCGGCGCCGCCGAGGAATGGCCCCGGGATCCGGAACTCTTCCACCAGCCGACGACCCGCCCCGGCGCGAAACTCCCGCACGCCTGGCTCGTCGACGGCAGCGGCCACCGCCTGTCCACGCTGGACGTCGTCGGCAAGGGAACCCTCACGCTGGTCACCGGCCTGTCCGGCGGAGTGTGGGAGTCGGCCGCGGCCGACTGCGCCGAAGCCCTGGGGATTCCCCTGAAGTGCGTCCGCATCGGCGCCGAGGACAGCCGCGACGCCTACGGCGAGTGGCGCCGGACCTCGGAGGTGGCCGAGGACGGGTGTCTGCTCGTCCGCCCGGACGGACACATCGCCTGGCGGGCCTCTTCGGCGCCGGACGCCGACTCCGCGGCATACGGCGAGCTGCTCGAAGTCCTGAGGACCGTACTGCACCGTTGACGACCGCGACGCGACACCCGCGTACAGCCACAACACTCACACCCCCACACGGAAACCCGAACAGAGGCAGACACCGCTCAGGGTGGGTCTGCCGGACCGGAACGGAGCGCAGTGCCCATGGACAAGGTGGTTGCCACGGCCGAGGAGGCACTGGCCGGCGTCATGGACGGAGCGTCCCTGGCCGTGGGCGGCTTCGGCCTCAGCGGCGTCCCCGACGTGCTGATCCACGCGCTGCACGCGACCGGCGTGACCGGGCTGAGCGTGGTCTCCAACAACTGCGGCGTGGACGGCGGCGGCCTGGGCATCCTGCTCGCCGCCGGCCGCATAGCCCGCGTCACCGGCTCATACGTCGGCGACAACAAGGAGTTCGCCCGCCAGTACCTCTCCGGGGAACTGCTGGTCGAACTGACGCCGCAGGGCACGCTCGCCGAGCGTCTGCGCGCCGGCGGATGCGGCATCCCCGCCTTCTTCACGCCCGCCGGTGTCGGTACCCAGGTCGCCGAGGGCGGCCTGCCCTGGCGCTACGCCCCCGACGGCACCGTGGCCGTCTCCTCACCGCCCAAAGAGGTCCGCGAGTTCGACGGCCGGAGTTACGTGCTCGAGCACGGCATCACCACCGACTTCGCACTGGTGCGGGCCGCCAGGGGCGACCGGCACGGCAATCTCGTCTTCCACCGCTCGGCCCGTAACTTCAACCCGCTCGCCGCGATGGCCGGCCGCGTCACGATCGCCGAGGTCGAGCAGTTGGCCGAGCCCGGCGAGCTCGACCCGGACGAGATCCATCTCCCCGGCGTATTCGTCCAGCGTGTAGTGGAACTGACGCCGGATCAGGCCGCGGACAAACACATCGAACGGCGCACTGTCTCCGCGCCGTCGGCACGAGGGACGGTGCGGCACTGATGCCATGGACCAGGGACGAGATGGCCGCGCGCGCGGCGGCGGAGATCCAGGACGGCGACTACGTCAACCTCGGCATCGGGCTGCCCACGCTGGTGCCCGAACACGTGGCCGAAGGAGTGCACGTGGTGCTCCAGTCGGAGAACGGTGTCCTCGGCGTCGGGCCGTACCCGGCCGAGGAGGACGTGGACCCCGATCTGATCAACGCGGGCAAGGAGACGGTCACCGTACTGCCGGGTGCGAGCTTCTTCGACTCCGCGTTGTCCTTCGGAATGATCCGGGGCGGTCACATCGACACCGCCATCCTGGGGGCCATGCAGGTCTCCGCCACCGGTGACCTCGCCAACTGGATGATCCCGGGCAAGATGGTGAAGGGCATGGGCGGTGCGATGGACCTCATCCACGGCGCCCGCCGAGTCGTCGTCGTGATGGACCACTGCGCCAAGGACGGCAGTCCGAAGCTCGTCGCCGCGTGCACCCTGCCTCTCACCGGCGTGGCCTGCGTCGACCGCGTCATCACCGACCTCGGCGTGCTGGACGTCACCGAGGACGGACTCGTCCTCGTGGAGACCGCTCCCGGCGTCAGCACGGACGAGATCGTCAGCCGTACCGCCGCGCCCGTGCGCGTGCCGGACCCCGTCGGCTGACCTCGCTCCAGCACTCCCCCTCCCAACTCCCCCCACCACAAGGAGTCCCGATGAACGAGCGCCTGCGGGACGTCTACGTCGTCGACGCCGTCCGCACCCCGATCGGCCGTTACGGCGGTGCCCTGTCCACTGTGCGCCCCGACGACCTCGCCGCCGGAGTCGTACGTGAACTGCTCCGCCGCAGCCCCGCCCTGGACCCGTCCCTCATCGGTGACGTGTTCTTCGGAAACGCCAACGGCGCCGGGGAGGAGAACCGGGATGTCGCCCGTATGGCCGTGCTGCTGGCCGGTCTTCCCGTGACGGTCCCCGGAACCACCGTCAACCGGTTGTGCGGCTCGGGGATGGAGGCGGTCATCCAGGCCGCCCGCGCGGTGGCGCTCGGCGACGCCTGCGTCGCCGTGGCCGGCGGAGTGGAGTCCATGAGCCGCGCCCCGTGGGTCCTGCCCAAACCGGAACGGGCCTTCCCGGTCGGCAATCAGCAGCTGTACTCCACCACCCTCGGCTGGAGGATGGTCAACCCGCGGATGCCCGATGAGTGGACCATCCCGCTCGGCGAGAGCGCCGAGCTGATCGCAGACAAGTACGGCATCACCCGCGAGGCCCA
Organism: Streptomyces sp. NPDC090798; assembly: GCF_044768965.1. NCBI lineage: Bacteria > Bacillati > Actinomycetota > Actinomycetes > Kitasatosporales > Streptomycetaceae > Streptomyces > Streptomyces sp. NPDC090798. Next base: position 300,244 of record NZ_JBIVXA010000004.1, read on the forward strand.
GGACGCCTTCGCACTCGCCAGCCATGAGAAGGCCGCCCGGGCGTGGAAGGACGGCGCGTACGACGCCGAGGTGGTCCCCGTCGAGGGTGTGGACCTGCCCCGCGACGAGGGGATCCGGGACGACACCTCACTCGAGGCGCTGGCCCGCCTCAAGCCGGTCTTCCGTGTGGGCGGCACGGTCACGGCCGGAAACGCCTCGCCTCTCAACGACGGCGCGGCGGCCCTGCTGCTGGTCGACGAGGCCGGGCTGGCCGAGACGGGCCGCGAACCGCTGGCCAGGATCCGGGCCAGTGCGGTGACGGGCATCGAGCCGCAGTACTTCGGTCTCGGCCCGGTCGACGCCATGCGCAAGGCCCTGACGAAGGCGGCCCGCAGCTTCGACGCCCTGCACACCGTCGAGCTCAACGAGGCATACGCCGCCCAGGCGCTGGGCTGTCTCGCCGCCCTGCCGGAACTCGACTCCGGCATCCTGAACCCGAAGGGCGGCGCCGTCGCCATCGGGCATCCCCTCGGCGCCTCCGGCGCTCGTATCACCGGAGCGGTCGCCCATCAGCTCGCGGCTGCGGGCTCGGGCACGGGTCTGGCCGCGCTCTGCATCGGCGTCGGGCAGGGCCTGGCCCTGGTCCTGGAGCGCTGAGGCGACCGCCGCAGGAGGGTCAGGGGGTCGTCGCCACGCGTTCGAGTGCGGCGGCGAGTGCGGCGAGGTCGTGGCCGGCGAGGTTGTCGAGGACGTGCCGTCGGATACTGGCCAGGTGGGCGGGCCAGGCCTCCTGGAGGCGGGCGAGGCCGTCGTCGGTGAGGACGGCGTTCCAACCGCGCAGGTCTTCCTGACACTTGGCTCGTTGGATGAATCCCTGCTTTTCGAGGCGGTTGACGACACGGGTCATACCGCTGAGCGAGAGGTTGCAGGCGAGGGCGAGCTCACTCATCCGCATCCGGCGGTGGGGCGCCTCGGACAGGAACATGAGGGGGGTGTACTCGGAAAGGGGCAGCCCTCCGTCGCCGACCATGTCCGCGTCCACTAGTCGTGGCAGCGCCATCATGACGTGAGCCAAGGCGCGCACGAGCGATTCCTCGGTCTGGTCCAAGGGGCGCAGGGGCTGTTCGTCGTAGGGCATGCCTCACACCCTATCTCCTTGACACGGCAAGCACCCATACATTTACTTGACTCGACAAGCACACATACAAGCGAAGGTGCAAAACATGACAAGGATCGGGATCATCCTCGGCAGCACGCGCCCCGGACGCAACGGCGAGGCCGTCGCCCACTGGGTGCACGAGCTGGCCACGCACCGCACCGACGCGCAGTACGAGCTCGTCGACCTGGTGGACTACAAGCTGCCGCTGCTGGATGAGGCCTACCCGCCGGCGATGGGCCAGTACACCCAGCCGCACACGCAGCAGTGGGCCGCGAAGATCGCCTCGTTCGACGGCTTCGTCATCGTGACCCCCGAGTACAACCACTCGGTGCCCGGCGCCCTGAAGAACGCCATCGACTTCCTGGCGGCCGAGTGGGCCAACAAGGCCGTCGGCTTCGTCAGTTACGGCTCCACCGGCGGCGTCCGCGCCGTCGAGCACCTGCGCCTGATAGCCGGTGAACTGCAGATGGCGGACGTCCGCTCCCAGGTGGCGCTCTCCCTGTTCACCGACTTCGAGAACTTCAGCGTCTTCAAGCCCGCCGAGAGCCACCGGGACGCCGTCACCGCCACCCTCGACCAGGTCGTGGCCTGGAGCAACGCTCTCGCTCCGCTGCGCGCCGCCTGACGCGAGGAATCACGGGGCGCCGCCCACCCATACCCCGCACCGGCGTCCGACACCGGTGCGGGGTGCGGGGCCCGAGCCCCCTTTCGACCGTTATGGGAAAAGAGAAATCCGCCGATGTCAGAACGTGCTGCCTCCCCCGCGGGCGGGCACCCGATCACACTTGGACTGGACACGTTCGGCGACGTGACCGACGACGCCCAGGGCCGACCACTCTCGCACGGAGAGACGATCCGCAACCTGGTGGCGGAGGGTGTCCTCGCGGATGAGGTCGGACTCGACCACTTCGCCATCGGTGAGCACCACGTCGACTGGATGCCGCTCTCGGCGGCGGATGTGGTGCTCGGGGCGATCGCGTCGCGTACCTCGCGCATACGTCTCGGCTCCGGTGTCACCGTCATCAGCTCGGACGATCCCGTGCGGGTCTACCAGCGGTACGCGACCCTCGACGCCGTGTCCGACGGCCGTGCCGAGCTGATTCTGGGCCGGGGCTCGAGCACGGAGTCCTTCCCGCTGTTCGGCTACGACCTCGGCGACTACGACACCCTCTTCGAGGAGAAGGTCGGCCTCTTCGCCGAACTGCGCAAGGAGAAGCCCGTCTCCTGGTCCGGCAGCACCCGGCCGGCGCTGGCGAACCAGCCCGTCTACCCGCGCAGCGAGTCCGGAGCGATTCCCACCTGGATCGGCGTCGGCGGCAATCCTCAGTCCGTCGTCCGTGCCGCACGCTACGGATTCCCGCTGATGCTCGCGATCATCAGCGGTCCGACGGCGCGGTTCGCCCCCTTCTCGCGGCTCTTCCGCCAGGCGCTGGAGAAGTTCGGCCGGCCTGATCAGCCGGTGGGCGTGCACAGTCCGGGGCATGTGGCCGCGACCGACGAGCAGGCGGTGGAGGAGTTCTGGCCCTACTACGAGAAGACCATCCGCATGATGGCCCGGCAGCGAGGATTCCGCGTCCCGACATTCGAGCACTTCATGAACGATGTCGGTCCCGGCGGCGGGCTGTTCGTCGGATCACCGCAGACCGTGGCACAGAAGATCGCCACCACCCTCCGGGAGCTCGACGCCAGCCGCTTCGACCTCAAGTACGGGATGAACGGTCTGCCGCACGAGACGCTCATGACCACCATCGAACTCTTCGGCACCAAGGTGGCCCCACGGGTGCGGGAGCTGATGACCTCGTGAGGTGTTCCACCCTCAGGCCGACCGGCGTCGCCTGCCAAGCCGCCTGCACCCCGTGATGGCTGACACGGGGGCAGGAGGGTCGCGACTGTGGGAGCACGCGCCCCATCGGACACGGCTGTAGCCGTGTCCGTCGGGGCGGTGTCCGTGGCCCGCGCACTGCGTGCGCGGGCCACGGACACCGCCCCCGGCGCGTGACGTTCGGCCGGTACAGGACCGGCCACAGTTTCAGCTCACGAACTCTTCGTCCCCGTAGCGCACCTCGGCTCTGTTCCAGTCGACGCCGAGTTCGGCCGTGAACCTCTGGGCCACCGGCAGGTCGGCGAGCGGGGCGAGGAGGATGAGCCGCCCGTCCACAGTGACCGAGCCGCCGCCGAACCGGTCGCGGGCCTCCGCGTCCGCGAGCAGCGCGTCATGCAGCCGGGTCCGGCCGACGCCGGGGGCCTGGATCTCGACCGCGTCGGTGTCCGGCGAGGTGCGCGGCAGACAGCGGAACGTGAGCACCGATTCCTGGTGGTACTGCTTGGCGACGACGTCGGCGATGTGATGGAGCCCGTCGCGGCCGACCTGGCTGACGTCGAACTCGCGTGAACGCTCGTAGGTGGCCCTCTTCAGGTCGCCGGACCAGAAGACGCCGTCCAGGAGGGTCGAGAAGCCGGGCCTTGCGCCGTTGGCGTGGATGATCTCGCGGACCTCGTGGTCGAAGCGCGTCAGGCGGGTCCGGAGCCGGGAGTCGGCCGGATCCGTGACGGTCGCCGTGTTGTCGGTGGCGAAGATCTCCGCAGTGGGGCAACCCCGGGCCGCCGGGCTGGCCTGTGCGCTTCCCGCACCCGCAACTCCCGGCGTCAGGGCGGCAACCGTGGCCAGGACGTGCAACCGCCGCCGCGTGATGACGTTCTTCATGCGGTGATCAACGAGCCTTGGCCGACTTCGTCGCGTCACCGCCCGCGCCGCACCGCGGATCCGACCGCGGGCCCCGGCCACCGCATCCGGCCACCTACACCGGATACTCCGGTGCCTGGGTGCTCGGGCGTCTCACTGCGAGGGCCGCGATGTCGTCGTTGAGCCTTCCGCCGCTGTGGTGGACCAGGTCCTGGTGAAGCCGGTCGAGGAGCTCACGGGGCGGCTTCGGGCCCTGCCTCCGCATCCAGTCCGGAAGCGGGAAGAACTCGCCGGTGCGGTCCCGGGCCTCCGATACGCCGTCGGTGTAGAGCAATAGCTGATCGCCCGGGGTGAAGGCGATGGTGTCGACACAGTAGTGGTCTCCGATGAGCGCCGCGAGGTGGAGAGGCGGCGAGGGAGTGGTGGGATCCAGGACGCGGATCTTCCCGCGATGCGAGAGCAGCGGCGGAGGGTGCCCGCAGTTGAGAAGTCTGACATGGCCGCCGCCGTGCGGGATCTCGGCGATGAGAGCGGTGGCGAAGCGCTCCGGGAGGTCCTGCGTCGGAAACGCGGCGCTGTGGCGGATGATGCTGACTTCCAGACGATGGACGACGCCTCTCAGGTCGGGCTCGTCGTATGCGGCCTCCCTGAAGCAGCTGATCACCGCCGAGGCGGCCCCCACCGCGGACAGGCCCTTGCCGCGTACGTCGCCGATGAGCAGCCGGACCCCGTACGGCGTGGCGACCGCTTCATAGAAGTCGCCGCCGATCCGGGCCTGTTGTTGGGCCGCCAGATACAACGACTCGATCTCGACGTCGTCCATGCGGCGTGGCAGGGGGCGCAGCAGTACCTTCTGTGCCGCGTCGGCGACGAGGCGGACGTGGAAGAGCGCCTCCTCCCGCTGGAGTCGGACATGGCTCGCGTACGCGGCCGCCAGGGTGACCGCGACGATCGCAGCCGCGGTGTACTGCGTCCCCAGGTCGGCGTAGACGAAGCTGAGGCTGATCATGACCAGCAGGCAGAACGTGCCCAGCAGGATCGTGGGGATCACGGGCCACATCGCGGCGGCGAGGGCGGGGGCGGCGGGCAGGAGCCGGCTGACGGCGATCTCCCTCGGTGTGGAGAACGCCAGGCAGGTGATGAGGAGGGTGAGGAGTACCGGTGACAGCGGGGCAGCTTCCCACCTGCCACCGCCGAGGGAACGACGGCGCCGCAGCCGTCCGGACATGATCACAAAAAGCATCATATCGGTCAAAGTGGATATTGAGCGGGGCACCGGGCGGTCAGGCCCAGCTCGGGGCGGGTGACGCGCGGTGGGACGGTGGAGCGGCGGAGCGGTGGAGCGGTGGGGCCGAAACGTTCGGTGCGAATGGTGGCGGTATCCGCCCCGTGCACGAGGAGCCCGCCGACCGCCTCGACGAAGCCGATGGAACCGCCGACGTGGACCGGGGCACCCGGAGGGAGCCGGGCCGTCGGCCTGGTCCAGATCGGCCCTGACCGTTGCGGCCGGGCTTGTGGGGGCTGCCGGACGGAGCCTGCCGGTGGGCGGGATCACGGCTGCCGGCGGAGGGACGCCTTGCCACCGCCGGCTGCCGCCCGGGCGATGACCGCCACTGCCCGCGGAGCGCGTGGTGGGCTCGTGTCCGAGTCCACGAGACCGGGCTCCCCGCCCGCCAGCCGTCACCGCCCTGCTCGCAGGCGACGCACCGCCCGTAACAGGCCACCGGGCACACCCGTGACCGCGGGACGCACCACGGCGAGATCACGCCCGCCGGCGGACCGTGAGTCGCGCTCCGTATTCCGCCTGTAGTGCTCACATATCTTCCCCGTCGAACTGTCGACCATGAGGAAAGGAAAGGAGTAAGGATGGGAGGGTGCGGCCGTGTCGCTGCACGAGAAATCGACCGGCGGCCTGACGCGATCCGACGCGAGAATTTCCTTTCCGGCCGCGTGCGGCAGCGTTGTGGCCCTCCATACATGGCGTCTTGAAGCTCTTGAACGCGCCATGGTGACCGGACAATCAACTCTGCGAGCTCCTGGATGGTCAGCCGGTACCGCTCCGGGGCACGTTGCAGAGAAGAGCACCCCGTGAATTACATATCGCAGCGAATGCGTCCCCCTGCCACCCCGACAGTCGACGCCCCCGCACGGGCAGCGGTCTCCGCCGGTGACTGCGGCCTGCTTCTCATCAGGCTTACGTTCGGCCTCCTCATGGCAGCACACGGTGCCCAGAAGCTCTTCGGGATACTCGGTGGCGACGGCCTCACCGCCACAGGCAAAGGTTTCGCCGCCCTGGGGTACCGTCCCGGAAACGTCTACGCCGCCATAGGCGGCGGCTCCGAACTGCTGGGCGGCATCGGCTTGGCCCTCGGGCTGTTCACGCCGCTGGCAGCGGCTGCCGTGATCGGCGTGATGATCAATGCCATGGCGACCGTGACCGGGGCGCATGGATTGTGGGATACCCAAGGCGGCGTGGAGTACAGCGTGTGTATCACTGTCACCGCACTCGCCATCGCGGCCATCGGGCCGGGAAAGCTGGCCGTCGACCGTATTTTCCCGTGGGGCAAGGGAGGCTGGGCCGAAGCGGCCGTCGCCCTGTTGCTGGGCGGCATAGGCGCCGCGATCGTCCTCCTCATCCTCTAGCCATTCGCCAGCCGCGCCACGGAGTCATGCCGCGGATCGTGTGGGAGGGCCACCCGCAGGGCCCGCCGCCGAGATCGCCGACGGGGCGCTGCCCGCCGTACAGCCTCCCGAGTTCACCGCAGGCCCGGCAGGTACTCGGTCGGGACAAGCTGCTGGTCGTCGGACTGTCCGTGGTCCCCGACAACGACCGCGACGGCGACCGCGACCGGGCGCACGCGAGCGCACGGGAGCGGGGGCCTGCCGGCCTCGGCCAGCCGTCGTACGCCGTCGGCTGGGCCCGCTGGGCCATTCGGCCCAGGAGATCGGGAGTACACCTTCAGACGTGCACCGGGGCAGCGGTGTCCGATACCGCCGTCAGTCCTTGAGTTTGAGGAGAATACGAGCCAGCTCCTCGAGTTCGGCCGGGGCCAGTCTGTCCGCCAGGACGGGAGCCAGGGTTTCGCGGCGGGCGGCGTCCGCGCGCTCGAAGAGGTCGCGGCCCTGCGGCGTGATCGTCACCTCGACGGACCTGGCGTCAATGGCCGAAGGGGCGCGGGTGACCAGTTCGCGGGCCTGGAGGGCGTCGATCACCCGCGAGACCTGGCTGCGGCTGATCAACGCGCAGGAGCCGAGATCGGTGGCCGACAGCGGCCCGTCCTGGTGGTAGAGCCAGAGCAGTACCTCGAACCAGGAGGCCGGCAGGCGGAAGTCCTCCTCGAGTCGGGCGCTCGCACGTGAGGTGAGGGCACTGCTCACCCCCACGAGGCGGTAGTACGCCTGGTCCTCGACAGGGAGTTCCGCCTGCTTGAGCTTGATGTCCGTCACCAGGCAAGTCTACCAATTTGCGTGCACGCACACACAACCGTAATATGTGTGTGTACACGCAACCATGGAGGTTCGTCATGAAGATCGCCCTTGTCACCGGCACGTCGACCGGCATCGGCCTGGAAACCGCCGTACTCGCCGCGAAGGCGGGCTACGAGGTCGTCGCGACCATGCGGAACACCGAGAAGGCCGCAGCGCTGCTCGAGCGGCTGCCCGACGCCGACGTCCGACAGCTCGACGTGACGGATCCGGACTCGGTCAGGGCCTGTGTCGACGGTGTGATCGCCGACCACGGGCGGCTGGACGCGCTGATCAACAATGCCGGGGCCGGACATCTCGGAACCATCGAGCTGGAGAGCGTCGACGACGTCCGCGACGTCATGGAAGTCAACTTCTTCGGAGTCGTCCAGGTCACCAAGGCCGCGCTGCCGCACCTTCGCGCTGCCAAGGGGCGCCTGATCACGGTCACCAGTGTCGGAGGCGTGGTCGGTCAGCCCTTCAACGAGGCTTATTGCGCCGCCAAGTTCGCGGTAGAGGGCTGGATGGAGAGTCTCGCCCCGGTCGTCGGCAAGCTCGGTGTCGCGGTGAGCGTGATCGAGCCCGGCGCGGTGGCCACCGAGTTCGTCGCGAACGTGCGGGCCGACCGGGACGTCGAGGCCCTGGTCGCCGGAGCCGGGGACTACCAGTCGGTCATCAACGGCTATCTGGCCCGCACCCAGCAGGCGTTCTCCGCGGCGCAGTCGGCCCGGGAGTGCGCGCAGACCGTCGTGGGCGCACTGACCGCCGCCGAGCCCCGGTTCCGCTACCAGAGCTCCGAGTCCGCGGCCGGCTTCACCGCGGTCAAGCTGGCCGACGCCGACGGCTCGGCCGTACAGGCTCTGACCACCTCCTGGCTCGAAGCGTGAGTCCGGAGATGTTCCCGGGCCGATCCATCAAGGGCTTCAGCCGATTGGCCACGGGCTTCACGGGAGACCCACGCTGACGAGCGTGGCCGGCACCCTCGCAGTGCCGCCGCGCCGACCCGGCCTTACCGGGTCGTCCTGGCCGGTCGTACGTCACCTCGATGCCCGGTCGAGGGCCAGAGCCGGTGGTCAGTGGTGCCGTTCAAGCCCCGTCGGCCAGCGAACCGGTATCCGGACATTCAGTCGGTACGGCTCAGTTGGGGCTTCCCCAAGTCCTGATGGCTTCGTGGTGAGCGGGGGATGACGGGGACGTGACGTCGGCCTTGCGCGCCATGGCGCAACTGGCGAGTTGGCCGGACCTCGCGGAGACACCGCCAGGCTTGGCGCAACCGCGGTCCGTTCGATGCCAGGTTCGGATTGGGTGACGATGGGCCTCGAGTCGAGACAGACATGGACCTGCTGCTGACCCTGGTGAGCGTCGCTCTTCGGGCCCATCAGCCGTGGCCGGTTTCCCGCGATACACCGTCGGCCGAGTGTAATGATCGCCACGACATGGCGCTTCCGCGTGGCAATTCCGGCGGAAGCCGAGGAAACATCTTTCGGGCAGGGGACGTCGTGGCTGTCGAGACGCGCGAGGAAGAAGCTATCCGTGGAGTCGTCGAACGTCTCACGAGCGCCTACGCCAAGACGTCTACGCCCGAGCAGGTCGAAGCGGCTGTAGCCGCGGCTCACGCCGACTTCAGTGAGCGGCCCGTGCGCGATTTCGTTCCGGTCCTGGTCGAACGCAAGGCACGTGCCCTTTTGAACGAGGCTTCGGGCTGAAATCGCGCTTCGCACGGCGGCGAGCCCAGGCGCGCTCTCCGAAATGAGTACCCGTGCACCCCTGCCCTGACCTGCGGGGGTCCGCAGGGCGTCGGTGGTTTGTCGCCGGGCGGCTGGACGGGGGTTTGTCGCCGGGCGGTTGGACGGGCTTGTTGACGCCCAGGGGGCATGGCACAGTCACGTCGGCGCGCCGCCGGTCGGGGCGCCCGCGGGCGCAGCAGAGTCGCGACCGCGGAAGCACCTCATCCAGGGGCCACCCGACCCCGTCCCAACCGCCCATTCGCCACGCTTTGCCTTGAGTTGGTGCAATATGGGTGACTACGGGGGAGTCGAGAGAGGGTGCTCTCATGACCGGGGAAGACGCCGGCAAGGTCGCGAAGTCCCCGGCCGGGGCCGGTCACGGGAGGGCGCGCAATCCCTGGGGGTGCGGCGAGCGGCTGCGCACCGAGATCCTGGAGGGCGCCAGTCGGCTCCTCGGCGAGCTCGGCACCGAGGACGGCTTCACGCTGCGGGGTGTTGCCCGGGAGGTCGGCATCGCACCGGCCAGCATCTACGGGCATTTCCATGACAAATCCGAGCTGATCGATGCGGTGCTCGACCATGAGTACGACCAGCTGATCAACCTCATGCGCGAGGCTCAGGACGCCGTGGAGGCAACCGATCCGCTCGGTCGGCTACGTGCTCAGTTGCACGCGTTCTGCCGCTACACGATGGCCAACCCGGGCCACTACCGCGTGATGTTCGGGGTGCGTTTCGCCAAGGGAGGCCGAGCTCCGCTCTGGAGGGTGATCGGCGAACTGACCGCCTCCCTGGCCGCCTGCGAACAGGCGGGGGCGCGGTTGCGGCTGCCGGCCGAGCGGGCGGCCATCATGCTGCTCGTCGGCGCACACGGGACCGTGACACTGTCGCACACCCGCCACCCGCGGAGGGACGCCGAGGCCGTGGTCCTGGAACTCGTGGACGAACTGCTGTCGCTGGTGTTCGACGGCAGTTGAGGTCTCCAGCGGGGACGGTAGTCCGGCCACCACAAGCGTTACCCGTGGCACGAAAAGCACTTTTTGCCCGTATTGCCGGAATCGACTAACATGTGTTTGGTGACTTACTGAACACTCGTTCGGCGAGTTGCCCGAGGAGGTGTCACCCATGACTCACCCAGCGGCCCCCGCAGCCACGGCCACCGCACCCACAGCCGCCGCCTCGGCCGGGACACCCGAGTATCCGATGGCCCGGGCATCCGGCTGCCCCTTCGACCCGCCCCCGGCTCTGCGGGCGTTGCAGACCGAAGGCCGGATCAGCCGGGTCCGGCTCTGGGACGGCAGCACTCCATGGCTGGTGACCCGCTACGACGACGCGCGTGCCCTGCTGTCCGACCCCCGCATCAGCTCCGACAACACGCGCCCCGGCTACCCGCACCTCAGCGCCGGCGCGGTCGAACGCAGGAGGCGGGCGCCGACCTTCATCAACATGGACGACCCCGACCACGCCCGGCTGCGCCGCATGGTGACCGCTCGGTTCGCCATCAAACAGGTCGAGGCCCTGCGGCCGGCGATCCAGCAGATCGTCGACGAGTTGATCGACGCGATGCTGACAGCACCCAAGCCGGTGGACCTCGTCGAGGAGTTCGCCCTCCCGGTGCCCTCGCGTGTGATCTGCGGACTGCTCGGCGTGCCCTATGCCGACCACGGCTTCTTCCAGAGCAACAGCAGGATCCTGGTCAAGCGCGACACATCGCCGAAGGCGTCGGGAGAAGCCATCGACAAGCTGTTGCACTATCTGGAAGCGCTGGTCACCGAGAAACTCGCGCACCCCGGCGACGACCTGCTCTCCAAGCTGGCCGTCGAGCAGGTGGCCACGGGCGAGATCTCCACGCGCGACGCGGCGTCCATGGGCACCCTGTTGCTGACAGCCGGGCATGAAACAACCGCGAACATGATCGCGCTGGGCACGCTGGCACTGCTGCGACACCCCGACCAGCTTGCGGCGCTCCGAGAAACCGACGACCCCAAGCTGATCGCCAGTGCGGTCGAAGAGCTGCTGCGCTACCTGTCCATCGTCCACACCGGACGGCGCCGGGTGGCACTCGCCGACATCGACTTCGGGGAAGTGGTCATCCGCGCCGGTGACGGCGTGGTCCTGGCGAACGATGCGGCCAACCGGGACACGTCGGTCTTCCCCGATCCCGATCGGCTGGACATCGACCGCGGCACCCGCCAACACCTCGCCTTCGGCTTCGGGGTGCACCAGTGCCTCGGCCAGCCACTGGCCAGAGTGGAACTCCAGGTCGTCTACGCCACCCTCTACCGGCGCATCCCCACTCTGCGCCTCGCCGTGGACCTCGATCAGGTGCCGTTCAAGTACGACGGACTGATCTACGGCGTCTACAGACTCCCCGTGACCTGGTGAGGCCCTCTTCCGTCGAACGGCCAGCCCACCGGATCACCGGAACCCACCCAGGAGGTCGTCATGCGCATCAGCGTCGACCAGGACAAATGCATCGCGTCAGGACTGTGCGTGCTCGCCGTACCGGAGGTCTTCGACCAGCGCGAAGAAGACGGCATCGTCATTCTGCGCAACGACGATCCGCCACCCGAGCTGCGCGAGGCCGCCCGCGAGGCCGCCGCGAACTGCCCCTCGTGGGCCATCACCGTCACGGAATCCTGACCCGGGCCCGATTCCTGCCGCTGTCGGACCCAGAAGGGCCGGGCCGGCCGCCCTTCGGGAGAATCAGAGGAGGCATTCCGATGTTCGTCGCCACCGTGTCCCGCCCCGAGCGGACCGGCCCTCCGGCGTGATGGCCCCGTCATGACGCTCCCCAGCATTGTCATCGTCGGGGCCTCGGCCGCCGGACTGTCCGCGGCCGAATCCCTGCGCAACCGGGGCTACGACGGCGCGCTGACCCTCATCGGGGACGAGCCCCACATCCCGTACGACCGGCCGCCGCTGTCCAAGCAGGTCCTCTCCGGCGTCTGGCCACCGGAACGCGTCTTCCTGCGCGACCAGAACGCGCTGGCAGCGCTCGGCCTCACCCTGATGCTCAACCACACCGCCGTGGCACTGGACATGACCGGCCGTCAGGTCGTGCTGGCCGACGGCGAGCGGATCGGCTTCGACGGCCTGGTCATCGCCACGGGGGCGGCTCCACGCCGCCTTGCCCGCTCCGCTCCGGCCGGTGTCCACGTTCTGCGCACCCTGGACGACGCGCTTGCCCTGCGCACCCAGTTGGTCGCACAGCCCGAAGTGGTTGTGGTCGGCGCCGGCTTCCTCGGCTCCGAGGTGGCCGCGACCGCCCGCACGATGGGCCTGAAGGTGACCCTGGTCGATCCCCTCCCGGTGCCCCTGCACCAGCAGCTCGGTGACCGGATCGGCGCCCTGATCGCGCAGTTGCACGCCGACCACGGCACCTCGCTGCGCTGCGGTCGGGGCGTACGCCGGCTTCTCGACGCCGAGGGCCGGGTGGTCGGAGTCGAACTGACCGACGGCTCGGTGCTCCACGCGGATGTGGTCGTCGTGGCCATCGGCGCCGCGCCGACGGTCGGCTGGCTGGCCGGCTCCGGCCTGTCCCTCGGCAACGGGGTGGACTGCGACGCGAAGTGCCGGGCGGCGCCCGGGATCTACGCCGTCGGCGATGTGGCCGGCTGGCCCAACCAGCACTTCGGCACCAAGATGCGACTGGAACACCGGCTCAATGCCACGCAACAGGCCGTGACCGTCGCCGGCAACCTCCTCGGCGACGACCAGCCCTACACCCCCGTACCGTACTTCTGGACCGACCAGTACGACGCCCGTATCCAGGTGCACGGCATCATCCCTCCGGGCGCGGATGTCACCGTACTGCAGGGCGACCCGGCCGACCGCAGGTTCGTAGCCGCCTACGGCCACCACGGCGTGGTCGTCGGCGTGCTCGGTTGGAACAGCCCGCGCGCGCTGCGCTCAGCGCGCGCACTCGTCGTCGGCCACGCACCCTGGCCTCCCCACCCGTACGAAGCGGCCGTGGCCGCCGCCGACGGGCACATGGCGGCGTCGTCATGACGAGCCGAGGTCAGCCGTGAAGCAGTCCATGCCGAAGAAGAGGCGGCACTTGACGCTCGCCCGGGACGACGTGGGCCGAGTCCGGCAGCCCGCGCCGAGACACACCCGCCACATCGCGGTGGACCATCCGCACTACAAGTGGGTGGCGCTCTCCAACACCACTCTCGGCACGCTCATCGCGACGGTCAACGCCTCGATCGTGCTGATCTCGCTGCCCGCCATCTTCAACGGCATCCGTCTGGAACCCTTGCAGCCCGGCAATGTCAGTTATCTGCTGTGGATGCTGATGGGTTACATGCTGATCATGGCTGTGCTGGTGGTCACCCTCGGCCGCCTCGGCGACATCTGGGGCCGCGTACGGATCTACAACGCAGGGTTCCTCATCTTCACCGTCACCTCGGTGGTGCTCTCCCTGGACCCGCTTCACGGTGGCCCCGGCGCCCTCTGGCTGATCGGCTGGCGGGTGATCCAGGCCGTCGGCGGCGCGATGCTCATGGCCAACTCCGCCGCGATCATCACCGACGCCTTCCCGGCGCGGCAACGCGGCATGGCGCTCGGCGTCAACATGGTCGCCGGCATCGCGGGTTCGTTCATCGGGCTGGTGCTCGGCGGGCTGCTGGCGGAGTGGGACTGGCGGTCGGTCTTCTGGGTCAACGTGCCCATCGGGCTCGCCGGCACGGTCTGGGCCTACCGCTCACTGCACGAAGCCGGCATACGCAAGCCCGCCCGCATCGACTGGTGGGGCAACATCACCTTCGCCGTCGGGCTGACCGCCCTGCTCGCCGCGATCACCTACGGGATTCAGCCGTACGGCGGACACACCATGGGCTGGACGAATCCCTTGGTGCTCGCCGGGCTGACCGGCGGAATCGCCGTACTCACCGTCTTCTGGCTGGTCGAAACCCGGTCGGACGACCCGATGTTCCCTCTGCGGCTCTTCCGCAACGCGGCCTTCGCGGGCGGCAACGCGGCCACGCTGCTCGGCTCCATCGCCCGCGGCGGCCTTCAGTTCATGCTGATCATCTGGCTGCAGGGGATCTGGCTGCCGCTGCACGGGTACGACTACGCCAACACCCCGCTGTGGGCCGGTATCTACCTGCTCCCGCTGACCGTTGGGTTCCTGGTCGCCGGGCCGGTGGCCGGGCACCTGTCGGACCGGTTCGGGGCACGGCCGTTCGCGGTCTCCGGGTTCATCGTGATGGCGGTCTCGTTCGCCGGGCTACTGGTACTGCCGACGGGCTTCGGCTATCCGCTCTTCGCCTGCCTTGTCTTCCTCAACGGACTGGGCGGCGGCCTGTTCGCGGCACCGAACACCTCCATCATCATGTCGAACGTGCCGCCCGAGGCCCGAGGGGCGGCCTCCGGCATGCGGGCCACCTTCCAGAACGCCGGGATGGTGCTGTCCATCGGTGTCTTCTTCTCTCTCATGATCGCCGGGCTCGCCGGATCCCTGCCGCACACCCTCGCGTCCGGGCTGACCTCCCAGGGCGTGCCGACCGGCCCCGCACACGCAGCCGCCGCCCTGCCCCCGGTCGGCACGCTCTTCGCCGCCTTCCTCGGCTACAACCCCATCAGACAGCTGCTCGGCCCCCACCTGCTCGCGCAACTGTCGCCGGCCAACGCGCGTACCGTGACCGGGCGCGAGTTCTTCCCGCATCTCATATCCGGCCCCTTCCACCACGGCCTGGTCGTGGTCTTCGCCCTCGCCATCGCGATGTCCTTGGTAGCCGCGGCCGCGTCACTGATCCAAGGCCGCACCGCGCCCGAGCCGACGACCGCACGGGCCCCGGTGCCGCCGGCGACGAACACCGCAGACGGCCACTCGGCCAGGTCCGATGAGCCTGTGCATCACAGGGACCACCCGCCGGTTCTCACTCACGGTGAGCAGTGCCAGTGCCTCGGACCGCCGAATGCCCACCCCAAGGAGACACCCGAGGTACGCCTCAAGCGCGGATTACGACGATCCCGCAGGGCCCAATGACGCCGCTGACACAGTGTGAACACCGCTCGTGTCGCTCACGCGTCCTTGCACGTGCCGGCTGGATCGGGACGCTGCCGAGGCCGTTGTCGATGTACGTCGCGAGCGAGGAGCGCAGGCCTTCGGACGTCGTCTTCTGATCGTCGATCAGGTGTGCCACGAGGTCGGCGCGGATGACGGCCGGCGGAGCGTGGGCGGTGAAATCCGCGTGGTGGACGCCGGACACCTGATCCAGTGCCGGAGGATTTCGTGCCACCGGCCGTAGTGCTCGGCCTGATAGGGGCTGCTGAGCCCCGCGTCCTGCGCTTGCCGCACGGCTTGCCGCAGCGGTTCGAGGCGGGAGTCGATCACGGCGCCGATCAGCCCGGCGCGGTCGCCGAAGCGGCGGAAGAGGGTGGCCTTGCCCACACCCGCGGCCTCGGCGATGTCGTCCATCGACACGCTGCGAGGCTGTTGCTGTCCGCGAAGAGGGCGTCGGCGGCGGCCAGGACGGCTTCTCGGTTGCGCAGGGCGTCCGCGCGTTCTGTGCGCCGGGCCACGGGGCCTCCTCGGTCCTCGGCCGGTCGCGGCCCCCGGGAATGATATTCGGTGGGTTCGCGTGAGTGGAGGCGCGCGCCCGGCCGCGCCTCCCGCCCACAGGTGCGCCAGCCGAGCGTTCCGCGTGACGCGCAAGGGGTCAGATCGTGTCGTCCGGCCGGTCGAGGATACGCGGTGGCGGACACCAGCGGTGTCTGCGCCGCCCAGCGCCTCACCCAGCGGCTGTGCACGCACGGACGGGTGGCGGACCACGATGCTCGAACGGATTACCTTCCCTCCCCCCATTTGACAGCTGATATCCGCAGGTCAACCCTCCGACCAGCGAGATCCGCACGAGAACGCCGGGGATTCCCGTGAAGTTGAGGCGTTGTTCACCCGAACTCCGAGCGGCGGCCGGACAGTACGGGATCAATCCATGACAGTCCTCCAAGGAGTTGCGCCTGATGTCGAGCACCACGCCCGCCGAGCTCCGTACCATCCCAGCGGGCGGCGGAACCGCACCACCTGGACGGCACTCGTTGAGGTTGGACATCCAGGGGCTGCGCGCGGTGGCCGTCACGCTCGTGGTGCTCTCCCACGCCGGAGTGCCACAGGTCAGCGGCGGATACGTCGGGGTCGACGTCTTCTTCGTGATCTCCGGCTTCCTCATCACGTCCCTGCTGCTGCGCGAACTCGCCACCACCGGTCGCTTGTCGGTCCGCACCTTCTACGCCCGCCGGGCGCTGCGGCTACTGCCCGCGTCGTCCCTGGTCATCGCGGTCACGCTGGCCGGGTCATGGCTGTTCCTGTCGAAGGCGCGGCTCGCCGAGTACGCGGGCGACGCCCTCGGCAGCGCGCTGTACGCGGTCAACTTCCGGCTGGCGGCGGCCGGTACGGACTATCTCGCCCAGAACAGTCCGCCTTCGCCGTTCCAGCACTTCTGGTCGCTCGCCGTGGAGGAGCAGTTCTACCTGGTGTGGCCGCTGCTCCTGCTGCTCAGCCGGCGGGCCGCCCGCGGCCGGCGCCGACTGATCGCTCTGGTGCTCGGGGCGCTGTGCCTGGGGTCGTTCGTGGTCGGTGTCCTGGTGACGAACTCTTCGGCGCCCTGGGCGTACTTCGGCTCCCCCACCCGGGGCTGGGAGCTCGGCGTCGGCGCGCTGCCGGCGCTGGCCACGGCCCGGCTCGAACGGCTGCCCGCCGCGCTCGCGGCGCCGCTGACCTGGCTCGGCCTGGCCTGCGTCGCGCTGGCGGCGGTCTGGTACGACGACGCGACGCCCTTCCCGGGCTACCACGCACTCCTGCCGGTCCTCGGCGCCGCGCTCGTCCTGGCCGGCGGCTGCGCACCCGCCTGGCGCGGCGCGGGGTGGCTGCTCGGGCGGCGGCCTCTGGTGTGGCTGGGCGGGCTCTCGTACGGCTGGTACCTGTGGCACTGGCCGCTGCTGGTCGTGGCCCCGGTGGCGCTGGGCCGTACGGACGGCACCGCCGAGGTGCCGCTCGCGCTCGGGCTGTGCGCGGTCGCGCTGGGCCTGGCCTGGCTGACGCTGCGCCTCGTCGAGAACCCGGTCCGCTTCCACCGGGCGTTCCGGGGACGGCCGAGCCGGGCCCTGGCACTCGGCGTCGGGCTGTCGGCGGGGGCCACGGTGCTGGCGCTGACGGCGGCGGCGGTCCCGCCGACGATCGAAGTCGGCGGGCCCGCGCCCGTACTTGCGGAGGAGCTGGCCGGCGCGCCGGACCCGCAGGCGCGGCTGGCCGAGCTCCTGGCGGCGTCCTCCGGCAGCCTGCCGAACAACCTCACCCCGGCCCTGCCGAAGGTGAAGTCCTCCCGGTCGGCGGTCTACCGGGACGGCTGCCACGTCGACTACGACAGCACACGGAATCCGCCATGCGTCTACGGCAACCGCGCGTCCTCCCGCACCGTCGTACTCTTCGGCGACTCCCACGCGGCCCAGTGGTTCCCGGCTCTGCTGGGCCTCGCGACCGAGCGCGGGTGGAAGCTGGTCTCGCTGACGAAGGCCTCCTGCAAGACCGCCGGCGTGACCATCATCAACCGCCACAAGCCGTACACGGCCTGCGACACCTGGCGTTCCAACGCCGTAGCGAGGATCAACGCCCTTCACCCTGCCCTGGTGGTCGTCTCCTCCTCGGACGCGGGCGACCCCGCGCGGCCCGCCGACGACACCCTGCGGCAGTGGACCGCCGGCTTCGAGGACACCTTCCGGGACCTCGGCACCTCCGGCGCCCACGTCGCCGCCCTGCTCGACACCCCGTGGCCCAAGGGCGACCCGGTCGACTGCGCGGCCGACAACTCCCTGCAACTGCACGCCTGCGCGAACCACCTGCCGGACGCGATCCACGATGCGACCCGACAGACCGCCGTCCGCAACGCGGCCGGCGCGACCGGCGCCGCGGTCATCGACCCACGCCCCTGGGTCTGCGCCATCCGCACGGGCATCTGCCCCGTCGTCGTCGGCAACACCGCCGTCTACCGCGACGAAAGCCACCTCTCCGAGGCTTACGCCGCGGCCCTCGCCCCCGTTCTCGCCGACTCCTTGGAACCTCTCGTCAGTTCAACCTGAGCACACGGGGCGATTGAAACCGTTCAATCGCCCCCGCCGCGGACGCGTCAGTGTCCACCGAAAGCGCATGCCCTCCTCGCAACTCGGCAACAAAATCCCGCACACTCATTGACCTCCATCCCGCACGCCCCTACGTTCACCGCCGTGAATCGATTCATCGCTTCTACGTGAGGGGCTCCAGTGATCAGCAGGAGGAACTTCCTGGCGGCATCGGCGGCCACAACGGCCGCAGCCGTCACCGACACCGGATCAGCACTGGCCGCGACGGCGTCCGCACCAGCCCGAGCGGGCGCACCACGCGGCGCCCTGCGCATCACCACACCCACCGTCGAGTACGTTCAGCACCCCCTGGGCCTCGACACGCAACGCCCGCGGCTGAGCTGGCCGATGGCCTCGGACGAACCGGGGGTACGCCAGAGCGCCTATCAGATCCGTGTCGCCTCCCGTGCGTCGGGCCTCCCGCACCCGGACGTCTGGGACAGCGGGAAGGTCACCTCCGGTGAGTCCGTACTCGTCCCGTACGCGGGCCCCCGACTGAAGCCGCGGACGCGCTACTTCTGGTCCGTACGCGTCTGGGACGCCAAGGGCGACGCCTCCGCCTGGAGCGCGGCGGCATGGTGGGAGACGGGCCTCATGGACGCCGCGCAGTGGTCGGCGGAGTGGGTCTCGGCTCCTCCGGCTCTCACCGACGCACCATCGCTGGAGGGCAGCGCGTGGATCTGGTTCCCCGAGGGCGAACCGGCCAACAGCGCGCCCGCGGGCACCCGTTGGTTCCGTCGCGCCCTCGATCTCCCGGACGGCGTCACGGCGGCGACCCTGGCCATCACCGCAGACAACGTGTACGCCGTTTCCGTGAACGGCACCGAGGTGGCCCATACGGACCTGGCGACGGACAACGAGGGCTGGCGCCGGCCGGCCGTCATCGACGTCCTCGCTCCGCTGCGTTCCGGGAAGAACGTCCTCGCGGTCTCGGCGACCAACGCGACCGAGGGACCCGCCGGTCTGGTCGCCGTCCTCGTCCTGCACACGGCGACCGGCGAACAGCGGATCGTCACCGACGACTCCTGGAGGTCGACGAACAAGGAGCCCGCCACCGACTGGCGCGTGACGGACTTCGACGACAGCGGCTGGCCGGCGGCGAAGGAGGCTGCCGTCTGGGGAGCCGGACCTTGGGGCCGGGTCGTCCCGGCGTCGTACGCGGCCAACCAGCTGCGCCACGAGTTCAGGCTCCCGGGCAAGAAGGTGTCCCGCGCCCGCCTGTACGCCACGGCTCTCGGCCTGTACGAGGCCCACCTCAACGGCCGCCGCGTGGGCCGCGATCAGCTCGCTCCCGGCTGGACGGACTACCGCGAACGCGTCCAGTACCAGACGTACGACGTCACCACGCTCCTGCGGCCCGGCGCCAACGCCATCGGCGCGTACGTGGCTCCGGGCTGGTACGCGGGCAACGTCGGGATGTTCGGACCCCATCAGTACGGCGAACGCCCCGCCTTGCTGGCTCAGTTGGAGGTCGAGTACGCCGACGGGACGAGTGAGCGCATCGCCTCGGGCACGGACTGGCGGGCCGCATCCGGACCGATCGTCTCCGCCGACCTCCTGAACGGCGAGACGTACGACGCGCGCAAGGAGACCTCCGGCTGGACCTCACCCGGCTTCGACGACCGTACCTGGCTCGACGTCCGCGCCGCCGGCGACGCCGCTCCCGACCTGATCGTCGCGCAGGTGGACGGCCCGGTCCGCGTGGCCGAGGAACTCACGGCAAGGACGGTGACCGAACCCGCGCCGGGCGTCTTCGTCTTCGACCTCGGCCAGAACATGGTCGGATCGGTACGGCTACGCGTCGCGGGCGAGGCGGGAACGACCGTGCGACTGAGGCACGCCGAGGTGCTCAACCCGGACGGCACCCTCTACACCGCGAATCTGCGCACCGCCGCGGCCACCGACACGTACACCCTCAGGGGCGGCGGCGAGGAGACGTACGAGCCGCGCTTCACCTTCCACGGATTCCGCTACGTCGAGGTGACCGGGTTTCCCGGCACTCCCCCGGCGCACGCCGTGACCGGCCGCGTGATGCACACCTCCGCACCCTTCACCCTCGACTTCGAGACCGACGTTCCGATGCTCAACAAGCTGCACAGCAACATCACTTGGGGGCAGCGCGGCAACTTCCTGTCCGTGCCGACGGACACACCCGCGCGCGACGAGCGCCTGGGGTGGACGGGCGACATCAACGTCTTCGCGCCCACGGCCGCGTACACGATGGAATCGGCCCGCTTCCTCACCAAGTGGCTCGTGGACCTGCGCGACGCGCAGACTCCCGAGGGCGCCTTCACGGATGTGGCACCCATGGTCGGCACGGTCGGCAACGGTGTCGCCGGATGGGGCGACGCGGGCGTGACGGTCCCCTGGTCCCTGTACCAGGCGTACGGGGACCGACAGGTCCTGGAGGATGCCTGGCCCTCCATCCAGGCCTGGCTGAAGTACCTGGAGAAGAACAGCGACAACCTGCTGCGGCCGGCCGGCGGGTACGGCGACTGGCTGAACGTCTCCGACGAGACACCCAAGGACGTCATCGCCACCGCGTACTTCGCGCACAGCGCCGACCTCGCGGCCCGCACGGCCACGGAGCTCGGCAAGGACTCCGCCCCCTACCTCGACCTCTTCGCGCGAGTGCGCACCGCTTTCCAGAATGCCTACGTCACCGCCGCCGGCAAGGTGAAGGGTGACACGCAGACGGCCTATGTCCTCGCCCTGTCGATGAACCTGCTGCCGGACACGCTGCGGAAGGCGTCGGCCGACCGCCTCGTCGCGCTCATCGAAACCAAGGACTGGCACCTTTCGACGGGCTTCCTCGGTACGCCCCGGCTGCTGCCCGTTCTCACCGACACCGGCCACACGGACGTCGCCCACCGGCTGCTCCAGCAACGTTCCTTCCCCAGCTGGGGCTACCCGATCGACAAGGGCTCCACCACGATGTGGGAACGCTGGGACTCCATCCAGCCCGACGGCAGCTTCCAGACCCCGGCCATGAACTCCTTCAACCACTACGCGTACGGGTCGGTGGGCGAATGGATGTACACCAACGTCGCCGGCATCTCGGCGGGCCGGCCCGGGTACCGCGAGATCGTCGTCCGCCCCCGCCCGGGCGGCGACGTCACCTCCTCCCGCGCCACGTTCGCCTCCCTCTACGGCCCGGTCTCCACACGGTGGCGGCAACGATCCGGCGGCTTCTTCCTGACGTGCACCGTGCCTCCCAACACGACCGCCGAGGTGTGGGTCCCCGGGGAAGATCCGGACTCGGTGACCCACACCCACGCGACGTTTCTGCGGACGGAGGACGGCTGCGTGGTGTACCGGGTCGCCTCCGGCACTCACCGCTTCACGACGTAAGGCGCACACGGGCCTGCCCGCGGCCCCAGTCACCAGTAGTGGCGGCGACCACCGACAGCGTGTCCGGCAGCCCCGAGGATCCACAGGATGAGTCCGATGACCACAAGGATCACGCCGATCGTCCAAAGAATGCTGAGGCCCGTGACGAAACCGACGACGAGCAGAATGATGCCGAGGACAAGCATTGCAACCTCCCGCAATGAGCCCCCCTCGTCCCTCCGTGTACCACCGCAGCGCAACTCCTAACGCGGTTACGGCATGCGATCGGGGGAGCTCTCCGGCTCCTGCGGTGGGGGTGGGATCTTCGCGGGTACGAGTTCGGTGAGCAGGAGCGTGCGGTCGTCCGCTCCGTCGTTGGTGGCCGACGTGCCATGAAGCAGCCGCCGGCACAGGGACTGCAGGGTGTCCGGGCCGGTGACGCGGCCGGGGCCGACGCCGTCCGTGTCAAGAAGGCCGGCGAGACGGGCGATGCCCTGGTCGATGTCGGTGTGGCGGGACTCGACCAGGCCGTCGCTGTAGAGCAGGAGCAGCACGGGGTCGGGCACGTGCAGGACGGTGGGTTCGTACGTCCCCATGCCGAGTCCGAGGGGCAGGCCCGGGCTGGTGAGAGTGACCGGCCTGGTCCGTCCGCCCGGATCGCGGATCAGCGGGGGCGGATGACCGGCTCCGACGAAGGTGCAGATGCGGCGCCTCGCGTCCCACTCGGCGTACATGCACGTGGCGAAGGAAGCTCCCGGTGTGTCACAGGCAAGTGCGTCGAGACGGCGCATCAGCTCGGCCGGTGTGATGTCCAGTCCCGCCAGGGTACGGACGGCGGTGCGCAGCTGGATCATGGCGACGGCCGATTCCGGACCGTGCCCCATGGCGTCCCCGACGATCAGACTGACGCGGCCCCCCGGCCGGGGCAGCACGTCGAACCAGTCACCGCCGATGATGTTGTCATGCCCGGCGGGGAGGTATCCGTGGGCGATACGGCATCCCTCGAACACCTGCTCGGTTGCGGGGAGCAGGCTTCGGCGGATGGCCAGTGCCGTACGGCGTTCGCGTTCGTACCGGCGCGCGTTGTCCAGGGCTACACAGGCGCGCGCGGCCAGCGACTCCACGGCCTCGGCGTCGGCGGCCAGGAAGGGCTCTTCGTCCGGGCCGCGCGTGCAGGCGATGAATCCGACGGCGGTACCGCGCAGATGCAGCGGGACGACGAGGAAGGAAGCCGTGCGCAGGAGGACGTCCATGCGGGCGTCGCCGCCACCGGAGGTGCTGAGCCGCGCGGACGTATGGGCGTCCACCGTGTCGAGCAGTTGCGTCTTGAGGGTGGCGATGGCACGTGTGTAGGGCGTCCCGCGCGGAAAGACGATGACCTCGCCGACCGGCAGCAGCCCCTCCCAGTCCTCGGGCGCGTCGGTTCCGATGCGCAGCGCCAGTCGGCGGGCCTCGATCTGTGGTGGTTCCGCGGAGGCGTACGCCTTCTCCTCCAGCAGCCATCGCTCCAGCAGGTAGACGGAGGCCGCGTCGCAGAACCCGGGCGTCAGCGCGTGGACGACATGGCTGCCGGTCAGGCCCAGGTCGAGTTCCGAGCCGATGGCGTCCGCCGCGGGGGAAAGGGCCGGCTGACGGCGTGAACGCGCGGTGGCGGGTTCGCCGTCCGTGGGACAGTGCGCTTCGTACCGCAGGGTTGTGCCTTTCCGGTGGGGCTCGACTCCGGCAGTGCGGCCTGGACATCGTCCCGCCACACATGGTCGGCAACTATATGATGAGGCGTCAAGATCACGGACATGACAGGGAGTTGAGTTGGCCGACAACGACGGTCTCCCGCAGGGGATCGATCCCGACAAGGCGAGCGTTGCCCGGATGTACGACGCGATGCTCGGCGGGCAGCACAATTTCCCCATAGACCGGGAGGCGTTGGCGGCCTTCACGGCGATCGATCCCCAGGTGCGCACGCTGGCGCGGGCCAATCGCGCCTTTCTCGGCCGGGCCGTGCGCTTTCTGGTCGAGGCCGGAATACGGCAGTTCATCGACCTCGGATCGGGCATCCCGACACAGGGCAACGTCCACGAGGTGGCACAGGCGGCCAGCCCGGACGCCCGGGTGGTCTACGTGGACAGTGACCCGGTGGCCGTGGCCCACAGCACTGCCCTGCTCGCCGACAATCCCGGCGCGGACATCGTCGACGCCGACATCCGCCGGCCGGCCGACATCCTGTCGTCCCCGCAGGTACAGAAGCTCATCGACTTCGGGCAGCCCGTCGCGGTACTGATGATCACGATCCTGCACTTCATCACGCCCGAGGAGAACCCCGCCGGCATCGTGGCCGCGTTCCGGGACGCCCTGCCCGAGGGAAGCTGGCTGGCGCTCACACACGCGACGAACCAGGATCGCCCGGACACGGCC
Source organism: Streptomyces sp. NPDC090798 (assembly GCF_044768965.1). Classification (NCBI taxonomy): domain Bacteria; kingdom Bacillati; phylum Actinomycetota; class Actinomycetes; order Kitasatosporales; family Streptomycetaceae; genus Streptomyces; species Streptomyces sp. NPDC090798. The sequence goes on from NZ_JBIVXA010000004.1 coordinate 324,117, forward strand.
GCCGCCGTGGGGCAGCTGTACCGGTCCAAGGCCACCTCCCCGGTCACCGCCCGCTCCCGCGGCGAGATCCGCGATCTCTTCGGCGGCTTCGACCTGGTGGAGCCCGACCTGGTCTACGTACCCCTGTGGCGCCCGGACCCGGACGACCACATCCCGGAGAACCCGTCGGAGTACTGGGTCTACGCGGGCGTCGGCCGCAAGCGTGCGTGACGGGGCTTCGGCGAGTTCGGCGAGAGGGACGTGAGCGTCAGCAGGAAGGGCGGGTGCGGGCGGTAAGGCCGGAGGCCAGGGATCAGAGCGGGTCCGCCGACAGATCGCGACGTTGGTCGGACACCGGCAGCGCGCTTCTCTCACCGTCCGGCTGTGAGCTCCGGTCGGCGAGAGAGCGCCACTCGGCGGTCGGATGGTTGGGGGCATGGGGACCGAGGACCTCGGCGACCGCCGCGGAGACCCGTTGCCGGAGAAGGTCGGGAAGCGGATCTCCGTTGACGGCGCCGACCAGGTCTTCGGCGACATGGTGGACCTTGGTGTTGGTGTGCTGGGACACCTCGACCAATACATTCCAGGCGTCGTCGGCGCTCAGGCCGAACGAGGCCATCAGGACTCCCCGGGCCAGATCGATGACCGGCCGGGTCTGCATGGCCCGTTTGAGCTGGACGACTTCGGTGCGCAGGTCCTGCTCGGCGTCGTCGCTCAACCCATCCTCCTTGTGCGCTCTGTCGTACTTGCCGGGATGCCCGTCACGGCCGTCGGCGGACCGCCGATCGGCCGCGGGAGGGCTTGGCGCAGGGAGCGCTGGAGTGGGTGCTCGGTGTCGATGTCACCGGAGACCGCGGCGGCCGTGCCGACCTGGACAGGGAGTGGACGTTCGTGCATGGCAGTCGCTCCTGAGGCATCCGCCTATCTCACTACTCCAAGCCTCAGCCTTCGGATCCTCACACGTCAAGAGATACAGGAACTTTCTTTCACCCTTTTGAATACGCGAATGCTGAGCCGTATCCTCGAGACATGGGTGACGTACCGCAGGGACATTCCGGCTGGACCTTTCTCACCAACCACGCCCGGGTGCTGGCCGCCATCTCCAGGGATCAGGGAACCCGTATCCGCGACATCGCCGCACGGTGCAGACTCACCGAGCGCGCCGTCCAGAAGATCATTTCCGATCTGGAGGAGGACGGCTATCTCACCCACACCCGCCAGGGCCGCTCCAACGTCTACCACATCGAACCGGGGACCATCCTCCGGCACCCGGCGGAGGCCGGGTTGAGCGTGGAGGGTTTGCTGACCCTCCTCGACCAGCACGACGCACGGCGCGACCGCAGGCCCGAACCCGAGCAGCCCTCACTCGCGTTCGATCATTCCGCTCGGCGCGCGAAGGACTGACCTCTACAGCCCGGACCAGAGCATTGGCCAACCAGCGCTTAGCCAGGGCCTGTTGAGCGAGCCCAGCCCCCAGCGGCTCCGTCGAAACCTCAACACGACTCCAGGAAAGGGGTTTCGACTCGTCGGTCCGTTCGCCGCCCTGTGCTGAGCGCGTCCCTGGACCTGGCTTCCTGGGCGGGGTGGTCAGACCTCGCAGTTGATCTCGACTTCGATCGACCCCGCCCGCTCCCGGGAGGCTCTGGGTGTTCTGGTCGATGTTGTCGCCGATCAGAGGTCCCCGCCGTCGACGGCGTCAGCGCCCGTGGTGGCGATGTTCACGTCCGGCCCCGGCGTCTCGCTCCAACGAGGGCGGTCGCCGCCGAGACGACGGCACCCCAGGGCAGGACACCCGGACGCCCCGGTCCCTTCCGACGGTTCCCCGGGTCCGGGGCGCGTCGCCGGAGCAGCCCGGCGGGGGCCGTTTTCATCCTTTCAGTGGCGTGGCACACCTGGGATTGCACTGCGTACCGGTCGGACATACTGATCGGTACGGCCCTCCGTAGCCGGTACGACAAGAGGATGAATGTGATCACAGGCGGTTAACCTTCTCATCACATGATGCACCCGCTCAAAGGAGGCGCTCGTGACCACATCGTCGCAGCCACGGGTATCGGGTCTGGAAATCCGCTCCATCGACTACGTCCCTCTGGACGAGCGGCACGGAAAGCTCTGGCACCTGGGGCCTCTGTGGTTCATGTCCAACGCGCAGATCGCCACCCTGGCGGTAGGGCTGATCAGCATCACCGAGGGCGGCAACCTCATCTGGTCGCTGATCGCGATCGCCGCGGGCACCATCCTCGGCACGTTCTTCATGGCCTTCCACTCCGCGCAGGGCCCGCAGCTGGGACTGCCGCAGATGATCCAGTCACGGCCGCAGTTCGGCTACGTCGGGGCCCTGCTCGTCTGGCTGTTCGCCTATGTGCAGTACGCGGGGTTCAACATCTTCAACACGATCCTGGCCGGCGAGGCCCTGCACACCACACTGCACGGCGGCGTCAAGCTGTGGGTCGTCGTGGTCACACTCGTCGGGTTCGTCATCGCGCTGGTGGGCTACGACGTCATCCACCGCGCCGAACGGGTCCTCACCTACACCTTCCTGGTCGTCTTCGGGATCTTCACCGTGGGCATCCTTCTCACCCTGCACTACCCCCCGGGCTCCTTCGACCTCGGCGGCTTCCAGTGGACCCCGTTCCTCGCGCAGTTCGGCGTGGTCGCCGGATACCAGATCAGCTGGGCCATCTACGTCTCGGACTACTCCCGCTACCTCCCGCCGGACGTGACCGTCCGCAAGACCTTCTACTGGACGTACTTCGGGTCGGCGCTCGGCGGCATCTGGCTGATGTGTCTCGGGGCTCTGCTCGCCGCATGGGCGGGCAAGGACTTCGAGACCGTCCGCTCGATCAACGCGGCGGGCGACAAGGTCTTCAGCGGCTTCGGCGCGATCGTCCTGCTGTTCTCCGCCCTCGGTCTGATCTCGGTGACCGCCCTGAACATGTACGGCGGATCCCTCACGCTCATCAGCGCGATCGACTCGTTCAAGAGAGTGCGGCCGACCGTCGGCGTACGGCTCGTGACGATCGGCCTCACCGCGGCGCTCTCCGTGGTGGGGGCACTGGCCTCCACCTCCCACTTCCTTGAGAACTTCAACAACTTCCTGCTGTTGGTGCTCTACCTGTTCATTCCGTGGACCGCCGTGAACCTCATGGACTACTACGTGGTGCGCCGCGGCCACTACGCGGTCGCCGAGATCTTCAACCCGCACGGCATCTACGGCCGCTGGGGCTGGCACGGCATCATCGCCTACCTGGTCGGCTTCGCCGTCATGGTGCCCTTCTTCTCCGTCGGCACCCTCTACGTCGGACCCGCCGCCCACGCGCTCGGCGGTGCGGACATCGCCTTGTTCATCGGGCTGCCCGTCTCCGCGGTGCTCTACTGGCTGCTCACCCGTTCGATCGACGTCGATGCCGAGACCCGTCTGGCCGAGGCGGAGGCCGCGGCGCTGGAATCGGCGGCCCACGAGCACCGCGAGCCATGACCTTTCCATGGGCGCCCGCGACAACGGCCCAGGGGCGCCCGACGCGATGACCTAGACCGCCGCGAGCAACGGCGCGACCAGGCCCCGCGCCCACTCTCCGGACGCGGGCTCCCCGCTGAAGATCGCGCGGTAGTACAGCGGACCGAGCAGTCCGTCGACGGCCCGCTCCACGCTCGGCACCTTGCCTCCTCGAGCTCGCTCCCGCTCGATGATCGCCCCGAGCTGAGCGTGTCGGTCAGCCGTGCAGGCGCTGCCGCCCTCCGGACCCGAGCCGATCGTCGCCCGCATCAGGGCGAGGACGTCGGGATCGGCGAGGTCGGTGGCGACATCGCCCGTCCACCGCTCCAGGTCACCCACCAGAGAGCCGGTGTCCGGCACCACGACATCGCCACTGAACCGACTGGTGGCGACGTCGGCCAGGAGCTGCGCCACTGAACCCCACCGCCGGTACACCGTGGTCGCGTGCACGCCGGCGCGCGCCGCGATGGCGGGAATGGTCAGCGCCTCGGCGGGCTCTTCGGCGAGCAGCTCCCCGACCGCGCGGTGAACGGCCGCGCGCACCCGCGCGGAGCGGCCGCCGGGACGGGGCTGGACTGTTGCTTCGGTCATGCGGAAATTATCGCACTGATCACTGCGTTAGGGTAGGACTACTAACGCAGTGATCACTGCTTTCGGAGAGAGCGCATGTCTGACGCACCCACGTCCTACAAGAAGGTCCCGTCAACCTCAGCCCCGAGTGGCCCACCGTCCGGTCGTGTGCGGCGCGGGCTGAGCCGGCCGATGGCCTTCGCCTCCATCGCGGCCGTCTTCGTCCTCTTCATGGCCGCGTCCAGCGCGCCGTCGCCGCTCTACGTCATCTACCAGCACGAATGGAGCTTCTCGGCAACCACGCTGACCACCGTTTTCGCGGTGTACGTCGTCGGAATGATCGGGGCACTCCTCGTGCTCGGCGCACTGTCCGATCACATCGGCCGCCGACCGGTCCTGGCCTCGGCCATCGCCCTCGAAGCGGTGGCGATGGCACTGTTCATCGCCGCCGACGACGTCTCGATCCTTCTGACGGCCCGCTTCGTCCAGGGCGTCGCCACCGGCGCGGCCATGACGACACTCGGCGCGACCCTGGTCGATCTCAACCCGCCCCACGCGCCGCACCGCGCCGGCGTCATCACCGGTGCGGCCCCGACGTTCGGGCTCGGCCTCGGTGCACTGGGCTGCGGCGTCCTTGCGCAGTACGGGCCGCACCCGACCCGATTGGTCTACGGTCTGCTGCTCGCGGCTCTGGCCCTCGCCGGTCTGCTCATCGCCCTCATGCCCGAGACGGCACAGCGCCGGCCCGGCGTCGTACGGTCGCTTCAGCCGCGCCTCGGCGTTGCTCCGCGCCTGCGCACGGACCTGATAGCACTCGTGCCGATCCTGGTGGCGAGCTGGGCACTGGGCGGACTGTATCTCTCGCTCGGTCCGTCAGTGGCCGCCAACCTGTTCGGCCTGTCCAGCCATGTCGTCGGCGGCCTCGTGGTCACCCTGCTCTGCGCGCCCGCCTCGATCACGGCGTTCGCGTTGCGCGGCTGGCCCACCGAGCGCACGCTCGCCCTTTCGGCCACCTTGCTGCTCCTCGGCACGGCAGTGGGTCTGGGCGGTGTGGAGGCGAACTCGCTCACCATGGCCGCAGCCGGCACCGCCATCGCCGGAATCGGCTTCGGCGGCTCGGCCCTGGCCGGCTTCGGCACACTGGCCCGGATCGCCGGGCCGGCCGAGCGGGGCGAACTGTTCGCGGTCGCGTTCGTCATCTCCTACCTGGCCTTCAGCGTCCCGGCCGTGGTCGCGGGGATCGCCACCACGAACGTCGGCCTGCGCGAGACCTCGGTCGTCTACAGCGCGGCCGTCATCGCCTTCAGCGCCCTCGCGCTCGCCGCCCAACGGCTCCGCACGGGACGGGCCAGGAACACCGGCGCCTGCGGACAGCCTGCCGGGGCCCGCAACTGAGGAACCTCCGACACACGCGCCCTCACCCCGATCCATGACAGGTGGGCAGACACGCGAAGCTCCCGGCAGCCACAGAGGTCACTGCCGGGAGCTTCGCGGTTCTCGCGTCACAAGCGGGGCCGACGATCGCGCCGGAGCGTCCCGTCCGGAATCCGATGAGGGCAAGCCCCACGCAAGGGAGAAATCAGCGGTCGGCGATGTCCTCGCGCAGACCGTCGGAGAATTCCCACCACGACAGGGGAAGCCAGTCGCCGTTGACGAAGGCGTCGACCGTAGCGCCTCGGCCGCGGACCGTCACGGTCGTTCCCGGCGGGTAGGTGGTGCCGGACAATCCCGGCACGGGAACAAGCAGCGTTCCCAGTCGCTGTGCTGACATTTTCGGCCTCCCTCTCCACTGCATTTCTCTGCACGACACCGGGCAGTTATTCACATCGACGTTACCGGCTTGTCCGATCGCGCAGGACGGAGAATCATGAGAGATGGGTCACGCGGAGAATGCGGGCGGGGGCGTGGACATCACATACATGCGTCACCGACTGGAGGTGGCAGCCGTGAAGGCCGTCGTATACAAAGGGCCGTTCAGCGTTGCGGTCGAAGAGGTTGAAAAGCCCAGCATCCAGCATCCGAACGATGTGATCGTACGGGTCACTTCCACCGCGATATGCGGATCCGACCTGCACATGTACGAGGGCCGTACCGCTGCCGAGCCCGGCATCGTCTTCGGCCACGAGAACATGGGAATCATCGAAGAACTCGGCCAGGGCGTCACCTCACTCAAGGAGGGCGACCGCGTGGTCATGCCCTTCAACGTCGCCTGCGGGTTCTGCATGAACTGCGTCGAGGGTTTCACCGGATACTGTCTGACCGTCAATCCCGGTTTCGCGGGCGGCGCGTACGGATACGTCGCGATGGGCCCCTGGAAGGGCGGCCAGGCCGAATACCTGCGCGTACCCTTCGCCGACTTCAACTGCCTGAAGCTGCCGCCGGGAAACGACCACGAGAGTGATTTCATATTGCTCGCCGACATTTTCCCCACCGGATACCACGGTTGTGAGCTCGCCCAGGTCCGCCCGGGCGAGAGCGTCGCGGTGTACGGCGGAGGCCCGGTCGGACTCATGGCCGCCTACTCGGCTCTGCTGCGCGGCGCGAAGCAGGTCTTCGTTGTGGACCGGGTCCCCGAACGGCTGCAGAAGGCCGAGGAGATAGGCGCGGTTCCGATCAACTTCGCCGAGGGCAACCCGATCGAGCAGATCAAGGAACACACGGACGGCATCGGCACGGACAAGGGCGTTGACGCCGTCGGCTACCAGGCGACAGGGCACGGCACGGACCGCGAGGAACCGGCGACCGTCCTGAACTCGCTCGTCGGCACGGTTCGAGCCACCGGAGCGCTCGGCGTGCCCGGCCTCTATGTGCCCTCCGACCCCGGCGGCCCGGACGAGCAGGCCAAGCAGGGCATGCTCCTCGTCTCGATCGGCAAGCTCTTCGAGAAGGGCCTGCGGATGGGGACGGGACAGTGCAACGTGAAGCGCTACAACCGGTACCTGCGCGACATGATCATCGAGGGCAGGGCGAAGCCCAGTTTCGTCGTCTCCCACGAACTGACCCTGGATCAGGCGCCGTCGGCCTACGACAAGTTCGACAAGCGGATCGAGGGCTATACGAAGGTGATACTGCACCCGTAGCCCTGCTGACCACAGCCTTCGCGTGAGGTCGCTGTCGGCGACGGAGCCAAGCGGTGAGCCCCTCCCCCGCGCGCAGCGGACGACGGCGGGCCCCGGCGGAACAGAATCCGCCGGGGCCCGCCGCCCAGGTGCGTACGACCGGTCACCGGCGTCAGTCCGTGCCGGACTCCATCGCGGCGCGGTCCAGCATCGTCTCCTCGTCCGTGGCCTCGCCCCGCGAGGCGATGACCTCGGCGCCGCCCTCGTCCATGGCGCCGATCAGCCCGGTCGAGGCCGCCTGCGCGGCGCCGATCGGCGTCGGGTGGTCGCTGCCGACCAGGCCCAGGCCCGCGTACTGCTCGAGACGGGCACGGGAGTCGGCGATGTCCAGGTTCCGCATGGTGAGCTGGCCGATGCGGTCCACCGGGCCGAACGCCGAGTCCTCGGTCCGCTCCATGGAGAGCTTGTCCGGGTGGTAGCTGAGCGCCGGGCCCCGGGTGTCGAGCACCGAGTAGTCCTCGCCGCGCCGCAGCCGCAGGGTCACCTCGCCGGTGATCGCCGTGCCGACCCAGCGCTGCAGCGACTCGCGCACCATCAGCGCCTGCGGGTCCAGCCAGCGGCCTTCGTAGAGCAGCCGGCCCAGCCGCCGACCCTCGTTGTGGTACGCGGCCACGGTGTCCTCGTTGTGGATCGCGTTGACCAGACGCTCGTAGGCGATGTGCAGCAGCGCCATGCCGGGCGCCTCGTAGATGCCGCGGCTCTTGGCTTCGATGATCCGGTTCTCGATCTGGTCGGACATGCCGAGGCCGTGCCGGCCGCCGATCGCGTTGGCCTCCATGACGAGGTCGACCGCGGAGCCGAACTCCTTGCCGTTGATGGTGACCGGACGGCCTTGGTCGAAGCCGACCGTCACGTCCTCCGTGGCGATCTCCACCGACGGGTCCCAGAACCGCACGCCCATGATCGGGTCGACCGTCTCGATACCGGTGTCAAGGTGCTCCAGGGTCTTGGCCTCGTGCGTGGCGCCCCAGATGTTGGCGTCCGTGGAGTACGCCTTCTCCGTCGAGTCCCGGTACGGCAGCCCGTGCGCGAGCAGCCACTCCGACATCTCCTTGCGGCCGCCGAGCTCCGTGACGAAGTCCGCGTCCAGCCAGGGCTTGTAGATCCGCAGGTGCGGGTTGGCGAGCAGCCCGTACCGGTAGAACCGCTCGATGTCATTGCCCTTGAACGTGGAGCCGTCACCCCAGATCTGCACCCCGTCCTCGAGCATGGCCCGCACCAGCAGCGTGCCGGTCACGGCACGCCCCAGCGGCGTGGTGTTGAAGTACGGGCGCCCGCCCGACCTGATGTGGAACGCGCCGCAGGCGAGTGCGGCCAGCCCTTCCTCGACCAGCGCGGCACGGCAGTCGACGAGCCGGGTGATCTCGGCGCCGTACGCCGTGGCACGGCCGGGCACGGACGCGATGTCGGGCTCGTCGTACTGACCGATGTCGGCGGTGTACGTGCACGGTACGGCGCCCTTGTCGCGCATCCAGGCGACGGCGACCGAAGTGTCGAGCCCGCCGGAGAAGGCAATGCCGACGCGCTCGCCGGTGGGGAGGGAAGTGAGGACCTTGGACATGGCAAGATTATGCAACATCACGCATGATCATGCAAGGTCGCACCGCCGGGCCATCGGGGAGTGACCGAGGCCACAAAGGAAACGATGCCGTTTCGATACTGCCGGGTCTACGCTGATGAGACCGAGGTGAACGAAACCGTTTCGTTCACGGGGGGTGCGGTGGCGGACACCCGGCCCACGCCGGCCGTCGCGCGCACCCCACCCTCACGAAGGGCGCCCGTCATGACCTCCGTACTCGTCGTGCACAGCCAGTCCCTGCACCGTCTCGGTCTGCACATGCTTCTGGCGGCCGAGCCCGACCTGACCGTCGTCGGCGAGGCGACGAGTGACGCCGAGGCGATCCGCATGAGCGCCGCGCTCGGTCCCGACGTCGTCGTGATGGCCAACCACGTAGCCGATCCGAACGGCGTCGAGGCCATCCGCCGCATCACCCGGCCCCTCACCCCACTCCCGGCGACCGAGCCCGTCAGAGCCGGCGGGCGTCCCCCGCGCGTACTGGTCCTGACGCCCAGCAGCCACGAGGGGTACGCCTACGCGGCACTGCGCGCCGGAGCCGGCGGGTTCCTCCCCCAGGACGCCACCCCCGACGAACTGACCGCGGCCGTCCGCATCGTGGCCGCCGGAGACGCCGTCACCACTCCCGGCGTCACCCGTGCGCTCATCGACGCGGTCCGCCAGGAGCGCCCGGCCCGCACCACCGAGCAGGAAACAGGGCTCGACATGCTCACCGAGCGGGAACGCGACGTCCTCACCGCCGTCGCCTCCGGCTGGTCCAACGCCGAGATCGCCGCGCGGCTGTCCATCGCGCCGACCACCGTCAAGTCACACGTCAGCCACATCCTCGCCAAGATCGGCGCCCGCGCCCGTGTGCAGGCGGTGACCTTCGCCTACGAGTCGGGCCTGGTGCGACCGGCCGCCTGACGCCGACCCGCGCCGCAAGGCCGCCGACCCCGCGAGCGTGAGCACCGCGCGGACGGCCGCGACGAATCCCAGAACCCCGCGTACCCGAGTGCTCCGTCACGCCCCCTGCACGATGTCCACGCGCCGCACCCGCGCGTACTCGTCCACCTCCTTCCGGTGCGGTCGCGTCGGGCCTACTGCTGGTAGGGAAGTTCTTCCCGTACGTTTCCGGAGTGGTCCCGGGCGACCAGGACGGCCGTGACGGGGCCGCGCTCCGGCAGGTCGGCGAGGTCGGGCCCGGCGATGAGGAACGTACCTCCGGCGATTCGTGCCGCCAGGTCGGGCATGCCGTCGCGGCGCAGGACGACCGAGGCGATGTGGACGTCTTCCACCAGGCCCACCACGGCGATGGTGCCGCTGGCGCCGTCCGCGAAGTCGTAGTACATCCGGGTGGCCGAGATGTCCTTTCCGACCACGGTGAAGTCCCGAATCGGGCCCTGTTGAGGAGTGAAGTCGAACACGAACGGGTCCTCGGTACTCGCCCGGTCACCGGTGGTGTGCCAGACGAGCAGCTTGCCGTAGCGGCCGAGCCTGACTCGTTCGCGCGGTGTGAGATCGGCGTGAGCACCGGATCGCCACTGCTCCGGATCGACGACCGGAGGGGCGTCGGCCGCCGCGAGAACCGTGGTCAGATCCTCGGTGGCGAGCGCGGGGTCCTCGACGGCCGGTGCGGGCCGGTCCACCACGGCGGTTGCGCGCGATGGCAGTGCCGCGAGGGGCACGATCTCACCCTTCGGGCTGCCGTTGGTCCGCAGAACGAGGCCGGTGGAGTCGACGACGAACGCGTTGGGAGCCACGAACAGACCGTCGGCGACCAGCGTCCATCCCAGCGGGCGCCGGTCCGCGGGCCGTTCCACGACCAGGCTGGCGACCTCGGGTGCGACAACACCCGCGATGGTGCCGAACTCGGTGTGGAACGTCACCGACGCTCCCTGACCGGCCGACGCGCCGACGGCGGGCCGGGACAACGTGACCCGCTTCGGAGTGAGTTCCGCGAACACCACTCCGCCCGGCGAGCCGAATGCGACCACCCTGATGCCGTTGCGGCGCGCGGTGAGCAACGGCTGCCAGTCGGCGGGATCGGGATGCGCACGCGTCGCGGCCGCGGCGCAACGGCGTACGTCCGCCGTGGAGGCCCACCCGGTCCGCAGGCGGTAGAAGTCCTCCACCCTACGAGCGCCGGAGCGTGGTTGGTCAACGGGCGCTCCGGAATGCGCGGCAAGGTGCTGTCGAAGGCGCGGCCAACTCGGGAAGCCATGAAGGCGGGCGATCACCAACTGCGCGGTGTCGAGGCCGAATTCGACCTGCGGATTCCGACTCTCGGGCGCGTGTCGCGCGACGAGTGCCAAGGCGGTGGGCTGCTGGGAGCGCACGGCCCGCCGCAAGTCCTTCGCCCGCTTCTTGAGCTGTTCCAGACTGGCGCGCTCGGGCAGGGGCACGGTCTGCGGTGTGGTCGGCACGGAGCCTCCTTCGGTGAACCGGTGGTCCGCCGAACCGGCCGAAGGACGGTAGGCCATCATGACGCTCGTACAAGCCAGGTGGGCTCTGCCCTTCCCGCGGACCCGGAGGCGCCCCGCGCGCCTGTTCGACCACTCTACTGCGTCCCCTGCCCCGTCCGTCGAACGATGCCGACCCCGAGGTCCCGCCGGGGTCGGTAGGGTGCGGGCGTGCGCGCGCCTGAAGAGCTGAACGAGGTGGACTGGGCGGCCCTTGAGCATGCCTATGGGCCGGCCGGCGACGTTCCGGAGATGATCCGCGTCCTGTACGCGGAAGAGTCCCCGCAGACGGAGCGCGGCGAGAACGTCGGTGAGGAGCTGATCAACAACCTCAACCACCAGGGGTCGTTGTATCCGGCGACGCTGGAAGCGGTGCCGTTCCTGGCCCATCTGGCGCTGCACGTGTCCTGGCATCGGGAAGCTGTCCTGGAGGTGCTGACCGGGCTCGCCGAGCTCGACGAGTGGGGGGTGCCCGCGCCGGAGTCCCTCGGTGGACGGGTGCGCGCGGCGGTCCTGGCCGAACTTCCGCTGTTGATGGGGTGTTTGACCGACCCCGATCCCTTCGTGCGGCAGGCCGCGATCCGGCTGGCGTGCGTCGGACCGCGTCCGGCCGGCCCTGCCGTGGTCCGCACGCTCGCGGACCTGTACGAGAGCGATCCGTCCGCCTCGACGCGGGCCGACGCCCTCACCGCCCTCGCCCTCCTCGATCCTGACCCGGCGACCGTACGGGACCGTGTGGCCGCGGCAGTTGGCGACCACGATCGGGAAGTCCGCCTGGCGGCCGCGCTGTCGGGCCTGGACCGGGCCGAACCGCCCTATCCCGCGACCCTGGTGGCGGTCGTCGCGGCTGACGGGGCCGTTGTCCCGAGCTCACACCGTTTCGCCGCCCGCCCGCGGCCCTTCCCGTATCCCGGCGCGCCCCGCGACCGCGAGACGGAGCTCCTGACCGAGGACCCGGAGGGCGCGCTGAGCATCGCGCGCGCATGGATCGCGGCCGGTGACACCCACCGACGGGGCTCCCGCCTGGTCGGACAAGTCGATGAGCGGTGGCGGGACCGCGAGGCACAGTGCGTGGCCGCGCTGGCCGAGGCACTGCCCCTGCATCAGGACGGCGCCGAGCGCCTTTCGATCGTCCGCGCGATCGCAGGCCTGATGCCCCGCGCCGGGGACCCCGGCAGCGACGTCCGCGACCTGTTGCTCGCCGAGGCCGCCGGTGACGAGCAGGAATACGCGGCCGGCTCCCCGTACGCTCCCGGCGTCGCCGGCCGCGAGTCGAGCCGCGGGAAGGGGCACGGGCTCCTGTGGGTCGACGTCGGAGTCACGGACGACGACCGCGCCGGTGTCCCACACAGCGCCGCTGCCACGGTTGCCGATGGGCCGGGAGCTCTCCGGACCCGCTCAGCCAGGCGGGAGCGGACGGCGGCAGCCCAACGGGCCCTGGCCCGCGCCGAAGTGGTCGAGTGCGCGCGCCTGGCGCTGGCCGGCTGCGGCGACCCGCGGCTGCTCGAACAGCCTGGCAACCTCAGCGGGCCGGTCCTCGCCACGTTCCTGACCCACCACCGTGACGAGGCCCTGCCCCGCCTGCACCCGGTGCTTCCCGAACTGATCGCCCGCGGCGGTGCGCGGCTGCTCGACGCCCTCGGATCCGACCTGGCCGCCGCGCACCTCCCTCAGCTCAAGCAGGCTCTGCGCGAGCGCCCCACCGTCGCGGCCGCCCGTCTGCTGGGGGAACTCGGGCCGTCCGGCACGGATACCGAGACCGCCGACCTGCTGGCCACCGTGGACCCCACGGCGTGGGACGGCCTTTGCGCGGAGGCCGCCGTTTCCAGGGCCCTGATCACCGGGGATGCCGAACCGGCCGTCAAGGGCCTGCGCGACCTGCTGCGCACGCAGTCCCCGCCGGACATCCTCCCGGCCATCGGACGGCTCGGCCCCCTCGGTGCGCCACTCGCCCCCGAAGTCGCCGCGGTGCTGCACGGCCCACAAAAATACGGCCGTGCGCAGGCCGCCGACGCCTACTGGCGCATCACCGGCGACCCGCGGCCAGTGCTTCCCCTGCTTCTCGAGTGGGCCGCGCCCACCACCACCTACGCCTCTGACGACACCGCCTGGTACGGCCGCCGTGATGCCTTGCACATCCTCGCGGACATGCGGACAGCCGGCGCCCTCACGACCACCCCGCCGGAGCTGCGGCCCCTGCTGGAGCTCTGCGCCACCTCCCCGCGTCGCGTCGCATGGAAGGACGACGAAGAGCTGCGCCGTCTCGCCCACACCCTCCTCGACGAGCCGATGCCGTCCTGAAGCAACTCACCAGCGTGGCCCGCTTTCACGCCCGAAGCTGACGAACGGCGTTCCGGCCGCCTGCGCGTGTGGCTTGGTGAGGTACATGGTGACGCCGGCGCAGGCGCCGACCGTCGGCCGTCCGGGATCGAAGCCGGGGTCGGACAGTTGCTCCCACCAGTCCGCACCCGCCTCGAAGTCGACCGGCACCAGTCGCAGCCGGTCGGGGATCCCGTAGCCGAGTTCGATCAGGCCGACCTGCTCGGCCACCAGGTCCTCGATGAAACGAGCCTCGGGCCACGATGGCCGCCCGGAACCCGCTGGTGCCCCGCGGATCCATGTCCGGGCGGCGCTCCCATCGTCAGTCTCTTGGCCAACGCCTCTTCAACGATCTGACGTGACCGTCGGCACGCCGGGGCGTCAGTAGCCGAAGCTCGTCGTGTAGGCGCACTCCGTATAGATGTAGCCGGACCTCAGCTTGGCCGTGTCCGAGGCCGGGGACTTCCCGGTTCCGCCCCGGGCCTTGTGCACGAAGTACGTGGTGCCCGCGGGCAGTCGGATGGTCCGTTGCGGGTAGTTCTTCCCGCTGTCGTTGCACGGTGTGAAGCCCCGCACCAGCGTGCTGGCGAGGGAGTAGGAAGTGCAGCTCCCGCAGGCCTTGAGAGGGAAGCTTCCCGTCACCGGCCCCGTGTACATCACGGTGATGTCGTCGGGGCTGTCGTTCTTGACGGTGACCGAGATACTGCCGCCGGATGCCGTCGTGGGCAGTCTCCTGCCCGCGGCGGGCACCGTCTGGGCGATGTCCGCCGCGATGGCGATCTTCTGGGCGCGGGCTCGGTTCGTGTGGTGCGGGTTGTTCTTGACGAACTCGTTCATCGTGGTGACGGCGTCGTCGAAGCGCCCGTCCTTGTACTGGTCCACTCCGCAGGCGTACGCACCCGAATCCGCGGTCCTGTCGGCCCGGTCGGCGTCCTTGCCGAGGTCCGCGGCCACGCCCGCTTCTTCTCCCGGCAGCGCACGGACCTGGGTACCCAGGCTGTTGAGATGCTGGACGGCCGTGCAGGGATCGCCGCCATCCACTTGTTTCACGGCCTTGTCGACCGCCGTTTTGACCGCCGGCTCCACCTTCGCAGCCGACGCGGACCGCGGGAACGTCGTCAGGAGATCGCCGAAGTGCGCGGTCCAGTCCGCCGCGCCACCGCTCAGCGACTGCGACGCGCACTCGTAGAGCGAGGTCGCCAGGCGATCGTCGGGCCAGGTGGACAGTGCTCCGAGTTCCCGCTTGCCCATGGTCCTCGGTACGGTGCGCAGGTACTTCAAGGGCGCTATGGCGTCGCAGTAGTTCTTCTGGTCGAAGGACGCACCGACGGTGGCGTAGTACGTCTTGAGCCGGTCGGGGACCCGGGCGGCCGCGCGTGAGCCCGGATGGTCGCTGCGCAGGCCCCGATAGACCGCCAGTGCCCGGCGGTAGTCGGCCTCCGCCGTTGCGAACGGCTGCTTGCCGGCGCTCTGGACAAGCTTGTCCGCCCGCTCCAACCGGTCCATGAACATCGCCTCGGTGGCGTCGTCACGTGCGCCGTCGTACAGGACGACGCCTCCGGTGGGCACGGCCAGAAGGACGACCCCGAGCGCGATCGCGACCCAGGCGCGCGGTGGCCACACCAGACGGGTCCGCAGCCCCACGACCGCACCATGGACGGCCGCGAGACCGAGGAGGACCAGGTAGGCGACGACGGCTCCGCCGGGGACGCCGTCCGGGTCCGCGGGGAGGGCCACCAGGAGCAGAATCGCGGTCGCGACCCAGCACAGCGCCATGAGTCCCCAACGGCGCACCAGCGCATAACCGAGGCCCAGTCCGCACAGGTTCAGCAGCGCCACCGCGGCCGCTCGCAGGCCGTCAGCCGGAGCGGGCGGCGGCGCGGTCGGCATCGGCGGTACGACGAATCCGGCGCGCGGGCCGTTGTTGTCCCAGGACATGACGGCTCCCCCAGTCAATCACGCCCGACGTGCTACGACTTGTCAGCGTACGTTCAATCGTTCGGTCGCGACAGAGGGTGCGCGGTGGCAGGGCGGGCAAGTCCGGGGATCACCCGTTCGATCATTACTAACATTTGATTGATCAGCCCAGACTGATAAACCTACTGTTAGTACTTGTGCAGGTGGATAGAGAAGCAGGTACCGATCACACCCACGGCCCGAGCGACACCGTCCGGCTCGCCTCCGACCTTCGCCTCGCCGTGGGCCGCATGACCCGGCGACTGCGCCAGGCCCACGCCGTGGGGGACGTGTCCCTCTCCGGCGTTTCGGTGCTCGCGCGGCTCGCCGCCGACGGCCCCAGCTCCCCGGGATCTCTCGCCGACCTGGAACGCGTACGGCCACAGGCGATGGCCGGCACGCTCGCCGTACTCGAACAGCGCGGGCTCGTCGGACGTGGCCCCGACCCGGCGGACGGGCGACGGATCATCGTGGCGATCACCGAGGAAGGACGGGCCATGCTGGCGGAGCGGCGCTCCGAGTCCGTACACCGGCTCTCGGCCGTCCTCGACGAGTTCACCCCGGAGGAGCGCGAGACACTCGCGTCGGCCCTGCCCCTCCTCGACCGACTGGCGGAACGGCTGTGACCGCGCGCACCTCGCGCTGGACGCGCCGGAAGGACACCCCCGCGGGCCCCGGCTACAAGTGGGTCGCCCTGTCCAACACCACGCTCGGTGTACTGATCGCCACGATGGACGCCTCCATCGTGATCATCTCGCTGCCCGCGATCTTCCGCGGGATCGGGCTCGACCCGCTCGCGCCCGGCAACATCGGCTATCTGCTCTGGATGATCCTGGGCTATCTGCTCGTGTCGGCCGTACTCGTCGTCGTCCTCGGCCGGCTCGGCGACATGTACGGCCGGGTCAAGATCTACAACCTCGGTTTCCTCATCTTCGCCTGTGCCTCCGTCGCGCTGTCCCTCGACCCCTTCCGGGCCGGCGCCGGCGCGATGTGGCTCATTCTCTGGCGCATCGTGCAGGCCTTCGGCGGCTCCATGCTCACCGCCAACTCGGCCGCGATCCTCACCGACGCCTTCCCCGCCCGGCAGCGCGGCATGGCCCTCGGCATCAACCAGATCACCGCGCTCGCCGGCCAGTTCCTCGGCCTCCTCGCCGGCGGGCTGCTCGCCGTCGTCGACTGGCGCGCGGTGTTCTGGGTGAGCGTGCCGATCAGCGTCACCGGCACCATCTGGTCGTACATGAGCCTGCGCGAGACCGCGGCGGGGCGCCCCGGCCGTATCGACTGGCTGGGCAACATCACCTTCGCCGCGGGCGCCGGAATCCTGCTGGCCGGCATCACCTACGGCATCCAGCCCTACGGCTCCCACGCCACCGGCTGGGGAAATCCGTGGGTGCTCAGCGGCCTGATCGGCGGGGTCGTACTGCTGGTGCTCTTCTGCTACGTCGAGTCGCGCGTCGCCGACCCCATGTTCACCCTGGCCCTGTTCAAGATACGGGCGTTCGCCGCGGGCAACCTGGCGGCGCTGCTGACCGCGATCGCACGCGGCGGGCTGCAGTTCATGCTCATCATCTGGCTGCAGGGCATCTGGCTGCCCCTGCACGGCTACGCGTACGAGGACACCCCGTTGTGGGCGGGCATCTTCATGCTGCCGCTGACGCTCGGCTTCCTGATCGCGGGTCCCCTGTCGGGTTACCTGTCGGACCGGTTCGGCGCCCGGATGTTCTCGACGGCCGGCCTGGTCGTCGTCGCGGTTTCCTTCCTCGGGCTGCTCGCCCTGCCCATCAACTTCGACTACGGGCTCTTCGCGGCGCTGCTCCTGCTCAACGGGCTGGGCCAGGGCATGTTCTCCGCGCCGAACACGTCCTCGATCATGGGCAGCGTGCCGCCCGAGTACCGGGGCGTCGCCTCGGGCATGCGCTCCACGTTCCAGAACTCGGGCACCGCCCTGTCCATCGGTGTGTTCTTCTCCCTGATGGTCTCCGGACTGGCCTCATCCCTGCCTTCGGCACTCAGCAGCGGACTGCAGGCGCACGGTGTACCGGCCGGCTCCGCCGAGCATGCCGCGTCGCTGCCCCCGGTGAGCACGTTGTTCGCCACGTTCCTCGGCAACAACCCCATCGAGCACCTGCTCGGATCCGGCGGAACCCTCACCCACCTCACCGCTGCCCAACACGCCACCCTGACCGGTCACACCTTCTTCCCGCAACTGGTCTCCGGCCCGTTCCACCACGGACTGGCGATCGTCTTCAGCGTCGCCGCGGGCATGGCGCTGGTGTCCGCCCTCGCCTCGGCCCTGCGCGGCGGCCCCCGTCCCGCTCAGGACAACCCCCCACGGAGCCGACCGCCCGCCGTGGCCGACCCGCCGCAGTCCGCACAGCGCCGGAACAGCGCGCCCTCGTAGGAGCGGGTCATCGCCCGGGCCGGCCGTGCGACGCCGGTACGGGCGGCCCGAGAACGAGACCGCCGCTTTCACGGCCGGCGATGACGGATGTCGACCACACGCGGGCCGTCGGGAACTGGGTCCGGGCCGCCTGGGACTCTCGCCGCAGCACTCCTGGGGCGGATGGAGATGCCGGTGGAGCGTCCGACGCTGCCGGGAACCGAGCAAGTGGCCGTCCGGTGGGGCTACTTCGACGAGCAGGCGAGCAGGCGAGCTGGACCTGGGACGTCGAGCCCGGCCGCCCGATGACGGTTCATGTCCACACGCCGGGCGACCGGCAGTTGCGGCTGCTGCTCAACGGTGCCTCAGCCCGGGTGGCGCCGCGACTCCCGAACGTGCCATGGCCACGTTCAACGTGCCGTACGCCCCCGGTGAGTTGACGACGGCCGCCGGCCGCCACGGCGAGGAGATCGGCCTCGCGGGCGGGCACTCACCTTGCCGGTCGGCCAGGAGCGAGCCCTCTCGGACCGAGGCCAGCCGTAGTACCGCAGAGGGCTGTCGTCACCAACGCGGCGCTCACCGCCGCTCGTTCGGAGGACTTTCCCCGCGTGGTGTCGCCGCTCCGTCTCCGAATCCCCGCGGAATTGTCCGTGATCGGTAACGGACGCATCCTCCGGCGGTCCATCTCCGTCCTCACGGGTGCACGAGATCCACAAGGACGACGAGGAGTGGGGCGGACATGTCGCGGCATGGGGGACGGGGTTGGCACGGGCGGGTTCTCGCGGCGGCGCTCGGGGTGACGGCGGCGGCTGCCGCCACCTCGGTGTGGACCGCGCAGGCCAATCCCGTCGAGGGGCAGCGCACGCCGGCCGGCAGCTCGGCGCACGCAGGGTCCAAGGCTCCGGGCGGGAAGCCGGTGTCAGTGGACATCGCCCATGCCTCGGACCGCGGGGCCCACGGCGTCAACATCACCATTGACGACGGACCGGACCCCACGTGGACGCCGCAGGTCCTCCAGGTGCTGCGGGACAACGGCGTCAAGGCCACCTTCTGCATGGTGGGCACCCAGGCCCAGGCCCACCCGGACCTGGTCAAGGCGGTGGTGGCCGCCGGGCACCGGCTGTGCGACCACACCGTCTCGCACGACACCACCATGGACACCAAGTCCCAGGCCTACCAGTCCCAGCAGATCCTGGACGCCCAAAGCATGATCACCCAGGCCTCCGGAGGCGTCCGGCCGCAGTACTACCGCGCCCCGGGCGGCGCTTTCACCCCGTACAGCCGCCACCTCGCCGCCTCGCACGGCATGCGACCGCTCGGCTGGAACGTCGACTCCAAGGACTTCGAACACCCCGGCACGGGCGCCATCGTCGCCACCGTCAAGAGCGAGATCTCCAACGGCCCGACCATCCTCTTCCACGACGCCGGCGGGGACCGCTCCCAGACCGTGGCCGCCCTGCGTGAGGTCCTGCCCTGGCTGAAGCAGCAGGGGTACTCCTTCGGCTTTCCCGTGCGCTGAGTGCCCGTCACTCGCCCTCTGAGCGGGTGAGACCGGACCTCTCGCAGGCGGCCCGGAGCTCGGCGGTGCAGATCTGGTCGACGCTGTACATGCCGTCCTTGAGGAGTGTCGGCTTGATCTTGTCCACCGTCACCGCCCTCGGAGTGAGCAGGACGGACGGGATGTTCCTGGTGGTGGGGCTGTTGGTCGTCGTCGTGGCGATCTCGCGGAGGTCCTCTCCGCGTCCCAGGGCGACGGCCATGGTGACGGCCGCTTCGGCTTCCGCCTTGAAGGGTTTGTACACCGTCATGTACTGCTCGCCCCTGACGATGCGCTGCACGGCGTCGAGGTCGGCGTCCTGGCCGGTGACGGGAGGAAGCTCCGTGACACGGGCGCTCTTGAGAGCGGAGATGACACCCGCGGCGATGGTGTCGTTGGCCGCCAGGACGCCGTCGATCCGGTCCGGGCCCAGGGCCGCCATCGCGGCGGACATGTTGGCGTGGGCGCTGTCCGTGCTCCAGCCCTGGGTGTCGTACGACCTGCCGATCTTCACCTTGCCGGAGACGACGGACAGTGCGCCGCCGCGGAACCAATCCGCGTTGGGGCTGGTCGGATCGCCGTTCATCATGACGACGTTTCCGCCGTTCGCCTTGTCGCCCATGGCCTTCAGGAGCGCCTCGCCCTGGAGCCTGCCGACCTGCGCGCCGTCGAAACTGACGTAGCCCGAGATCGGGCCTTCGGCGAGCCGGTCGTAGGCGACGACCGGGACTCCCGCCTCGTGCGCTTCCTGGATCGAGGAGCGCAGCGCCCTGGTGTCGGTGGCGTCGAGGATCAGGACCCTGACCCCTTTGGTGATCATGGAGCTCATCTGTTGCCGCTGCCTCATCGCGTCGTCCTGGGCGTTGGCGTACTCCAAGGTGCAGTGGGGGCACAGTTGCTTCAGCCGCTTCTCGATCAGCGGCCTGTCGGACCGCTCCCAGCGGGGGACGGTTCGGCTCGGGAGCAGCAGGCCGACGGTGAAGCCGGCCTTGCCCGTCTCCTCTTCTTCTTCGCAGGCGGCCAGGGACGTCGTCATGACTCCCGCGACGAGCACCGCGACGACGTGCCAGGTACGGGCCCTCATGGCAGACCCCCTCGCTCCGTCCGGGGCCCCGCGTCCACGCGTACCTGCCCGCTTCGCGGCACGACGAGCTCGCTCCACACCTGCTTGCCGCCGGCCACCGGCACCGAGCCGAAGGACTCCGACATCGCTTCGACGAGCAGCAGACCTCGGCCGCCGGTCGCGTCCCAGTCCACGATCACCGGCTTGGCGGGGGCACGCGGCGAGCAGTCGCTCACACTGACCCGCACCCGGTCTCCGCGGAGCATCAGGTCGACGCGGACCGGGCCCTGAGTGTGCATGAGGCCGTTGGTGACCAGTTCCGACACGACCAGCAACGCCGCGTCGGTCACTTCTTCGACCTTCCACCGACGCAGCGCGCGTGCGGTGAAACGGCGTGCGTGCATGACGGCGTCGGGCAGCCGCCACACCGCCCAGCCGGCCCGTATCGGTCGGATCTTCATGCCGTCGTAGCGCAGCAGCAGCAGCGCCACGTCGTCCTCACGAGGGTCGAGTTCGCCGAGCAGTGCGTCGGCCATTCCCCCCGGATCCGCCGGATCAGCCGCGGCGAGCGCGGTGCGGGTCCGGTCCATGCCCTCGTCCAGGGGCAGGTCGGCGGCCTCGACCAGGCCGTCGGTGACCATGGCGATCACCGTGCCGGGGGCCAGCGCGCAGGTGGTCATGGGGAACTCCGCGTCCGCGAGGATCCCCAGCGGGAGCCCGCCCGCGACCTGTACCTCCTCGGTCCTGCCGTCGGGATGGCGCACCAGCGGTGCGAGGTGCCCGGCCCGTACGAACAGGGCGTTGCCCTCCTCCATGTCCAACTCGGCGTAGCAGCAGGTGGCGAACAGATCGGTCTCCATACCGACGAGGAGCCGGTTGGCGTGCGAGACGACCACGTCGGGCGGATGGCCCTCCACGGCGTACGCCCTGATCGCGGTGCGCATCTGGCCCATGATCGTCGCGGCTCCGGCGCTGTGTCCCTGCACGTCGCCGATGACCAGCGCCACCCGGTCCTCGGAGAGGGCTATGACGTCGTACCAGTCACCGCCCACCTGCAACCCCCGCCTGGCGGGCAGATAGCGGGCGACGGCCGTCCCGCCGGGCAGCTCGGGGAGGCGCCGGGGCAGGAGACTGCGCTGCAGCATCGTCGCGAGCTCCTGTTCGGCGTCGTGCGCGCGCGCACGCTTGAGGGCCTGTCCCACCAGCGCCGCGGTGGCGGTCAGCAGGAACCGCTCCTCGGGGACGAATTCGTGCGGCTGGTCCCAGCCGACCAGGCACACGCCGGCGACCCAGCCCTTCGCGGGGAGCGGCAGGACGGCCAGACCTCCGGCGCCGATGCCGGCGAGTCCGGGTTCGAGGGCCGCGCCGGCGGACCACAGATCCATTCGTCCGTCCCGTAGAGCCCTCTGAAGGGTGGGCAGGGCGCTGACCGGTGCGTCGGGCCACTCCGAACGCCACTCGGAACGCCACCACTGCGGCCAGGCGGCGGGCTCGGGCGGGTCGAGCACGGTGACCGCGAGCCGGTCGTCCTGCAACTCGGCGAGTGCCACCCGGTCGGCGCCCAGCGGCTCACCGAGCGCGGTGACCACCACCCGGCTGACGTCACGGACCGTTACGGCATCGTCGAGTGCGGCCGTCAGCCACTGGATCCTGGACACGTCGTCGGCGCTCTGTCGCAGGACGGAGGTCGCCGTCACCACGCCCAGTACCTGCTCCGGCCGGCCGTCGAAGCCTGCCACCACCTGGCAGCTCAGGCTCAGCCAGCGCATTTCACCGGTCGGGCGGCGGACACGGAACTCCAGCTCCCGTCGGCCGACCGTCTGGGTGGAAGGCTCCAGGACCGACATCAGCGCGTGCATGTCCTCCGGGAGGGTGTGCGCGAGCAGGGTGTCCGCCTTGCCGTCGAAGTCGTCGGGCGTGATGCCGGCCAGCTCGAGCAGCGTCTCGTCCGCCTCGATCAGGCCGGTGTCCGGCGTGATGACGAAGGAGCCGACGCACAGCCTCCGCAGGGCCGCACTCAGTAGCGGCGACGGAGCGGGGCGGCCGGTTCCCGTCCGGAGCACGGCGACGACCGCGTCGGCGTACTGCCCCAGGAAGCGCCGTTGTTCGGCCTCGAAGCCGTCCGCCGAAGCCCCCACGACGACGAGGCAACCCAGCCGCCTGCCCTCCGTGCCGAGCGGCAGCGCGGCGAGCGACGCCTCCGGTCGCGCGGGCGTGAGCCCGCCCGTCGCGTAGGAGGCGAGTGCCGCGGGAGTCAGCCACAGAGGTCGGCCGGTGCGGAAGGTACGCGCCGCCGGTGAGTCACCGGACAGCGGCAGACGCTCGGGCAGCCCGTACTCGGAACGGGCGCATCCGGCCGTTTCCACCAGCCGAAGCTCCTGATTCCCGGCACCGGGCAGATAGACCGCTGTCAGCGCCGCCCCCGCGAACGTCAGGGCCCGCTCGCTCGTGACCGCCTCAGGCGCCGGAGGCGGTGAACCGGTGTCCGCGGCGTCGGCCTCGCGTGCCCGTGGCTCGGAGACCCCGGTCCGGGCACGGCCGTCATGAGGCATGTCGGCGACCTACCTCCCGTCGATGCGACAGGTGCCGACGGATGAAAATCGGGCACCCGCACACAAGAATCGTATATGGGTATTAACGGGACATATATGTGCAGCATGAACAGGACATGTATGTGCAGCGGTGCACGTCGATGGCCGCAGTCGCTGCGTTCGCAGATCACCTCGGCCGGTGTCAGACTGACGACGTGGTCGTCTTGCCACCGGGCGGGCCATGACGCTCCGCGACCACCTGCCTGGTTCGACGGGATCTGCGCCGTCGGGCCGCGTCGCACGAGGCTCGTACCGCCCCGCCGTCCCGCGCAGGAGCCCTTGACGCCACCCCGCGCTGCCCGCGCGCCGTTCGGTGAAGAACAAGCGCGAGGTGAAGGACAGGCACGAGGTGAAGGACAGGGAGGTCTCTCGCATGAAGGCCTGCATCCGGGGCGCGGCCGTCGTCTTGACCGCGATCTCGACGGCCGTCGCTCTCACGGCCTGCGGGCACGACGCCGGAAACGGCTCCGGCGGTGGCAACGCCCTGACGATCGGACTGCTGCTGCCGGACGCCACCACGTCTCGTTGGGAGACACAGGACACGCCCCTGCTCACGAAGAAGATCACGGAGCTGTGCCACGACTGCACGGTCGAGCACGTCAATGCCAAGGGCGATGTGGCCACCCAGCAGGAACAGATGGACTCGATGATCACCAGGGGGGTCGATGCCATCGTGCTCGTGGCCGTCGACGCCAGATCGCTCGGCGTCGCGGTCAAGAAGGCCCATGCGGCAGGTATCCCGGTCATCGCCTACGACCGTCTCGCCGAGGGCCCGATCTCGGGTTATGTCTCCTTCGACGGCGAGGAGGTCGGCAGGCTCCAGGGCAGGGCACTGCTGAAGGCGATGGGCACCAAGGCGCGCACCGGCCAGATCGTCATGATGAACGGCGATCCCAGTGACCCCAACGCGGTGGCGTTCAAGCAGGGCGCGCTGTCCGTGCTCAACGGGAGAGTGAAGATCGGCAAGGCGTACGACATCCTCCAGTGGAGGCCGGAGACCGCGAACCTCGACATGTCCGGCGCCATCTCCGCGCTCGGCGCCTCCACCATCCACGGGGTCTACGCCGCCAACGACAGCCTCGCCGCCGGCAGCATCTCCGCCCTCAAGGCGAACAAGGTCACCCCGCTGCCTCCCGTCACCGGGCAGGACGCCGAACTGGGAGCCCTGCGGCGCATTGTCGGCGGCGATCAGTACATGACCGTCTACAAACCCTTCGGACCCGAGGCCTCCGCCGCCGCCACCATGGCCGTTGCGGCGGCCCGCCATGAAAGCCTCGACCGGGTCGCCACGGGCAAGGTGAGGACCCGCGACGGGAGGACGGTTCCCGCCGTCATGCTCACCCCGGTGTCCGTGACCGCCGGCAACATCAAGAACACCCTGGTGAAGGACGGCGTCTACACGATCCAGCAGATCTGCACCTCCCCACTCGCGGGCGCATGCGCCAAGGCGGGGCTCACCTGACAGGCAGCTTCCGAGCAGGTCCGGGCCCCGGGAAGGAGATGGTCACCGTGCCCACTCCCCCCTTGCTGGCGCTGCGCGGCGTGTGCAAGCGCTACGGCGTCGTCGAGGTCCTCACGGACATCGAGCTGGAGATCTACGCGGGCCAGGTCGTCGCTCTTCTGGGGGACAACGGGGCCGGCAAGTCCACCCTGGTCAATGTCATCTCCGGCGTCGCCCCCGCGGACAAGGGCGCCATCGAGTGGGAAGGCCGGGCGGTCCCCATCAAGCGCCCCCACGACGCCCGGGACCTCGGTATCGCCACCGTCTACCAGGACCTCGCGCTGTGCGGGAACCTCGATGTCGTCGGCAATCTCTTCCTCGGGCGCGAGATCCGCAGGTTCGGGTTCCTCGACGAGGTGGAGATGGAGCGCCGTACCAGGCAGCTCTTGGAACGCCTGACCAAGGGTGTCCCCGATCTGCGGGTCCCCACCGTCTCACTCTCCAACGGCCAGCGGCAGACGGTCGCCATCGCCCGCTCGCTCCTCGGCAACCCGCGGGTCCTCCTCCTGGACGAACCGACCGCGGCTCTGGGATTCGAGCAGACGCGCGAGGTCCTCGACCTCGTCGACCAGCTGCGCGACCGCGGCCTGGGAGTACTGCTCATCAGTCACAACATGGGCGACGTCAAAGCTCTCGCGGACCGGGCCGCCGTGCTGCGGCTCGGTCGCAACAACGGCTTCTTCGACGTGAACACCGCATCCCAGGAACAGATCATCTCCTCCGTCACCGGCGCCACGGAGAACGCGCCCCACCGGATGGCCTCCCACGAGTCGGGGTGGTGAGAGGGATGCGCAGGACGGCGGACAACGCTCGGGCCGAACCCGCCGCACCCGACGCCGAGGCCCCGGGGCCCCGCCGCGGGCAGGCCTTCGTCCGCGCCGTCGCCCGTGCCGTCGATCGCTGGGTCGCCGCCTCCCGGCGCAGGCTGAGCGCCGGCGAACTGGGCTCGCTGCCCGTCGTCCTCGTCCTCGCCGCGGTCTGGATCACCTTCCAGTCCCTGAACCAGAGCTTCCTCTCGCCCCGGAACCTGTCCAATCTCAGCGTGGACGTCGCGGGCACCGGTCTCATCGCGGTCGGCATCGTCTTCGTCCTGCTGATCGGTGAACTCGACCTGTCGGTCGGCTCGATCAGCGGTCTCGCGGCGGCCGTCTTCGCCGTTCTCAACGTGAACAACGGTGTGCCCGAATGGCTCGCCGCCATCATCGGGGTGCTCACGGGTACCGCGGCGGGAACCATCCAGGGCTTCTCCTTCGCGAGAACCCGGGTGCCTGCGTTCGTCGTCACGCTCGCGGGGCTGCTCACCTGGAACGGCTTCATGCTGTACATCCTCGGGGCCAGCGGCACCGTCAACCTCGACGAGCACGGGCTCGTCGCCAAGCTGACCAGCTACTACTTCACCAATGACGCCGCCGCCTACGGCGTGGCGGCGATCGCCGCGGCCATGGTCTTCCTCGTGTGCTACGAGGACAGGCGGCGCCGCATGGCCGTCGGCATGCCCTACCGCTCGCTCCGGGGAATCGTGGCGCGTACAGGAGTACTCGCGGTGATCGCGTTCACCGGCGCGTATCTGCTCAACCGCTTCCAGGGCCTGCCGCTCGCCCTCCTGATCTTCCTCGTGGTGGTGGCCGGCCTCGACATCGTGCTGCGCCGCACGCACTACGGGCGGCAGGTCTACGCACTCGGCGGCAGCGTCGAGGCAGCCCGTCGCGCCAGCCTGAGTGTGACGCGGGTGCAGACCGCGGTGCTGGCGATCTCGGGCACGATGGCCGCGATCGGCGGTCTGTTCCTGGCCTCGCGCATCACCTCGGTGAGCCAGACCTCGGGCTCGGGCGTCCTGCTGCTCAATGCCATCGCGGCAGCCGTCATCGGAGGCACCAGCCTGTTCGGAGGACGCGGCACCACCTGGTCGGCCGCGCTCGGCATGCTGATCATCCAGTCGATCGCCTCGGGCATGGCGCTCACGGACACCCCCGCTGCCATCCAGTTCGTCATCACGGGCGGGGTGCTCTTCACCGCGGTGGTCATCGACTCGCTGTCGCGCCGCTCGCAGAAGGCACACGGGCGGGCTTGACGGGTGGCCCGGAATCAGGGCTCACCCGCCCCGCACTCGGCCGGAAGCGATCCACCGTGACCTGCCCGAAAAGCGTGGCAGGTTTGGCGATGACCTACGAGGCTGCTGTGAATTCGTGCAGCGTTTGAACGCTGCCGGGGTCGCCTGCGTATGGCATGAGGGATTTCCATGCCTGGCCTGCCACGGGACGTAGGAGTACACACGTGAGACGCAACACGCGCAGACGCCCCATGGGGGCACAGCGTGCAACCTTTGCCGCAGCCGCACTGATATTGGGCGGAGGAGGGCTGGTAGCGGTCAATGTCTACGCTTCCGCGACCGAGAGCGGCTCGGCCGGCGCGCCCGGCCAGGCGAACCCGAGCAACCAGACCTGGGCATCGGGAGCCGCAACGATCGACTGTCCGGACGTGGGCGGCAAACTCGCCGAGGTGCCACAGCAGGCGAGGGCGGACGTCGACAAGGAACTCGCCCTTCTCGACCAGCAGGTCTCCGAGGCGTACGCGCGAATGACCTCGGGGCAGCAGGCCCAGGCACAGGACGCGAACTCCGTCCAGAACGCGATCCTCGGTCCGCTGAAGGAGAAGCGGGGAGCGGTCATCGACCGCATCAAGACCGACTTCAAGGACGCGGGCGCCGAAGCCCCCAACTCGCTCGACGCTCTGGCCACCTGCACCGCGGTCCCCGCGGACCAGACCCAGAACAACGCCGGTGGCCAGAACGGCAACGGCGAGCAGCAGAACAACAACGGCGGCCAGAACGGCGGGCAACAGGGCGGCGGCCAGCAGGGCGGCGGCGCGAGCGCCGTCAGCGGCCCCGTCGCGGCGGACTTCGTGGACATCACGAAGGTCCAGCCGAACGTGCCGCAGAAGCCGGGCAGCGGCGGGAACGCCTCGACCGGCACGTTCATCAGCTCGTGCGGTGTGAACGCCAACAAGAAGTTCAACACCGACAACGTGATCGTCGCCCCCGGTGTCACCAACGGCGCCCACCACCTGCACGACTACGTCGGCAACCAGTCGAACGACGCGTTCGCCACGAACGACGATCTCGCCAAAGCCGAGACCACGTGCCAGAACCAGGGCGACAAGTCCACGTACTACTGGCCGGTGCTCCGGGTGCAGGACGGTACGCAGGAGTTCGACGCCGACAGGAACGGTGGCGGCCTGGAGGGCAACGTCGGGAAGGTCCTGCAGGCCAAGCAGGCGCAGATCGAGTTCATCGGCAACCCGCAGAGCAAGGTCGTCGAGATGCCGACGTTCCTGCGCATCATCACGGGCGACGCGAAGGCGTTCACCAACGGCCCCGCCAACGCCAACGCCCACTGGAGCTGCACCGGCTTCGAGGACAAGGTGCAGCTGACGGACAAGTACCCGATCTGTCCCCAGGGCAGCAGCGTGGTGCGGTCGTTCGCCTTCCAGAGCTGCTGGGACGGTCAGAACATCGACAGCGCCAACCACCGCACGCACGTCGCCTTCGCCGACGCCAACGGCAACTGCGCGGGCGGCTTCAAGGCGATCCCGCAGCTGACGATGCGCCTGCTCTACGACGTTCCGGCACCGACCCTCGACAACGGCCAGGTGAAGAACCCGTACGCCGTGGACGGATTCCCGGAGCAGGTGCACAAGGCGATCACCGACCACGACGACTTCATCAACGTCTTCGACGCCTCCCTCATGCGGGAGATGGTGGACTGCATCAACGCCGGGCGGCAGTGCGGCGACGGTGCTGGAGACGGCAACGGCGGCGGCGGCAACGGCGGCGGTACCGGTACGAGTGAGCCGTCACAGGGCGAGCCGACACCGGACCAGCCGACCCTGAGTCCTGACCCCTCGTCCGGCGGCAACGACGCGACGGCCTCCGCCACCCCCACGGATACGCAGACCACGCAGCCCCCGGCCGCCGGCACGCCGGAAACCACCGAACCGACGCGCGGCGGCCAGGCCACCGGCCACAGCGGCGTCGTCAAGGCGGACACGTCACCCTCGGCCGCGGCGAGCCACACGGCCGCCGCACCGCAGGGCGGCGCGCACGAGCACCACGGCAGCGAAACGACGCACCCCGCCCAGACGCCGGCCACGGGCGCGGACGCTCCATCCGCGCAGCCGACAGCGCAGGACACGTCACAGGCAGGTTCCCAGTCGCAGTCGCAGACCGAGCCCCAAGCGGTCACCGGCGATCTGGCCGACACCGGCACGAACCTCTGGCCCGCCGCGGGCGGAGGGGTTCTCGTGATCGCGGGCCTGGTGGTCCTGCTCCGCATCCGGCGCAGCTCCGTATAACTCACCCCCGCGCCGCACACACCGCGCCGCCCGTACCCGCACCCAGCGGGTACGGGCGGCGCGGTGTCCGGCGTTCCCGGCCACCCACAGGCACTCGAACCGCGAAGCGCGCGGGCGGACGTCGCCCGCAATCACGTGGACCTCGGCGGTTCGATCCACCCCAGCGACCGCTCGACGGCGCGCTGCCAGTTGCCGTATTCCAGGTCCCGCCGCTCGGGGTCCATGTCCGGCAGCCATCGGGCGGCCCGGTGCCAGTTACGGCGGAGCACCTCCAGGTCCGGCCAGTAGCCGGCGGCGAGCCCCGCGGCGTAGGCGGCGCCGAGGGAGACCGTCTCGGCGACCATGGGCCGCACCACGGGCACGTCGAGCACATCGGCCACGAACTGCATGAGCAGGTTGTCCGCTGTCATGCCGCCGTCCACCTTGAGCTCCTTCAGCGCGACCGAGAAGTCGGCGTTCATGGCGTCGACGACCTCGCGCGTCTGCCAGCCGGTGGCCTCCAGGACGGCTCGGGCCAGGTGTCCCTTGGTGATGTAGGAGGTGAGACCGACGATGACACCGCGTGCGTCGCTGCGCCAGTGGGGTGCGAAGAGACCCGAGAACGCGGGGACGATGTAGCAACCGCCGTTGTCCTCGACGGTCCTCGCGAGCGTCTCGATCTCCGGTGCGCTGTTGATCAGTCCCAGACGGTCACGGAACCACTGGACCAGCGAGCCGGTGACGGCTATGGATCCTTCCAGGGCATAGACCGGGGGCTGGTCCCCGATCTTGTAGGCGACGGTCGTGAGGAGTCCGTGCCGGGACCGCACAAGATCGGTACCGGTGTTGAGCAGCAGAAAACTGCCCGTTCCGTACGTGCACTTCGCCTCACCCGGTGTGAAGCAGGTCTGGCCGAACAGGGCTGCCTGCTGATCACCGAGGGCTGCCGTGATGCGGACACCCGGGAGGACCGAGCGGGCATCCCCGTAGCCCTCGGCCGAGGACCGGATCTCGGGCAGCATGGGGCGGGGAACCCCGAAGAACTCCAGAAGCTCCTCGTCCCAGGTGAGCGCCCTGATGTTCATCAGCATGGTGCGACTGGCGTTGGTGGCGTCGGTGATGTGCAGGCCACCATCCGCGCCCCCGGTGAGGTTCCAGATCAGCCAGCTCTCCATCGTGCCGAACAGCACCTCGCCGTCCTGGGCGCGCCGATCCAGCCCGTTCACATGGTCGAACAGCCAGCGGATCCGCGGTGCCGAGAAGTAGGTCGAGGGGGGCAGACCACAACGCTCGAGAAAGAATTCGTCCCCGGGCTGTTTTCTCAGGTCCTCGACGAGCGGTGCCGTACGCGTGTCCTGCCACACGATCGCCCTGCCCAGCGGGACACCCGTCCGCCGGTCCCACAGCACGGTCGTCTCGCGCTGATTGGCGATACCGATGGCGGCGACCTCTCCCGCGCCGACACCGGCGTCGGAGAGCGCCTCGGGCATGATGCGCCGCAGATTGCGCCAGATCTCGACGGCGTCGTGCTCGACCCAGCCGGGCTTGGGGAAGTGCTGCTGATGCTCCCGCTGGGCGACCGACACCAGCCGCCCGTGGTGGTCGAACAGAATGCATCGGGTGGAATTGGTGCCCTGATCGATGGACATCACATACCGTTCAACCATGATCGGGTCTGCCTTCCGATGTGTCGAGGAGGCGGGGTCCTACTGGCGTGCTGCTCCCAGATCCCTGGAGATCGCCCGTGCGGCCTCGCGGAGCAGGGTGATCAGGTTCGGCCGGGGCCGGCCGTGGCTGTCGCAGATCCTCTCGACCGGGCCGGAGAGGCCGACGGCGCCCACCACGAGGCCGCCGTGCCCCCGGATCGGCGAGGCGATAGCGGCTTCCCCCATGCTCATCTCCTGGATCTCCGCGGCCCAGCCGACTTCCCGGACCTCGGCGAGCGCCCGGGTGAGTTTTTCCGGGACGACCAGGGTGTGCCGGGTGTAGGCCTCCAGCCCGGCTTCCGAAGCCGACTCGAGGGACGCGGTCCCGTACGCCAGCAGCACCTTGCCCAGCGAGGAGGCGTGCAGCGGCAGCAGCGAACCCACGTCCAGGGTCTGGAGGGTGTCGTCCGGCCGGAACACGTGGTGGATCACGAGGACCTGACCCTCGAAGGGGGTGCCCAGGCGGACCGCTTCCCCGCTACGGGCGGCCAGGGCGTCCGCCCAGTTGATGGAGCGCGACCGCAGCTCGTTGATGTCGAGGTAGCTGGTGCCGAGGTGCAGCAGCGCCGCACCGAGCTGGTACTTTCCGGTCGACGCGTCCTGCTCCACGAAATCCACGTGCTGGAGGGTGCGCAGGATGCCGTGCGCCGTGCCCTTCGCCAG
Source organism: Streptomyces sp. NPDC090798 (assembly GCF_044768965.1). Taxonomy (NCBI): domain Bacteria; kingdom Bacillati; phylum Actinomycetota; class Actinomycetes; order Kitasatosporales; family Streptomycetaceae; genus Streptomyces; species Streptomyces sp. NPDC090798. The sequence goes on from NZ_JBIVXA010000004.1 coordinate 355,343, forward strand.
CCCGAGCGAGGCCGCCACCTCGCCGAGCCCTAGTCGACGGGGCCCACCAGCGAGCAGGCGCAAGATCGCCGCCGCCCGTTCGATCGACTGGACTGGGCCGGCCATGAGGCGAGCCTAGTACCGCCACGGAGGGTTCGCTTTACGTGCAGGCCGCCGGTTCACCACCGGGTGAAGGTGAGCGTTCGGTAATGGCGACCGCCGTTCATTGACCGGCCCCACTTCGCTTCCTACCGTTCACTGAGGCCCGGCAACGCGCGCTGAGGCTCGGCAACCGGCCGACAGCGCTCACCGGAGGAGAAGACATGGCGGCACAGCTCAATACGATGCTTCGGGAGGCAGTCGAACACGTCGGTCCGCTGCCTCACGTCGCCGAGGTCGTCTCGGCCACACGTCGGCGCGTGAAGGCGGTCCTCGCCGACTGGAACGTGTCCTGCGAGATCGCCGAGGACTGCCTTCTGGTGGTATCGGAGCTGCTGACCAACGCGATCGTCCACGCCCTGCCCCCGGCGGAGCTGCGGTTGTCCTGGGTACGGGCCGAGGGGCTCAGCACTCTGCGCGTCGAAGTCACCGACGCGGGATCCGCGCTTCCAGCCGGACAGTCGCCCCCGGGAATCGATCCGGACGAGCACGGCCGCGGCCAGGAGATCGTCCACGCGCTGGCGACTCGGCACGGCATACGTGTGCACTCCGGCGGGATCACTCGATGGGCCGATATCGTCGGCGCGTGAGAGCGCACCTCTTGTTGGCGAGAATGCGTGTCTCGCTCCATGTGAAATGACATCCGCCTGCTGGTCAGCCGTGTCGGCGCAGGTCGTGGAAGAAGTCCTCGATGACGTGAAGGTGCCCGGAGCGGGCCGTCTCGTCATAGACGTATTTGCCGACGGCGAGGTCGAGCACTCCGAGCCCGAAGGGTGAGAACACCAGGGGGCGGTCGGTGGGCGGTGTCACCCGGCCGGTCATGACGTCGGCGAGTGTTCCGTGCAGGAAGTCGCGGTTGCCGGTGAGCTGCTCGGCCAGATGCGGGGACGTGTCGGCCTTGAGGCAGTGGTCGACGTCGTCGACGATGTTGGCCGAGGCGAGGATGATCTCGGGTGCGAGGTCACGCAGGGACACATGCAGGACCAGGGGGTTGTGGTCGAACCAGGCCGGGTCGCTGACGTGCGGCTCCCCCGCGATGGTGGCGAAGACGACGAGGTCGCTGGAGCGGATGACTGCCTCGGCCCTCTCGTGCACGATGACCTGTCCCGCGGTGCCGCTTCGTTGGACGTGGTCGCGGAAGCCGGCGGCGCTGTCGCCGGACAGGTCGTGGACGCCGATCTCCTCGAAGGACCAGCCCAGGGCGGTCAGGAAGGTGTGGATGTAGCGGGCGATCAGGCCCGTACCGAAGAACCCGATACGGGTGGGGCGCGGCCGGTTGCGGCTGAGGTGGTCGGCGGCCAGGGCCGCGGACGCGGCGGTTCTGGTGGCGCTGATGATGGAGCTTTCCAGGCAGGCGAAGGGATAGCCCGTGTCGTGGTCGTTGAGGATCAGGACCGCGGAGGCCCTGGGGATGCCGGCCTGGACGTTGTCGGGGAAGCTGGAGATCCATTTGAGGCCGTCCACCCGCGCCGGGCCGCCGATCGAGGCGGGCAGCGCGATGATCCGGGCGGAGGGGCGGTCGGGGAAGCGCAGGAAGTAGGACGGGGGGTTGACCGACTCTCCAGCGGCGTGCAGGTGATAGGTGGCCTCGACGAGGTCCACGATCTGCTTCTCCCGGCCCTGAAGGGCGAGCTGGACCTGGGCGCCGGAGATCACTGCGAACGGTGGCACGAGGTGCGGCTGGGACATGACGGGCTCCAGTGCGATGGAACGGACAGTGGTCATACGGCGCTCACCTCGCCGGTCGGGTACGCGGCCCGGCGCAGCGGCTCGGCGCGGATCTCGGGTACGCAGGCCCCCGTCGGGTTGCCAGGCGAATTCGATGGCGTTGGTGCGGCAGTAGTCCTCCACGGCGGTCCGGTCGTCGGTGCCGAAGGCCTCGGCGTAGGGGGCGCCGATCTCGTCGTGGTAGGTGCGGGTGAGCAGCCAGCCCTCCTGTTCGAAGCGGCGCATCAGCTCGGTGGGCAGTGCGTCGAGGACGGGCGACGGCGGTGGCTCCGCCGGTGGCGGGTGCGGTCAGGCAGGCGAACAGCATGAGGCCGGGGGGCCGGAGGGTGTAGCTGAGTTCGTGGTGCATGCACAGCGGCTGGTTCGGCGGCCAGGTCGAGGAGAAGTACACGCCCGGGGTGTAGGCCCGGCGGGGGGCGAAGGTCTCCATGTCGGTTATCAGGGCCGGGGCCAGGCCATGGAGGACGGCGCCGGCGTGGTCCGCGTCGCGCGGTTGCAGGCCGCGGACGAGGACCGCGCCGTGTTCGGTGGCGAGGGTGCGCAGTGCCTGCCGGTGTCCGGCGGCCCGGGCCGGGGCGTCGTCGGGGGTGTCGGTGTGCAGGATCGGTGGTCTGCCGGGGTGCAGATCCACTTCGAGGAGGGACGCCGGGGTCGCGTACGGCATGGTCCTGTTCCTTTCGATGTCGGTCAGACGGAGGTCAGTGGTGGGGTCATGGGGCGTTGGGGTCCGTTGTCGACCAGAGCGGCGAGGTCGGTGAGGACCGGATGTGCGGTGACGTCCTTGAGGGACACCGCACGGTCCAGGGCGATGGCGAGCTTCACCGCCGAGAGGGAGGTACCGCCGCGGTCGAAGAAGTGGTCGCGGCGTCCGATCCGGTCCTGCGGGACGCCGAGGACCTTCGCCCAGGCGGCCGCCAGGCGCTGCTCGGTGGGGGTGACCGGCGGCTGGTGGTCGTTGTCCGTGGTGGCGGGTTCTTCGGCGAGTGCCGCCAGTGCCTTCCTGTCGATCTTGCTGTTGGCGGTCAGCGGCAGGCTTTCGCGCCAGTGGAAGGCCGCGGGGATCATGTAGGCGGGCAGTGAGGCGCCCAGCCCGTCGGTGAGGGTCCCGGTGTCGAGGGGCTTCGGACCGGAGTAGAACGCGACCAGGTGCTTGCTCCGGTCGGCGTGTTCGACCGTCACCACCGCGCCGTCGCGGACGCCGGGGAGACGGAGCAGGGTGTTCTCGATCTCGCCGATCTCGATCCGGAACCCGCGGATCTTGACCTGGGCGTCGCGGCGGCCGAGGAACTCCAGCTTTCCCGAAGGATGCCAGCGGCCGTGGTCGCCGCCGAGGTAGAGCCGTGTGCCTCCGCGGTGCGGATCGGCCAGGTAGGCCGCTCGGGTGAGTTCGGGGTCGTTGATGTAGCCGCGGCCGACGCAGACGCCGGAGAACGCGATCAGGCCGGGGGCGCCGAGCGGCACCGGGGTGAGGTGTTCGTCGACGACGTGGACGCGCACGTTGTTGACCGCGCGCCCGAGCAGGATGCGGTCCGGCGCCCGGTCCATGACCTCGTGGTTGGTGTCGTCGGAGGTCTCGGTGAGCCCGTAGGCGTTGACCAGCTTGATCCGGGGCTGGGCGGTGAACCAGCGCTCGGCGAGCTCCTTCTTCAGCGCCTCGCCGGTGACCGACACGTACCGCAGGTCGGGCAGCGCACGGGGGCGCTGTTCGAGCTCCGTCAGGACGGCTTCGAGGTAGGAGGGCACGACCTGGAGGACGGTGACCTCGCCGTCGGTGAGGCTGTCGAGGAAGCGGGGTACGTCCAGGATCACCTCCTGCTCCACCAGCAGGGTCCGTCCGCCGACCAGCAGCGCGCAGACCAACTGCCACAAGGAGATGTCGAAACACTGGGGCGCGGTCTGGGCGACCACGTGTCCCTCGCCGACCTGGAGGTCGTCGATCTTGGCGTAGAGGTGGTTCAGCATGCCCGCGTGCTCGCACATCGCGCCCTTCGGCTCGCCCGTGGAGCCGGAAGTGAAGTAGATGTAGGCGAGCTGGTCGGGCGTGACCGGGATGCCGAGATCACCTTCGGGGTGGTCCTCCGCGTAGGCCGTGTCGACGAGGAGCCGCTCGGCTCCGGGAAGGGAGTCGAGGGCCTGGTCGAGGGTGGTGGTGCTGCTGGGTTCGGTCAGCACCAGCGTGCATGCGGCGCGCGAGAGGGTGGCGGCGATGCGTGCGGCAGGGAAGTGGGGCTCGATGGGCAGGTACACGCCCCCGGCCTTGAAGACCGCGATGACCGCGGCCAGCCAGTCCAGGTTGCGTTCGGTCACCACCGCGACGACGCCTTCGCGGGCGAGCCCACGGGCTACGAGGGCACGGGCGATCCGGTTGGCCCGGGCGTTGAGCTCCCCGTAGGTCCACTGCCGGCCGGCGTGCACGGCGGCGACGGCGTCCGGATGCTTGCGCACCCGCTGTTCGAACAGCTCGTGCATCCGCGCATCGGGCAGTTCCCGGTCCGGTCCGGCCAGTTGGTCGAGCTGGAACCGCAACTCCTCGGCGGACAGCAGGCTCTGGTGCGTGTGCTCGGCATCGGGGTCGGCGGTGATCAGCGCGAGTGCGGTCAGGTGGTAGCCGGCGACACGGGCGGCGCCCTCGGCGTCGAGCACGTCGGTGCGGTAGCGCAGCCGCAGTACGAGCCGCCCGTCGTGGTGACGGACGCCCACTCGCAGTGCGGTGTCCTCGGCGAGGTCCCCTTCGATCGCGTCGGGGTCGAGGACGGTCTCGAACAACGGCCCGGTCAGGCCCAGTTCGCTCTTCAGAGCCTCGATGTCCTCGGCCGGGACGTCCGCATGTGCCAGCAGTTCGGTGGCGGCCTGGTGGGTGTGGTGCAGCAGCTCGCGCCAGGAGGAGGGTGCGGTGGTGAGCCGGCACGGGAGCGGGCTGCCGCCCCGGGCGACGTAGCCGGTGGTGATCTCCCGCTCTCCGGACAGTGCCGCGAGCACCTTGGCGTGCGCGGTCAGCAGGAGCGAAGGCAGTGGCACCGCCAGCTCCGCCGCCAGTCGGCGCAGCCCGGTCAGGGTGTCGCCGGGGACCTGTGTCTCGTACTCTCCCACGCCGCGTACCGGCTGAGGGGTCCAGCGCGGGGCGGGGGTGAAGCCGCCGGCTGTCAGGACGCCGCGCCAGTACGCGCGGGCGGTCCGGGTGGGACTCATATGCGTTGTCATCGGGTCTTTCCTCTGCTTGCCGGCGGTGTCGCGGTGTCAGTGGCCGAGTGCCGGGGCGGCCTGGGTGGCATGGTGTTCCTGACCGGCCTCGACCTGGGTTTTGTGGTCCGGCATCTCCCGGGCCGGGTTGCCCCCCCACTGGGCGTGCGAGGGGATCTCCTCGCCCTTCATGAGGAAGGAGTCGGGGGCCAGCGCGGCGCCGTCTGCGATCGTCACGCCGTAGTGCACGAAGGCGCCGACCCCGAGGGTGCAGCCGCTGCCGAGGGCGCTGCGGTCGGACTTGAAGGCGCCGTCCTCCTGCGAGTGGCACTGGACCACGGTCCCCGCGTTCAGCGTGCTGTCGTCGCCGATGGTGACGAGGGTGCGCTCCGGGAAGAAGCAGCCGTCGTCGAAGACCCGCTTGCCGATCCGGGCCCCCAGCAGCCGCCAGATCACGTTCTTGAACGGGGTGCCGTCGAATGCCTGGATGTAGTGGACCGAGGCCATCTTCCAGAAGCGTTCGTGGCGCCAGAAGGAGGGTTCGTAGATCGAGCAGTACAGCGGCTTCTGGGCCTTGAATCCGGTGGAGGCCCGCTCGACGAGCGCGAAGTGGACGACGGTGTACGTGAGGGTGAGGACACTGGCCAGTGCGATCGCCGGTGCGCCGAGCGAGGGGTAGAGATCGACCGCGCCCATGGTGATGAGGGTGATCACGAAGAGGTGGATCAGCCGCGCGAGCAGGTACAGGCCGGCGGTCACCGCATTGTGCTTGTTCTTGGCGGCCAGGCGGCGGCGCAGCTCGTCGCCGGTCTCGAGATGGTTGAACCGGTTGTCGCGCATCACCGTGCGCGGGATCTCGAAGCTGGGTGAGCCCAGCAGGCCCACGCCTTCGCGCACGGGTCCGTCGATGGGAACCATGACCTTCGTCGCGAGAAGGCAGTTGTCGCCGGTCCTGCCCTGCGCGGGGTAGGCGATGCGGTTCCCGAGGAAGTTGTGCGGCCCGATCGACGTGCGGGACACGCGGAAGGACGTGCTGGAGAAGTCGGCGTTCATGATGGACAGTCCGTCGGCGATCATGGTGCCGGTGCCGACCGAGCTCAGGTACGGGTTCTCGTGCTGCACCTCGGTGCCGAAGTTCGACCCGGTCTGCTCGACGCGGGACAGGTCGTATCCGAGGTAGCGCAGGTAGTGGACGATGCCGGAACTGTCGCCGAAGAGCGCGGTGAGGGACTTCCTGTTGGTCATCACCGCGATCGCCCGCTGGATGCCGTAGTGGAAGCCGTACAGCGGATAGACCTTGCCTGGTTTGATGGCCCGGCTCAGGAGACGCGGCACGGTGCCCACGACGAGGAGACCGGCGAGCAGGGATCCGAAGAGGACGACCACGGAGGCGATCAGGGCGTCGACGTAGAACGCCGGGGCGGCCATCGGCTGCGGGTTCAGGAGCGTCCGAAGCTGCGGGAGACCGGTGAGCAGGGCACTCACGCCGCCCAGCGCCAGCGGCAGGTACACCGCCAGGAGGCTCAGCAGTTGCACAGCGCCGTACGCGGTCCTTTTGGCGGTGGGGCAGTCGGCGGGACCGACCCTCCGGTAGTCCACCTCGGTCGGCTGCGCAGGAGAGCCGTGTCGGCGTTCGCCGGCGGGCACCACCTGGCCGGTGTGCAGGGAGGAGGCGTGGCCCAGCTGGGCGCCGTCGCCCATCGAGGTCTCGATGTCGAGGACCGTGTGCTCGCTGACGAGCACGTTGCTGCCGAGGGTGACCGGGCCGGTCTGGATCACGCCGGCGTGAGCGCGGTAGCAGGACAGCAGCACGTCCTTGCGGATGATCGTGCCCTCACCGACGGTGAGCAGGTCGGAGCAGACCGGGATGGTGTGGGAGAGGATCGTGACGCCCTTGCCGATCCGTGCGCCCAGCGCCCTGAGGTAGAGCACGTAGAGCGGTGAACCGGCGAACAGACGCACGGGGCTGGTGCGGATCAGCGTCTTGACGACCCAGAAACGCAGATAGGCGATGCCCCACAGGGGGAACTCCCCGGACCGCCAGCGGCCGACGAGCGTCCACTTCGCCACGATCGGGAGGGCGCACAGGCCGAGGAAGCCCGCGCCGGCGAGCAGGACGGAGCGCAGGTAGAGGTCGAACAGGCCTGATCCCGCGGAGATCCACTGTTGGCCTTCCTCTACGGCCAGGGCGACGAGGTAGGAATAGCCCAGGAAGATCAGGAACTGCAGCACTCCACAGACGATGTAGCGCCGTGTACGAGCCGCCGCCGGTGCCTCGGCCCGCGCCGCCCTCTCGGCCGATGTCCGTACGTCGGCCGATGCCCCGACGTCGGTCGGTGTCCGTACGTCGGTCGGTGTCCGTACGTCGGTCGGTGTCCGTACGTCGGTCGGTGTCCGCGCCGCTGACGGCGCCTCCGAGGACGGGGACGGGACGGGGGCAGGGGCGGGCGCGGCCTCGTCGAGCGCGGTGGCCAGGCTCCGGATGGTGGGATGCCGGTAGATGTCCTTCATCGACACCGCCGGCAGGTCCCCGCGCTTCCTGACCCGCGCGCAGAACTGGGCCATCACCAGGGAATCGGCGCCCAGGTCGTTGAAGAAGTGGCTGTCGGCCGGTACCTGTTCGACGTGCACGACGCCGGCCAGCACCTCGGCCAGAAGCCTTTCGGTGTCGGTCACCGAACCGGCGTCCCCGCCCTCCTGAAGGGGTGGGATCTCAGCCGGTTCGGCCGTCAAGACCTCCACGGATTTCTCTAGCACGTGAGCTCCTCGATGACGTTTCATTCAGCGTCGGTCGGTACGGACGGATTCGTGACGTCCGCGCCTCTCCAGTAGGCCCGGCCGGGGGCTTCGTGTCCTGCCCCTGCATTTCGGGGCTTGACGAAGCGCATCGGTCTTGATAGTCCGGCCATTTTGCCCGTCGTCGCCCCGTGATCCCGTACTTTCCGTGCGCGTCGCGCAGGCTTACGACCACGCCCCACAGGCACCTGTTCAATCCGCGTGAAAATCACCCGGAAATTGCGCTGAACGGCCCCGCCTCACCCGGCCACGGGTGCTTTTGCGTGAAGGGAGCGTGTGTCAAGTCCCGAATTTCGGTGGCATGACAAGGCTGCCCGGATTCGGGCGTACTGGTGTCGTTCCGGTGACTCGAGACTCACCGCTCCGAATTCCTCTCCGGGCCGCACCCGGACGGATCAGCGGCAGGAAGACCGGAAGTCAATCCCCACCCCGCAGTGAAGGAGACGACCATGCCCGTCATATCCGTCCCCCAGGACTTCAACGAGGACGACCTCTTCGTCGACCTTGAGGGAATCTCCGGGCACCCGCTGTTCCTCAAGTGCGAGGGCTTCAATTTCGCCGGTTCGATCAAACTCAAGGCCGCCACCGAAATGGTCGAGGCCGCCGAACGCGACGGTCTGCTGACGCCGGGCTCGGTTCTGGTCGAGTCGTCCTCGGGCAACCTGGGCGTGGCCCTGAGCATGATCGCGGCCGCCAAGGGCTACCAGTTCCTGTGCGTGACCGACTCCCGCTGCAACCTGGCGACCCGGCTGATGATGGAGGCCCTGGGAGGCCAGGTCCACGTCATCACCGAACCCGACCCCGTAGGCGGCTTCCTCGGCGCGCGCATCGACCACGTCCGCGCGCTGTGCGCCTCCGACGACCGCTATGTGTGGCTCAACCAGTACACCAACCCCAGTAACGGCATGGCCCACTACCGCAGGACCGCACCGGCCATCGCCCGGCAGTTCCCGGACCTGGACGTGCTGTTCGTCGGGGCCGGCACCACCGGGACCCTGATGGGCTGCGCGCGCTACTTCCGCGAGTGGCACCGCCCGGTGCGCGTCGTGGCCGTGGACAGCGTGGGTTCCGTGACGTTCGGGGGCGACGCCGGTCGGCGGATGATTCCCGGCCTGGGCGCCGGCAGACGCCCGCCGATGCTGGACGAGTCCTATGTGGACGACGTGGTGCGCGTGGCGGAGACCGACACCATCCGGGCCTGTCACCGAATGGCCAGGCGCGGGTTTCTGTTCGGAGGGTCCACCGGCACGGTGGTCAGCGGCGCGATGGAGTGGCTGGCCCGGCACGAGGGGCAGGAGTTGACCGCGGTGGCCATCGCCCCGGATCTGGGCGAGCGGTATCTGGAGACCGTCTACCAGACCAACTGGGTGCAGGACCTGTACGGCGAGGACGCCGTCGACTCCCAGGCGCTGACCGGCGCGTCCCCGGCGGCCTGACCCCGTGTCCGGTCAGGAGCCCGTGTCCGTTCAGCGCCCGGCGTCCCGGCGAACAACACTGACGGCAGGTCAGGGACAGGACCGCTTGGTGTTGTTCTCGGCGGTGGTGCGCGCGGTTTCGGCGAAGTCGGCGAATCGACCGGCGAGGGCGGCGAGGGCCGCGGGCCTGAGCCGGTAGTAGACGAACCGGCCGCACGGCTCCGTCTCCACGATCCCGGACTCGCGCAGCACCTTCAGATGGTTGGAGAGGTTGGTCTGCTTGGCGCCCGTCTCCTCGATCAGGTGCGTGGTGCAGAGCGTCTCCCGGGCGAGGAGGGTCACGATCCGGAGTCTGAGCGGGTCGGCCAGGACCCGCATGAGATCAGCATCGGCTGACGTCAGCATGGACTGATACTGTCACATCACTCGAGGCTGATACGAGTTCCGGCCGGCGCCAACCAGGGTTCACGCCCTCCGGGCCCGTACTCACCCCCGTACGACCCGTTGACCGCGAAAGAAGTACCGATGTCTGCCACTCCGCTCGCCTCCGTGCTGTTCGTCTGTGTGCACAACGCCGGGCGTTCACAGATGGCAGCCGGGTTCCTTTCGCATCTCGCGGGCGACCGGATCGAGGTCCGCTCGGCCGGCTCGATCCCGGGCGAGCGGGTCAACCCGGCCGCGGTCGAGGCCATGCGGGAGGTCGGCGTCGACATCGCCGGGCGGCAGCCGAAGCTTCTCACCACCGAGGCCGTGCAGGCGTCCGACTACGTGATCACCATGGGCTGCGGCGACACCTGCCCGGTCTTCCCCGGCAAGAAGTACCTCGACTGGGCCGTGGAGGACCCGGCAGGCCAGGGTGTGGAGTCCGTGCGCCCCATCCGGGACGAGATCAAGGCCCGTGTCGAGAACCTGATCAGCGAGATCGATGCCCAGCAGGAGGCGTGAGGCCGTCGGTCCTCGCTCCAGGCTCGCGTCGACCGTGGCTCCGTCTCGTTCGAGCGGGACGTAGGGTACACGGTTGGTGAGGAAACGTGCACGCAGTGAACCGGAAGTCCCGGCGCGTCGGTGACGGGGCCGTCGGACGATGGGGAGACGCAGTCGATCCGTTCCGACATGGAGGAAACGAGACCAGGGGAGGCGATGGGATGCGACAGGCCGGTGTACTCGACGTCGGGTGCCACAGCGCTCTGCTCACGGTGGTGCGATCGCGGCCGGGCCATGTGATGGAACCGGTGTTCTCCCACAAGGTGCGGCTGCGACTGCACGAGACGCTCGACCGCAAGGGACGACTCGACGACGCCGGGGTGGAGAGCGTCGAGCGTGCCGTCGCCCAGGCGATCGCCTCCGACCCGCGACTGCGCGGCACCGACATGTTCGCGTTCGCCACCTCCGTCATCCGGGACGCACCCAACCGCGACGAGGTCATCAGGCGCGTGGCGCGCAGAACCGGCACCCAACTGAGCGTGCTGGACGGCGAAGAGGAAGCGCGGCTTGCCTACGTGGCCGCCCGCCAGTGGGTCGGCCCGGCGGCCGGGCGGCTGCTGGTCCTCGACGTCGGCGGCGGCACCGTGGAGATCGCCTCGGGTACCGGAGACCAGCCGCACAGCGTCCACTCCCTGCCGCTGGGCGCCCGCAGGATCACCCGGGACTGGCTGCCCGGCGGCATCGCCCCGTCCAAACAGGGTCTCACCGAGATCCGTCGGTATCTGCGTCGAAAGCTGGAAGCCGTCCCCGACCTGCCGCGGGCGGAGCCGGGCACCCGCGTGCTGGCCTGCTCCAAGACCTTCGAGCAGCTCGCCCGGCTCGCCGCCGCCCGAGGCAAGGCACCCCGCTCACAACGGAAGCTGGCCCTGCCCCAGTTGCGCGCCTGCGTCCCGGTACTGGCCGCCGCGAATCCGGCGCGCCGCGCCAAGCTCCCGGGCATCTCCCGACACCGCGCCGAGCAGTCCCTGGCCGGAGCCCTGGTCGCCGAGGCCCTCATGGAGGCCTGTGAGGCCAAGGCGGTCGAGGTCTGCCCCTGGTCCACCCGCGAAGGCCTGCTGCTCGAGCACCTCGCCGCCCTCCACGACACACCCGGTGGCCCGGAGCCCCACCGGCCTGGGCGGACACGGAGGTCGGACAGGAGAGTGGGCGAATGACGAGCCGAGTGCTGATGATCTCACCCGCGATCAGTGCGGCGCTGCGGGAGGCGCGCTTCGACGACGGTTGCCCGCTCGACGCGACCGGCGCCGCGCGTGCGCGGTCGGCCGCGGACTCCCTTCCGGCAGCACAGCGGGTACTCGTCTCCCCCACCCCGCGATGCCGGGAGACCGTGTCGGCGTTGGGGTTCGACGGGGCTGTCGAGACCGCGCCGGCCGGGCTCGACGTGGGTGGTTGGCGGGGCCGTACGCTGGCCGACGTCAGCGCCGACGCCCCGGACGCCGTCGCTCTCTGGCTGGCAGACCCGACGGCCGCACCGCACGGGGGCGAGTCGGTGCACGAGTTGTGCGAGCGGGTCGCGGCGTGGCTGGACGATGCCGCACTGTTCTCGGGCCGGACCGTCGCCGTGGTGGAGCCGGAAATCGTACGAGCCGCGGCCGTTCGGGCGCTCGGAGCACCGGAGTCGGCGTTCTGGCGGATCGACGTACCGCCGCTGACCGCCACCGAGTTCAGCGGTCGCGCCGGACGCTGGAACGCGACGTTCGGGCGACCGCTCGGTCACGCCGCGGGCAGCACTCACACCTGTCGAAGCGGAAACCAGTGAAATCGCGGGCGAAACGGTCGGCCTCCGCGGCGGAGCCGGCCATCCGGTGCGGCCGAAACCCGTAGGCCGCCGACGTCGTGTGTTCCTCGGTCACATAGGGGGTTGAGACTGGTGGGCTCGCATGTTGAGGTGTCTCTGGAGGAGCGACTATGGCGTTCAAGACCGGAGTCGCCGAACGGGACGAGTGGTCCTATTCGCCGACTGTCGGCGTCGGACCGCTCCGGTTCGGTATGACCGTCGACGAAGTAGTCGAGGCGGCTGAGATGCTCGGCCAGACGAAGGTCAGCGATTGTGCACGGGACCACGCGATCTTCACGCCGACTTGGAAGGTCGAAGTCCACCGTCGCGGTGTGGCTCCTTCACCGCCTGCCGTCACGGCCTATGTGAGCCAAGCTGTGGGGCTGTTCTGCATCGCTGCCGACGCCGTGCACGGCCCTCAGGTCGCGTATGACGGACTCCCGCTGGTCGGGAGAGACCTGTCGGAGCTGGAGAGCGACGCAATCGCGTATGCCGAGGCAATGGACGTGCACTTTCGCTACACGCCCGAGGGCTACGCAGGACCGGATGATTCCGGGGTCGTGATGCGCGGGCAACTAGTCGGGCAGGTCCTCCGATCGCGTCCGTTGTTCATGGTGACGCGCGACGGGGCGAATACTGAATGGGACTCGATGCCCTCCGCGGAGTACCGCGTCAACGGCCGTTCCACGGCCTGACGTGGTGTGACTCCCCTTCGATCCTGGTCGGAGTTCCGTCCGGGGCGAACGAGTGGTGGAAGGTGAAGGCGTGCGGCGCGGAGCCGTGGTCGTGGAGGTGTTCCAGCCTGGAAACCCCGTCCTGCCAGGTGGGTATCACGCCGTCGGAGACCCACCAGAACACGTAATTCGGGTTTCCTGTCCTCTCGAACCAGTCGTAACGCCTGTTCAGCGCCTCACGGTGCGGACCGGTGTAGATGGCGTCGAAGGCGAGGCGCAGGTCGGTCCAGAGTGAGAGGGTCGCGGCCAGGGCGGTGGTTTCCACCGTACGGCCCTTGCCGTACCAGGTCGGTACGGCGAACTCTCCCCATGCACCCCAGTCCGCCTCGAAGAGCATGCCCCGGTCGCCGTCTGCCGCTTCAGCACGAGCGAGGTATCCGGGGTGCTGACTGATCTTCCGGTAGACGGCCTCGCCACTGTCGTAGAACTCGCGCGTGAGAGGTGCGGGATCGGCGAGAGGTGACTTCAGGACGCCGAATGTGTACAGCGCAAGATGGGGCATGCGTCTCTCCCTGGTTGGTGTTGCCTGGTGTGAACCCGGTTCGATGGCTTACGCGTCGGGGTCAGGATTCGTGGGGCGTGACCAACTCATCCCGTCGCGGGTGGCTCAGCCCGAAGGAACTCCCGTGCGACCGTGGGCGATCGCCGAAGGCCAGGTAAAGGTAGCTGCCTCTGCGGGCCATGTCGAAGTTGCGTTTTCCCTGTCCAAATGGCCTCTTGCTCCGGTCATTTCGGGGGCTGGGGCGGAGACGGGCGGGGCAGGCCGCGGGGTACCAGTGATCCACTTCGGCCGATCGGTTCGCCCGCCATGCCCGTCCGCACCCCCTGTCCGACAGCCCCGAGTGCCGCCGAACGCGTGCGGCTGAAGAAGATGGCCTACGGCCACAAGACCGAACACCGGCCGCAGGTGCGTGCACAGGTGGTGCTGCACGCCGCGCGTGGAGCCTGGATCGTCGAGAAGTACCGTGTGTGGAGCGATTGCGGTGGTGACCTGTCGTCCCGGTTCAGCGACGACTTCCTCCTGACTCAGGCGCCGCTCTACTGGTTCATCCACAGCATTCGACCTCCTTCCGGCTTTACTACGAATACGCCCAGCGGCTGACGAGGAGGGTGGAGCGGGTGAACGTGCCCACGGCCCTCGCCCTGTTCCCCGGCGACCTCTCCCACCCGCCACGCAGCTGGGCCGAGCGCACGTACAACATCACGAGATACACCCGCGTGCCCCGTGGCGGACACTTCGCCGCCCACGAAGAACCCGAGCTCCTCGCGCGCGACCTCACCGAGTTCTTCCACGCATACGGGTGAACACCGAGACCCGCGAGAGTTCGTCGCGGACGTCGAACCCGTCCTCGCGCAGTTGTTGTACGGCTGCGTCCATGTACCTCGTGTTGAAGAGCACCAGGGCGTTGAAAACCAGTCCCAGGGTGCCGATCCGGTCCTCCATGCCGTCCTGGCAGCGCTGTATCCGCCCGAAGTGCGCGATCGCGTCGCCGAGACAGTCGATCAACAACGAATGCCGAAGGTTCAGCTGCCACAGAAGCCCAGGTCAAACCCACTGAACACCACCAGGGCTTTGCGCCGGTTTTCGTTCCGATGTTCCTCAACCCCCGGTATCCGGGCCGGGCTGTCGGCGTCGTCGGAGCGGTTACCTCCGCCGTGGGCCCGCGGTTCCTTGGCGGTGCTGGTGACCGGGGCCGGGATGCGTCACCCCGGGACGTGCCGTGCCCTCGGTCCGCTCGGCCGTTCCTACGGAGTGAGGGTGGCGTTGCGTATGGATGCGTGCGCGGCGGTGGCCGTCGTACTGCACCCGGTCCAGTGGCCCTGGCCCCCGAGTACCGCAGCGCTGACCGCCGCGCTCACGGCGACCGCGCCGGCCCTCTCCGGTGCCGGCGGCACCGTCGGCGCCCCCAGCGCTCCGTACGCGACGCGGGTCCCCGTGCGTGTCACAGTCCATCGGCCATCCCGTTGCCCGAAGGTGTCCCGGCTGCCCTCAGATGGAGGGTGACCCAGCGTCCGACCAGGCGTTCACACCTTGACACGGCATTGCAGCGACCGACACCCGTCACCACATCGAACGGCAATTCGACACGCATACTTACCGGCTCCTCGGGGAACACGCGTCGACGACAACTACCCCAAACATGCCCAGTTCAACACCCCAGTCCCCCAGCGAGCACCTCTCCTTGACCAACACAGGCGGTCCCATCGTGAGCAAGTCTTCCTTCGCCGAGCCGGAGCTGTCCGAATCGCCGGTCCGATCGAAGACTCACCACCGCGAGGTGCCCCATCCCGGTCCACTGCCCTCCCTCACCGGTCTGCGCTGGGTGGCAGCCCTTCTCGTCTTCTGCCTGCACACCCGCAATCTGGGCTACTTCAACGGGCAGGCCCGTCACCTCGCCGACTGGGGCTTCGGGGCGGGCTCCACCGGGGTCTCCTTCTTCTTTCTGCTCTCCGGCTTCGTCCTCGCCTGGTCCGCCCGGTCCGACGACCGCCCCACGGCGTTCTGGCGCCGCCGCTTCGCCCGCCTCTACCCCGTCCACCTGGTCACGGCCTGTATCGCGGTGTTCGTCATGGGCATGGGCAAGCCGGCCGGCAGCGCGGCGAATCTGCTTCTCGTCCACTCCTGGTGGCACCCGTGGTGGCAGACACTCGACCCCGTCAGCTGGTCCCTCGCGTGCGAGGCGTTCTTCTACGCGACCTTCCCCGCGTTCGCCCTGCTGCTGCGGTACGCCGGGGCCCTCACCGCGACCGCGCTCGCCGGCGCGAGCGTCCTTACCGTGCTCATCCTGACCCGGGCGGACCTGCACATGGGTGTCGGCCGCACCCTGTATTCCTTTCCCCCGGCCCGGCTGCCGGAGTTCGTCCTCGGAGTCGCCGTGGCCCGCCTCGTGCTCCTCGGCCGCTGGCGCGGTCCCGGCCTGGAGGCGTCGGTGGCCCTGACGATCATCGGCTACTTCCTGGTCTCCCAGGTCGGCGGATCGTACGCCTGCGTCGCCTGCACCTTGGTCGGTTTCACCTGTCTGATCCCCGCGGCCGCCCTCGCCGACGTACGCGGCCTGCCCAGCTTGTGGCGGCATCCGGCCCTCGTTCGACTGGGTGAACTCTCCTTCGCCTTCTACATGCTCCACCTGCTCGTGCTGCGCACAGGGCAGCACCTGTTCAAACCGTCGCCGATCGGCGCGGTCACCGCCTTCGCGGTGTCCCTGGCACTGGCCTGGCTCCTCTACGAGTACGTGGAGGTGCCCGCCCGGCGATGGCTTCTGCGGCCCTTCACGAGATCCCCGCGACGCGCCCCGTTGTCACGTTGAGCAGGCGCGGCTGTCCCACAGGACATGCAGGGTGGGCGGCTTGCGGAAGACCAGCCCGTGCGGAGCGGCCGGGTGGGCCGGGTCGAGGCGCAGGGCGGGGAGGCGTTCGAGCAGGCGCTGAAGGGCGATACGGGTCTCCAGCCGGGCGAGGTGCGCGGCGAGGCAGTAGTGCGGGCCGTGCGCGAAAGCCAGCTGGAGACGCGCGTTCTCACGGCGGACGTCGAACCGATCGGGATCGGGGAAGACGGCCGGGTCGCGGTTGGCGCCCGCCAGAGAGACGGTGACCAGTTCACCCCGGCGGATCGTGGCCGGGCCGAGGACGGTGTCACGGGTGGCGTACCGGTCCACGACCGCCGCTCCGGGTTCGAGGCGCAGCGACTCCTCGATCGCACCGTCCAGCAGGTCGACGTCATCGCGGACAAGGGCGAGTTGGCCGGGGTGTCGCAGCAGGTGCAGCAGCGCGTTGGTGATCATCGCCTCGGTGGTCTCTATCCCACCGAACATCAGCACCGCGGCGTTGGACGCCACTTCGGGCAGCGCCAGCCGCTCGGCGGCGGAGCCAAGGAGCGAAGTCGCGCCCCGGTCGGCGACGGTGGCCTCGACAGCGGCCCGTAGCCGCGCGTAGGCCTCGGCGCCCGCGGGTGCCGCCTCGTGTCCGGCGGTGATGTCCGACACCGACCGCACGATGGAGTCGTACCAGGAGAGCACCGTGTCAGCGGTGGTGCCGACCAGCCCGAGCGCCTCGGTCACGACGGCGACGGCCAGCGGGCCGGCGAAGGCGCGTCGCAGTTCGACGGCGCCCACCGGTTCCAGCGCGGTGATGAGCCGGTCGGTCTCCCCCTCGATGAACGAGGCGAAGCCGTCGCGTGCTTCCCGGGGACGGAAGGGAGCGGTGAAGGGCTCCCGGTGGCGGGCGTGCTCGTCACCGTCCAGGGACAGCATGCTCGGGCCGACGACCTGTGCGGTGGAGAACCGGGGGTCGTCGACGGTGAAGGTCGCGGGATCCCGCATCACGTTCAGCGCGAGATCGCGACGGGTCACCAGCCAGCCGCCCAGCTCGGGCAGCCAGGAAACGGGCTCGTGCGCACGGAGCCGCGCCAGCCGCGGATGCGGATCCGCGGCGAGTTCGGCGAGCGTGGTCGCCGCACCGAGCGGGAAGGAACCGCCGGCACTCATCGCAGGCCTTGGCCGGGCACGGGGAATTGGATCACAACCAAGGCTAACAATCGTGCTGAAGGCGAGGCCGATGGGGGCGTGACATTGGCCGAGGCCAGTCACGGGAATCCGGTGCGACGGGCCCCGCGCCCGGGCCCTCGGCGCCAGAGGATGTCCCGTGCCCGTTGCGCGCCCAGCTCGCCGCCCCGCCCTGCGACCACCCCGGTCCGCGCCGACTGGACGTCACTGCCCCACTGGCCTCGTCCAGCTGACGAAGCCCCGGGGCGTACATCGAGGTTGAGCCGCGCGTACGCCCCGGGGCCTGCCGCTGGATTGTCGAGCGCCATCGCTTGGCTCCACGGCGTCCTCCCCTCGGCCGCGCGCATATTGCGCCTGGCGGCGGTCAACGCTGGTCCACCTCGGCGGGACCGACGCGAGTCAGATCGCCCTCGCCGGACAGCGCACGGCCTGTCTCAGGAGACAGGCCGAAGTCGGGAGAAGGACGGATGGCGCTGCCAGATCCTCGCCGGCGCGGGCCGGTTGCGGAACTGGCACGGTAGCGATCTGACCACCTCGTTCGCGAAATCGCCGAGGCTTCGCGCGTGGGACCGTCCGCGGTCAACGACCTCGGGTGGCTCCGCGCCGCTTTTGTGCGGGCGGGGGCGGGGAGAAGGTGTCTTCCTCCTCGTCCAGCGGCGGCAGGTCGACGGTGTAGCGCGGCTGGAGAAAGAGATCGTTGTGCTGCGGCGCGGTTCGCGAGGCTGCCGTGCCCTGTGCGGACTGGACAGGATCGAGACGAGGGGAAGCAGAAGTCATGTACAACCGTCCAGTGTTGAGGGCCGCGCGGATCCAGGACGGAGTTGTCGACCGATGATGATCAGTATTCGTCTGCTCCGCGTGCGCCTGGCCATTAGATACTATGGGCGGCGGCGCGTGGTCAGCGCGCAGCGCGAGGAGCGATCCAGTGGGATCGGGTTGTCCGCGCCGATCTGGACGCCAGTCGCCGGAGTGAGTGCCGACGCATGGCCGCTGGGCTGTACGAGTCTGCCATCTCCCCGGTTGTACTACTGCCCGCGACGGCGTCGTCCGCGTGGTTCGGCGCGAAGGCCAGCACCGGTAGGGCCTCGGCGGCGTCCCCCTACGGGGCGCAGCAGCACGCCAGCGAACCGGGACGGGGCGCCGTCGGAGGTGGCGAGTTCGGTCGCCACACGCGCCTCCGCTCGGACAACCGACCAGGTGCGGGCGGTCAGCCACCTTGCGCCGCTCTCCACGGCAAAGCGAGAGCGGGATACGGCGAACCCCGCCGGCCCGGAAGCGGCGGACTGAGTGCCCGCCCCTCACCGGCTCTGCCCATACAGCACGCTGCCCGCGTTGCTCGGGATGGCGGCGGGGGCGTGCGGCAGAGCGTCCGAGTGGGCTGTACCGCCATCAGTAACCCACTCCCACGGGAGTGCGCCGAACGGGGGTGAAAGGCCGTACGTCCCCCACGCTGCTGGACTGGTTCGCCGGCTCGGGGAGATGGGCTCCCGAAGTTGAGTCAGAGCTGGGGCGGGCGCCCCTCCTCAGGGGGCCGGTTGCCGATCTGGTCGTTGAGCTTCTGTTGTACCGTGTCGGCCTGGCCTTGGTACTTGTTACCAGTCTTCGCGTCGAAGGCGTCTCCGGCCTTCTCGACCCCTTGCCGGGCCGTGTCCTCGTGCCCCTTGAGCAGTCCTTTGAGCTTATCGAGCATCGACATGAGTGGTCCTCTCTACGCAAAGGCCGTCCACCCCAGCATCTCCGCGAAGACCCGTGTCGGCATCCGGAACGACCGCAGGTCACCCCCGCGCGCAACGTGACGCGTCAACCTTTGGCGCGCCGGTATTGGACTTGACCAGCGCAGACGCGGAGACGAGCACCATGACGACAGGGGTGACCATGGATGCGCCGTATCGGGTGTGAGGGTTCGAAGGTCGACCCTTCCCTGGGTTGTGGGGGTGGCGGGATCTGCCCGAGAGGTTCGGACCGTGGAAGACGGCGTATGAACGCTGCGCGCCGAGTTGTTGTATCCCCGAAGCATTCGGGGATGAACTCGGAGGGGATTCCTGAGTCACCCGACTTACCTGCCGGGCAGGGTAAGAGCATCGGTTTCAGATGCTGTTCCGATGGCTTTCTACTGGTGCCCCCGGAAAACGGTCCCCCCTTGGCTTTCACCGCCAGGCTTACGCTGCGCCCGGCCGCGCCTGATCCCCGCTTCGCACCGCCCGTACTGTGAGCTCGCACCGCCCGTACTGTGAGCTGGACGTTTGCCTCGCCCTGTACTGCCGAGGTCAGCCGGTCCCCCTCGGGACGGTACCGCGGATGAGTGATCCCGCTTGTGCTTTCCCCCCGTACGATGCCCTAGGGGCGTTTTCCCGCAGCCAGATGTGCTCGTGGCATGGGCATGGTCCGGTCCGTTGCTCGAGTGGGTTCAAAAGATGAGGTTGGACATGACTGAATCGAGGGTTGAGGGGCCGCGTACGCCGCCCCGCAGAACCAACCGCACCACGAGCAAGATCGGCGAGCCGGAGCTGCGGCAGTTCCTTGCCGGCCTGACCGCCGTACGGGACGGGGATTTCGGTACGCGGCTGCCGGACGACGCGGACGGCCTGCTGGGCGAGATCGCTACGGTCTTCAACGGCATGGTCGACCAGCTGTCGCTGTTCACCTCCGAGGTGACCCGGGTGGCCCGGGAGGTGGGTACCGAGGGAACCCTCGGCGGTCAAGCCGATGTGCCTGGTGTCTCCGGTACCTGGGCAGATTTGACCGACTCGGTCAACGCCATGGCGGGCAATCTCACCACCCAGGTGCGCGACATCGCCCAGGTCGCCACCGCGGTCGCCAAGGGCGATCTGTCCCAGAAAATCGACGTGGACGCGCGGGGGGAGATCCTGGAGCTGAAGAACACCGTCAACACGATGGTGGACCAGCTCTCCTCGTTCGCCGACGAGGTCACCCGGGTCGCCCGCGAGGTGGGCAGCGACGGGCGGCTGGGCGGGCAGGCCGACGTGAAGGGGGTCTCCGGTACCTGGCGGGACCTCACCGACTCGGTCAACTTCATGGCCGGCAACCTCACCGACCAGGTCCGTAACATCGCCCAGGTCACCACCGCGGTGGCCAAGGGCGATCTGTCCCAGAAAATCACCGTTGATGCCCGCGGGGAGATCCTGGAGCTGAAGAACACCATCAACACGATGGTGGACCAGCTCTCCTCGTTCGCCGACGAGGTCACCCGCATGGCACGCGAGGTGGGAACCGAGGGGCGGCTGGGCGGGCAGGCCGACGTGAAGGGCGTCTCCGGCACCTGGCGGGACCTCACCGACTCGGTCAACTTCATGGCCGGCAACCTCACCGCGCAGGTGCGGTCCATCGCCCAAGTCGCCACCGCCGTCGCCAAGGGCGACCTGTCACAGAAAATCACCGTCACCGCGCGAGGGGAGATCCTGGAGCTGAAGGAGACCATCAACACGATGGTCGACCAGCTCTCCGCGTTCGCCGACGAGGTCACCCGCGTCGCCCGCGAAGTGGGCACCGACGGCCGGCTGGGCGGCCAGGCCGACGTGAAGGGCGTCTCCGGCACCTGGAAGGCCCTCACCGAATCGGTCAACGTGATGGCCGACAACCTCACCGCGCAGGTCCGGTCCATCGCCGAAGTGACGACCGCCGTCGCCCAGGGCGATCTGTCACAGAAGATCCGCGTCGACGCCCGCGGGGAGATCCTGGAGCTGAAGGAGACCATCAACACGATGGTCGACCAGCTCTCCGCGTTCGCCGACGAGGTCACCCGCGTCGCCCGCGAGGTCGGCACTGAGGGCAACCTCGGCGGCCAGGCGACCGTCCGTGGCGTCTCGGGCACCTGGAAGGACCTCACCGACAACGTCAACGTGATGGCCTCCAACCTGACCGGGCAGGTGCGATCCATCGCGCAGGTGGCCACCGCCGTCGCCCGCGGCGACCTGTCGCAGAAGATCAACGTGGAAGCCAAGGGCGAGGTCGCCGCCCTCGCGGGCGGCATCAACACCATGGTCGACACCCTCTCGGCGTTCGCCGACGAGGTGACCCGGGTCGCCCGCGAGGTGGGCACCGAGGGCCGGCTCGGCGGACAGGCCCAGGTGCCGAACGTGGCCGGTACGTGGAAGGACCTCACCGACAACGTCAACTCGATGGCGAACAACCTCACCGGACAGGTGCGGAACATCGCCCAGGTGACGACCGCCGTCGCGAGGGGCGATCTGTCGAAGAAGATCGACGTGGACGCGCGGGGCGAGATCCTGGAGCTGAAGACGACGATCAACACGATGGTCGACCAGCTGTCCTCGTTCGCAGCCGAGGTGACCCGAGTGGCCCGCGAGGTCGGCAGCGAGGGCCGGCTCGGCGGACAGGCCGAAGTCGAAGGCGTATCGGGTACCTGGAAGCGGCTGACGGAGAACGTGAACGAGCTGGCCGGGAACCTCACGCGGCAGGTCCGCGCGATCGCCGGGGTCACCAGCGCAGTCGCCGAGGGCGACCTCACCCGCTCCATCACGGTCGACGCCTCCGGCGAGGTCGCCGAACTCAAGGACAACATCAACTCCATGGTGGAGTCCCTGCGCGAGACCACCCGGGCCAACCAGGAGCAGGACTGGCTCAAGACCAACCTCGCCCGGATCTCCGGGCTGATGCAGGGACACCGGGATCTCGCCGTCGTCGCCGAGCTGGTCATGTGCGAGCTGACCCCGCTGGTTTCCGCCCAGTACGGCGCGTTCTTCCTCGCCGAAGAAGGCCCAGGCGGTACGGAACTGGCACTGGTCGGGTCGTACGGATTCCCCGACGACGGGCGTCCCACCCGGATCCCGATCGGCCGTTCCCTGGTCGGCCAGGCCGCGCGCGGCCGCCGCACCATCGAGGTGACCGACCTGCCGCCGGGGTACGTCACCATCTCCTCCGGGCTGGGCAACGCCACGCCCGGTGCCCTGATCGTGCTGCCCATCATCGTCGAGGACCAGGTGCTCGGCGTCATCGAACTGGCCTCCGTCACTGCGTTCACCCAGACCCACCGGGACTTCCTGAGTCAGCTGATGGAGACCATTGGCGTCAACGTCAGCACCATCGTCGCCAACGCCCGCACCGACGAACTCCTCGGCGAGTCCCAACGGCTGACTGGTGAGCTGCAGGCCCGCTCCGAGGAACTCCAGGTCCAGCAGGAGGAACTGCAGCGCTCCAACGCCGAACTGGAGGAGAAAGCCGCCCTGCTGGCCTCCCAGAACAGCGACATCGAGGGCAAGAACCTGGAGATCGAGCAGGCCCGGCAGGAACTGGAGGACCGGGCCCAGCAGCTGGCGCTGGCGTCGAAGTACAAGTCGGAGTTCCTGGCCAACATGAGCCACGAGCTGCGCACCCCGCTCAACAGCCTGCTGATCCTCGCCCAGCTGCTGGCCCAAAACCCCGGCCGCAACCTCACCTCCAAGCAGGTCGAGTACGCCGGTATCATCCACTCCGCCGGCTCGGACCTGCTCCAACTGATCAACGACATCCTCGACCTGTCCAAGGTCGAGGCGGGCAAGATGGACGTCAACCCGGAGCGGGTGGCGCTGCGCCAGCTACTTGACTACGTCGAGGCCACGTTCCGGCCGATGACCACACAGAAGAGCCTCGACTTCACCATCACCACCGCCCCCGGCGTCCCGCTGGACCTCGTCACCGACGACTCCCGGCTGCGGCAGGTGCTGCGCAACCTGCTCTCCAACGCGGTCAAATTCACCGAATACGGCGGCGTGGAACTGCGGATCGAGACCGCGGACGAGGCTGAGCTGCCCAAATCCGTGCTCCGGGACGGTCCGGTGGTCGCGTTCCGGGTCAAGGACACCGGGATCGGTATCGCCAGCCAGCAGTTGGAGACGATCTTCGGGGCGTTCCAGCAGGCGGACGGCACCACCAGCCGCAAGTACGGCGGCACCGGCCTTGGGCTGTCCATCAGCCGCGAGATCGCGTTCCTGCTCGGTGGCGTCGTCACGGCCGAGAGCACCGAGGGCCAGGGCAGCACCTTCACCCTGTATCTGCCCGCGGCCCGCGCGGACTTCGAGGCGCTGACCGCCGGAACCCCCGGTGGACCCGGCTCTCTGACAGGTGCGGCATCGAGTACGCCGGAGGGCGAGCGGGCTGTGCCCGCTGTCTCCGTTCCCCGACAGACCAGGCGGCTGCTGGTGATAGAGGAGCGGCCCGGCGGCCTGCTGTCATTGGTCGCGGAGAGCGCCGTAGCCGACCTCGTGGGCAGCCGCGAGCTGGAGGTGAGCGGGGGCGCGGTCGAGATCGTCACCGCCCGCGGCGCGCAGGAGGCCGCGGCGGCCCTCGCGGCGGCCCCCTGCCACTGCGTGGTCCTCGAACTCGACATGCCCAATGCGGGCGCGTTGCACTTCCTGGAGGCGATGGACGGCGACTCGGCCCTGACCACCGTTCCCGTCCTCGCCCACAACAACCGGCGCCTGGAGGCCGATCAGGAGCAGCTGCTCCAACGGCGCGCCGACAGCCAGCCGCTGGAACTGCTCTCGAGCCTGGATGAGCTGCGCGAACGGATCGCCCTGCACCTCTCGGCCGAGGAGCCCGGACACGTGCTGCCGCTGGTACGCACGGACGAGGAACTGTCCCCGTCGGCGCGGCAGCGTGATGGCAGTCTGGCGGGGCGTACCGTCCTGGTGGTCGACGACGACGCCCGCAACCTCTACGCCCTCAGTGGCATCCTGGAACTCCACGGCATGCAAGTGCTGCACGCGGAGAACGGACGCCTCGGCATCGAGGCCCTCACCCAGCAGCCCGGCATCAGCCTCATCCTCATGGACGTGATGATGCCGGAGATGGACGGCTACGCCGCGACCGCCGAGATCCGCCGCATGCCCGGCTATGCAGGGCTCCCCATCATCGCCGTCACCGCCAAGGCGATGCCGGGCGACCGTGAGAAGAGCCTGGCGGCCGGCGCCAGTGACTACGTCACCAAGCCCGTGGACGCGGACGACCTGATGGCCCGTGTACGGCGCTGGCTGCAGCCCTGATGCCGCTCCCGGCGAAAGGCTCCGAGGCACCGGTACGCCCCGCATTCGCAGGTCTCATCCAAGGTTCGAGGAGGAGCAGTACGGTGATGAAGTCGGCGCAGCAACCCAGCGAGCCGGTTCCGCAGGTCGGTCCGGACAAGGAGATGTGCGCCAGTGCCGGCTCCCCGTCCGCGTCCGCGGAAACCCCGGTAGGCCGGCTCGCCGCCACCGTCGAGCGGCTCCGCAGGGAGGTCCGCTCCGCCCACGCGGCCGCCGACGGCCGGGCCCTGATCGAGGTCGCCAAGGGCGTCCTCATCGAGCGGCTCCAGTGCAGCCCGGCCCAGGCGAGCCGACAGCTCTCCCTCCTTGCCGACCAGGCGGGCGTGCCGCAGCTGGAGCTCGCCGCCGACATCATCAACCAGTCCGCCAACGACCGGCTCACCGAGATCACCAACGACCTGGTCCTGAACGCCGCCGACGACCCGCAGCCCCACCGTGAGAAGGTGCCCGCAGCGGTCCGGCTGCGCACCGCGGAAAGCGGCGCCCTGGCTGCCGAGGACACCCAGGCGGTCGCCGAATCCCTCCTGGAACACGCCCTCGGCCCACTGGGCGCCCACGCCGTCGCCGTGTGGGACACCGGCGCGGACGGCTCCCTCACCCTGGCAGGTCACGCCGGATTCACGGTGGAGGAGGCCACCCGGTGGCGCTACGTCCCGCCGGGTGTCGCCACCGTGGCCCGGCAGGCGCTGGCCGACCGCGCCCTGGTGAGGATCCCCACGCCGGCCAGGTCCAAAGTTCCCTCGATCGGCCAGATGGAGACGCCCGACGCCGGCCGGATCGCCGTCCCCGCGGGGACCGGCGGCCGGATTCTGGGGGTGCTGGAGATCTGCTGGCCGAACGCGCTGCCCGCGCCTTCGCCCCAAATCGACCGGCAGATCGAGGCGCTCGCGGAACTCTGCGCGCACACCCTCGAAACCCACGGACCCGCCGCATCCGCCACCGCCACGACGGGCCGGGGCGGCAGCTTCGACGCCGACTACCTGCGCGAGATCGCGGACAGCCTCTACGACCCGGCCCTGGTGCTGCGGCCCTGTCTGGACGACGAGGGCCGCCTCGTCGACTTCCGGATCCACCACGTCAACGCGGGCTTCGTCGACCCGGCGGGTCGGCCGCACAACGCCATCAGCGGCACCAACCTGCTGGAGGCCTACCCGAGGGCCGCCGACGCCCATGGCCTGTTCGAGCACATCGAACGGGTCTACGCCACCGGCGAGCGATTCCGGTCGCAGCGGATGACCCTCACCGCGCTGGTCGACCAGGTCCCGCTGACCTCGGTCGCCGACATCAACGTCAGCAGGCACGGCGACGGCATCCTGCTCATCTGGCGCATCGAGGACGAGGCGGCCCGGCTGGCCAATCTGCTCCGGCACGCGCAGCGGCTGGGTCGGATCGGTGGGTTCGAGGAGGACACGACGACCCGCGAGATCACCTGGAATGATCAGCTGTTCGCGCTGTATGGGCAGCCGCTCGCCGCCGGCCCCATCCCCCTGGAAGAGCTGCCGGCCTACGCCCATCCCGACGACGCCCTTGCCATCGGCCGCTTCCTCCGCACCGTGCTGCACCGCCGCCGCCCCGCCTCGACCGCCTTCCGGCTACGCCGCCCGGACGGCGTCACCCGCCACATCCGGGTCGTCGCCGAACCCGTCCTGGACCCTCGGGGCAGGCTGCTGTCCCTGCGCGGCGCCTACCAGGACATCTCCTCCCAGCACTGGACCGAGGTCGCACTCGCGGCGACGCGGGACCAACTGGCCCACAGCCAGGAGCAGTCCGCCGAGCGCACCCGACTCGCCCTCCAGCTCCAACACGCGATCATGCCGCCCACCACGAAACCGCTGGTCGTGCCTGGCCTTCAGACCGCCGTGCGCTACCGGCCGGCCGAGACAGACACCCTGGTCGGCGGAGACTGGTACGACACCGTCGCCCTGCCCTCGGGGAAGATCTTCCTCTGCGTCGGCGACGTCGCGGGCCACGGCATCAAGGCCGCGACCAGCATGGTGGTACTGCGCAACGCGCTGCGCGGCCTGGCCGTCACCGGCGCGGGACCGGGCCAGTTGCTCACCTGGCTCAACATCGTGGCCCACCATCTGACCGACCAGGTCACCGCCACCGCCGTCTGCGGCCTGTACGACCGGGAAGAGCGCACCCTGCGCTGGGCCCGCGCCGGACACCTCCCCCCCGTCCTCGTCCGGTCCGGCCAGGCCTCCGTACTGCCGCCGCTGAGCGGCATACTCCTGGGCGCGGTTGAGGAGGCGACGTACGAGGAGGCGGAGCTGGAGCTACGGGCCGACGACACCCTGGTGATGTACACCGACGGGCTCGTGGAACGCAGGGACGACCCGAACCAGGACTCGCTCCGCCAGCTGCTGACCATGGCCCAGGGCTCTGCGGCCGGTCCCCTGGAGCACCAACTCGACCAGCTGCTCACCTACAGCACTGCCGACACCGACGACGACACCTGCGTCATCGGCATCCGCCCGACGTAACGGAACCCCGGCGCGGGGAAAGCTTCTTCGTCCCGCCCCGTCACGGGAGAGTCCGAAGTTTCGCCCTTCAGCAGCGACAGCCTCGGAGCGGGAAGACGCTGCCGCTGGTCTCCGCTTCGGCGGTCGCGGGCGGCGGCTTCCTCCGCAGCCTTGCGGGCGGCCGTCCGACTCCGCCCGGGCGCGGTGCGCTTCCCGGCACGGCCTTGTCCGGCGGTACGCTTCGCCCGAACGGCGCTGGTCAACGGCGCTAGTTGAACGGATATGAGTCACGACGGCGCACCGTCGTGCTCTATAGTTGGCTGGCTGTATTCCGCCATTCAGCATCGCGATAGGCCCGGGGGCGAGACGCCATTCAGCGGCACCTGACGTAGGGGAGAGAATGTGAAGGCTTCCCACGGCATGGACGGATCCGTCCCGATGCCGTCGAGCAGCGGGGCTGTGCTGGAGGTGGCACTCTTGTCCGGTCTCTCTGGTTTCCGCGCGACCGGTGAGATCGGCGTGATCACCCGCGCCTCCTGGGACCATGCGCTTCAACGTCTGGCGAGGACACATGCAGACGTCTCCCTCGTGGATCTGTCCGGTGTGACGTTCATCGATGTGGGGGGCACGGCAGCTCTGGCAGTCACGGCGCAGACTCTGGGCACAGGCCGGATCGTCGTGGACCGGCCGCCGCCGGAGCTGCCACGCATCCTGGACATGTTCTGGCCTGGCCTTCCGACGATTGAGGTGGCGGCCCGATGAGTACGGCCACTAGCAGTGAACCGTTTGTGCACCCGGCGCTGTTCTACCGGGGCGCGGAGCAGTACACGGCGGCCACACTGTCGTTCCTTCTGGAAGGGCTGGCCGCCGGAGAGGCCGTCGCGGTCGCCGTTCCCGGACCCAACCTGGAGCTGATCAAGGCCGGACTCGGATCGAGTGCGGACCGGGTCAAGCTGCTCGACATGACCGAGGCCGGTCGCAACCCGGGGCGGATCATCCCCCGCGTGCTGCGGGCCTTCGCCGACTCTCACCCCGTCGGCCGGGTACGGATCATCGGGGAGCCCATCTGGGCAGGTCGCACCGCGGTGGAGTACCCGGCGTGCGTCCAGCATGAGGCGCTGATCAACGCCGCGTTCCAGGGCCGCGAGGTGACCGTCCTGTGCCCGTACGACGCGGACCGCTTGGAGCCGCAGGTCATCGCCGACGCCTACGCCACCCATCCCGTCGTCATCGACGAGGACGGTGAACTGGCCAGCGAGACCTACGACCCCGAGCGTGTCATCGCCCGCTACAACGAGCCACTTGCCTACCCTCCCGACGCGGCGACCTTCTCGTTCAACACGGAAGATCTCCCCAAAGCCCGCTACTTCGCCGTTCAGGAAGCCGAGCGACTGGGCCTGACCGGCGTACGGCTGCAGGATCTGACGTTGGCGGTGGCGGAGCTGACCACCAACAGCGTGAGACACGGCGGCGGATCGGGGACGGCGCGGATCTGGGCCGAGGGCGAGCAGATCGCCTGCGAGGTCCACGACCGCGGTCGGCTGACCGATCCCCTGGCCGGCCGGCGGCCACCGGCACGCGACCAGCTGGGCGGCCGCGGCCTGATGCTCGTTCACTACGTCGCCGACCTCGTCCGCGTCCACACCGCCCCAGAGGGCACGACTGTCCGCTTCTACCTCACCCGCTGACCACCCGGCCGAAACGGGCCGGGGCCAAGGCTCGGCCTTCATCCGACGAGGCGGTCGTAGGCGTCAGCCGTGCCCTTGCCGAAAGCATGGGTGGTCTCGAAGGTGAACTCGTAGGGGAAGGGCGCTAGGTCGGGGTGGTTCTGAGGGGCAGTGGGATGGATGAGCACCATGGCCGTGAGCGGCTAGGGCGGCGTTCATCGTGCGTTGCGGCGGGCGGGCATCTGGACGAAGCCCCGTGCGAGGCCATGGGTTCGCGCTGATCGCCCCGTCCCCCGAAGTCCCGTAGTACGGGCGCGCCTTCGTCCTCGACGAGCCCGGCGTCTTCCGGAAGATCCAGGACGGTCGCGCAGTGCTCGCACCGTTTCCCGTTGCCGGCCGGTGTACCACACACCGTGCAGAACCGGTTGGCCCGCAGGTCTTCGGTCTTCTCTGTCAGGGCCTCTCCCGCACGAGTGAACAGCGACCGCTGCCAGGTGCCCCCGAGCAGCGACGGAGATCTATTGGTTTCTTGACGGCGCCGACGCGTCAACCTCGTGCGTCTTGGCGTCGGGCGCGCGAAAACATGCGCTGACCGACTTCCCGTGGAGACAGGGGTGGGACTCCTGATTCGGCCATGGCGTCCACGAGGAACATGCCGCGCCCTCCGAGGCTCTCCGTGCCGGCATCGCGAGGAACCGGCAGGTCGCCGGACTTGTCGTGCACGGAGACATGCAGGCACTGGTCGTCACAGGTCATCACCAACTGTGCGCTGCTGTGGGCGTGGCGGTGCGCATTGGTCACCAGCTCCGAGACGGTGAGCAGTACGGCGTCCACCGTCTGCGGAGCGGTGGTGGACCAGCCCAGCGCCTCCAAATGCTCACGCGCCCAGTCACGGGCTGTCTTCACTTCGCTGTTCAGGGGCAGCGTGCGCGCCCAGCCCACTGCCCGGAGCGACGAACCTTCCATGGCGATCCTTCCTCGTTGAGGTGAGTGTGGTCAGCGATGGCCACAAAGCTTCCCAGCAGGCATCGAACTTGGGGCCCGGAGACGCGGGTCGGCAGCGGCTCCACGTGCCTGTCCGGCCGGCCGTCGACCCTCCTTTCCCACCTGTCCCAAGGCACCGCGTCCGGACCTGCTTCGGATACCCCCGGCACGTCGACTCAGCCCTGCCGCCCGGCACCCCCACAGAACACGACCCCTCAGCGCCGCCCCGGGTCCGTGGTCGCAGCAGTACGAGCGGGGGTGCCTTCCGGCACGTAGTCGGAGTCCGGCTCGCACCGGGCACGCGGCAGCCCTTACGCGCGGTCCGCGAGCAGTCCGATGCCGGCGAGCGTGTAGGCGCCGTCGTGCCAACGGAGGCACACCAGTAACCGAAATGGGCCTGCGGGGCGTAGGCGGGCCGGCGCTGCTGCTCGCCGGTGAGGTCGGAGATGCGAAAGACTCACTGTCCGTGCGAGCTGTGGGCGGCATCGAAGCACAGGCCTTCGCCCAGTCGCTGTTGCAGCTGGTCCCTGTCGACGACCAGCCGCCGGGCAGGGGCGAGCGTCGCCACCTTCCGCCGTCCTCCACCGATCATGACCATGCCCGCCCGAGGATCCGGGGAAGGGAATCCAGGGCGGGCTGTGGTCACGGCTGATCGTGCCGCACGCGGGGCACGGTTCAGCGGCGGCGCAGCATCATGACGACAGCGACGATGACAATGATGACGACGACGGTACCCAAACCTATGTACACGAGTTTCTCTTTCTTTCGGGGAGCGGCACCCATCGGTTCCGCAGAGAGCCGAGTGCCCCCGTCAATGCCTTTCAGCCCGCTCAGGTGAGTCTGTTGCCCCGCTGTGACATTCACCCGTCACTGCTGGCGGAGCGCCCGAAAGAGGGGGCCCCGACACCCCGTCCGGCATCGCGATCACGAAGGCGAACAGCGGGCCGGAGCGCAGGCCGACAGCCATCTCCCCGACGAGGCCTCGCGCGTCTGGGAGCATGCGCAGGACGCGTTACGCAATCAGGACCACCACCATGGCAATCAATCCGATCGCTACCAGTGCCACCACCACCATGATCAGGACGAGTGCCATCGGTCCCCATCCCTTGCCCACCGCGGGTGGCTCCGGATGGGAGATGCCATAAGTGCCCCCTTCGGCGGGCGGTGTCTCACCGGGTGACACACCGCGGCCCGGCTCGATTCCCGGGGTTCGCGTGGGGTCGGGGTCAGGAGTCGTCATGGCGCACGCTCCTCTCGGTGCCCAGCTCCCCAGAGCTGGCCACGTCGTTGGGTTTGACAGATGTTCAGCGGGCCGTGGGGCGGCGTGGCGGGGACGGGCGGACTCCGGGTCGCGTTCGACGGCCAGGTCGCCGATGGAGACGATGCCCACCGCGTGCTGCGCTGCCTTCACCGTGACCAGATCGTCGCTGTACGCGTCCGTAGTCCGCGCAACCGCTCACCCTCGGCGACCAGGACAGCACCTACGTCCTCGTCTCCCGCGTCATCCGGGCCACGACTGCCACCGAGGTCAGCGGTTGACGGTCACCGGGGCCTTTGTCATGACGTCGCTGACGTGCTGAGTCATGGAACCATCCCTTCGTGCGGTGGGGGGCTTTCACCGCCGTTCAGCCTCCGAGTACCCGTAGTCCATCGGTCCCAACGCCGTCACCAGGAGCGCGCGGACCGACGGTCAGGATGCCTGGTTGTCGGAGTGGCGGCGAACGACGAAAAGCGGCATTCGTCGAGGCCGCGACGCCCGCGATCCGCAACGCCATACCCCGTGGATGGCGCCGCGCAGTGCGGAGAGTTCCGCGCGCTCGCGGAGGGCGCCAGGACGATCTTCCAGCCCCGCCCGGCCGGTGCGCGCAGCAGGTCGCCCGCCTCGTCCAGCGCCGGTAGCCGCTCGAAGTACGGGGCCTAGAGGGCGTGGTGGGCCGCGGCGAGTTGGTCGTCGCCGTCAGGGTCGCGGTCGTCTCCCGGCAGGTGCACGATCAGCTCGCCGCTACCGAGGCCCCTGGCCTCGGTGAATCCGGCGTCGACGTAGGGGCGCACGGCTTCGACGACGGCGTCCACGTCGTCACCGCAGGCCCACGAACGTGGCGGGTTCGAGCAGCTCCGAGTTGACCGGCCAGCCGCCGCCGAACCAGCGGAACTGGTCGTGGGCGCGGGCGACCGCCGCGTCGTGGAGCCCATCCGGCGTCATTTCCGCTCCTTCTCGGGAAACACGTACTCGTCGAGGACCAGGCCGACGGCGACGGCCGCCGGGATGGCGACGAGGGCGCCGATGATGCCAAGGAGCGCCCCGCCGACCAGCACCGCAAGCACGGTGACCAACGGGTGGACGTCGACGGCGAACTTCATCGTCCTCGGCACAATGAGGTAGTCCTCGGCAACCCGGAAGACGACGTAGAAGACCGCGGTCGCAATCGCGATGGGCAGCGACACGGACAGCGCGACGAGGCTGACGACGATTCCGGCGAGAGTGGAGCCGACGATCGGAATCAGGTCCATCAGGGCTGTGAAGATGCCCAGCGCGGCGGCATACGGGACACCGGTGGACGCGCACCAGCCGAAGGTCGCTACGCCGGCGATCCCCGAGGTGACGAGGTTGCCGAGCATGAACTTCCCAATCCGGTTCATGATCTCTTCGGCCACGCCCTCGACCCGCTCGCGGCGGCTGACCGCCACGAAGCGGTAGCAGAACTGTTTGATGGTCGGCAGTGCCGCCATGCAGTACAGGGTCACCGTGATCACGATCGCCGTGGACGTGACGGTACTCAGGACCATCTGGCCGGCGCCCAGTACGCCCCCCGCCAGACCGGTCGCTCCGTTTCCTGAGCCGATCTGCTGCTTGGCCCTCTCGACCAGGTGGTAGCGGTCCTCCAGCCGACCGATCGACGACTGGTGGTCGTGGAGCTGCTCCAGCCAGTCGGGCACCGCGTCGGCCAGTGCGTTGATCTCCTTGGCCACCGGCGGAATGACCAGAGCCAGGAATCCGCCGAGTACCACGATGAACCCCGTCAGCACGATCGCGACGGCCCAGCCGCGCCGCAGACCACGGCGCGCGAACCACACGACCATTGGTTCCAGACTGACCGCGATGAACACGGCCAGCAGCAGCAAGGTCAGCATGGAACTGACCCGCAGAACGGTCTGAACGGCGAGCCACGCCAGGCTCGCGCCCAGTCCCAGGGCGAACCCCACTGTCACCCATGACCGCCTACGACCGCCGCGTGGATCGCGATGCGGCGGCTCCTGGGGCGCCTTCCAGGACGCCTGTACGGCGTCCGTCGGGCCGGGGTCGGCGCCGCTCA
This sequence comes from Streptomyces sp. NPDC090798, assembly GCF_044768965.1. Taxonomy (NCBI): domain Bacteria; kingdom Bacillati; phylum Actinomycetota; class Actinomycetes; order Kitasatosporales; family Streptomycetaceae; genus Streptomyces; species Streptomyces sp. NPDC090798. The sequence goes on from NZ_JBIVXA010000004.1 coordinate 388,064, forward strand.
CGCCCGTCTCTTCCACCGCACCGTGCTCCTCCCGCGTGGACTCGGGTTCGGACTGCGCAGACATCACGACGCCTCTCCTCGACTGCCTCGAACGGGCGCAGGTGTCACCGCTCAACACCCCCGGCCGCCTCTCGCCGTGCATGGCCCTGGCAGTGGCACGCACCCTGTGCCGTCGCCCACGAGCAGTTCGTCCGAGACGGATTGGTGGCACCGTTCCCGTGTACCCCGGCGCTCCGCTCGTACCGCGTCCATGGCCGTCAGAGCGTGAAGGTGCGCCACTTCAGTAGCACCCAGGTCACCGAACGCGCCGTGAACCAGCCGGGACACCAAAGTGTGGAACGCTTACCCGGCATCCGATCTCCTGAGGCAGGAACCAAGTACCGTGACCGATCTCGACCCCTTCACCGACTTGCTCGACTATCCGATGTACGTCGTGACCGCCGAAGCTCACGGGGAAAAAGCCGGCTGCCTGGTCGGATTCGCCTCGCAGTGCTCGATTCGGCCCGCCCGGTTCATGATCTGGCTGTCCAAGGCCAACCGGACGTACCGGGTGGCCGAGCACGCCGAACGGCTCGTGGTCCATCTTGTCCGCCGCGACCAGGACCGGCTGGCCCAGCTCTTCGGCGGCAAGACCGGCGACCGCACCGACAAGTTCACCGACACCCCGTGGCACCCAGGACCGGGCGAATCGGTGATCCTCGACGAGGCCCCCGCCTGGTTCGTCGGCCGCGTGGAGAACCGGATCGACGGCGGCGACCACGTCGGCTTCCTTCTCGCTCCGGAGGCGGCGGAAAACCTCGCGGGCAACCGCACCCCTCTGCTGACGTTGAACGACACCCATGACATCACCCCGGGCCACCCAGCGAACTGAGCCATCGGTACGGGCGTGAAGCTCCTCCTAGTTGTGCCCCTACGGTGGGCGCCTGCGCCGTATCACCGCTCTCTCGCTGGACGCGGGGCTGCCGGCAGCGAGGGCGGGTGCTCCTTCAGCGACACGCTCGGGACGCCCGACCCGGCCCTCGACAGCGTCGTCGACCACGAGGCCGTCAGACTTCTCGCGGATGCGCGTCTGCCGTCTGATCGGCCTCTGCCGCGACCAACCAAACAGGGCGAGTTGGTCTCATCCGGCATACTGGCCCTCGCCCTGGCCACGTTCGCCGTGATCCGCCCGAAGCCGCTCGGCGACCCATCATGGACAGCCCCGCTACGCGACAAAGGCGACGCCGACGCATGGTCGAGCCGGGCCGGGATACCCCAGTGGTATGGCACGGATACCGGGACCCGGACAGCAGGACGAGCACCCTAGGCCGGACAAGCCCAGCAAACTGCCGAAGCGGTCCTGGTGGGCGGTACTCAAGGGCACGATCAGGGAATTCCAGAACGACGAACTCGCCGACCGGGCCGCCGCGTTGACCTACTACGGGGTCCTGTCGCTGTTCCCGGCACTGCTGGTCCTGGTCTCACTGCTCGGCATCGCCGGCAGGTCGGCGACCCAGCAAGTCCTGGACAACATCGAGAAGCTGGCGCCGAGCTCGGCCCGGAACATCGTCAGCGACGCGGTACGGCAGCTTCAGGCGCCCGGCGGCCTCGGCTCGATCGTGGCCGTGGTCGGCATCGTGCTGGCGGTGTGGTCGGCCTCCGGCTACATCGCGGCGTTCATCCGCAGTGCCAACGTGGTGTACGACATGCCCGAGGGACGCCCCGTGTGGAAGGTGCTGCCGATCCGGGTCGGTGTCACGGTGGTGCTGCTGGTCCTGACGGTGATCAGCGCACTGATCGTGGTGTTCACCGGCGGCGTGGCCCGCGCGGCCGGTTCGGCGCTCGGAATCGGGGACGCCACGCTGAGGGTGTGGTCGATCGCGAAGTGGCCGGGGCTGGTCATCCTGGTCATGGTCATGATCGCGATCCTGTACTGGGCGGCGCCGAACGTGAAAGGCCGCGGCTTCCGTTGGGTCACTCCGGGCAGTGTGCTGGCCCTGCTGGTCTGGATGATCACCTCGGCGGGGTTCGCGTTCTACGTGGCTCACTTCGCGTCGTACAACAAGACGTACGGCACGCTCGCCGGCGTGATCGTTTTCCTGATGTGGCTGTGGTTCAGCAATATCGCGGTCCTGCTCGGCCTCGAATTCGACGCGGAACTGGCCCGCCAGCGTGCCGTCATCGGCGGACTCCCGAAGGGTGAAGAGCCGTACCTCCCGCCCCGTGACACCCGCGCCTGGAGCAAGGAAGACCACCGCCGTATGGAGTGACGCCGCTCGCGACCGAGAAGGCAGCCGAGCACGCTCGGCGTCGTCGAGCGCATCGGCAGTCGGCTGTGCGGCTTCGGCACCGCCGTAGGCTCCGCGGATCCCGCCCCGGAACATCCGGCGCTGGGGCCCGGCGGTCGCAGGAGTGGCTCGCGGGTGCCGTACGGATCACCGATCTCGCGGTGGCGCGCGCGGCGCGCGGCCGTGGCGTCGCCACCGGGCTCCTCGACGTACCGCCGCTGCCCGCCATGGACGACCGGGCCTGGGCGGTGACCGGCCATCAGGAAACCGCGGCGCTGAACTCCTTCCGCTGCCGGGGCCGGCCCCGGACCGTGCACCCGCGGCCCCGGGGGGCCACCCCGCGCAGATCGTCCTCCTCGCTCCGCGACACCTGGCGCTGTCCGAGATCCATGTGCTGCCGTAGTACGAACCCGCCCTGTTGATCAAGACCACCCCTGGGAGGTCAAGGTCACAGCCGCGTCCTCTGCTGCTCACCTGCGTATCTGGCCTAGCATCCGAGCATGACGGTCCTGCCTGACGACGGGCTCTCGCTGGCCGCCGAGTTCTCTGACGCGACCCATGAGCAGTGGCAACGCCTTGTTGAAGGCGTCCTGCGCAAGTCGGGCAAGGAAGTCTCGGGCACGGCAGCGGAAGACGCTCTGTCCACCACGCTTGAGGACGGGCTGCGCGCCCGGCCTCTGTACACCGCGGACGACTCCGCGCCCGATCCCGGCCTGCCCGGTTTCGCTCCCTTCGTCCGGGGCGGGCGACCCGAGGGCAACACGCTCGGCGGCTGGGACGTACGGCAGCAGCACACGGCCGCCGACGGCCCAGCGGTCCTCGCGGACCTGGAGAACGGCGTCGCCTCGCTCTGGCTGGTCGCCGGTGCGGACGGCATCGCGGTGTCCTCGCTCGACCGGGTCCTCGACGGCGTCTATCTCGACCTGGCGCCCGTCGTGCTCGACGCGGGACGTGAAGTCGAGCCCGCCGCACGCGAGTTGCTACGGCTTTACCAGGAGCGTGGGGTCGCCAAGGAGGCGGCGCGCGGCAACCTGGGAGCCGACCCGCTGGGCTACGAGGCCCGCACGGGAGACGGCGGGTTCGACTTCGCGCCCGTCGCCGCTCTCGCGGGGCTGTGCGCCGAGGAGTACCCGGGGCTGCGGGCGCTGACCGTGGACGCGCTGCCGTACCACGAGGCCGGCGGCTCGGCGGCCCAGGAGCTGGGCAGTTCGCTGGCGACCGGCGTGGCCTATCTGCGGGAGCTGACCGAGGCGGGCCTGACCGTCCAACAGGCCGTCGCCCAGCTGGAGTTCCGGTACGCGGCGACCGCCGACCAGTTCCTGACCATCGCCAAGTTGCGGGCGGCGCGCCGGCTCTGGGCGCGGGTGACCGAGGTGTGCGGGGCCCCGGGCGGGCAGGTGCAGCACGCGGTGACCTCGCCGGTGATGATGTCCCGCCGCGATCCGTGGGTGAACATGCTGCGCACGACGGTGGCGACCCTGGCCGCCGGGGTGGGCGGCGCCGACGCCGTCACCGTGCTGCCCTTCGACCACGCCCTGGGCCTGCCGGACGCGTTCGCACGGCGAATCGCCCGCAACACCTCGACGATCCTGGTCGAGGAGTCGCATCTGTCCCGGGTGATCGATCCGGCGGGCGGCTCCTGGTATGTGGAGCGGCTCACGGACGAACTCGCCCACGCGGGCTGGGAGTTCTTCCAGCGGATCGAGCAGCAGGGCGGCCAGGCGGCGGCCCTGCGCTCCGGGCGGCTCGGCCAGGACCTCGCCCACACCTGGGAGGCGCGCAGCGCGAAGCTCGCCAAGCGGCGCGAACCCGTCACCGGGGTCAGCGAGTTCCCGAACCTCGCCGAACGCCTCGTAGAACGCGCTCCCGCCCCCGTACCGCCGTCCGGCGGGCTGCCGCGGGTGCGGCGCGACGAGGCGTTCGAGGCGCTGCGGGCCCGCTCCGACGCCCACCTGGCGGCGACCGGTTCGCGGCCGCGGATCTTCCTGGCCGCCCTCGGCCCGGCCGCCGCGCACACCGCCCGCCTCACCTTCGCCTCGAACCTGTTCCAGGCGGGTGGCATCGAGGCCGTCACCGAGGGCGCCTTCGAGGACAGCGGTGCCACCGAGGTCTGTCTGTGCTCCAGCGACACGCTGTACGAGGAGCGGGCCGCGGAGGTCGCCGGGGCGCTGAAGGCGGCGGGCGCCGGGCACGTGTTCCTCGCGGGCCGTCCCGGGCAGTACCCGGATGTCGATGCCTATGTCTTCGCGGGGTGCGACGCCGTCGCCGTGCTCTCCGCCACCCTCGACCGTATGGGAGTGTCCTGATGGCAGCGATGGGAATCCCCGACTTCTCCGGGATCGAGCTGGGGGTCCCGAAGGCCGACGGCACCAGCGACGAGTGGCGCGGCGCCGTCAAGAGGGCCACGGGCGGGGCCGATCTCCTGTGGGAGACCCCGGAGGGCATCGCGGTCGAGCCGCTGTACACCGGGCAGGACGTGGAGGGCCTGGACTTCCTCGGCACCTACCCGGGCATCGCCCCGTATCTGCGCGGCCCGTACCCGACGATGTACGTCAACCAGCCCTGGACGATCCGTCAGTACGCGGGCTTCTCCACCGCCGAGGAGTCCAACGCCTTCTACCGCCGCAACCTCGCGGCCGGTCAGAAGGGCCTGTCCGTCGCCTTCGACCTGCCCACCCACCGCGGCTACGACAGCGACCACCCGCGTGTGACCGGTGATGTCGGCATGGCGGGCGTGGCGATCGACTCGATCTACGACATGCGCCAGCTCTTCGACGGTATCCCGCTGGACAAGATGACCGTGTCGATGACGATGAACGGTGCCGTGCTGCCGGTACTGGCGCTCTACATCGTGGCGGCGGAGGAACAGGGCGTACCGCCCGAGAAGTTGGCCGGGACCATCCAGAACGACATCCTCAAGGAGTTCATGGTCCGCAACACCTACATCTATCCGCCGAAGCCGTCGATGCGGATCATCTCCGACATCTTCGCCTTCACCTCGCAGCGGATGCCGCGCTACAACTCCATCTCCATCTCCGGCTACCACATCCAGGAGGCGGGCGCGACGGCCGACCTGGAGCTGGCGTACACGCTCGCGGACGGGGTGGAGTACATCCGGGCGGGGCGGGAGGCGGGCATGGACGTGGACGCGTTCGCGCCCCGGCTCTCCTTCTTCTGGGCGATCGGCATGAACTTCTTCATGGAGATCGCGAAGATGCGGGCGGCCCGGCTGCTGTGGGCGAAGCTGGTCAGGCAGTTCGACCCGCAGAACGCCAAGTCCCTTTCCCTGCGCACCCATTCGCAGACCTCCGGCTGGTCGCTGACCGCGCAGGACGTGTTCAACAACGTCACGCGTACGTGTGTGGAGGCGATGGCGGCGACGCAGGGGCACACCCAGTCGCTGCACACCAACGCCCTCGACGAGGCGCTCGCCCTGCCCACCGACTTCTCGGCGCGCATCGCCCGCAACACCCAGCTGCTGATCCAGCAGGAGTCCGGCACGACCCGGGTGATCGACCCGTGGGGCGGCAGCGCGTACGTCGAGAAGCTGACGTACGACCTCGCCCGCCGGGCCTGGCAGCACATCGAGGAGGTCGAGGCGGCGGGCGGTATGGCCAAGGCCATCGACGCGGGCATCCCCAAGCTGCGCATCGAGGAGGCCGCGGCCCGCACCCAGGCCCGGATCGACTCCGGACGCCAGCCGGTCATCGGCGTGAACAAGTACCGGGTGGAGACCGACGAGCAGATCGACGTCCTCAAGGTCGACAACTCGTCCGTACGCACCCAGCAGATCGAGAAGCTGCGGCGGCTGCGCGCGGAGCGCGACGAACAGGCGTGCCAGGACGCCCTGCACGCCCTGACGCGGGCCGCCGAAGGCACCGGCAACCTGCTGGAGCTGGCGGTGAACGCGGCCCGTGCCAAGGCCACGGTCGGCGAGATCTCGGACGCCCTGGAGAAGGTGTACGGGCGGCACGCGAGCCAGATCCGTACGATCTCGGGTGTGTACCGCACCGAAGCCGGCGAGTCGCCGTCCGTCGAACGCACCCGCACCCTGGTGTCCTCCTTCGAGGAGGCCGAGGGCCGTCGGCCCCGGATCCTGGTCGCCAAAATGGGCCAGGACGGGCACGACCGCGGCCAGAAGGTGATCGCCACCGCCTTCGCCGACCTCGGCTTCGACGTCGACGTCGGCCCGCTGTTCCAGACCCCGGGCGAGGTGGCCCGCCAGGCCGTCGAGGCGGACGTACACATCGTCGGGGTGTCCTCGCTGGCCGCCGGGCACCTCACCCTCGTACCGGCGCTCAGGGAGTCGCTCGCCGAGGAGGGCCGCGAGGACATCATGATCGTGGTCGGCGGGGTGATCCCGCCGCAGGACGTGCCCACGCTCCTGGAGATGGGCGCGGCGGCCGTCTTCCCGCCCGGAACAGTGATCCCGGACGCGGCGCACGACCTGGTGCAGCGGCTGTCCGCCGACCTCGGCCACGACCTCTGACCCCCATGGCGATCGACCTCGACACCTATGTGAAGGGCGTACTCGACGGAAAGCGGGCGCTGGTGGCACGCGCCATCACGCTCGTGGAGTCGACGAAACCCCAACACCGCGCCCTGGCACAGGAGTTGCTGACCGAGCTGCTGCCGCACAGCGGGAAGGCGCGGCGGATCGGCATCAGCGGCGTACCCGGTGTGGGCAAGTCGACGTTCATCGACGCGTTCGGCACGCTGCTCACCTCGCTCGGGTACCGGGTCGCGGTGCTTGCCGTCGACCCGTCCTCCAGCCGGACCGGCGGTTCGATCCTGGGCGACAAGACGCGCATGGAACGTCTGGCCGTCGACCCGGCGGCGTTCGTACGCCCCTCCCCCACCGCCGGCACGCTCGGCGGGGTCGCCAAGGCGACCCGTGAGTCGATCGTGGTGATGGAGGCTGCGGGCTACGACGTGGTCCTGGTGGAGACGGTAGGCGTCGGCCAGTCCGAGACCGCCGTCGCGAACATGGTCGACTCCTTCCTGCTCCTGACCCTCGCCCGCACCGGCGACCAGTTGCAGGGCATCAAGAAAGGTGTCCTGGAACTGGCGGACGTCATCGCCGTCAACAAGGCGGACGGCCCGCACGAACGCGACGCCCGGAGCGCGGCACGGGAGCTGGCGGGCGCGCTGCGCCTGATGCATCCCGCCGACGCGGCCTGGACACCGCCGGTGCTGAGCTGCAGCGCCCGGGAGGGCACCGGCCTGGACACAGTCTGGGAGTGCCTCGAACAGCACCGGTCCCTCCTCCATTCCACCGGCCGCCTCGCCGCCAAGCGCCGCGACCAGCAGGTGGACTGGACGTGGACGATGGTCCGCGACGAACTCCTCGGCCGGCTGCACGGCGACCCGGCCGTACGCGCCCTCGCCCCCGGCCTCGAACGGCAGGTGCGGGACGGGGAGTTGACGGCCACGCTGGCCGCCGAGCGCATCCTGGGGGTGTTCGGCAGCGAGAGCGCCTGAACCGCCGCCGGCACGGCCACCGACCACCACCATCGGCTCCTTCCAGTGCGCGGGGCGCACCGGGTGACGCAGTGAGCCCTGTACGCGCCCCTGCCTGCCGGGGAAAAATGCGCCGTGTCGACGGTCGTATGGCTGAGGTAGTGCGTACCCGGCCGCTCACTTCCCAGAAAGCAGGTCGGCTGCCGTGCTCTTGCGTCTGCCCACGTCCGTTTCCGAAGCACAGGAGTGCATGGCCGAGGGGGCGGTGCCCATAGGCGGGGCGACCCTGGTGTGGGCCACCTGGCAGCGGGACGGCTTCCCCGAGCAGGCCATGTCACTGCGCGACCTGCCGGAGGCCAATTCGATCGGCCGCGAGACGCTCGGCGGGGCCGTGATACTGAACCGGATCGACGACCGCGTGCCCGAAGCACTGCGCCGGGCGGCCGCCACCGTGGGGACCGGAGCCGTGCGCCGCACGGCCACCGTCGGCGGCAACATCGTCGGGAGCACCCTGCGCTGCCTGCTGCCCGCCGCACTCGTACTGGAAGCCCGCGCGGTGGTCCTGGAACCGGACGGCGTCTACGAGACCGACCTGACCGAGGTACTGGCCAAGGGCCACCTGCTGCTCAGCCTCCGCTGGCGCGATCCGCTCGCCAGCGCCTACCGCAAGCTGGCCGGCGAAGCGGGCGGTCCGCCACCGCTCGTCGTCGCCGCCGCTCTGCACACCGCCGACACCGGAGGAACGCGCCTGCGAGTCGCCGTCCGCGACGGGTACGACGTACTCACCGAGAGCACCGAGCACGACACCGGCTCCGGCTCCGGCTCCGACTTCGAACGGGTCCTCGACGACCTGCGTCGCACGGCCGTCGGCGCACTGCACGCCACGGCCTGGGAGGCGGTCCACCAACTGGTCACCGACCTCTTGTCCCGTCCCACCGGCCGTTGAGGGCCTTCCCGAACACCAACAGCGCGATCTTGGCACTGCCGCCGTCGGCCCGCGCTCACCCGTCGGGCAGGATGGGCGCCATGACCGAGATCCACACGCCCCGCCTCCTCCTCCGCCGCTGGTCCGACGACGACCTCGTGCCGATGGCAGACATCAATGCCGACCCCCGAGTCATGCACTGGATCGACGACGGCTCCGTTCGCGACCTGGACCACACGGCCGAGGCCATCGAACAGTGGGAGGAGGAATGGGACGAGGAGGGATTCGGCCTCTTCGCCGTCGAACTGCTGGCCTCCGGCGAACTGGCCGGCTTCGTGGGGCTGTCCGTGCCCGAGTTCCTGCCGGAGGTGCTGCCCGCCGTCGCCATCAGCTGGCGGCTCGGCTCACCGTTCTGGGGTCAGGGGTACGCCTCCGAAGCCGCCCATGCCACGTTGGAGTTCGCACTCCAGGACCGTGGCCTCGACCGCGTCATCAGCATCACCCGAGCGGGGGACGACGCCTCCGAGAACGTCATCCGCAAGCTCGGTATGACGCCAGAGCGCGAGACGACGCACCCGGTGTACGGCTATCCGCTGTGCGTTCACGCCATCGATCTCACCGAGTTCCAGGCCTGAACCCGCCGAGCCGTCGATTCCCGCGGTTCAGGCACTGGTACGGTCCGGCGCGGCCGGCGGTGCGACGAGCACCTGGGTGAGCGGGATCCGGGCCAGCAGGATCGCTCCGTACAGGATCAGGGCGGCCCCGACGGTCTCGGGGATCAGCCACCAGCCGGTGCGTACCCGCTCCGCGTACAAGGTGACGCCCAGGACGAGGCTGACCAGGGCGTCGCCGAGGGTGAGGGCGGGTTGGGAAGCGACGAGGGGGCCGGACTGGACGGCGTTCTGGAGGAGGAACAGCGCGCAGACTCCGGTGGCGGCGAAGGCGTAGGTCTGCCAGGCGAGGAAGAACCCGGTGACGCCGTCCGTCTGCCAGGCGTGCGTGGCGTCCTTGATCAGGGCCGCGGTGAGCGCGTAGCCGATGGCCGCCGCGGCGCCGAAACAGGCGGCGCGTGCGCGTCCGGCGGGGCGCCGCAGCGCGACACCGACGGCAGCCACGATCACGCCGACGCAGCACACCATGGCCAGGATCCACCCGCCTGTGGTGGGCTGGTCGGTCCCGACCGAGGGGGCGGCCGCGGCCAGCACGGTACCCAGCCCGACGGCGATGCACACCACGGCGATCCACCCGCGCCGGGTCACCCGCCGCCGTAGCACCAGACCGCCGATGAGCAGCGCGAACGGCAGTTCCAGGACGAAGATCGGCTGTACGACGGACAGCGCGCCGTTGACCAGTGCCAGCGCCTGGAAGCACGCCGCCGCCATGACCGCGACCATCCCGCCCAGCCATACCGGCCGGTGCAGCAGCTCGATGAGCAGCCTGGCGTGGAAGCCCTCGGACAACGGCACGTCCTGTGCCGCGCGGCGCTGGAGGACAGTGGCGGTCGCGTTGCTGACCGCGGCCAGCACCGCGAAGACGACGGAGAACACCAACCCCACCGGCTTGCCCCTCCTCCTCTCCCGCTCCTCTCCCGCTTTCTCCCACGGGCGCCAACCGAGGCACACGCGTCACCCCCATGCTCCCGCGGCAGCACCGCGTCCGCCTCCCGGAGGTGCGGCCTTGGTACTCCGACCTGGCGTCGTAGCGACACTTCGAACTCCGCCGAAAGGTGTGGCTTTGGAGTACACGTGTGTGTCAATAAGGACGGAAGGTCATGGCGGCCCCGGTCCCGTCCCCCGGGGCAGGCGGTGCCGACCGAACCCGTCCTCTCCGTTCAAGGAGTCTCCATGCGTCTGCGCAAGCGTGCGATCGCCGCGGTATTCGTGGCCACCGCGGCCTTCAGTGCCGTCGGCCCACAAGCCATGGCCCTGCCCATGCCCTGGGAAACGAGCAAGGTCCCCGCGGCCGGCGCACAGGACACCCGGTCCTCGACGACCCACGGTGAAGCGCACACCGTCAGCGTTCTGTGCAGCGGCAACTGCTACCAGTAGCGGGGCCCATCACGGAGCGCATCGCGGCCGGAAATCACGGGTTGGCCGAGAACGTCTCCGCCTCGCGAGCGGTAGGCACGGTTCCGCCGACTCCGGCCCGGGTGGTACTGGCCAATAGCGCTCCGTAACCCTGTGGAACCGCACGGTGGCGAAAGAACGCCCGAGTCGGCCGGCCGCACCTTCGGTGTCATGGGCGGATGCGGGTGATCGCATGGTGTGATGGGCCGGTTACATCGCCTTCACGAGACGTACACTTCCGGCCGACCGCCTCTCCCTGCGTGCCCGTTGGGGCAGACGGTGCGCTCGCGGTTTGCCTAGCCTCCCGGGCCATGCGATCCACTCTGATGAGACGCCTCGGTCTCGCCGCCGTCTTCGCCCTTGTCCTCGCCGTGTTCGGTCTGGCCCCCAGCGCGAGCGCGGCCGACCCGGCTCCGGCCGACCTGACGTTCACGACCGACAGCGCCACCACCCACCCGGGCGGCACGGTGAACCTGTCGATGACGATCACCAACAACAGGACGTACGACGTCTGGTTCGTCTACCAGACGATCGACCCCACGTGGCTGACCACGCAGCGCCCCGACCTGAAGTACAGCTTCACCGGCTGCAGTCTGGCCACAGCCGCCGGCAGCACCCCCTGTTCGGGTACCGGGCCCGCCAACCTGGGCGCCAACTACGGCGCGACCATCCCGCCCGGTCAGAGCCGGACCGTCACACTGACGCTGCAGATCGCCGCCGACTCCGGCTGCAACGGCAACATCGGCTTCTACTCGTACTTCTATGCCGAGTTCAGCGACAGCGCCAACTCCAACGGCGGTCCGGTCTACACGCCCGAGACCCGCGTGCTCTGCTCCTGACGAAAGACCGGTGACCACGTCGGATCGAGCTCCGGGACGGGGCATCCACGGGGCCACCTGGTCCCCGGTGGCGGACGGTTCGCGCTGCGCGCGGGTCGGCCGCCACCGGCATGCCGGGGTCCGGGAGACTCAATTCCGGCCCGGACACATGAAGTTCACGTGGCCTGGACCAGTGATGCCGCGACTTGGCGGACTCCCTCGCTCCGCATCCGCTCCGGCCCGGGTCACGACCAGCCCACGGGGCCCATGGGCCAGCCTCGCCCCGCACTCCGCAGCGACCGACGGACCGGCGTTCCGGACACCCTGATGACCGATTAGACGCCTGCGCTTTTCCGTCATGTTTCGCAGCATGACCACGAAAGCTACACACAGACACCACTATGTGACGCGACGGATGCGTCGGCGACCGGCACCTGAGGGGGGCGGCGGCGTCACGCAAGGGGGTGCGTCCGCTCCGAAGGAGCTGTGCTCACCCCTGCCCGGGGAGGGGACTTCGCCGCATGCTGCGGACCAAGCGGACCATACGCAGAACCGCGCTGACCGTGGGCGCACTCATCGCCTCGCTCGGCCTGCCGGCCGGCACAGCCCACGCCGACGACACCGCACCCCGGATCGATCTGCGGGTGCTGGTCGTGAGCGACGGCGGCCCGTCGACCGATGCCATCGCCGCCGAACTGGACGCCTCGGGCACGCCGTACACCGAGGTCGACCTCCAGCAGTCCGGGAGGTCCGTGATCGACGCCGGCTTCCTGGCGGACACGGTGGACGGTCGTCCGCGCGCGAAGTTCCAGGCCGTTGTCCTGCCCAACGACAACCCGTTCCCGGCGGGCTCCGCCGAGATGGCGGCGCTGGCCGCGTACGAGCAGACGTACGCGATCCCACAGGTGGACGCGTACACCTACGCGCGTCCGGAGGCCGGGCTCAAGTACCCCGTCAGCGGCGGCTACTCCGGCAGCGTCGACGGCGTGCAGGCGCAGGTCACCGCGGCCGGCAAGGCCGGGCCTTTCGGCTATCTGGACGGCACCGTGCCGTTCGAGGACAACTCCGCTACGGTCGGCGAGAGTTACGCCTATCTGTCGACGCCCGCCGCCGGGGCCGACTTCACCCCGTACGTCGACGCGCCGATACCGGGGCAGTCGACGCGGGGTTCCCTGGTGGGCGAGTACCGGCACGACGGGCGGCGCGAGCTCGTCGTCACGTTCGTCTACAACCAGTACCAGCAGCAGTTCCGGCTGCTGGCCCGTGGCATCGTGGAGTGGATGACCGGGGGCGTGCACCTCGGCGCCTCTCGCAACTACTTCGCCGTACACGTCGACGACGTCTTCGCCGCCGACGACCGCTGGGACACCCAGCTCAACTGCACGCCCGGCGACATCGACTGCCCGCAGGGCGAGGGCGTGACCAACCCGATCCGCATGACCCCGGCGGACGTCGACCAGGCCGCCGCCTGGGAGAGCAGCCGGAACTTCACCCTCGACCTGGCCTTCAACGGCGCCGGCAGCGTGGACCAGCGTACGGACAACAACGGGGTCGACCTGCTGGCCGACAAGCTGATCGCCGACCGCGACAAGTTCCGCTGGATCAACCACACCTACACGCACGCCTTCCTCGGCTGTGAGCAGGACACCACCGTGGTGCCCTGGAAGTGCGCCACCAACACCGACGGCAGCACCAAATGGGTCAGCCGCACCGTCATCTCCGACGAGATCGCCACCAACCGGGCCTGGGGGCAGGCGGCCGGACTGCCCCTGGACGCCGGCGAGTTGATCACCGGTGAGCACTCGGGGCTCAAGGTGCTGCCGCAGCAGCCCGACGACAATCCCAACCTGGCGCCCGCGCTCACCGACAACGGCGTCGCCTGGCTCGGCTCGGACAACTCCCGCGAGCCCGACCAGCGTCAGGCCGGTCCCGCCACGACCGTCCCCCGCTACCCGATGAACGTCTTCTACAACGCGGGCCGAGCGGCCGAACAGGTCGACGAGTACAACTGGATCTACACCAGCCGCGCCCAGGGCGGCAGCGGCATCTGCGAGGACCACGCCGACACCTCCACCTGCCTGTCGGCGCCGCTGGACACCAGCACGGGCTACGCCGACTACATCGTGCCGCTGGAGACGAGGATCGACCTCGGACACGTGCTCTCCAACGACCCCAAGCCGCACTTCATGCACCAGTCGAACCTGGCCGAGGACCGCATCGCGTACCCGGTCCTCGACGGCGTGCTCAACGGGTACGACGCCCTGTTCGCCGACAACACCCCCGTGGTGAACCTGCGGATGAAGGACATCGGCACCGAGTTGCAGCGGCGCGCCGCCTGGAGGAGCGCGGTCGCCGCCGGTCAGGTCACCGGTTACCGCATCGGCGACACAGTGACCGTCCAGGCGCCCAGCGGCGTCGCGGTGACGGCCACCATGCCCACGGGCACCACCAACGGCACCGCCGGCTTCGGCTCCGCGTACGCCGGTGAGGTGTCCGGTTGGACCGCGTCGGCGGGCGCACCGCTCACGCTCGCCCTGCCGTCGACCACCCCGTCGCTGTCCGCGACCGTCGACGTGTCGCAGAAGGCGGCGACGACCCGTACCGCTCCGCGCACCCGCGTACCGGCCGGTGCGACCCGCCAGGTGCCCTACACCCCGGACAGCTGAACGGCGCACCGACAGACGCTCCCGGCCGCACCACCGGCGGCCGGGACCGGCACGACCACCACACAACTCGGCCGTGGAGCACATCGATGCACGTTCCCCACGGCGCGCGACGCCCCAAGTCAACGCGCGTCACTCTGCTCACCGAAGGTACCTATCCGCACAGTCATGGCGGCGTCAGCGTCTGGTGCGACCAGCTGGTCGGCGGCATGCCCGACATCGACTTCGACGTCGTCGCCGTGACCGGTACGGGACGCGAACCGATCGTGTGGGACATCCCCCCGCACGTCTCACGCGTCGTCGCGGTCCCCATGTGGGGGCCCGCGCCCGAAGGCCGGCCGCCCCGCGGTCGTCGGCGCAATCAACTCACCACCGCATACGAGCAGTTCCTCACCGCCCTGCTCGATCCCTGCGCGGAGGGCAGGTTCGCCGGCGCCCTGTACGAGATGGCGCGGGCCGCCGCGGACGGCATGCTGAGCCCCTTCCTGCGCGGGGACCGGGCGATCGGCATCCTGACCGCTGTCTGGAACCGGCCCGGGCTGGCCGTGCGTGAGGCACGGCCGACGCTGCACGACGCGCTCACCGCCACCGCCCTGCTGGAACACGCGCTGCGTCCGCTGGCCGCACCGCTGCCGGAGGACGGAGTTGCCCACGCGGTCAGCGGCGGTGTCGCCGCGCTGCCGGGCCTGGCCGCGCTGGAGCGGCACGGCGTGCCCCTGCTGCTGACCGAACACGGGGTCTATCTGCGCGAGCGCTACCTCGGCTACCGCACCGCCCCCTACCGCTGGCCGGTGAAGGCCGTCGTGCTGGGCTTCTTCCGGCTGCTGGCCGAGGAGACCTACCGGCGAGCCGCCCTGATCACGCCGGGCAACCGCTACAACCGGCTGTGGGAGGAACAGGGCGGCGCCGACCCCGAGTCGATCCGCACCGTCTACAACGGCGTGGACCCCGCCGCGTTCCCGCCGGCCGGCCCCGAGCCGACCGAACCCACCCTCAGCTGGGCCGGCCGCGTCGACCCGATCAAGGACCTGGAGACCCTCATCCGCGCCTTCGCCCTCGCCCGGGCCCAACTTCCCGCCCTGCGACTGCGGTTGTTCGGTGGGACACCTCGGGGCGGCGAGGCGTACCGGGAGCGGTGCGAGGCGCTGGCCGCCGAACTCGGCCACGCGGACGCGGTCACGTTCGAGGGCCGCGTCGACGACATCAAGGACGCCTACGCCGCGGGCAACGTCGTGATGCTCTCCAGCATCAGCGAGGGCTTCCCCTTCACTCTGATAGAGGCCATGTCCTGCGGACGGGCGACCGTCTCCACGGACGTGGGCGGGGTACGGGAGGCCGTCGGCGACACGGGTCTCGTCGTACCGCCGCGCGATCCCGCCGCGATGGCCGCGGCGGCGCTGGCACTGCTGGGTGATCCCGACCGCCGCCATGCGATGGGCGAGGCGGCTCGGCTGCGGGTGATCGAGCAGTTCACCCTGCGCCAGACAGTCGACACCTTCCGCTCGATCTACCTGGAGCTGTCGGCGCTCGGCCGGATCGCGCCGCGCGAGCCGTGGACGGCCGACCCGGCCACGACCGACGCCGAACTCGCGGCGGCGGGCGCGCAGTCGGGGAGCCTGGCCGGATGAGCGGGCCGATAGAGCTCGTACCCGGCGGGCCGGAGCAGGACACGTTGGCCCTCCGGCTCGCCGACGACCGCACGCTCGCCCCGCGCCTGCCGGATCACGGCCCGGACCGGGACGCGGTCGACCGGCTCGCCGCGGAGCTGGCCGACCGCATCGGGCCCGCCGTCCATCCGTACGAGGTGGCGGCGCTGCTGGAGTCGGAGGGGCTGACCGCCGAAGTCATCGAGGAGCGGTACGGGCACCCTCATCTCTTCTCGCTCGCCGCCACCCTGTTCGAACGGGTGCCGCGTACCTTCCCCGAGCCCGCGAAGCCGGCCGACCCGTGGCGCCCCGACCATGTGCGGTGCGCGTTGCGCGGGGCGCTGTTCGCGCTGCCGGGACTGGCCTACCTGCTCACGGGGCGACTGTGGCACGCCGATCGGCACACCCACGTCCTCATCGTGGCCGGGCTGGTCTCCTGGGCCTGGGGCCAGGCGCTGGGGCACCGGGCCTATCTGCGGATGACCACCGGGCGGCGGGAGGCCGGCCGCACGCTCCTCAAGGGCGCACCCCTGGGCGCCGTGGTGGCCACGGCCGCCGGGGCGCTGGTCGCCGGACGCGATCCGGCGGCCCTGGTCGCGGCCGCGCAGTCGGCGTACCTCGCGGCGGCCGGCGTGCTGCTGGTGCTGGGCCGGGAACGGCTGCTGCTGGCCGCGCTCACCCCGCTGACCGCCGGGGCGGCGGTGCTGCCGTGGTGGGAGCCGGGCACCGCGCTGCGTGCCGGACTGCCCCTGCTGGCGCTGCTCGGCACGGTCGTCGCGGCCGGGTGGGCCCTGCGGAGCACCCTCGCGGCCCTACCCGTCCCGGACGGCACCCGGCCCCGGCTGCTGCGCTCGCTGCCGTACGGCCTGTTCGGCCTGGCCGCCGGGTCGCTGGTGCTGCTGGAGGGCCGCCAGGAGCCGTACGCCGTGATCGTGCTGACCGTGAGCATGGGACCGGCCGAGTGGCTGCTGTACCGCTACCGGGGCATGTCGGTGGCGGCGCTGCGGGCGACGGCCACCCCGGCCGGGTTCCTGCTGCGTTCGGCAGGCGTGCTCGCCCTGTGTCTGTTCGCCTATCTGCTGCCGCTGCTGCCCGCGGCCCTGCTCACCGATGCCGAGCCGACCCCGCTGCTGCTGCTCGCGGCGACCCTGTGGACCGCGCTGCTGCTCCAGGCCTTCGGGGTGGCGTGGACGCCCGCCGGGGTGTGCCTCGCCGCCGCGGGCGGGGCCACGGCCATCACCCTGTTCCATCTCCCACCGGGCACGGGGGTGCTGTCGCTGTGCTGCGGCGCCGCCGCGCTGTGTCTCGCGGCGTGCGCGCTACGGCTGCTCGGGCGGCCCGCGCCGCATGCCTGACCTCCGGACCACCACCGCACGACACCGGCCCCCGGGCCGCGCCCGACGCACGGACATCACACGCGCAACCGACCGGAAGGACCACGCGTTGACCTCCGCACCGCTCGCCGCCGTCACCGGAGCCGAGGGTTTCATCGGCTCACACCTCACCGAGGCGCTGGTCGCCTCCGGACACCGGGTGAGGGCCATGGCGCAGTACAACTCCTTCGCCTCCTACGGCTGGCTGGAGACCCTGCCCACCGACGTCCTCGACCAGGTGGAGATCGTCCTCGGCGACGTACGGGACCCCGGCTCGGTCCGGGGCCTCCTCGAAGGCGCCGACTGCGCCTACCACTTGGCCGCTCTCATCGCGATCCCGTACTCGTACCAGGCACCGCACAGCTACGTGGACACCAATGTCACCGGCACGCTCAACGTGCTGGAGGCGGTGCGCGCCCTCGGCACACCCCGGCTGGTGCACACCTCCACGAGCGAGACCTACGGCACGGCGCAGACCGTGCCGATCACCGAGGACCACCCGATCAACACCCAGTCCCCGTACGCCGCTTCGAAGGCGGGCGGGGACCGACTCGCCGACAGCTACCACGCGAGCTTCGACACCCCGGTGGTGACCCTGCGCCCGTTCAACACCTTCGGGCCGCGCCAGTCGATGCGTGCGGTGATCCCGAGCGTCATCGGGCAGGTGGCGGCCGGCGCGCACACCATCACCCTCGGCGATCTGCGGCCCACCCGCGACTTCACCTACGTCAAGGACACCGCGCAGGCGTTCCTCGCGGTGGGCACCGCGCCCGCCGAGCGGGTGGTCGGCCGCACCTTCAACGCCGGAACCGGGGGCGAGATCTCCGTCGGTGACCTGGTCACACTGATCGGCAAGGTGATGGACACGGCCATCGACGTACGCGAGGACGCACAGCGCATCCGGCCCGCGAACTCCGAGGTCATGCGGCTGGTCGCCGACGCGACCCGGCTCGGCGAGGCGACCGGCTGGAGTCCCGGCCACGACCTGGAGCGGGGACTCGCGCACACCGTGGAGTTCTTCCGCGACCCGGCCAACCTCGCCCGGTACAAGACCGGCATCTACAACATCTGACCCTGTCCGGCACGTCCACGAAGGAGGAGCCCCTATGCACGCAGTGATCCTGGCGGGAGGCAAGGGCGTCCGGCTGCGGCCCTACACCACCGCGCTGCCCAAGCCGCTCGTGCCCATCGGCGACCAGCACGCCATCCTGGAGATCGTGCTGCGCCAGCTCGCCACCGCGGGCTTCACCCACTGCACGCTCGCCATCGGCCACCTCGGCGAGATCATCCGCGCCTACGTCGGCGACGGCTCCCAGTGGGGCATGGCCGTCGACTACGCCACCGAGGAGAGCCCCTTGGGCACCATGGGGCCGCTGCTCACCATGCGCGAGCGCCTGCCCGAGTCGTTCCTCGTGATGAACGGAGACGTCCTGACCGACCTCGACTACGCCGACGTCCTGAAGCAGCACCGGACCGCGGCCGCCCCGCTGACGATCGCGACCTACGCGCGCAAGGTGCACATAGACTTCGGCGTGCTGACCACCGACCAGAGCAAGGTCGTCGCGTTCACCGAGAAACCGAGCATGGACTACCGCGTCTCCATGGGCGTCTACGGGCTGTCCAGGTCGACCCTCGACGGCTACACACCCGGGCTGCCGCTGGGCTTCGACGAACTGGTGCTCGATCTGCTCACAGCACAGAACCCGCCGCACGCCTACGACTTCGACGGGTACTGGCTCGACATCGGCCGCCCCGACGACTACGACCGGGCCAACGCCGAGTTCACCACCCGCAAGTCGATGCTGCTCAAGGGAGCCTGACCACCGCATGCGCATTCTCGTCCTCGGCTTCACCGGCTACCTGGGCGGTCACGTCGTCGAGCACCTGCGCGCCCTGCCGGGCGCCCGGGTGTTCGGCGGCGGCCGCTCGCCCGCCGCGGAGCTGGACATCGACCTGGCCACCGCCCGTACGGACGGGCTGGCGAAGACCCTGGCGTCGGCGGCGCCCGATGCCGTGATCAACTGCGCGGGCTCGACCGACGGGGACGCCGTGACCCTCGCGGAAGTCAACTCCCGTGGCCCCGCCGTCCTGTGCGCGGCGCTGCGGGAGGCGGCACCCTCGGCACGCCTCGTCCAACTGGGCTCGGCCGCCGAGTACGGCCCCGGCACCCCGGACACCAGGGTGACCGAGACGTCGGCCACCCGTCCCGTCACCCCCTACGGCGCCACCAAACTCGCCGGCACGGTCACCGTGACCGCCTCCGGTCTCGACGCGGTGGTCCTGCGCGTGGGCAACCCGGTGGGGCCCGGCGCCCCGCCCACCGGGCTGCCCGGCCGGATCGCCGGGCTGCTGCACGCGGCCGGCCCGGACCCGGACGCGGTGATCCGGCTGGGTGACCTGTCGGCATACCGCGACTTCGTGGACGTACGCGATGTGGCGCGGGCGGCGGTGCTCGCGGCCACGTCGCCCGGGCCCCTGCCGCACGTCCTCAACATCGGGAGCGGACGTGCCGTCCCGGTGCGCGAGCTCGTAGGGACGCTGGCCCGCACCGCCGGGTTCCGGGGGCGGATCGAGGAGGACGGCGGCGGCTCGGCGCGCTCGGGGGCGGTGTCGTGGCAGTGCTCCGACATCGCCGCCGCCGGCGACAGCCTGGACTGGCGGCCGTCGTACGCCCTGGAGGAGTCGCTGGCCGCGCTCTGGGCGGCGACGTCCCTCCGGCCGGAAGGCGGCCGGGCGCCGTGAGCCTGCTCATTCCGCTGTACGTCCACCCGGCCGAGGACCCGGGCGCCTGGCACCGGCTGATCACGGCCGCGGCCCGCACGTACGCGGTGGTGATCAATCCCGCGAGCGGTCCGGGCCCGAGCCCCGACCCGGCGTTCACCGCGGCGGCCGGAGCACTGCGGTCGGCCGGCGCCCGCCTGCTCGGCTACGTGGACACCGACTACGGTGCGCGTCCCACGGCCGAGGTCACTCACGACGTCGTACGGCACCGGGAGTGGTACGGGGCCGACGGCTGCTTCCTGGACCGGGTGACCTCGGACCCGGCCGAACTGCCCGCCTGCCGCAGGCTGGTGCGCGCCGTACGCCGGCTGGGCGCCACGACCGTCGTACTCAACCCCGGGGTGCACCCGGCGCCCGGGTACGCGCGCGTCGCCGACCTGACGGTGACCTTCGAGGGGCACTGGGCGACCTACGTGTCGGCGTTCAGCAGGCCGACGTGGACCGCCCGGCACCCGCCCGAGCGGTTCTGCCATCTCGTCTACGGTGTGCCCGAGGCGCTCGTACCGCTCGCCGTGCGCACCGCGCGCGAACGCGGCGCGGCGGTCTGCGGCCCCGTGACGGGAGAACCGCCCAATCCCTGGGCGCGGTTGACGCCCGCGCTGAG
This sequence comes from Streptomyces sp. NPDC090798, assembly GCF_044768965.1. NCBI lineage: Bacteria > Bacillati > Actinomycetota > Actinomycetes > Kitasatosporales > Streptomycetaceae > Streptomyces > Streptomyces sp. NPDC090798. Next base: position 408,667 of record NZ_JBIVXA010000004.1, read on the forward strand.
CGAGGCCGACTGAGCCCGGGGTCGCCGCGGAGGCCGGGAGGGACGCGCGGGCGTCGACACGTGCCATGCTGGAACCGCTGATCATGGCGGAGAGCGAGGCAGAACAACAGCGTGAGCACAGCGACACGGCCGGGCCGGACGAGGATCTGGGACCGATTCGCGGCATCGGACCCGGGGCTGCTGCGGCTCATGGCCGGGCTGCGGACAGCGGGAGCCATCGCGCTCACGCTCGCGGTACTGGCGCTGCTCGGGGCCGGTAAGACTCAGTTGGTGGCCGGTTCCATCGCGGCCATGGCCGCGACCTTCGCCATCAAGGAGAAGCAGCAGCGCAAACAGGCGGTCACGCTCGCGCTCGGTCTGCTCGTGGCGCTCGCCGCGATGTCGCTGGGGGCGCTGCTCAGCACCCACGTGGTCGCCGGTGACCTCTTCTTCCTGGCGCTGATCTTCGCCGCCGTGTACAGCCGCCGCTTCGGCGATCGCGGAACGGCGCTGGGTCTCATCGGGTTCCAGGTCTACTTCGTGTCGCTGTTCGTCGGGGCCGGCGTCTCCGGTCTGCCGGGGCTGTGCGGGACCCTGGTCGTCGCGTTCGTGTGCAGCGCGCTGGTGCGTTTCGTCGTCGTGCCGGAGACGCCGGAGCGTGTGCTGCGTCGGTTGCGCGCGGCTTTCCGGGCCCGTCTGGCACAACTGGTCTCCGCCCAGATCGAGTTGCTGGACGCCGGCCCGGACCGGGTGGAGAAGGCTCTGGAGGAGGTCAGGCGGCACACCGCCCGGCTCCACGACAGCGCGATGATGATCCAGGGACGGCTGGCGGAGGGGACCAGCGACAGCGCCACCGCCGCGCTGGTGCAGCGGCGTATCGCCGACGCCGAGATCGCCGCCGAGCGGCTCGGGGTGCTCATCCTCACCGCCCGCAGCGCGGAACGCGCCGACACGCTCACCCTGCATCTGCCGAACGCGCCCGTGCCCGCGGCGAGCGACCGGCTCCGGGCGCAGGACGACACCACCGCCACCCTGCGCCGTGATCTCGAAGCGCTGCGCCTGCTCGTCCTGCGCCCGGTCGCCGAGGACCGCGGCACCGGGGTGGCCCACATGCGCAACCGGCTGCTCGGTTACCGCGACGAGGAGAACCTGCCGCGCGCCTCGGCGGCCGTCCAGGACGTCTTCCGCGGGATCGGGGAGACGGGGCGTTCCGTCCTGGGACTGCGGCTCGCCCTCGACGGACCCCAGGACGAGTCCGACGACACACCGTCGACGACCCGTTCCCGTGAGGAGTTGGACGCCGAGGACGTCGCCATCGCCAGGGCCGAGGAGGACGAGGAGGACACGCACGACCGCACGGGGTGGAAGCGTCCGACGACGCGTACCGCGGTCCAGGTGTCGGTGGGTTCGGCCCTGGCCATCGTCGGCGGGGAGTTCCTCTCCAGCCAGCGCTGGTACTGGGCCGTGCTGACCTGCTGGGTGGTCTTCCTCAACACGGCGTCCACCGGAGAGATCCTGGTCAAGGGTTACCGTCGGCTGCTCGGCACCGTCCTGGGCGTCATCGCCGGTGCCCTGCTGGCGAGTCTGGTCGGCTCCCACACCTGGACCGCGTTCGCCCTGGTGCTGCTGTTCATCTTCGCGATGTTCTTCACCGCGCCGCTGTCGTACGCCCTGATGTCCTTCTTCGTCACGGCGATGCTGGGCCTGCTGTACACACTGCTCCACACCTACAGCACCGGGGTGCTCGTCCTCCGTATCGAGGAAACGGCGCTCGGCGCCACCTGCGGTGTCATCGCGGCCGCCCTGGTACTGCCGGTGAACACGGACCGCCGTACCGACGAGCTGCTGGCCACGGTCCTGAAGCGGCTCGGGGAGGTCACCGGCGCGGCGGTCGACCAGCTGAGCGGCGGCCCGGCGATCGAGCTGCTGGACAAGGCGCGGGATCTCGACACGGCGCTGGACGATCTACGGTCCTCCACACAGCCGTTGACCCATCCGATCACCCCGCTGCGGGCCCGGCGGGAGACCGCGCGCTATCTCGTGGCGCTCCTGGAGACGTGCGCGTACCACGCGCGTTCCCTCGCCGCGACGGCCGAGCTGCTGCCCTACAGCAAGACCGTCGCGGCCGATCCCCGGCTCAAGGGGGCCGGCCGGCGCATCGCGCACAACATCGACGTCCTGGTCGCACGCGTCGAGGACGACGACGCCGAAGGCGTGGCCGAGACCGGCCCCAGCCTCGCGTCCATGCTGGAGACGGACCGGCCGGGCCTCCCCCGGCACGACCGCGTGACCGACCGGGTCCTACGGCATCTGCAGCGCCTGGACGAAGGCGTGATCGGTCTCGCCCGCCCCCTCGGAGTACCGGTGTCGACCCCCGCGGACACGGCGTCCCGGGGACCCGCCGTCTAGAGAGTGCCGGTGGTCACGCCTTCCGTGGAGTGCCGGTGGTCATGACGTCGGGAGTTGCGGCGTCACGACTTCAGAAATGCCGCCAGGCCCTCCAGCAGCCGTTCCACGTCGTCCTCGTCGTTGTACGGCGACAGTCCGAGGCGCAGGCCTCCGGTGTCGCCCAGGCCGAGGTGGCGTGATGCCTCCAGCGCGTAGAAGGTTCCCGCGGGAGCGTGCACGCTGCGCGCCGCCAGGAAGCGGTAGGCGTCGTTTGTGTCGCGGTCGTCGAAGGTCACGAGCAGGGTGGGGGTGCGGTCGGCCGCCCGCGAGCGGATCGTGACGCCCGCCAGTGCGGCCAGGCCGTGCTCCATCCGGTCCCGCAGCCCTCGCTCGTGCCGCTCGATCGACGCGAACGCGGACCGCAGCCGGGCGCGCCGGTCGTCCGCCGGACCGGTCCCGAGGCCGGCGAGCAGGTCGACGGCGGCGCGGGTGCCGGCGAGGAGCTCATAGGGCAGTGTCCCGAGCTCGAAACGCTCCGGGACCGCGTCGGTGGAGGGCAGCAGCTTGTCGGGACGCAGCGTCTCCAGCAGGGCCGGAGCGGCGGCGAGCACGCCGTGGTGCGGGCCGAGGAACTTGTACGGCGAGCACACGAAGAAGTCGGCGCCCAGTCGTGCGAGGTCCACGAACGCGTGCGCCGTGTAGTGCACGCCGTCGACGTAGAGCAGTGCGTCCGTGCGGTGGACCTGGCGGGCGATCTCCGCGACGTCGGGGAGGGTGCCGATCAGGTTGGAGGCGGCGGTGACGGCGACCAGCCGGGTGCGCTCGGTGAGCAGTTCGCCCACGGCCGAGGGCGGGAGTTCGCCGGTGACCGGATCGAAGTCGGCCCATCGCACCAGGACGCCGGCCCGCTCCGCGGCCTGGACCCAGGGGCGGATGTTGGCGTCGTGGTCGAGACGGCTCACCACGATCTCGTCGCCGGGGACCCAGTCCTTCGCCAGGGCCATGGAGAAGTCGTACGTGAGTTGGGTGGCGCTGCGGCCGAAGACGACTCCGGAGGGGTCGCCGCCCAACAGGTCGGCCATGGCCTGTCGGAACTCCCTGACGAAAGCCTCCGCGTTCGCCTCTCCCGCCGTGACGCTCCCCCGGTTCGACAGCGGGCGGGTGAGCGCGTCGGCGATCGCCGCGCCGACCCGCGCCGGCGTCTGCGTACCGCCCGGACCGTCGAAATACGCGATGCCGGTCCGCAGAGCGGGGATCTGGGCGCGCAACGCGCCGACGTCGTAGGTCACTCGGGCTCCTTGGGTGCGAGGTCGTCAGCTCGGGGACGACGACGTCAGGCGAGTTGTCCGGGCGGCAGGCTTCGGTAGTAGCTGCCGACCCGGGCCAGGTATGCGGGGTCCAGGGTCTCGCGGTCGGTCCGGAAGGCGGGTGCCGAGCTCATCTCCTCCCGGGTGCGGGCCATCGTCACCTTCCTCGCCTGTGTGTCGATGTCGGCGACGACACCCACAGGTACCAGAACACTCTTCCCGAACACCCACACGCCGGTGTCGACGATCAGGTGACGCATACCGGAATCGTCGGCCTGCCGGTCCACGTGCCCCATCGTCCCGTCGCTCGCCTCGACGGTGTAGCCCGTGAGGTCCAGCCCCTCGGGGCCGCTGAACTCCGGTGCGTACGTCCAGATTCTGTCGATCGTCATGCTGTTCCTCCTGAACCGTCTGCGTCGGACTTCAGAACAGCGATTACCCTGCTCTCCGGGCCGCATTCGACGGACTCGCGCGGTGCGGCACGTTGCCCGCCTCAGGTGTCAGCGCCTACGGCTGCGGGTCGCCCAGCCGCTGCCGACACCGGAGACGTGCAGGGCGAGCAGGGCCAGCCCTATGAGCATGACGTTGGTCGACGTGAAGACGTCGTTCGTCGAGATGTCCGCGGCATTGATCAAGAACGCGATGAACAGCACGATCGCCGCAACGATTCCGAGCATGAACTCTCCTCTTCCGAAGTGATGGTGGAGCCCGAGTGCCCCCAGGAATCCCGTCGACACAACTTCGCGTACCGGTCTGCGCGTACCGCTCGCGCGCCGGGAGTCCCCGCACGCAAGTCCAGCCGACCCGGAGGGGGCCGAACCGCGGGTCCTGCCGTCATCATTGAGCCCACCACCCGGGCCGCGAGTGCTGATCGGTCTGCTCCTGTCGCCGCACACGCCCCCACCGGCCCGCAGCTCATCGAAAGCAGACAGCAATGGCACACACCCTGGCCGTCTGGGCCTGTTCTCCCGTCGGAGCCGCTTCGTGATCGCGGCCCGTGTCCCGGGCCTGATCCTGCCCCTGGTCTATCTCTGCGGGCTCGTCGCGGTCCTGGTCTGGTACTGGAGGCACCGTGACGAGTAGAGCGAGTACGGCGAGTAGTGAGGGGCATGGTCGGCCCCCGGGTGGAGCGACCGCGGTCATCTCCGGGCGAGGTAGCTGCGTACGGTCGTTCCGGACGCGGCGGTGTGGACGCGTACGAGGTCGGACAGGAAGTGGACGAGGAGCAGGCCCCGACCGCCGAGTCGGTCCGGGCGCACCGGGCGGAGGCCGGCCAAGGGGTCGGTCAGGTGTCCCTCGTCACGCACCTCACAGACGATCTGCTCGCTCTCGGCCCAGATCCGCAGCGTCCCCCAGCCGCCTCCGTGCACCACGCTGTTGGTCGTCAACTCCGCGACGACGAGGTTCAGATCCTGCAACCGGGGCGGCGCCATCCCCCGCTCCCGTGCCTCGCGCAGCGCGAAGTCGCGTGCGGTGGGCAGCAGTCCGGCGGCGAAGCGGACCGTGGCGGCTCCCGGCGGATACGGCAAGGTCTCGTTGTAGCGCGCGAGGACGCGTTCGGGAGCGTAGGCGTGGCTGACGTCCGGCCGCCCTTCGCTGATCACCACGGGGTGCGTGGCGTGCGCGTCGGCGATCACGTCGTCGGAGAGGGTTCCCGCGTCGTACGGGCACAGGATGGTCACGTCACGTCCGCGGAACGCCTCGTTGATGAGGGCTTCGTGCTGGACGCAGGCCGGGTACTCGAGCGGCGTACGCCCGTACCAGATCGGCTCCCCGATGATGCGCACGGGGCGTCCGGGGTGGGCGTCGGCGAACGATCGCAGGACGGTGGGAACGATCCGGCCGGGGTTCCGGCCGGCCCGTGTCATGTCGATCCAGCGGACCTCGTCGGCGACCGGTCCGAGATCCGCCTTGAGCAGCGCCAGCCGGGACGGAGGTGCCGCCACCGCCACGGGCCGGCCGGTGGCGAGGCCCTCGGACACGAACGGCAGCGTGCCTTCCGCGTACTCCTGGTCGGAGCGATACAGGAGCGCGAGGTGCGCGAACGGCTCCGCCCGGTCTCGGGCGAGGGGCGACCGCGCTCCGTTCTCTCCCTGCTCCATGCCCACGGGCTCACCTCGGATCCCACTCTAGGCCGCGGCGGTTGCCGTCGGTGTGCGTCCGGCGGGCGGCCGCGGCGAGAAGTGGCACTGGCCCCACGTCCGGCGGGCCGCAGAACAGACACGTTTCGCAGGTTTCCGAAGTTGGGTGGCATGACCGGCTTGAGACGGGGCAGACGGGCTCTGTCTTCAATTCCTTCGAACGATTTGGGGTGGACCGCATGGCAGCCGTGACGGCAGCGAAGGCGACCAACACGGCACTGCAGGCCGGGACGGTACAGGAGGAGGCACTCCCCCTGATCGACGAGCCGCTGAAGATCAGCCCGAAGGACGCGCGCGGGTTGTCGCGTCAGTTCTTCGACCGGCTGGCCGTGCTGGAGGAGGGCACGCACGACTACCAGTACGCGCGCAACACGCTCATCGAGATGAACCTCTCCCTCGTGCGGTACGCGGCGGCTCGCTTCCGCAGCCGCAGCCAGGACGAGATGGAGGACATCGTCCAGGTCGGCACGATCGGGCTCATCAAGGCGATCGACCGCTTCGAGCTGACCCGCGAGGTCGAGTTCACGTCCTTCGCCGTTCCGTACATCGTCGGCGAGATCAAGCGTTTCTTCCGCGACACCAGCTGGGCCGTGCACGTGCCGCGCCGTCTTCAGGAGGCGCGGATCGAGCTCGCCAAGGCGACGGACGAACTGCGCACCCGCCTCGGCCGCACCCCGACCACGCGTGAGCTGGCCGCGCTGATGTGTCTCTCCGAGGAGGAGGTCATCGAGGCGCGCAAGGCCTCCAACGGCTACAACTCCTCGTCCCTCGACGCCGCGCTCACGGCCGACGACGGCGCGGACGGGGACACCGTTCTCGCGGACTTCATCGGCGAGGACGACCCCTCGCTCGAACTCGTCGAGGACTTCCAGTCCCTGGCTCCGCTGATCGCCGAACTGGACGAGCGTCAGCGCCGGATCATCCACATGCGTTTCGTCGAGGAGCGCACCCAGGCCCAGATCGGCGAGGAGCTCGGCATCTCGCAGATGCACGTCTCGCGTCTGATCACCCGGATCATCAAGCGTCTTCGCACCGGGCTGCTCGATCCCGCGGTCGCCTGACGCGCCGCGGTCGGCTGACGTACCCGCTCCGGGCGACGTTCGTCCGGGGCGCCGCGGGACGGTCCCGCCCGAAGTCGGGCGGGACCGTCCTGTGCGTCACCGGGCCCGAGTCCCGGTCGACGCCGTGCTCGGTGCCGGGGCGTACCCGGCGGGCCGGGCGGTGAAGACTCCCCGGCCCCGGGTCCGGCTGCGCAGCCGGGTCGCGTAGCCGAACAGCTCGGCCAGCGGCACGGTCGCGGTGATCACCACGACTCCCGCCCGCGCGACGGAGCCCGAGACCTGCCCGCGTCGCGCCGCCAGGTCACCGAGGACCCCGCCCACGGCGTCGTCCGGCACGGTGACCGTGACGTCCGCCACCGGTTCCAGGAGAACCATCGCGCAGGCGCGCAGTGCTTCCCGCAGCGCGAACCGGCCGGCCGTCCGGAACGCCCGCTCCGAGGAGTCCTTCGGGTGGGTCGCTCCATCGGTGAGGACGACACGCAGCCCGGTGACCGGGTGCCCGCCGAGCGGCCCGTCGTCCAGCGCGTCACGGCAGCCGGCCTCCAGCGCCCGGACGTACTCCTGCGGCACCCGCCCGCCGACGACGGCGGAGCGGAACTCGAAGCGCGTCGCGCCCTCGCCGCCGTCGCCCGGGACGTCCTCCAGCGGCTCCACGTCGAGCACGACATGGGCGAACTCACCGGCGCCGCCGTCCTGTTTGACGTGCCGGTGGACCAGCCCCGACACTCCCCGGGCGACCGTCTCCCGATAGGCCACCCTCGGCCGGCCGACCCGGACGTCCAGCCCGTGGGCGAGCCGGATCTTCTCCATCGCCACCTCCAGATGCAGTTCTCCCATGCCCGACAGGACCAGCTGGCCGGTCTCGGGGTCGGTGCGCACGACCAGCGAGGGATCCTCCTCGACCAGCCGCGTCAACGCGGACACCAACAGGTCCGCCTCAGCGCTGCCGACGGCCTCGACGGCCACCGAGACGACCGGATCGGCGACGGTCGGCGGTTCGAGAACCAGCGGAGCCCCGGGGACACACAGGGTCGACCCGGCGCGGGCCGACCTCAGCCCGACCACCGCGACGATGTCGCCCGCCACCGCCTGCTCCAGTGGGGCGTGGCGGTCGGCCTGGACCCGCAGGATCCGGCCGATGCGCTCGGTGCGCCCCGTGCCCGACTCCCACACCGTCTCTCCCTTCCCGATCGTTCCCGAATAGACACGCAGGTACGTCAGCCGCCCCGTGGCGGTCGCGTTCACCTTGAACACCAGTGCCGCGAACGGTGCCTCCGGGTCGGCGAGCCGCTCCTGTTCCGTGCCGTCCCGGGTGCCGCGTACCGGGGGCACGTCGCGCGGCGACGGCAGGTAGGCCACCACGGCGTCGAGCAGTGGCTCGATCCCGCGGTTGCGGTAGGCCGAGCCGCACAGCACGACCACGCCGTCGCCGGAACGGGTCAGGTCGCGCAGCGCGGCGGTCAGGGTCCGCGCGGAGAGCGTCCCTTCCGCGCAGAACTCCTCGAGCGCGCCGGGGTGGAGTTCCGCCACCGCTTCCTCCAGCTGTCGGCGGCGGCCTTCCGCCGCGTCCCTCAGTGCCTCGGGCACGGGGCCTTCCTCGACCGTGTCGCTGCCTTCGAGCCAGACCAGTGACCGCATGCGCGGCAGATCCACCACACCGGTGAACCCGGCCTCCGCTCCGATCGGCAACTGGACGACCAGCGGGGCCGGATGGAGCCGCTCCCTGATCGACTCGACCGCGCTGTCCAGGTCGGCACCGGCGCGGTCGAGCTTGTTGACGAAGGCGATCCTGGGCACGCCGTACCGGTCCGCCTGGCGCCACACCGACTCGCTCTGCGGTTCGACTCCCGCGACGGCGTCGAACACCGCCACGGCGCCGTCGAGCACCCGCAGGGAGCGCGCCACCTCGTCGGAGAAGTCGACGTGGCCCGGGGTGTCGATCAGGTTGATCCGGTGCGCGTCCCAGGCGCAGCTCACGGCTGCGGCGAAGATGGTGATGCCACGATCGCGTTCCTGGGGGTCGAAGTCGGTGACGGTGGTGCCGTCATGGACCTCGCCCCGCTTGTGGGTGGTCCCGGTGAGATACAGGATCCGCTCGGTGAGGGTGGTCTTCCCGGCGTCGACGTGGGCGAGGATGCCCAGGTTGCGGACGGCGGCGAGCGGGGTGTCGAGGTGACGGTGCAGGTCGGTACGCACGGCCCATGGCCTTTCGGAATGATCCGGATGGGGCGGCGCGATTTCCCGGACGAAGCGGCCCGCGGTCGTGCCGCGGGCCGTGCGGAGACCTCCGGCCACGGCACATGCCCGTCGGGGCGTACGGAGCCGATCTGCCCGGTGACGGGCGGGGAGAGGTCAGATGTTCGTCACGGACCACCGGTGTCGGCCGCGCAGCCGGCACCGGGGAGCCGAAGACACGAGGATCACCTCGTACCGCGACGGGGGAACGACGACAGCGGTGCGGTGACGCACGGCCCGGCTCCCCTCACTCGTCAGGACGCGCGCCACGGTGGTCCGCAGGTGCGGTGAGCGCGCGTTGTGGGGTGAGTGTAGGGAGCGCGAAGCGGTCGGCGCACCGGAATTACGCTCCTCGCCCCGCGCCCGGTCCCCGAGTTGAAGACTCCGACGGGTCCCGGAGTCGCGGGATCCGGGCCGGTCCCGAGTTGCGGATCCCGGACCGTCCCGGGATCGCAGGTCCCGGGACGGTCCGGTCAGAGCAGGCCGGCGTCGGCCTCCGAAAGCGCCCGGGCGAGCAGTCCCCCGGGCGGCTCCGTGGGCCTCAGCAGTTCGGCGACGGCCGCCCCCGTGACACCGTGCCAGGTTCCGTACCGTCGGAGCATGGCGTGGTCACCGCCCTTGACCAGCAGCAGACCCGCGCGGGAGCCTGCGGCCCTGGCCCGACGGAGGAACGCGACCGACTCCGACGGATCGGTGACGCGGTCGCGGTCGCCATGGAGCGCGATCACCTTCTTGTCCTGGAGGTGGGCCACCGGTTCGCCCTCCGGACACCAGGGCGCCAGCGCCACCACTCCCCCGACCTGTGTCGCCGCCGCGACGCGCAGAGCTGCCCGGCCGCCCATCGAATGGCCCACGAGAACCACGGGCACCTCGCCGACGAGGCGGGCGAGCTCCGCGAGTGCCCGCTGGACGTCACCGACGGGGTCCGCCCGTGAACCGTTCCAGCCCTGGAGGCGGTAGCGCACCTGTCCGAGGAAGATCTCGTCGTCCGGCACGGCAGTGGCGACGGCCCGGACAACGGGCCTCATCCGCAGCGCCGCCACGTTCCAGGGCCGCGAGGGGGCCAGGCTGTCGGCCCGGCCCCCGTGCAGGACGAGCACGGCCGCACGCGCCGCATCCGAGTGACGGACCGGCACCAGGGCGGTGTCGGCCCCGACCGGTCCACGCGCCGGTGCGCCAGAGGTCGTTGTCCGCGTTCGGCCCCGCATCACAGCTCTTCCCGTGTCCCGACTCCGCCTGTGGGATAAGTGTCCCATCGCCCACTGGTCGTCCGTCGCCGGGCACGGCGCGGACGGGTCGCCAGCCGCGACGATGCCCGGCGCGGAAACGCCGGTACTGCCCCCCGAAAGAGGGCAGTACCGGCGGACGAGGCGGTGTCAGTGTCCGGACCCGTAGTGTCCGCCGAGCTGATCGCGGTAATGCGGATCGCCGAGGTGCTTCTCCTTGTCGAACTCCGGTGCCGACTTGATTTCGTCTTTCGACCGGGCGACGTGGATGGTCTTCTCCTCGTGGCTGATCGCCGTGATCGTCCCGGCGGGCAGCAGGACCTCCTTGCCGAAGATCCAGATGCCTGTGTCGACCACGATGTACTGGGATCCGACCTCGTCGGAGTGCTTGTCGACCTTCCCGATGTGTCCGTCGGTCGCTTCCACCCGGTACCCGGTGAGGTCCGCGTCGGGTGTGTGGCCGCTGGTCGGAGTGTAGGCCCACAGATTCTCGTACATGAAGAAATCCTCCAGCTGTGTCGCGGTGCGCTTGAAACACCGGGTGTCCGTTCAGGGCGCGCCGACACCCATTTTTTCCGAAGAGAATCCTCAGAGAATTGCGATTTTCAACCAACAGCAGGAATTCTTCGCGCGGAACAAGGAAATCCTCGAGGTCCGGCGGCCCGTCCGGCCCACCGTGATGCGCCAGACCGCCGGAAGGAGGAGCGTGGTGGGGTAGGGAGGAGTGCTATGGGCACGGCCGACCACCGGCATCAGGGCCGGGAGAACCAAGGCTGGCTGCGCGGAGCACCACCACCGCGCTGGGTGCGGGTGCTGCCGCCGGCGCTGCTGGTGGCGGTCTGCACCGCCGAACTCCTGAGTCGCTACCCCTTGGACATCGGCTTCCTGCTGGGCGCCATCCCATCGCTGGCCGTGCTCTCCTACGGACCGGTGGCGACGGCCTTCTTCGGCGCCGTCATCATCGTGTTCCTGTTCGTACCGCCGCTCCAGCTCAATCATCCGGGCAACACCGACCTGTGGACGATCACGTTCGTCGCGATCCTGAGCGTCGTCATCTCCCTGGTGCGCAGTCGGCGCGACGCCCACCTGGTCACGGTGCGCACCGTCGCGGAGGCCGCCCAGCTCGCCGTACTGCCGCCGCTTCCCGAACGCGTCGGCCCGGTGCGCTGCACGGCGCTCTACCGGGCGGCGCAGCGCGAGACACTGGTGGGTGGCGACTTCTTCGACGTGCGCGCCGGACCGTACGGTGTGCGGGCGGTGCTGGGCGATGTGCAGGGGCACGGGCTGTCGGCCGTCAAGACCGTCGCTTCCCTCCTCGGGGCGTTCCGGGAGACCGTGCTGGACCAGAGCGACCTGAAGTCGGCCGCGAGCCGCCTCGATCGCCGGCTCGTCGTGGACTCGGCCCAGACCGCACACGCCGAACTGTTCGCGACCGCCCTGCTGCTGGAGTTCTCGGCCGACGCGGACGCGGTGCGCCTGACGTCCTGCGGACACCCGCATCCGTTTCTGCTGCGCGACGGCAAAGCCGTCGAGCTCGTTCTCGAACCGGGCGCCCCCCTCGGTCTCGGGTTCTTCGACATCTCTCCGCCGCAGGTCTGCACCGTCCGGCTGGAGCGCGGCGACCGGCTCTTCCTGGGCTCCGACGGAGTGACCGAGAGCCGGGACGAGACGGGCGCCTTCTATCCCCTGGCCGAGCGCCTGACCACGTTGTCCCAGGAGAGACCGGCCGACCTCACCGACCGCGTCTGGGAGGACCTTCTACGGTTCTGCACCGCGGTGCGTGACGACGTCACGATGCTGGTCCTCACACCTGACCCGCAGGGCGAGCGGAGGTGAGGACGGTTCGTCCGCCCGGACCGCACGGGGCGGGCCGGGCGGACGAGGTCGGCGGGCGGACAGGTCAGGGGGTGAGCTGCCACTGCTGGATGTAGCCGACGTCGATCGCGGCGGTGTCCTGGACCCTCAGTTTCCAGGTGCCGTTGACGGGTTGCGCGGAGGCGTCGACGGTGAAGGTCTGGTCGACGTTGTCGGCGCTGCCGCCGCTGTGGTTCAGCAGCGAGTAGACGGTGCCGTCGGGACCCACCAGGGAGACCGTCAGGTCACCGCGGTAGGTGTGAATGATCTTGACGTAGACCTGGGTGGTGGCCGAGGCGTTGCCGGTCCGGCCGGTGACGGTGATGGGTGACTCGACCGCGGCCCCGGCATCGGGGATGTCCACCCGCGTGCTGTTGGCGTAGATGTTCGCCACCCGCCAGGTGAAGCTCACCGAGACCGACGCTCCCGTGCTGTTGGTGACCGTGAGGGTCACGGCGCTGGACCCGGTGGTGGTGGGAACTCCCGAGATCAGGCCGGTGTCGCTGATCGTCAGGCCGTCCGGCAGACCGGTGGCCGCATAGGTCAGGCCGGCGCCGGAGTTGGTGGTGTAGGCGCTGGTCTGGAGGGAGACCTGCTGGCCGACCCCGCTCGTCTGGTCGTCGATGGGCGCCACGTTGACACCCAACGCGATCCGGTCGCCGACATGGATCCCGGCCCAGGCGGCTGCGACGGCGAGGTAGGTGTCGCTGTACGCGCCGAAGAGGTCGGCGGCAGCCTGGAGGGTCGCGGTGCGGGCTCCGGCGTAGTTGGTGCTTGAGGTCATGTAGGTGGTCAGGGCCCGGTACCAGATCCGCTGGGCGTTCTCGATGCCGATACCGGTCACGGGGACACCGTCGTAGGTCGGGCTGTCGTACGAGACCCCGTTGACGGTCTTGGCGCCGCTGCCCTCGGAGAGCAGGTAGAAGAAGTGGTTGGCCGGTCCGGAGGAGTAGTGGACGTCGAGGCCGCCCAGCGAGGAGTCCCAGTTGTCGCGGGACGCGCCGTCCTTGGAAGGCTTGTCCATGTACCGCAGCGGGGTGCCGTTGCCGTTGATGTCGATCTTCTCGCCGACCAGGTAGTCGGGGACGTCGGCGGGCAGGTTGGCGTGGAACTCCACCGCGGCGGCGAAGATGTCCGAGGTCGCCTCGTTGAGGCCACCGGACTCGCCCGAGTAGGTGAGGCCCGCGGTGGCGGCGGTCACGCCGTGGCTCATCTCGTGCGCGGCGACGTCCAGGGCGGTCAGCGGGTGCGCGTTGCTCGCGCCGTCCCCGTACGTCATGCAGAAGCAGCTGTCGGACCAGAAGGCGTTGACGTAGCCGTTGCCGTAGTGCGCGCGGCTGTAGGCGGCCACGCCGTCGTTGCGGATGCCGTCACGGCCGAAGACGTCCTTGTAGTAGTCCCAGGTGGCCGCCGCACCGAAGGCGACGTCCACGCCGGCCGTCTGCCGGTTGCTCTGGGTGCCGTCTCCCCAGACATCGTTGTCATCCGTGAAGAGGGTGCCGGTGCCGGAGGTGCCCTGGTTCAGGTCGTAGGTGCGGTGACCCGCGCGGTCGCCGTCCACCAGTTGGTACGTGGAGTCGGACGGCGTGGTGCTGAGCGGAACCGATCCGGCGTACTGGCCCGTGCCCGTGCCGGTGCGCACCGCCTGGAAGTCGAACAGGGCCTTGCCCGAGGTGGCGTCGGTGATGACATGGAGCTCGCTCGGCGTGCCGTCGTCCTGGGTGCCGCCGACCACCGACTCCCAGGCCAGCACCGGCTCGGCTCCGGCGGCCCAGACGACGAGCCGGGGAGCGCCGTGGACCGCGGGACGCGTGGCGTCGGCCTTCTTCGCGACCGCGAGCGCCTTGCGGGCGGCGGTGGCAGACGTGACGCGGGCGGTGGTGGTCGGCACCTTGAGGTCGGCCTCGCTCGCCTCGGACACGGTGGAGAGACCGTTCTTGACGTGTACGACGAGGTCGCCGCCGAGGACGGGCAGTCCGGCGTAGGTGCGCTCGTAGCGGGTGTGCGTGGTGCCGTCGGCGTCCTTCGCGACGTCCTTGACGATCAGCTTCTCCTTGGAGCCGAGGTCGAGGATCTTCGCGGTGGTGGCGACCGCGGCGGTCGCGCTCTTGAGCAGCGCGGCGTGCGCGGCGGGCGAGAGCTTCGCCGGGGCCGCGCCGGCCCGGGGGGTGGCGACGATCTTCGCGTGGCCGCGGTCGCGGGGGGCCGCGGACGCGACGCCGGTGTGGAATCCGGCGGCGAGCAGCGTGCCGGCGGCGGTGAGCGCCAACGCCGCGGTGTATCTGCGTCGGTGCGAGGTGCGGTGGGGCGGGAGCAAGGGCTTCTCCTTCTGGCGACGATCGGCCCGTGGTCGAGGCCGAGAGAGCGGGCCGGCAGGGGGCGGCCGGCTGGCAACGCGCTGAGCAGGGAAGGGCGCTGCACGAGGTGACCCACGAGGGGTGTGTCGGAACTCGGCGGCGCGCGACAGGTGGGGGGTGTGAAGGAACGGTGAACGTTCAAGAGCAGACTGGCATCGCATATGCCGCCTTGTCATGGAGATGACAAAGCAACGGCTGAAATTGGCTATTGATTGCTGGATGTTCACCCCGGCTCAGGGCGCTTTTCGGCCGGTGCCGGACGGTGCGGGTGACACGGGTGGTGCGGGTGGTGCGGGTTGCGAACGGCGCGTTCGTGCGGCGCCGGCACCGGGTGAGCGAGGAGCGTGCCGCCGAGGCGGGTGAGCAGGACCCGGTCACGTACGGTCCGGTGCCAGGCCCCGGCACCCGTCCCTGGCAGGAAGACGAACTACGGACGATCAGGTGGTCCGCCGGGCCGCGTGCGGGCGGCGCCAGGACATGGACTGGACGGTACGGGGACACTGGCCTGACGATGAATCAGCGAGATCAGCGGGACCAGGGCACGCGCCGTCGACCGGTGCGGCTCGCGACGTTCAATGTGCTGCACGGCCGTCCGCTGCCGAACGGACAGCCCCTCTCCCCCGCCACGGACCCGGCCGAGGGACCGCTCGCCCGAGCCGTCCTGTCCCTGGCCGCCGATGTCCTGGCGTTGCAGGAACTGGACCGCCTCCAGGAGCGCTCGGGCGGAGTCGACCAGGCGTCGGTCGCCGCCGACGCGGCGGGGCTGAGGCACTGGCGCTACGCGAGCGCGTTCCACGCCCGTTCCACGGCGGACCGCGGATGGGTCCTCGACCCGGCCGAGCCGGGGCTGCGGGTGTACGGCCCGCAGGACGTGGGCTCGGCCACGGACGTCCCCTCGCACGGGATCGCGTTGCTGTCCCGGTTTCCCGTACGGGAGTGGCGGGCCCGGCGGTTGGCCCCGGCGCCCCTCGGTATGCCCTTGCGGAATGCCGGGCGGCCCGGGCTCACCCTGGTTCGGGACCAGCCGCGCGCGGCGCTGGCCGCCGTACTGGAGGGGCCGGGCGGTCCGTTCACGGCGGTGGCGGTGCATCTGTCGTTCGTACCGGGCTGGAACGTCGGACAGCTGCTCGCCGTCCGCGACTGGATCGCCGACCTGCCCCCGCCTCATGTGCTGCTGGGCGACTTCAACCTGATCGGCGCCCTGCCCAGGGTCGTGCTGAACGCTCCCGGAAAGACCCGTACCCCGCCGTCGCCCCGAGGCTGGTCCGATCTGGCCCGCACCCCGACCTATCCCGCGCACCGCCCGGTCGTGCAGTTCGACCATGTGCTCGCGACCGGCGTCGGCGTTGCCCCGGCCGGCGGAGCGCGCACGCCCGCGACGGGGATCTCGGACCATCGCCCACTCGTGCTGGAACTGCCCCTGTGACCCCGCCCGTTCAGCCCGCCGTGCTCCGCCACCAGCTCGGCGATCTCGAATTCCAGGGAGAGCAGACAGAGGGGGTTGCCCTCGCCGGCGGCGTACAGCTTCCTGGCCTGGTCCGGGGGAGATCGGCGGCGAGCGCCCGGATGGACTCCTGTTCGGGCAGGCGGCGTGGGCGAAGGCGTCGGTGAACGCCTGCAACGGGATGTGCCGCTCGTACTCCGTGGCTCTGCCGCGCAGCACGGTGAACCCGGCCTGCCGCGCCCGGGCGCACACTTCCCCCGGCAACCGGCTCTTGCCGATGCCGGGTTCCCCGGCGATGTCGGCGGCTGTCGGCGCCCCGGGCTGCCCCGGGCCGTGGATCACGGCGTCGAGACGGGCCAGTTCCGAGGTCCTGCCGACCAGTTGTGCCACGTTCGCGTCCCCCCTCGGCGTGGTGTGCGCCCCGTGCGTCGCTCTCCGTCTTCGGCCCAACCCTGAGGTCGGGCGCTGACAACGCACGGGCGGGGACTACGTAGTTCCACCGATGTGCACGGCGCCGGTTTGTGCCAGCATCGTCCTCCACCGCTTTGCCCGCTCCTCGCCTGTCCGCGCGCGGGAGCCCGCGGCACGGCGCAGAAGGAGGACAACCCCATGACGGTACGGCCACCGGGTCCGGGCGACGCCCCGCTCTCCGATCTGTCGCAGGACGACGACACGGATCTCGCGTGGGTCTCGGTCAGGCCCGACAACAGGACGATCAAGGGCCCGCTCCTCAAGGGTGCGCCCCTCATCCTCATCGGCGCGCTGCGCATGGGCCTGATGATGGCCAAGGGGCGTGGCACCTCAGCGGGATCGGGCGCGGCGGGTCTGGTGATCGGGGTGTTGGCGTTCGCCGTCCCGCTGCTGTGGATCGGCGCGCTGAGCGGCCTGCGCTGGGCGAACGCCGGTATCCGGCTGGAGGACGGCGTTCTGACGGTACGGAACCTGTGGAACCGTCGGGTCCTCGACGTACCGGTGTCCTCCCTCACGGGGCTGCACACGGTGCGGCTGCCGCTGGACGGTGTGCACACCGGCCGGATCCTCATCACCTCGAAGACCGGCAAGCCCCTCGTGATCGACACCCGGCTGTGGAACCCTGAGGGGCTCGAGGAGTTGTGGCGGCAACTGGGGTTGGCCTTCAAGGACCACGGTCGTCTGGACTGGTCCCAGCTGTACCGGCGTTTCCCCGGGGTGCGCATGCCGTGGCGTCAGGTCCACTACGTCGTGTTCACGCTGCTCATCGTGATCGGAGCCATCGCGTACATCGCCCTGATCGTGAACCTGCCCTTCCTCGTGTGATCCGGTGGCCGTCCGACCGTCCGGGGCGTCGGGGGCGGTGCGGGCGACGAGGGCTCAACGGCCCGTCCGTATCAGGCCCGTCAGATAGTGCCAGAGCGACGAGCGGCGCTGGACGGCCTGGTCCGCCGCCACCGTCCCGGACACGTCGGGCGTGTCGGAGGTGTCGGAGGTCGGAGGTGTCGGACTCCGGTCCTTCCGGCCCGTTCCCGTCCTTCCGGCGCCAACGGGGCGACCGGCTGGGCGAGTTCGTACCGTACGGGCAGCGATCGCAGGCCGCGCATGAACGGGGAGGAGCGCCAGGGCGGTTGGTCCACGGGGAGCGCGAGTTCCAGGTGGGAGAAGCGCTCGAACAAGCGGCTCACCCCCGCCGCCGCGACCGTCGACGCCAGCTCGCGTGCCGGGCACTGGCGCCGGCCCGCGCCCCACGCGAGGTGCGCCCGGGTGCTGATCGTCGTGTCGGCCACCGCGTGGTCGGCGAAGACGGGATCGGCGTGCGCGGCGGCGGAGGACACCCAGACCGGATCGCCTTCGCGGATCGTGTAGTTGCCGAGGGGAGTGTCCTTCGCCGCGAACCTCGGTACGAAGTTCACCAGCGGCGGTTTGCGCATGACGACCCGGTTCATGGTCTCCCTGACCATCCCGGCGGACAGATTTGCCCGCGCGCCGCCCTCCCCGGCGAGGACCTCGACCACGGTGTCGGAAATCAGGATGCCGACGTGGTCGGACGTCATGCCGAGCAGCATGAACAGCTCACGGGCGAGCGCGTCGAGGGAGAGGTCGGGGTGGGCGGCCGGCAGATAGGAGGGGAGTCGTCGCCCGGCCGCGTCCGCTGGGCCGCCGCCAGCTCCACCAGGGTCTCCAGCAGGCGTTCCAGGGCGGGTTCCGCGTCCGGCCCCGCGTCGAGCACCCGCCACATGTCCATCAGCGCGTCGCCGCCCTGTGAGGCGGGGAAGCCGAGCAGATGGCTTGCCACCATCAGCGGCAGCGGTCGCGCGAACTGCGCCGACAGGTCGGCCACGCGTGTGCGGCCGACCTGTCCCAACAGGGCGATCAGCTCGTCGGCATGGGCGGTGACGACCGCTTTCAGCCGCTTGGTCTGCGGATGGCGCGGGTCCTGGAAGGGCTTGAGCGCCGCGTCCCACGCCGTCCGCAGCGGCTGGTAGCCGGGGCCGCCCTGGATCAGCACGTGGTTCACCTCCAGAGAGGGTCCGAGCGGCCAGTCCGCGGGAACCCTGCCCTGCGACCGGGCCCGCCAGTTCTCCAGCCCCTTCGGCCACGCGTCGTCGTCCTGGAGGACTTGGAGCGACTCGCGGTACCCCAGTACCAACCACGCGGGTACGCCCAGCAGATCGACCGGCGCGACCGGGCCGTGCCGCTGCCTCAGCCGCTCGTGGACGAGCGCGGGCGCGTCTCGTAGTCCCGGGTCAGCAGTGGCTGCGCGGTCGTCGCCTCCAACGGTGTGTCGTCCAGGTCCATGGATCCGCCGTCCTCCAAGTGGGATTCCACCGTTCGCAGCCCTTCGACGCTCTCCGCACCCGGCTCGTGGCCCTTCAGTGGCTGCGAACCGGTGGCAGACCCCACTTCGGGCCGCACGAACGGACCGCCGCGGGGCATCCCTTGGTTCAGGCCGTGACCTGCGCTGGTTTGCCCGGGGTGCGCAGGACCGGGTCGGTCCGCAGGCGCAGGAAGGCGAGACCGAGGGCGACGGCCTGCAACGCGGCGCACACCGCGATGACGTAGCCGAGGGCCCACGGCGAGGTGAGGGCGACCACGATGCCCGCGAGCGGGAAGGGCAGCAGCAGAAGCAGGATGGTCAGGGAGAGGGTGCTGCCGAAGACCGCGGCCGGGATGAGCAGGGAGCGCAAGGTGCGCAGGACGACGGTCAGGCCGCCGTCGCCCGCCATGAACAGCGCCATGAGGACGACGTACGCGGTGTACGTGGGCGCGTGGGCCAGGGCGAGACAGGCCGCGGACGCGACGGTCGAGCACACCACGCCGACTCCCCACAGGCCCAGCCGGTTGAGCGCGAAGCGGCAGACGGTGACCGTCAGGAGCGTGGAGGCCGCGGCTGCCGACCAGAGGGTGCCGACGGCCGCGGGGGACAGACCGAAGCGCTCGACGACGATGATCGGGCTGGCGGACTGGAGCAGCCCGAGCGCGAGGTTGGAGACGGTCAGACCGCCCACCAGCCAGCCGAGCGCGGGCAGCGAACGCAGCGTCCGCCAGCCCGTCTTGAGGCCCGCTCCCCGCTGTGTGGTGCCGGGCTGGGAGCCGCGTAGGGGGGTCGGCGGGGTCTGCAGGGCGAGGGCTGCCGCCAGGCACGACAGCAGGCTCAGAACGGCGAGCATCTGGGTCGGCCCCGCCAGCAGCAGGACGCCGCCGAGCGCGGGCCCGGTGAGCGTCGCCGTCTGGTCGATGCCGATCAGGACGGCCTGAACCTTGTGTGCCTGGGTGTCCGAACGGCGGCTCACGATCGCGCCCACGGCTTCGTTGGCGATGAAGCTGAACTGCGTCAGGGTGCCCGTCGCGGCGGCCAGCGCCATCACGACGAGTGTCTGCGCCGTCCCCCGTTCCAGCATGGTCAGCGCGACGCTCCCGCCGGCCACGAGAACCGCGCGCGCCGAGGAGGCGAGGAAGAACACGATGGCGGCGCCGCGCCGGTCGACCAGGTCACCGGCGAGGCCGAAGGCCGCCACCCGCGGTATCCATTCAAGCGCGAAGGCCAGCCCGGTCAGCGAGGCGGATTCGGTCGTGGCCAGCACCAGGAGCGGCATGGCGTACGTCGACATGGAGAAGGCGAGTGCGTCGAAGGCCCGCGGTGCGTAGACCCGGCGGAGCAGGCTCCCTGGAGGTACGGCGGCATGCCGTCCGGCCGGTCGGCCCTCGTACAGTTGCATGGTCACGGAGTATGGGGGCTTTCACTCAGCTGTGATGGGGAACGCCCGGCGGGCTCGAAGGGACCCTCAGGCGGGCAGGTGCACGACAATCATCGAGCCGGCGGGCCACCCGCCGTCCGCGGCGTGACGCGCCGGCAGCGGTCCGCTCGACACCGGCTGCGCCTACGGGGCGATGTGGGCCGCCTCGCCACCAGGACCGGCGGAGAGAGGACTGCTCGTCCATGCCATGGCGCGATGTCGGGTCACACGAACTCCGCTCGGAACGAGGGCGAGTCGGGAAACGGGCATGCGGGATGAATCGACACGACCGAGACCGGGAAAGAGGCATCGACGCAGGCCTTGTTTAGGCATCAACATCTGTGCAGCCACACGGTAGCCGAAACTTTCGGATCGCCCGAAAGCGCAATCAGCCAATGCCACTGTCCTGCGGCTGAATATGACATCAGCAACAGCCGGACCGTGCAAGAGGTCCGCCGGATCCCACCAGGCCGTCGCACGGGACGGTGTGCGCAACGGAGGCGTCGGTGGGGGCCGGCCGCCGGCTTCCGACGCGTCAGCATGAGCCGACGGCCGAGCCGTTGTCCTCGTCCGGGCGGTGGCCCGGAATCCGTATCGTGGTCCGTGTTCGTGACCGTCCCGCAGCCGACGGACGCCGGACCGGCTGACGAGCGTGCGATCCGCGGCACAGGGGACCGGGCTCGGCCGGCACGTGGATCACCTGCCGGAAGTCGTTCGCCGGTACGTGAGGGCACCGGGTTGAGGTCTTCCGTGGCGAACCGACCCATGCGGACTCGAACGGTGAAATCGCGTATGCCGGTTTGCGGTGTCCACCTCCTGGCCACACGGTGAAGAAAGACATGTCGCCGCACCCACTCGTCGGCGGCCTCGAGGAAAGCGACTGTGATGATGAAGGGCAATGCCAGAACGAAGCAGCTCAGGGGCAAGATGAGGGAGACCCTCGGCAAAGCCCTGGGCGACAAGTCCATGCAGAGGACGGGCCGCGGCGAACAGCTGCGCGGAAAGGCCCAGGAGTTGACCGAAAGGGCCGCGGGTCAGATCCGCCAGCGGACCAAGCGCTGAGGACGACGGCCCGGGCGTCCCGGATACGGTCGTCGGCGCCCCGGACAAGGTCTTCAGCGCCCTGGGGCATGGTCCTCATCGTCGTCCCTCCGACGGACGTGACGGCGCCGCTCGGTCCGCTCACGGTGACGAACCGGCTCCGGCCTCCTGGCTTTATCGCGGTGATCGGCGCCCTGCGAGGTCAGCGGCCCGGGATCAATGCCGGCGACGACCCCCTCATCTCGATGGCGTGGCTCATCTCGGTGGCGTGGCTCATCTCGGTGGCGTGCGCGATCACGCCACCGAGGAGGGTCCGCGACGCGCCAGAAGCTCCGCCCGGGTCCGGCCGGAACCCCGCAACGGAGGGCGCACAGGACCATGACTCTTCAGGCAGGAACATGACTCTTCAGCATCCCGCCGACCGCGGCGGTGCCGGACGCGGCAGGTTCGAACGACTCGCGGAGTCGGTCTCGACGTTGACCAGTTCACCGGCCTTCTTCGTCTTCTGTCTCGCGCTGGTTTCCTTCACCGTCGCCGTGCACATCGCCGGAATCGCGACGGCGTGGCTCCTTCTCGCCGGCGACTCCATGACGGCGGTGACGCTGCTCCTCCTCGCGCTGCTCAAGAATTCGGAACTCCGGGCCGAGCGAGCGATTCAGCGCAAGTTGGACGCCATCGCCGCCGCTCTGCTCGAAGCGCAGGAAGGTGAACCCGGAAAGGCGCACGAGGAGCTCAGGAACGTGATCCGGATGGAGGACGAGATCTGAGGGGCGACTCGCTCCCCGGTTCCCCGCGGGCTTACGCGTGCGTCAGCAGGAGCCTCAGATCGATCTCCTGGTCGCCGGAGGCGGACCCGGACACCTGGACGCCGAAGGCGGACGTGAGGGTCTGCCGCAGCCGGTCCACCGCCACGGGACCGCCTTGGAGCTCCACGGTGACGGAACCGTCCAGGGAAAGGTCGGACGGGAGCGCGGCGTCGCGCGCCTCCCGCCCGACGAGGAAGGCTCCGGTCCAGGTGTCGGACGTCGCGGCGCTGTCGTGCCGTGGCATGTCGTCCCCGCTCTCCGCGGCGAAGCGCGTACCCAGGACGCGCAGCACGGTGTCCGCGTCCGCGACGGAGCAGGCGTCCAGGACGACCTGCACCAGCTCCTGGGAAGGGGCCGACCGATCGGCCGGGCCGGGGGATGACGAGGTGTCGCGCGCGGTGTCGGTGTGGTGCGCCGAGCTGTTCATGATGTCCTCTCACGTCTCCTGGTCGGGCCCGGCACCGGCGGAGCGGGGCCGAACCGTGTGCGGGTCGCGCTGTCGTCAGAGTTCGCGCAGGGCGGGCAGCAGCGTCTTCTCGGCCCAGGCGATGAACGGGAGTTGCTGGTCGCCGCCCACCTGCACCAGGGCGATCTCGGTGAAGCCCGCCTCCACGTAGGGCCGGACCGCCTCCACGAAGGTGTCGACGTCGTCGCCGCACGGGATGGCCCCCGCGGTGTCCTCCGGCGTGACGTACTGAGTGGCGCCCTCGAAGCCCGAGGGGCCCGGCAGTTCGGCGTTGACGGGCCAGCCGCCGAGGGCCCAGCGGAACTGTTCGTGCGCACGGGCGACCGCGGCCTCCCGGTCCGGGTCGTAGGAGACGGGCAGCTGGCCGACGCGCGGTTTGCCCCGGCCACCACTTCGGTCGAACGCCTCGATGAGTTCCGGTTCGGGCTCGGTGGCGATGACGAGGTCCGCGAGCCGGCCGGCCAGGGAACAGGATCGCTTCCCGGATACGGCCACCCCGATCGGGGGCGGTTCGTCCGGCAGGTCCCACAGCCGGGCGTTCGCCACCTCGAAGTGCGCGCCCTGGTGATGGACATTGCCTCCCCCGAAGAGCTCGCGGATGATCTCCACGGCTTCTTCGAGCATCTCCAGACGGATCTGCGGAGAGGGCCAACCACCGCCCACCACATGCTCGTTGAGGTTCTCGCCCGAGCCGAGACCGAGCCGGAACCGGCCCTCCGAGAGCAGTTGAAGGGTCGCCGCCTTCTGCGCGACGACGGCGGGGTGATAGCGGGTCGTCGGACAGGTCACGTACGTCATGAGCGGTATCCGCGCCGTCGCCTGGGCGGCGGCGCCGAGCACGCTCCACGCGTAGGGGGCGTGCCCCTGCGACTCCAACCAGGGGAAGTAGTGGTCGGACGTGACGGAGAAGTCGAAGCCGGCCCGCTCCGCCTCGACCACGTGTTCTACGAGGTCGCGGGGGCCGGCCTGCTCGGTCATCATCGTGTAGCCAATTTGCACCATATCCTCCGCATTACCCGTAGCCATGATCCGAAACATCCGACCGCTGCCACAGGTGGTGAGCGGGCGCCGACCGGAGGGGCGTGCCACACCGACGCCGAGTTCCCCCACGCCTCAGGCACGCCTGGCGCCGGACCACAGTCGTCCGGCGGTTTCCTTGCCGTCCCGGAAGACCACCACCACGCCGTCGGCCCGTGACCGGACCTCTGTCAGCAGGTCAGCGGCCAGGCGTGCCGCCTCCCGGGCGAGCACGGGCAGGGCCGGGTCAGGCCGAGTCGCGGACGAGCACCCGTCCTGGGGACCGGGTGATGCGGGTCGTGCCGAGGCCGAGGGCGGTGCGTGCGGCCCGTCGTCCGTGGGCTTCGGCGTCGATGTGGACGGTGGTGAGTGCGGGGGTGGTCAGGGCGCCGTACTCGGTGTCGTCGAAGCCGATCACGGCGATGTCGTCGGGCACGGTGAGACCGAGGTCGTGCAGGGCGGTCAGGGTGCGCAGGGCGACGTCGTCGTCGAACGCGGCGACGGCCGTCACCGAGTCGCTGTCCGGCAGCACCATGGCGATGTCCGTGTGGCCGCACTCGGCGAGGTAGCGGATCTGCGGGGCGGCATGCCGGGGCGAAGCCGTTCTTCCAGTCCTCGGCGTCGGGCTCGTGGCCGCTCAGAGCGGCCTCGGCGAACCGGAGCACGGCACGTGGGGTGATCGTGTCGAGGATCTGCCGCGTCGAGTGCGGCGCGCAGTGCCCGTGCCGGACGAGCAGGACGTGGTCGTGGGCGGCGAGTTCCTCATCGAGGCCCCGGATGTAACTGCGCGAGCAGTTGCCTTCGAGACCCCAGTCGATGTCGAGGACGACGATCCGGGACGAGCCCTCGCGCAGCGCCCGCGCGATGCCGTGCGGCACATGGCCGAGGTCGCGCCCGGCCTGTCGTACACGCTCTCGGGTGGCCGGCGAGATCGTCTGGTTCGGATCGCCGTTGGGCACGAAGCTCACGGTCGCCCGCGAGACTCCACTCGCCGCGGCGACGTCGTTCAACGTCACCCGCCCCGGACCAGCCCGATCGATTTGGTGCACGTGATGGCGTGATCCACCCCCTGTGACAGGGAGAGTCGACTCCCCCTGCGACACTGTCGCGCGCCCCCACCCGCGTCCTCCCGGAGAACGCATGCGGCACGGAGAACGATGTGAACAAGGAGCACCATGGATTCCGTCTCCACGGCAGCGGCGTCGGCCGTCGCCCCTTTGCTGGATGACTTCTCCCTCGAGATGACGGGCAAGGACGTCCCGAAGCTCGAGGAGGCCCGCGGCACCATCCCTCAGGGCACGCGGATCAACGTGACCTTCCTCGGCAACGAGGACCTCGACATGCGGCTGGCCGCCGCGCGGGTGGTCAAACGACTCGGCTTCGTCCCCGTACCGCACATATCGGCCCGTCGGCTGCCGTCGCGGGCGGCGCTGCAGGAGTTCCTCGCCGCGCTGGAGGCGGACGGTCTCGCCGACAACGTCTTCGTCGTGGGCGGCGACCCCGCCGAGCCGCAGGGCCCGTACGACGACGCGCTGGCCCTGATCCGGTCCGGACTGCTGCAGAAGCACGGCGTGCGGCACGTCGGTGTGAGCGGCTACCCCGAGGGGCACCCCGCGATCGCGGATCCGGTGCTCTGGTCGGCGATGGAGCACAAGAGCGCCGCCCTTGAGGAGCACGGACTGCCCGGCGCCGTCATCACCCAGTTCGGTTTCGACGTCGACGCCGTCCTGGCCTGGGTCGAGGCGGTACGGGCCCGGGGCATCGACCTGCCCGTCCGGATCGGTGTGCCCGGGCCCGCCGGGATCCGACGGCTGATGACCTACGCGGCCCGCTTCGGCGTCGGCACCAGTACGTCCATCGCCAAGAAGTACGGCTTCTCGCTCACCAACCTCATGGGCACAGTCGGGCCCGACCGCTTCATCCGGGCCCTGGCCAAGGACTACGACGCACGCCGGCACGGCGAACTCAAGCTGCACTTCTACACGTTCGGCGGGCTGAAGGCCACCTCCGAGTGGGTCGCCGAATTCCGCGACACGGAGATCTGCCGTGACGCGGTCACGGTGCGAACATCGTCCCGCTCGACCAGTACTCCGACATTCCACAGGGCGGCGCGCTCTTCCGCGGACGTTGCCGCAGCGGGTCGCGCAGGAGGCTCGGCTCCGCCGCGCTGATCGACCGTACCCCCGTCGGCAAGGACGTGGACGGACCGACCACGGCGAGCGCCGGTCTGCCGGCCCGCGGGGAGTCGGCCTGCGGCCCCGCGCCCCCAGCGGTGTCGTCGAACTGCTCGACGCGGAGGGCGTCACCATCAAGGGCGCCCACGCCGTGCGGGTCGCGGCAGCGTGGCCCGCGTCTCGACGACGGCCTCCGGGAACCTGATCAAGATTGGCCGCCGCGACATCGAGAAGACCGGGCCGTGGGCCCGTACCCATGGTCATGGGGTCGCCCCGCCCCTGACATGGCCGACATTCGAAGAACAGGCAGCCTCATGAACGCATCCGCTTCCATCGGCGTCACCGGCCTCGGAGTGATGGGCCGCAACCTGGCCCGTAACTTCGCCCGGAACGGTTACACCGTCGCCGTCCACAACCGCTCCGCCGGCCGCACCCGCGCGCTGGTGGAGGAGTTCGGCCACGAGGGCTCCTTCGTCCCGGCCGAGACGGCCGAGGAGTTCGTCGCCGCGCTCGCCCGCCCCCGCCGCCTCATGATCATGGTGCAGGCGGGCGCGGCCACCGACGCCGTCATCGACGAGTTCGCCCCGCTCCTGGAAAACGGCGACATGATCATCGACGGCGGCAACGCCCACTTCGCCGACACCCGCCGCCGCGAGGCCGCGCTGCGCGAACGCGGCCTGCACTTCGTCGGCGCCGGCATCTCCGGCGGCGAGGAGGGCGCCCTCAACGGGCCGAGTATCATGCCCGGCGGCTCGGCCGAGTCGTACGCTGTCCTCGGTCCGATGTTCGAGAGCATCAGCGCCAAGGTCGACGGCGAACCGTGCGCCACGCACATCGGCACCGACGGCGCCGGACACTTCGTCAAGATGGTCCACAACGGCATCGAATACGCCGACATGCAGCTCATCGCCGAGGCCTACGACCTGCTGCGCCAGGTCGCCGGATACAGCCCCGCCGAGATCGCCGACGTCTTCCGCACCTGGAACGAGGGCCGCCTCGGCTCCTATCTGGTCGAGATCACCGCCGAGGTCCTCGCCCACACCGACCCGCACACCGGTGGCGCGTTCGTCGACATCGTCGACGACGCCGCCGGGCAGAAGGGCACCGGCCGCTGGACCGTGCAGACCGCCCTCGACCTGGCCTCCCCGGTCACCGCCATCGCCCAGGCCACCTTCGCCCGCGCAGCCTCCGGCCAGAGCGACCTGCGTGCCGCCTACCGAGGGCTGCCCGGCGGCACCACTCCCCCGCTCAGCCACACCGAGGCCGCGCGCTTCACCGCCCAGGTCGAACACGCCCTGTACGCCTCGAAGGTCATCGCCTACGACCAGGGCTGGAAGATGATCCAGGACGCCGCCGCCGAGTACGGCTGGAAGATCGACCTCGGCGCGGTCGCCCGCATCTGGCGCGGCGGCTGCATCATCCGCGCCTCCTTCCTCGACCGTATCCGCGCCGCCTACGCCACCGACCCCGACCTCGTCAGCCTGCTCGCCGAGGACGGTTTCGCCCAGGAGATCAGCGACGCCCAGGTGCCCTGGCGGGAGATCGTCGCCTCCGCCGCCCGGCGTGGCATCCCCGTCCCCGCGTTCTCCGCCGCGCTCGCGCACTACGACACCCTGCGCGCCGACCGCCT
The DNA here is from genome assembly GCF_044768965.1 of Streptomyces sp. NPDC090798. NCBI lineage: Bacteria > Bacillati > Actinomycetota > Actinomycetes > Kitasatosporales > Streptomycetaceae > Streptomyces > Streptomyces sp. NPDC090798. The sequence goes on from NZ_JBIVXA010000004.1 coordinate 436,004, forward strand.
GCCCGCCGCCCTCCTCCAGGGGCAGCGCGACTACTTCGGCGCCCACACCTATCGGCGCACCGACCGTGAGGGCTCCTTCCACACCCACTGGTCGCAGCCCGACCGCCCCGAAACCACCGCCTGACAGGGGCTCGGGCCGCGCACGACGCAACGCGCGGGTCACGTCGGTGGGGTGGGCCTCAGCAACAGGCTGACCAGGGTCGTCGTCGGCAGCGTGCCGCGGCGATCAGGAGGCTCGCCTCGCGGGTGACCTCGCGCGGTGCGGCAACACCGGCAACACCTCGTACGAGGGCTCGGGGGGCGCGCCTCGTACGGGGCGGTCTCGGGCGGTCGGTGCCGCGGTGGGTCAGGCCAGGGTCGCGGTGTCGATCACGAAGCGATAGCGCACGTCCGAAGCCAGGACCCGCTCGTACGCCTCGTTGATCTTCTCGGCGGGGATGATCTCGACCTCGGCGCCGATGCGGTGCCCGGCGCAGAAGTCGAGCATCTCCTGCGTCTCGCGTATGCCGCCGATCAGCGACCCCGCGTACACGCGGCCCTGCATGATCAGCGAGAACACGTTCAGCGACAGCGGCTCCGCGGGTGCGCCGACGTTGACCATCACGCCGCCCACGGCGAGCAGGCCGAGGTAGGTGTCGAGGTCGAGCTTGGCGCTGACCGTGTTGAGGATGACGTCGAAGGTACCGGCGAGCTGCTCGAAGGTGGTGGGGTCGCTGGTGGCGTAGTAGTGGTCGGCGCCCAGCCGCAGGCCGTCGTCCATCTTCTTCAGCGACTGCGACAGCACGGTGACCTCGGCGCCCATCGCGTGTGCGATCTTGACGGCCATGTGGCCGAGTCCGCCGAGGCCGATGACGGCGACCTTCTTGCCGGGGCCCGCGCCCCAGCGGCGCAGCGGGGCGTACGTGGTGATGCCCGCGCACAGCAGCGGGGCGGCCTCGTCGAGGCCGAGGCCCTCGGGGACGGTGACGACGAAGTCGTCGTTGACCACGACGTGGGTGGAGTAGCCGCCCTGGGTCAGCGTGCCGTCGGCGTCGATCGAGCCGTAGGTGAGGGTGTTGCCCTTGAGGCAGTACTGCTCCTCGCCCCGCAGGCAGGGCACGCACTCACGGCAGGAGTTGACCATGCAGCCGACGCCGACCCGGTCGCCCACGGCATGCCGGGTGACCTCGGAGCCGACCTGGGTGACGATGCCGGCGATCTCGTGGCCGGGGACCAGGGGGTAGGTCGCCGGGCCCCACTCGCTGCGGACGTTGTGGATGTCGGAGTGGCAGATGCCGCAGTACTTGATGTCGATGAGGACGTCGTGCGGGCCGACGTCACGGCGCTCGACGGTGGTCGGCGCGAGCGGTTCGGTCGCCGAAGTGGCGGCGTATGCGGGGACGGTAAGCACCGGTTCTCCAGTGGGGGGTGAAGTTGATGGGGTGGCCGGCAGCAGGGTGGCCGCCGATGTCCGACCAGGCGTCCGCTCCGCCGCGTGGCACCAGTCGCATTAGCGGCCGTACTTGTTGCGGTAGGAGGCGTCGACCTCGCTGTTGATCTCGCCGTCGGCGTGACGTCCTTCTCGACGCCATCGGCTTCGGAACTCCCAGGGTGGGCGCGCGTCGGCAGGCCGCGGAGGCGGCGATGAACAGCGCACCCGGCCGCGTACGCCTGACGCGCGCCGATCCCGTCGGAGAGGGCCCCCGAGGACACCGCAGCGCCGACAGGTCGCCGGACCAGAGTGACGGGGACGGACATGGGACGCTCCCGGGAAATGGGATCTTCAACGAGCATCCAGCCTGCTCGCCCGGCCCGCATCTCGGCAGACCGTGATGTTCAGGGGAGCGGTGTTCAGGGGTGCGGCAGGGCCCCCCACGGGGCTGCCGCACAGGTCACGGGGGCGCCAGACCGGCGCTCACGACCAGTGAGCGGCACCGCGGGAGCGGCGGTGCGGGGCCCGCCCCGGCGCGTCCGGGAGCCCGGGACCGCCTCGAACGGCGGGGCGGTCAGCTCCGTGTTCAGGGCTGGACGAGTACCTTCAGTGCCTCCCGGTCGGCCATCGCGCGATAGCCGTCGGGTACGCCGTCGACGCTCACCGTGCGGTCGAAGACGCGCCCGGGTTCGATCTTCCCCTCGAGGATGTCGGGGAGGAGTTCCTCGATGTAGGCGCGGGCCGGAGCCACACCGCCGGTGAGGGTGATGTTGTTCATGAACTCCTGGAAGCCCAGTGGCGCCTGGTCGTACTGCGGGGCGCCCACCCGGCTGATCGTGCCGCCCGCGCGCACCACGCCCAGCGCCATCTCCAGCGCGGGCAGCGTACCGACACACTCCAGCACCGTGTGCGTACCGTCGCCGCCGGTCAGCTCGCGCACGCGCTCGACGCCCTCCTCGCCGCGTTCGGCGACGATGTCGGTGGCACCGAAGTCGCGGCCGAGATCGGTGCGGTCCTTGTGCCGCCCCATCAGGATGATCCGCTCGGCGCCGAGCCGCTTGGCGGACAACACCGCCGACAGCCCGACCGCTCCGTCACCGACCACGGTCACGGTCGTACGCGGGGTGACGCCCGCCGTGACCGCGCAGTGGTAGCCGGTGCAGAACACGTCCGACAGGGTCAGCAGCGACGGCAGCAGGGCGGAGTCCTCGCCGACGGGCAGCTTCACCAGCGTGCCCTGGGCATGCGGTACCCGCACCGCCTCGCCCTGGCCCCCGTCCACTCCTTCCGTGGCCCAGAAGCCGCCGTGCCGGCACGAGGTGTGCAGGCCCTCGCGACAGAAGTCGCACGTGTTGTCCGACCAGACGAAGGGGGCCACCACCACGTCTCCGGTCTTCAGCCCGGACACCTCCGCGCCGGTGTCCTCGACGACGCCCAGGAACTCGTGGCCGATGCGGTCGCCGACCTCGGTGGGCGGACGCGAACCGTACGGCCACAGGTCGCTGCCGCAGATGCACGCACGCAGCACGCGTACGACGGCGTCCGAGGGCTGCTGGATCTTCGGGTCGGGAACCTCCTCCACGCGCACGTCACCGGCACCGTAAATCAGAGTTGCTCGCATGAGTCTTTCCGATCGAGTCGTCCTTTACTTGCTCGCAGAGCGTCAAGAGCGGCGACAGCGCCGCGTCCAGCTCGGAACAACCGGGAATTCAGGCGACTGCCCCCTTCGCTCGAAGGGATATTCCGGCCACTCAAAAAGTATGGGTCCCGGTATCGGGGCCCGCACTCTCGCGCCCACCTGCGTCGACAGGACTTCCACCTCGAGAAGAGACCGCGCAGTTGGGCGACACACAGGTGGCCGGGACACGCGGCCGGCTGCGCTGCTCTTCCCGCATTCGCCCGAAGTCCGTGATGAGCGCCAGGACGACGTCCGCACGGCGCGTGCACTTCTTCGGCGCGCGCCCGACGATCTCCTCCGAGGTACCGCACCCGTAGATGTCGGCGGGGTCAGACCTTCCAGGAGCGGAGCTGGTCGGCGACGGTGGGGACGCCGACGCGGGTGTCGCGGATCTTGCGGACGAGGTCGGACAGGGCTCCGTAGGGCGGGTCGATGCCCTCGCCCGACTGGTCCATGTACTGGGCGGCGACGAACGCGGCGAACAGGCTGTTGCGGTGCGGCAGCGGCTCCAGGCACACGATGGTGTGCATCAGCGCGGCGGCTCGCCAGGCCGCGTCCGGGTCGGCCGCGGCGAGCGTGGGCAGCTTGGTCTTGTGCCGGGCGATGGCCGCGACGAGCGCGGAGTAGTCCGACACCGACATGTCCTCGCGGGCGAGGGCGGCCTCCTGGACGTCGAGCAGCCAGGCGACATCGATGGTCAGGTGCATCAGGCGGCCGCGGATCCGTCCCGGCGCTCGGCGGGCGGCACCTCGTCGGGGAACGCGTCGTCGAACTCGCCGCGCAGCCGGTCGGCCCAGGCGTTGGCGCCGGCGACGAACTGCCTGCGCTGCATCTCCCGGACACCGAGGTCGTGCAGATACTGCTTGAGGCTCTTGCCGTCGGCCGCGGCGGCCGCGCGCACTCCCTCGAGCTCCTCTTCCGTGAAGGTCACGTTCAGTGATGGCATACACGGATGGTACCTGCTTGGTACCTGGGGCGCGAGGCCTCAGGACCGGCCGCCCGCGCCGAGCCGGTCCGGGGCCGCGAGGTTCTCCTGAGGCAGCCGGACGGGCGTCGGCGTGCTGGACCTCCTCATGGACGCCGTCCGGCGAGTACAGCCGGTCACCGGCCGTGCCGGTGCCTCACCGCCTGACCGAATGGCCATGGGGCGCATCGACAGGTCATCGACGCCGCCGATCTAAGCTCGGCGCATGGCCAAGTACTTCGACGTGCACCCCGAGAACCCCCAGCAGCGCACTCTCAGCCAGGTGGCGGAGATCATCCGCGGCGGAGGGCTCGTCGCCTATCCGACCGACTCCTGCTTCGCCCTCGGGGCTCAGTTGGGCAACCGGGACGGACTCGACCGGATCCGCTCGATCCGCCGGCTGGACGACCGGCACCACTTCACCCTGATGTGCCAGGACTTCGCGCAGCTGGCCCAGTTCGTACGCCTGGACAACGCGGTGTTCCGTGCGATCAAGGCGTCGACGCCGGGTAGTTACACCTTCATCCTCCCGGCGACGAAGGAGGCACCGCGCAGGCTGCTGCACCCGAAGAAGAAGACGGTCGGCGTCCGGATTCCCGACCATGTCGTCGCCCGGGCGCTCCTCGCCGAGCTCGGCGAGCCCCTGCTGTCGAGCACTCTCCTCCTCCCCGATCAGGAGAAGCCGCTGACCCAGGGCTGGGAGATCAAGGAGGAACTCGACCACGTGGTGGACGCGGTCCTCGACTCCGGCGACTGCGGCGTCGAGCCGACCACCGTCATCGACTTCTCGCAGGGCGAGCCCGAGATCGTACGACGAGGAGCGGGCGATCCCTCCCGGTTCGAGTGAGCGGGGCGAACCGGCCGGTCAGAACGCGGGGCCGCTGACCTTCCAGATCCGGGTGGCGACCTGGAGGTTGAAGCGGCTGTCCACCTCGTCGAGCCGGCGGCCGCTGACCTCCCTGATGCGCTGCAAACGGTAGCGGAGCGTGCTGCGGTGCACGGCGAGGGCCCGCGCCGTCTCGTCGTAGTTGCCGCCGTGGTCGAAGTACCGGGTGAGGGTGTGCACCAGGTCGGTGCCGTGGGCGTCGTCGTAGTCGAGGAGCGCGCCGAGCCATTCGCGGACGAAGTCGGTGACGTCCCCCGCGTCCTTGTCCCGGGCCAGGATGCGGTAGAGGCCGAGTTCCTCGCAGGTCGTGGTGCCGTCCGCGGGGTCGGACTGGCGGCGTACGGCGAGCGCGCGGACGGCCTGGTCGAAGGAGCGCGGGATGTCCGCCACCGCCTCGCACAGGCTGCCGATGCCCACCGCGCCGTACGGGGAGCCCACTTCGTCGGCGAGGGCCTTGTACAGACCCGAGTCGCGCGGCTCGCCCCGGACCACGAGCACCGCCATGTCCCCTCGGCGGGCCAGCAGCGACCGCAGGCCCAGTCCCTGCGCGGCACGTCCCACCGCTCCCAGGAAGCGGTCGTCCGCGGCCGTTGCCCGCCACTGTGCGACCGTGACGTGGTGCGGTCCGCGCAGGTCGTGGCCGACGGCCTCGGCCCTGGCGTACGAGCCGCCGTCGTCCGCGCCGGTGAGCAGGTCGTCCACGAGTTCCCGGCGCAGGCGCAGTTCGGCCTCCGCCAGGCTGCGGCGGTGGGCCAGTTCCAGGGACAGTGCCGTGCACGCGTGTTCGAGGGCGAATATTTCGGACCCGCCCGCCGTGCCGTCGGGGTCGATGATCTCGATGCTGCCGAGGGGCTCCCCGTGGTGGCGGGCCAGTCCGATGAGGCGTCCCTCGTGGCGGATCGGACCGAGCTCGCGCATCGCGTCGTACATGAATTGCTCGCGCCGGAGCGGATCGGGCTTGGTGTCGGCCACGGGCGGGACCGGCCCCGCCCGGGCCAGGAGGTTTCCGAAGCGGTCCTCGACACGGGTGGCGAGGCCGGTCAGCTCGTACACGGCGGCGGCGATGCCGTGCTCCCCCTCGTCGGTGACGGAGGTCCGGGCGAGGACGTCGTGCACGGTGCGCTGCTCCTCCAGCTCCGCCACCAGCGCGGTGAGTCGTTCGTTGACCGCGTCCCGCTCCTCGATCGCGCGGAACAGCTGACGGGCGTACTCGCGGTCGCGGCGGCGGGCTTCGGCGTTGTAGAGCGCGGCGCCGGTCAGCTGAGCAAGGGCGTAGACGAGGAAGCGGTCCTCGTCGGGAGGCGGTTTCCCGGTGCTGACCAGCAGGTAGCCGAGCAGCCCGCCGGAGCTGCGTAGGCCCGCCGCCCAGCCCCAGCCGCCCTCCCGGAAGTGGACGGCGCCGTCCTCCCCTCCCAGTGCGGTCAGCTGTTCGACCGGGTCGGTCAGCTCGCGCGGTGCCCGGCCGCCAAGGGTTCGCGTGCTCGGCGTGGCCTCGAGCTCGAAGCGGCCGTCCCTGAGCATGGAGCAGCCCTCGGGCCGGCAGTCGAGGAGACGTGGCACCTCGTCCATGGCCAACTGGAGGATCTCGTCCACCGGACGGCCGTCGAGCATGGTCACGGCCAGCACGAACACGTCGTACAGGCTCGCCGACTGCTTGCGTCCCCAGCCGGTCAGGGCGGTGGTCGGCGCCCGGCTGCCGAGGCCGCGTGGGGCGATGCTCCGGTGCGCCGCACCGGTCGCGTCGTCGGCCGTGCCAGACATACCGCAATACTAGCTTTCGCTCCCTTTCACCGCTTCTTGCGCCGGGCACCCGTGGGGGTGGCGCGTGCCGCGTGGCCTCCTGCACTCCCAGGGGGAGAGGAGGGGCCGAATTTCGCCCCGCCGGGAGCAGGCGTCGTCCTTCGTCCCGTAACACCCTGGCAAGGACGGAACCCAACGACCCGTGTCCGCCCGCTGACGCCCGCGGACACGCGACCTCACCTGAAGACAACCGCCGCCACCGGAGACGGGCGGACACCGGGAGCGGCAGGCGAAGGAGTTCCTCATGGGCAAGGCAGTCGGAATCGACCTGGGCACCACCAACTCGGTGATCGCCGTGTGGGAGGGCGGTGAAGCGACCGTCATACCCAATGCCGAGGGCTCGCGCACCACGCCCTCCATCGTCGCCTTCACCGACAGCGGCGAACGGCTGGTGGGTCAGCTCGCCAGGCGCCAGGCGATCCTCAATCCCAAGGGCACCATCTACTCGGCCAAGCGGTTCATCGGCCGGCACTTCGACGAGATATCCGACGAGGCCAAGGCGGTGGCGTACGACGTCGTCGAGGGCGAGGGCGGAGTCGCGCGCTTCAAGGTACGCGACAAGCTGTACGCGCCTGAGGAGATCAGCGCGCTGGTGCTGCGCAAACTCGCCGACGACGCCGGCAAGCAGCTGGGCGAGAAGGTCACCGAGGCCGTCATCACCGTGCCCGCGTACTTCAACGACGCCCAGCGCCAGGCGACCAAGGACGCGGGGCGCATCGCGGGGCTCGAAGTACTGCGGATCATCAACGAGCCGACGGCGGCGGCGCTGGCGTACGGCATGGAGAAGAAGCAGCACGAGACGGTGCTCGTCTTCGACCTCGGTGGCGGCACCTTCGACGTGAGCATCCTGGACGTCGGTGACGGGGTCGTGGAAGTGCGCTCGACGGCGGGCGACAGCCACCTCGGCGGCGACGACTTCGACCGTCGTCTCGTCGACCTGCTCGCGGACGGCTTCCAGAAGGAGAACGGGATCGACCTGCGCAAGGACCCGCAGGCGCTGCAACGGCTGTTCGAAGCCGCGGAGAAGGCCAAGACGGAGCTGAGCTCGGTGACGCAGACGCAGGTCAGCCTGCCGTTCATCACCGCGGACGCCACCGGCCCCAAGCACCTGACCGAGACGATCATGCGGTCCACGTTCGACAAGATCACCGCCGACCTGGTCGAGCGGACCATGGAACCGGTCAAGCAGGCGATGGCCGACGCCAAGGCCAGCGCGAACGACATCGACGAGGTCATACTCGTGGGCGGCTCGACACGCATCCCGGCCGTGCAGAACCTGGTCCGCCGGCTCACCGGCGGCAAGGACCCGAACATGAGCGTCAACCCCGACGAGGTCGTGGCGCTGGGCGCGGCGATCCAGGCGGGCGTGCTCAAGGGAGAGGTCAAGGACGTCCTCCTGCTCGACGTGACGCCGCTGTCGCTGGGCGTGGAGACCCGCGGCGGTGTGATGACGAAGATCATCGACCGGAACACCACGATCCCGGTCCGCCGCTCGGAGACCTTCTCCACCGCAGAGGACAACCAGGAGGCCGTGGACGTCGTCGTCCTGCAGGGCGAGCGCGAGATGGCCGCCGACAACCGGGTACTCGGCCGCTTCCAGCTGAAGGACATCCGCCCGGCACCGCGCGGCGAGCCGCAGGTCGAGGTCATCTTCGACATCGACGCCAACGGGATCCTGAACGTCACAGCACGGGACAAGGACACCGGCAAGGAACAGACCATCACCATCAGCGAGGGCTCCAACCTCGACAAGGGCGAGGTCGAGCGGATGGTCCAGGAGGCCGAGCAGCACCGCGGCGAGGACCAGGCGCTGCGCGACGCCGTGGACGCCCGCAACGAACTGGACGCCGTGGCCTACCAGGTGGAGCGCCAACTGAACGAGCTGGGCGACGCGGTGCCCTCGCACGAGCGGGCCCGGGCGGACATGCTCGTCGCCGACGCCCGTGAGGCGGTCCAGCAGGAGGCGTCCCCGGACAAGGCCAGGCCGCTGACCTCCGAGCTCCAACAGGTGCTGGCATCGCTCGCCCAGTACCAGGCGGGCGCGGCCGCACAGGCCCAGGCCGGCGCCGGAACGGCAACCGGGACGGAGGACAGCGCGAGCGCCTCGGCAGCATCGAGCGACGACGTGATCGACGCGGAATTCGACAAGAGCTGAGGAGCGGTCATGGCCACCGAGCAGGAGCCGATGACGCCCCCGGAGCAGCCGGGCGAGACCCCCGCGTCCCCGCACGTGCCGGAGGCGGACGAACAGGCCGCCGCCCTCGACGAGCTGCGCGACCGCTGGCGCCGCGCGCTCGCCGACCTGGACAACCTCCGTAAGCGTCACGCGAAGGAACTCGAACGCGTGCGGGCCGAGGAGCGCGCCCGCACCGCGGCGGCCTGGCTGCCCGTCCTCGACAACCTGGAACGGGCGCTGGCCCACTCCGACTCCGACCCCTCCGCCGTGCTGAAGGGCGTCGAAGCCGTACGCGACCAGGCGGTCGAGGTACTGCGCGGCCTCGGGTATCCCCGGTACGAGGAGACCGGGGTGCCCTTCGATCCGACCCGGCACGAGGTCGTCGGCGTCGTGGACGCCCCCGACGCCGAGCCGAACACCGTGGCCCAGGTCGTGAGCCCGGGCTACGGGGCGGACGGGAAGCAGTTGCGCCCCGCCTTCGTCATGGTCAGCAAGCGGCAGGAGTGACGCCTCATGGCACGGGACTACTACGACGTGCTCGGGGTGACGCGCACCGCGAGCGCGGAGGAGATCCAGCAGGCCTTCCGCAAGCTGGCGCGCAAACACCACCCAGACGTCAACAAGGACCCGGGAGCCGAGGAGCGCTTCAAGGAGATCAACGACGCGTACAGCGTGCTGTCCGACCCCAAGACCCGGCAGCGCTACGACCGCTTCGGTGAGAACTTCCGGCAGATCCCGGAGGACTACGACGAGCGGGTGGCCGCGGGGGCGGGTGCCCGGGGCGGCTGGAGCGCGGGCGTCGGAGGGGCCCGAGGAGGCGGCGGCGGGGGCCGGGGGCGCTTCCGGACGGCCGACGGTGTCGACTTCGACGGCTCCGGCGTCGACTTCGAGGACCTGTTCGGCGGGATCTTCGGACGCGGCGGGGGCGCGGGCGGCGGCTGGGGTCCGGTGCCGGGCGCCGACCAGGAGGCCGAGCTCCAGCTCAGCGTCGAGGAGGCGTACCGGGGCGGCAAGCGCAGCATCACCCTGGGCGGCCCCAGTGGGCAGCGCACCTACGACGTCAACATCCCGCGCGGGGTGGTGGACGGGCAGCGCATCCGGCTGGCCGGAGAAGGCGGCAAGGGGAGCCCCGACGCCCCGTCGGGTGACCTGTATCTGCGGGTGCGGATCAAGCCCGACGGGCGGTTCCGGCTGGAGGGCCGCGACATCCACGTGGTCCTCCCGGTGACACCGTGGGAGGCGGCTCTCGGCGCGACCGTGCCGGTGCCCACCCCCGGCGGCACGGCCAAGGTCACCGTCCCCGCGGGCTCCTCCAGCGGCCGCCGGCTGCGGCTGCGCGGCGAGGGCATGCCCAACCCGCGCGGCGAGGACGGCAACCTGTACGCGGAGGTCCGCATCATGGTGCCGCCCGAGCTGACCGCCCGTGAGCGTGAACTCTTCGAGGAACTGGCCGCCGCGTCCGCCTTCGACCCGAGGAGGCCCCGATGACCACAGCCCCCCGTCCCGGCGGTGCGCACCGCCGTACCGCCACCCCGGTACCCCGGCCGACCCTGAACATCGTGGTCCGCGCCGCCCCGCTCGGACCGGCCCATCGGCTCGGTCTCGACGCCGTCGCCACCCGTTCCGGTCTCCATCCGGATCTCGTACGCCGGTTCGTCACCCTCGGCCTCGTCGACGCCACCCGGGACGCCACCGGGCGACTGTGGTTCGAGCCGTCCGCTCCCGCCACCCTCGCCCGCATCCAACGACTACGGGCCGCGCTCCCCCTCAACTACGCCTCCTTGGGTCTGGTGCTCGATCTGCTCGACCGGATCAATGAGTTGGAGGACGCTCTGAGGCGCAGCAACGCCGGCTCCAGGAGTGATGAATCGTGGATATGAACCGGCTCACCCAGAAGTCCCAGGAGGCGCTTCAGGAAGCGCAGACCCTCGCCGGCCGGCTGAACCACACCGAGGTCGACGGCGAGCATCTGCTCCTCGCCCTGCTCGACCAGCCGGACGGCCTGATACCGCGACTGCTCGACCAGTCGGGCGCCGACACCCGGGCCCTGCGCACCGCGCTGAACGCGGAGTTGGCCCGCCGGCCGAAGGTGACGGGCCCCGGTGCCACCCCCGGGCAGGTGTACGTCACCCAACGGCTGGCGAAGGTACTGGACTCGGCCGAGCAGGAGGCCAAGCGGCTCAAGGACGAGTACGTGTCCGTCGAGCACCTGGTGCTGGCACTCGCCGACGAGGGATCCCGCACGGCATCCGGCCGGCTGCTCAAGGACCACGGCGTCAGCAAGGACGGATTCCTGTCCGCGCTCACCCGGATCCGTGGCAACCAGCGCGTCACCTCGGCGACGCCCGAAGGGGCGTACGAGGCACTGGAGAAGTACGGCCGTGATCTGGTCGCCGCGGCACGCAGCGGCAGGATGGACCCGGTGATCGGCCGGGACGCGGAGATCCGCCGGGTCATCCAGATCCTGAGCCGCAAGACGAAGAACAACCCCGTCCTCATCGGTGACCCGGGAGTCGGCAAGACCGCCATCGTGGAAGGACTCGCCCAGCGCATCGTGCGGGGCGACGTACCCGAGGGGCTGCGCGACCGGACGATCTTCTCGCTCGACATGAGTTCGCTGGTGGCGGGCGCCAAGTACCGCGGCGAGTTCGAGGAACGGCTGCAGGCCGTACTGAGCGAGGTCAAGGCGGGCGAGGGGCGCATCCTGCTCTTCATCGACGAACTGCACACGGTCGTCGGCGCGGGCGGCGGTGCCGAGGGCGCGATGGACGCCGGGAACATGCTCAAGCCGATGCTCGCGCGCGGCGAGCTGCACATGATCGGCGCCACCACCCTCGACGAATACCGCAAGTACGTCGAGTCCGACGCGGCCCTCGAACGCCGCTTCCAGCAGGTGCAGGTGGACGAGCCGAGCGTCGAGGACACCGTCTCCATCCTGCGCGGACTGCGCGAGCGCCTGGAGGTCTTCCACGGTGTGAAGATCCAGGACACCGCGCTGGTCGCGGCGGCGACCCTCAGCCACCGCTACATCTCCGACCGGTTCCTGCCGGACAAGGCCATCGACCTGGTCGACGAGGCGTGCGCGCGGCTGCGTACCGAGATCGACTCCATGCCCGCCGAACTGGACGAGATCACCCGCCGGGTGACCCGTCTGGAGATCGAGGAGGCGGCGCTCGCCAAGGAGACCGACGCCGCCAGCAAGAAGCGACTTGAGGAACTGCGCCGCGAACTGGCCGACCTGCGTGCCGAATCCGACGCCATGCACGCCCAGTGGGAGGCCGAACGCCAGGCCATCCGCCGGGTGCAGGAGCTGCGCCAGGAACTGGAGCAGGTCCGGCAGGAGGCCGAGGAGGCCGAGCGCAGCTACGACCTCAACCGGGCCGCCGAACTGCGCTACGGCAGGCTCACCGAGCTCGAACGCCGCCTCGCGGCGGAGGAGGAGGCGCTGGCCGCCAAGCAGGGCGAGAACCGGCTGCTGCGCGAGGTCGTCACCGAGGACGAGATCGCGGAGATCGTCGCCGCCTGGACCGGCATCCCCGTCACCCGCCTCCAGGAGGGCGAGCGCGAGAAGCTGTTGCGCCTCGACGAGATCCTCACCGAGCGGGTGATCGGCCAGGACGAGGCGGTCAAGCTGGTCACCGACGCGATCATCCGGGCCCGCTCCGGGATCCGGGACCCGCGCCGGCCGATCGGCTCGTTCATCTTCCTCGGCCCCACCGGCGTCGGGAAGACCGAGCTGGCCAAGGCGCTCGCCGCGGCGCTCTTCGACTCCGAGGAGAGCATCGTCCGCCTGGACATGAGCGAGTACCAGGAACGGCACACCGTCAGCAGGCTGGTGGGAGCGCCTCCCGGATACGTCGGCTACGAGGAGGGCGGCCAGCTCACCGAGGCGGTGCGCCGCAAGCCGTACTCCGTGGTCCTGTTCGACGAGATCGAGAAGGCCCACCCCGACGTCTTCAACATCCTGCTGCAGGTGCTCGACGACGGCCGCATCACCGACTCCCAGGGCCGCACCGTCGACTTCCGCAACACCGTGATCATCATGACCTCCAACATCGGCTCGGCCCACCTGCTGGACGGGGTGACCGCCGACGGCGAGATCAAGCCCGACGCGCGGGCGCTGGTGATGAGCGATCTGCGGAGCCACTTCCGGCCGGAGTTCCTCAACCGCGTCGACGACATCGTGCTGTTCAAGCCGCTGGGCATGACCCAGATCGAGCGGATCGTGGAGCTGCAGTTCAACGACCTGCGCCGGCGGCTGGCCGAACGGCAGATCACCGTCGAGCTCACCGACACCGCCCGCGAACTCATCGCCCATCAGGGCTTCGACCCCGTGTACGGAGCCCGGCCGCTGCGCCGGTACATCTCGCACGAGGTCGAGACGATGGTCGGCCGGGCGCTGATCCGCGGTGACGTGCAGGACGGGTCGACGATCCGCGTCGACGCGCAGAACGGCGAACTCGTCGTCACCTATGGCGGACAGGCCGCACCGGACGTGCGGAAAGCCGCGTGAGTGCGGTGACCACGAGTACAAGCACGACCATGACGGTCGTCTGTGACCACTGCGGCCGCAAGAACCGGGTGCCGGCGGCGGCCGAGGGCACGCCGCGCTGCGGGAACTGCGCGTCCCCGCTCGCGTGGATCGCCGACGCCGGCGACGCGGACTTCGCGGAGGTCGCCGAGCAGGCGAAGCCGTACGTCGTCGTGGACCTGTGGGCCACCTGGTGCGGGCCCTGCCGGCTGGTCAGCCCCGCACTGGAGCAGGTCGCCCACGAGCTCGCCGGGCGGGTGAAGCTGGTCAAGGTCGACATCGACCAGAATCCGCGGCTCGCCCAGCGGTTCCAGGTACAGGCCGTGCCGACGCTGCTGCTGCTCGACAAGGGTGAGGTGATCGCACGCAGGACGGGAGCGGCACCCGCGCCGGCGCTGAGGCAGTGGCTGGAGGAGACCCTGGCCGCCCGTCGTCGAACCTGACCGCGCGAACGCGGGCACGGCCCCGGCAGGGTGAACCCCCACACTCGTCGCCCGCTGTCCGACGCCCGTGGGCCGGGCGCCCCGCTACTAGTCGGAGAAGACCCGCGCCTCCGCGTCCGAGGTGATCTCGGCCGGCGTGGGCGGGGCGTTCAACAGGGCGGTGATGCGTTCGGCGGCGGGGTCGCCCGTGCGGGGCCCGGCGGCACGGGCCGCGTCGACGTCGTACGAGGTCTGCCGCAGCTCGACGTCCGGCCCGAGCAGGGCCCAGAAGGCGGTGCCCGGCGGGCCCTCGTGGAAGGGGAGCCCGACGCTGCCCGGGTTGACGCTGCGCCGTCCGGCGACGGTGCGGTCGAACTGGAGGTGCGTGTGCCCGGTGACGATCACCGCCTCCTCGACGTCCGCGGCCAGTTCCGCGAAACGCTCGGCAGGCGTGGCGGGTGTGACCAACTCCGTGTCGCCGCGCGGCGATCCGTGGCAGAACCGCACGGGTCCCAGCCCGACGACGTCCACGACGACGCTGAAGGGGATCCCGGCGACGAACGCGACACTCGCGTCCGAGTGCTGCCGCGGCACCCAAGCCTCACGCACGGTACCGGGCCGACGGACCCCGCGGTGAATGTCCACGACGGCGCGCTCCCCGTTGCCCCGGACGAACAGGGCCCGCGGCAGCCCGGCCATCAGCTCCAGCGTACGGTCGGGTTCGGCGCCCCAGGTCAGGTCTCCGCACGAGACCACCAGATCGACGCCGGCCCCCTCGATCTCCGCCAGGACCGCGGTCAGCGCCGGCACGTTCGCATGGACGTCGGAAACGACCGCGACCCGTCGTATGGGACCGTAGCGGCGCGTCGGCCCCTCCCAGGCCCCGGGGCCGTACAAGGTCGTGTCCATGATTGACGGTAACCGCGGCGGCCGGTGCCGGACCGGCCGTTCCACCGAAACCGTCGGCACCGAACCGGTCAACGCCAGTCGGGAGCACCCGAGGCGGGCGACAGCAGGGACTCGATCTTCATCCGCGTCTCCCGCATGACGGCGACGATACGGGCCTCGTGGTCGCCGGTGAGCCGGGCCACCGGAACCGAGCAGCTGATCGCGTCGACGGCCGGGGTGTCGTAGCGCAGGGCGAAACCGAAGCCCGCGATGCCGGGCACCGTCTCCTCGCGGTCGATGGAGTAGCCGCGCTCCCGTACCTCCGCGAGGTCCGCGAGCAGGGTGGCCGACTCGGTGTGCGTGTTCTCCGTGAGAGCGGTCAACGGCTGCACCGAAAGCGACAGTTCGCCGTCGGGACGCTCGGCGAGCAGGGCCTTGCCGAGGGCACCGGCGTGGGCCGGGACCCGGCGGCCGACCCGGCTGAGGGTGCGTGCGTACTCGTGGGACTCGCGGGTCGCGAGATAGACGACGTCGGCGCCGTCGAGGCGCGCCAGGTGAATGGTCTCCCCCAGCGCGTCCGAGGCTTCGTCGAGGTAGGGGCGGACCACCCGTACGTGCCGGTCGCTGTCGAGATAGCTGGTACCCGTGAGCAGGGCACGGATCCCTATGCCGTACAGCGAACCGGTGGTGTCGGTGCGTACCCAGCCACGGTCGACGAGGGTCTGCAGCAACTGGTACATGCTGCTGCGCGGCACCCCCAGCTGCGCGGCGAGTTCGTCCAGCCGGGCCGGCCGGTCGCCCCGCCCGGCGAGCAGTTCCAGCAGCGCGACCGTGCGGGCCGCCGACTTCACTTCTCGGACACCACTGCTCTCCGGCATGGGGCTCATCGTAAATCCGCCGTGCCGCACCCATTGACCCCAGGCGTTCACGAATCTAGCCTCGATTTTCATACATAGACATCATCTGCATATGGGGACAGGGTTCATGACACGGTTCAGTGCGGCGACCGAGGGCGTGGCCAAGCGACTGCGGGACGGCATGGTGGGCGGGGTGCTGTCCTTCCCGCTCACAAGCTTCCGGGAGGACGGCGGTCTGGATCTGGCGGCGTACCGGGCCTATCTGACCGCCCAGTTGGACAGCGCGCCGGGCGCGGTGTTCCCCGCCTGCGGCACCGGGGAGTTCTTCTCGCTGGACGAGGACGAGTACCGCGCGATCGTCGGGGCCACGGTCGAGATCGCCGACGGACGGCTGCCGGTGGTCGCGGGCATCGGCTACGGCTGGGCACAGGCGCTGCGCTTCGCCCGGATCGCGGAGGAGGCGGGCGCGGACGCCGCGCTGGTACTCCCCCACTACCTGGTCGCGGCCCCGCAGGACGGGCTGGTGGAACAGCTGCGGCGGATCGCCTCCGGGACCTCTCTGCCGCTGATCGCCTACCAGCGCGGTCAGGTCGCCTTCACCGCCGACAGCCTGCGCCGGATCGCGGAGATCCCCACGGTCATCGGCCTCAAGGACGGACACAGCGACCTCGACCGCCTCCAGCGCCTCACGCTCGCGGCGCCCGACGGCTTCCTCTTCTTCAACGGCGCCTCCACCGCCGAGATCCAGGCCCGCGCCTACGCCACCGTGGGCGTCCCCGCCTACTCCTCGGCGGTCCACGCCTTCGCGCCCGAGATCGCGAACGCCTTCTTCGCCGCCCTGCGGGACGGCGACAACGCGCGGATGACCCAGCTCCTGCGCGACTTCTACGTCCCGCTCGTCGAGCTGCGCGACCGGGTCCCCGGCTATGCGGTGTCGCTGGTCAAGGCCGCCGCCCGGCTGCGCGGTCTGCCGGTCGGCCCGGTCCGCGCGCCGCTTACGGAGCCGGGGCGGGACGACCTCGGCGCGCTGGCGAAGGTGCTCGACGACGGTCTGAACGTGGTCGGGGCCGTACGGCGATCCGACTGACAGACGACGTCGTCTGTCACCTGTCATCTGTCATCCGTCACCTGTCATCCGAAATCCGTCATCTGTCATCTGTCATCTGTCATCTGTCATCTGTCATCTGTCATCTGCCACCCGTCGCCCGTCACCCGGTCCAACCAGTTCAAAGGGGAACTGAGACGTGCCGCTCCTCGTAGTCGGGATCAAGCTCAAACTGAACGGCTTCGCCGCTCTGCTGCTGGTGGCGGTCGGCGTCGGTCTGGTCCGTGGGATTCCGCTGGAGAAGATCCCGGACGTCCTCTCGGAAGGCATCGGCGGCCAGGTCGGCGACACGATGCTCACCATCGGGCTGGGTGCCATGGTCGGCCGTGTCATGGGGGATTCGGGCGCCGCCCAGCGCATCGCCGGCAAGCTCCTCGACGCCTTCGGCCCGCGCGGCGTCCAGGTCGCTGCTGTGGGTCGGGCTGCCGATGTCGATCGCCCTGTCGACCATGCACAGCTTCCTGCCGCCCCACCCCGGTCCCACCGCGGTGGCCGCGACCTTCCACGCGTCCGTCGGTCTCACGCTGTTCTACGGCCTGTTCATCGCCGTCCCGGTCGGCGCGCTCATCGCCCTGGTGTGGCCCCGGCTGCCGTTCATCAGGGCGATGAACCCCTCGATCCCCCAGGGCCTGGTCAGCGAGCGGGTCTTCGAGGACGAGGAGATGCCCGGGCTCGGCTGGTCACTGGGCGTGGCCCTGTTCCCCGTCGTGCTGATCGCCGGTGCCGCCGTGACCGACATGGCCACGTCCGGTTCGAGCCCGTTCCTGCACTTCGTCGCCTTCATCGGATCCGCGCCGATCGCACTGCTGCTGACCCTGCTGCTGGCGGTCTGGGCGTTCGGCCCGCGTATCGGCCGGAGCCTCGCGGAGGTCAGCGCCTCCTGCAACTCCGCCGCCCAGGCGATGGCCATGATCCTGCTGGTGATCGGGGCCGGCGGCGCCTTCAAGAACGTCCTCGTCGAGGGCGGGATATCCGACTACATCAAGGACCAGACACACGGCTGGTCCATCTCGCCGATCGTCCTCGCGTGGCTCATCGCGGTCATCCTCCGAGTGGCACTGGGCTCGGCGACGGTCGCCGTCGTCACAGCCTCCGGCGTGGTGCTGCCGCTTCTGGCGGGCAGCGGGGTACACCCCGAGATGATGGTGCTCGCCGTCTGCTGCGGTTCGATCGCCTTCTCCCACGTCAACGACCCCGGATTCTGGCTGTTCAAGGAGTACTTCGACCTTTCGGTCGTCGAGGCGATCAAGGTCCGCACCACGTACACCATCGTGCTGGCCGTCCTCGGTCTGGGCGGTGTCCTGGCGGTCGAGTGGGCCCTCGACGTCCTCAGCCTCTGACCGCGGCCCCCATCACCCCCGTTACCCAAGGACTTTGAGAAGCATGAGCAAGAGCCAGCCGACCGTCACCGCCTTCTCCGTCTACCCGGTCGCCGGCCGGGACTCCATGGAGCTGAATCTCTCCGGCGCGCACGGCCCCTACTTCACCCGCAATGTCGTCGTCCTGACGGACTCCGAGGGGCGTACGGGTCTCGGTGAGGTCCCCGGCGGGGAGAAGATCACGCGGACGCTGCGGGATGCCGAGTCCCTGGTCGTCGGAGCGACGGTCGGTGACTACAAGCGCGTCCTGCGCGAGATCGGTGACCGTTTCGCCGACCGCGACGCCGGTGGGCGCGGCGCCCAGACCTTCGATCTGCGGACCACCGTCCACGCCGTCACCGCGGTCGAGTCGGCGCTGCTCGACCTGCTGGGGCAGCACCTCGACGTACCCGTCGCGGCGCTCCTGGGCGACGGACAGCAGCGCGACTCCGTACGGGTCCTCGGCTATCTGTTCTACGTCGGTGACCCCGGTCGCACGGATCTGGAGTACGTCCGCGAACCCGACGCGGCCGAGGACTGGTACCGGATCCGGCACGAGGAGGCCCTGTCGCCGGAGACGATCGTCCGGCAGGCCGAGGCGGCCCACGACCTGTACGGCTTCCGGGACTTCAAGCTCAAGGGCGGTGTCCTCGCGGGCGCGGAGGAGGTCAAGGCCGTACGGGCGCTCAAGGACCGCTTCCCCGAGGCGCGGATCACCCTGGACCCGAACGGCGCGTGGTCACTGAGCGAGGCGGTCGAGCTGTGCACCCCCCTGGTGGGCACGCTCGCCTACGCCGAGGACCCGTGCGGAGCCGAGGGCGGCTACTCCGGTCGGGAGATCCTGGCCGAGTTCCGCCGCGCGACGGGCCTGCCGACCGCGACCAACATGATCGCCACCGACTGGCGACAGCTGACCCACGCCCTGGCCCTGCAGTCGGTGTCCATCCCGCTGGCCGACCCGCACTTCTGGACCATGCAGGGCTCGGTGCGTGTGGCGCAGCTGTCCAACGCGATGGGGCTGACCTGGGGTTGCCACTCGAACAACCACTTCGACATCTCGCTGGCGATGGTGACGCACTGCGGGGCCGCCGCTCCGGGCGCGTACAACGCCCTGGACACGCACTGGATCTGGCAGGAGGGCCTGGAGCGCCTCACCGTCGAACCGCCGCGCATCGTCGACGGCGAGATCGCCGTGCCGGACGCGCCCGGCCTCGGTGTCCGGCTCGACAGGGAGCGGCTGCTCGCGGCCCACGAGCTCTACCAGGAGAAGGCGTTGGGGGCGCGGGACGACGCCGTCGGGATGCGCTACCTGGTCCCCGGCTGGGAGTTCGACAGCAAGCGTCCGTGTCTGGTGCGTTGAGCCACCCTCGTTCCTCATTTCCGTCAGGTGGGACCGACTGTTGCCCATTCACCCTTCCGGGTGAGGACTTCGGCCTGACAGACTCCGGAGGGTGCGCGACTTCGACATGCTTGTCATCGGATCCGGCCCGGGTGGTCAGAAGGCCGCCATCGCCGCGGCCAAGCTCGGCCGCCGGGTCGCCGTTCTCGACCGCCCCGACATGGTCGGCGGGGTCTCCATCCATACCGGGACCATCCCCTCCAAGACCTTGCGCGAGGCGGTCCTCTATCTCACCGGCCTCACCCAGCGCGATATGTACGGCCAGAGTTACCGTCTCAAGGAGGACATCACCGTCGCCGACCTGACCGCGCGCACCCAGCACGTGGTCAGCCGCGAGGTCGACGTCATCCGCAGTCAACTGTCCCGCAACCACGTCTCCCTCTTCGCCGGCACCGGCCGCTTCGTGGACGACCACACGGTCGCTCTGGTCGAAGCGAACGGCAACGAAAAGCTGCTGACCGCCGAGCACATCGTGATCGCCACCGGCACCCGGCCGGCGCGGCCCGCGAGCGTCGCGTTCGACGGGCGCACGATCATGGACTCGGACAACGTTCTCAACCTGGAGCGGGTGCCGCGCTCCATGGTCATCGTCGGGGCCGGGGTGATCGGCATGGAGTACGCCTCCATGTTCGCGGCGCTCGGCAGCAAGATCACGGTGGTGGAGAAGCGGGCCGGGATGCTCGACTTCTGCGATGTCGAGGTGATCGAGTCGCTCAAGTACCACCTGCGGGACCTCGCCGTCACCTTCCGCTTCGGGGAGACGGTCGCCGCGGTCGAGCATCATCCCGGGGGCACCCTCACCGTCCTGGAGAGCGGCAAGAAGATCCCCGCGGACACCGTGATGTACTCCGCGGGCCGGCAGGGTCTCACCGACGAACTCGACCTGGACAAGGCGGGGTTGTCGGCCGACCCGCGCGGCCGCATCAAGGTCGACGAGAACTACCGCACCGAGGTGCCGCACATCTACGCGGTGGGCGACGTCATCGGTTTCCCGGCGCTGGCGGCGACCTCGATGGAGCAGGGCCGTACAGCCGCGTACCACGCCTTCGGCGAGCCGGTGCACCCGATGCACGACCTCCAGCCGATCGGCATCTACACCATCCCGGAGATCAGCTTCATCGGGCGCACCGAGGACCAACTCACGGAGGAGTGCGTGCCCTTCGAGGTCGGCATCTCCCGCTACCGCGAACTGGCCCGGGGCCAGATCATCGGCGACTCGCACGGCATGCTCAAGCTCCTGGTCTCCCCGGACGACCGCAAGCTGCTCGGCGTGCACTGCTTCGGCACCGGGGCCACCGAGCTGATCCATATCGGGCAGTCCGTGATGGGCTGTGGCGGCACGGTCGACTACCTCGTCGACGCGGTGTTCAACTACCCCACGCTGGCCGAGTCGTACAAGGTCGCCGCCCTGGACGCCACCAACAAGATCCGCCAGATAGACCGCCTCAGGGACTGACCACCGCCAGGGCCCGGCGAGGCCCGTATCGAGGTCCGGCACGGGCGAGGCCCGGGATGCCTTGTGAGGCACCCCGGGCCCGCTCACGCCGAGGTCATCCCCTCGCGCCGATCGCCTCGACGGGCCGGATCCTCAGCAGCAACCGTGTCGGCAGCATCGAGCCCCTCGGCCGCGAGGTCCTCGTGTCGATGGCGGTGAGCGGCACCCCCATCCCGGCCGCACCCGGCCTCGGCTGCCTGGCGATCGCCGGCGCGACGGCGGGCGCGATCGCGACCGCCCATGCCAGCGAGGGGTTCCGGTCACGGTCTGGTCGGTATGCGGGAACGGATCGGCGCCGTGGGCGGCTCCTTGCACACCGGTAACCGCCCGGGCGGCGGTTACCGCGTCAAGGACGATCCCGCCGACTCCCTGGTGGGTGCCATCCGTACGGTGGCCGACGGTGAGGCCGTGTCACCTATCATCCGAAATCCGTCATCTGTCATGCTCTCCACGCGCGTCACCCACCGGCTGCTGGACCGCTTCGCCCACCTCGGCGCGCCCACGACGCCGACCGTGCCGATGAAGCTCGACGCCCTGACCGGGCACGAACTCGACGTGTGCGCGCCCGCGTGATCACCGATCGCGGGCACGGGAGCGCCGCGGTCAGTGTGGGCTGTGCCGGTCCGCCGTCACGCGCAGGTACTCGATACCGGTGTCGAGCGCGGCCTTCAGGTGGGTCGAGTCGCCCGTGGACATCATGACCGACACACCTCCCTGGACTCCGGCCAGCAGTGCGGCGGCCGTCGTGTCGACGTCGAGGGTGGGCGACACCAGGCCACGCGCCCGGAGCGCGCGCATGCCCTGGGCGAGTTGCTCCTGCCACTGACGCATCAGCTCGGCCACGATGGCCCGTGCGCCCGGCCGGGCTCGCCCGACCTGGAGGAACAGGGAACCCAACGGGCACTGCTCACCCTGGCGTTCATAGCGCTCCACGACCGCGTCCCGCCACTGGTACCAGGACTCCCAGGAGTCCAGACGTCCCAGATGCGGCTGCTGGTCCTCCAGGACGCGGTCCGCCTCGAACTGCGCCACCGCCAGCAATAGCTCGTCCTTGCCTTCGGGGAAGTAGTGAAAGAGCTGGCTCTTGCTCGTGCCGGTCCGGGCGCGGATGTCGTCGAGCGTGGTGAAGGCGACCCCCCTTTCGCGGAGCACCCCGGCGGCACCCTCGATGATGCGGGCCCGCGTGGCCCGGCCTTTCGCGGTCGGCGCATGCGACATGGCGCGCTCCCTCCATCCCTGGACCGGCGTGCTGGACCGCCACACCCGACCGACTTACTGGACTAAAGGGTCCATTTTACGTGTTCCAGGGGCTCCAGACTGGACTTGCTGGTCCATTTTCGCCGATGCACAGTGGATCGCGCGGTTCAGCCCACTGGTGGACCGCCGTACGGAACCGGTCGGCCTGCCCGGCCGCGGAGAGCGGGACGAGGAACCACATCATGGGTGAACGACTGCACAACAAGACCGCGCTCGTCACGGGATCGACGAGCAATATCGGGCGGGCGATCGCCGAGGCGTTCGCCGCCGAGGGGGCCCATGTCATCGTGTCGGGGCGCGACCGGGATCGCGCGGCCCAGGTCGTCGAAGGTATCCGCGCCGCCGGCGGGCGGGCCGACTTCCTCGCGGCGGATCTCGACGGCAGTGCCGGGGCCTCTCGGGACCTGGCCGAGCGGGCACGCAGGTCCCTGGGCGGGCGCATCGACATCCTGGTCAACAACGCCGGCATCTACCCCGGCGCCGTGACCACCGCCACGGACGAGGAGACCTTCGACCGGGTCTACGCGGTGAACGTCAAGGCACCGTTCTTCCTGACCGCCGCCGTCGCACCGGCCATGGCGGCGGCCGGCGGCGGCAGCATCATCAATCTCGGGTCGTGGGTCGCACGCCTGGGTATTCCGGTCGGCGCGCTCTACAGCTCAACCAAGGGAGCCATGGAGACCCTCACCCGGGCATGGGCCGCGGAGTTCGGACCCCTGGGAGTGCGGGTGAACGCCATCTCGCCGGGCGTGATCCTCCCCCGCACCGCCGAGGGCAGCGAACCGCACCCCGGCGAGATCATGATGAAGGGAACACCGGCCGGCGAGGTCGGCAGCCCGGACGCCATCGCGCTCGCCGCCGTCTGGCTGGCCGGTGACGAGGCCTCCTTCGTTCACGGATCCGTGCTGGACGTCGACGGCGGCCGCGTGGGTGCCGCCGTCATCGCCGCGTGAGTCACCGCATGCCGATTCCCGTCACTCCACGGTGAGGAGGCGGTCCATTCGAAGAGGGCCCTCGCGAGGTCCTGGTCGGGGACGGCACCGCGCATCGGGCGCGGAACAACAACGTGGGGGATCTGACGGAGGTTTCACCGAAGCCAAGGAGGGCCCGCTGCCGACGATCCCTGGCTGGGTCAGCGGCTGACCCAGGCGGGCGCGGAGACCGCGTCCGCCTTCCTGAACGACCTCTCCACGGTGGCCGCCGACCGGTCGGCCTCCGCCGGGAAGCACCGGAGGACGCACCTGCCGATCGGCGACCCGTTCTGCCCCAGCACCGGCCGCCGCGCGCCGCCTCGGCGTCCCATCTGATACCCAGGTGGCTGTTGCGCCACCGGTGTTCATCGCAGGGTGAGCGGGGTCTCGGATGCGACGCGGGTCAGCTTCTCCGGGTTGCGGACGTAGTAGAGGCCGGTGATGCGGGCGTCTTCGACACGGATCGCCATGACGCCGTCGACCTCGCCGTCCAGGCGGAGGACGAGTGCCGGGTTGCCATTGACCACGGTGGGGTCACCGGTGAGCATGCCGTCGGTCTTGCCGGTCCCGCCGACGATGAAGCGGACCACCTTCTCGGCGCCGCTGATCGGCCGCAGCGCGGCCTGCTTGACGCCGCCGCCGTCGCTCACCAGGACGACCTCAGGGGCGAGCACGTCAAGGAGTCCCTGCAGGTCCCTGGATTCGAGCGCGCGCCGGAACGACTCCAGAGCCGCCCGGATCTTGCCCGGGGAGACCACCTCGCGGGGGCGGCGGGCATCGACGTGCCGGCGTGCGCGGTGCGCAATCTGGCGGACGGCCGCGGGGGTCTTGTCGACGGCGGCCGCGATCTCGTCGTAACTGACGTCGAAGGCCTCACGCAACACGAAGACCGCGCGCTCGGTCGGCGACAGGGTCTCGAGGACGAGCATCATCGCCATCGACACACTCTCCGCGAGTTCGACGTCCTCGGCCACGTCCGGCGCGGTGAGCAGCGGCTCCGGCAGCCAGGGGCCGACATACACCTCCTTGCGGCGATTCATGGTGCGCAGCCGGTTGAGCGACTGCCGGGTCGTGATCCGGACCAGGTAGGCGCGCGGGTCGCGTACCTGCCCCAAGTCGACCTTGACCCACCGCATCCAGGTTTCCTGGAGGACGTCTTCGGCGTCGGCGGCCGATCCGAGCATCTCGTAGGCAACGGTGAAGAGCAGGTTGCGGTGGGCGACGAATGTCTCGGTCGCCGTGTTGGTGACGTGGTCGCTCATATCTCGACCCCTCTCCTTCGCGGCCGACCCCGGTCGCCGCAGTCCTTCACGGGTGCATCCACTGCAAGATCCTTCTCATGAGTAATTGTCCATCCCCGTGGATCTGTTGAGTGGTGATCAGGCGGTTTGGGGCCGACGGCGTTCGACGAAGCTTGAACACCAGGCCGGCCCGGCGACGCCCGGCCCTGACACGCCGGGTTGACGACAGGGCCTAGGCCGCCCGTTCAGTGGTGGCCGGCGCCTCGCCATGCTTGGTCTGCAGCAGCTGCCGGCGCTTGGCGTCCTTGGCCCACCAGGTGCGCGCACCGGGCTTGCGTGCCTCGTACGCCAGCTGCCAGGGGATGCCCTTGCAGATGAGCTCCTTGAGCTTCGCGCCCGGGCGGCCGCCGAGGTAGAACCTCTTCGCGGTGTCATCCCTGCCGGTGAGCTGAAAGACGCCGGCGCTACGACCCAGACTGATGCACTGGCTGACGAACCCCACATCGATGGGCGCGGGCTGCTCACCCGCGAGCCGGCTGAGCACTGTCTCGGCGGCCTGCGGGCCCAGCTGGACCGCGGCCTGGCAGCTCATCCGGAACGGCAGATCCGACGGTGCCGCCGAGTCCCCGGCCGCGACGACGCGCACGTCGTCCACGCTCGTCAAGGTCTCGTCCGTGAGCAGACGGCCCAAGGCGTCGGTGCTCAGCCCGCTGCGCGCGGCCAGGTCCGGGACACCGAATCCGGCGGCCCAGATGGTCACCGCGCTCGGCAGCTCGCGGCCGCCACCGAGCCGTACGGCATCGCGAGTCACCGCCGTCACCTTCGCGTCGGGGCCTTCGAGCACGGTCACACCGAGTCCGGCCAGCCGCTTGGCGACCGAGCGTCGGCCCCGAGGGTGCAGCGAAGGGCCGAGCACCCCGCCGCAGACCAGGGTCACGGTGCGGCCCTCCTCCGCCAGTTCGGCGGCGGTCTCGATGCCGGTCGCACCGGCTCCGACAACGGTCACCGCGGCCGTTGCGGACGCGGCGTCGACGACCGTACGCAGCCGTTGCGCCTCCTCCAGGCCGGCGATCGGGTAGGCGAACTCGGCCGCCCCGGGCACCTGCGGGTCGGCGCTGCCACTGCCCACCGCGTAGACCAGATAGTCGTAGCCGACCGTGCCGCCGGTCGCCAACGTCACGCCGCGCTCGGCCGCGTCGATCCGGGTCACGGTGTCGACCACCAGCCGGACGCGCTCGCCCAGAACCTTTCGGTAGTCGACGACCGCGTCGTCGGACCCGCCCACCAACTGGTGCAGGCGGATCCGTTCGACGAAGGTCCGGCGCGGGTTGATCAGAGTCACTGTCACGTCGTCGCGCTGTGTCAGGCGATTGGCCGCCATGACGCCGGCGTATCCGCCGCCGATCACGACCACATCGGTGTTCTCCATCGTGGTGTCTCCTTCGTTTCCGGGGTTCGGCCTCAAGACACCGCGGGATCGATCGCTGTGACAGCGTGTGAGGCAGGTCACTCCACAGGCGGAATTCACGACGCACGCGGCGCAGGACGTTGTTGCGCCCAGCGGAACCGAAGGATGAGCGGCAGTCGTCTCCCAAGCGATCAAGCTTGAGGAGTTTGCACAGTGCGGATCTACATCAGCGTGGACATGGAGGGCGTCACAGGGCTCGTCGACGCCGACGACGTACAGCCCGGCGGCCGGGACTACGAGCGTGGACGGTTGATGATGGCGGAGGATGTCAACGCCGCGATCCGGGGCGCCCTCGCGGCCGGCGCCACCGACATCACTGTCAACGATGCTCACGGACCGATGCGCAACATCCTTCCGGAGGCCCTGCACCCGGCGGCCCGCCTCATCCGCGGCAAGCCCAAGCACATGGGCATGATCGAAGGCCTCGCGCCCGAGCACGATGCCATGGTCTGCGTCGGCTATCACTCAAAGGCCGGCGCACTCGGGGTGCTGAGCCACAGCTTTATGGGCCACGAGATCGAGGACATGTGGCTGGACGGCCGGCCGGTGGGCGAGATCGGCCTGGCCCACGCCACCGCGGCGGCGATCGGCGTTCCGGTGGCGGTCCTCACCGGTGACGACCGTGCCTGCGCGGAGATGACCGAATGGGATGCCTCTGTCACGACCGTGGCCGTGAAGCATGCGCGGGACAGATTCGCGGCAGATCTGCGACCCGCCGACGAAGCGCGTACGGCGATCGAGGAGGCGGTCGCCGCCCGTCTCTCCGCACAACGACCGGCCACAGTGGTCCCGTCGGGCCCGTCCACGCTCGCCGTCCGCTGGCAGTCGGCTTCAGTGGCCTCCACCCTCCTGGGAATTCCAGGGGTCACCTCGACGGACACGCGGACCGTCCAGGCGCAGGGGAGTCTGCCCAGCCTCTACCGGCTGTTCGGAGTGTGGATGCGAGTAGCGGCTTCCCTCACCAACCAACCACCGTACTGCTGACACCTGGCGGCCGCCCGGGACCGCCTCGCACCCTTTACTTGGATGACTGGACGACTTGGACGACTTGGATTCGACCTGGACGACTTGGATTCGACTTACTTGGATTCGACGCGTCCGAGCGGGTCGGGGTCGGCCGTCAGCGCGTCACGCGCCGCCTGCCAAGCCGAATCCCCGGGGTGGAGCTCGCTGCGGAGGTAGGCCCAGGTGAGCCGCTGGACCGCGGACACTCGCTCGGGGTTCTCGTCCGTGGTCTCGGCGACGTCGTATCCGGAAACCCCGCCGAGCCCGTGTTCCGCGCCGAACAGGGTGAGCAGGGACTTGGATCCCGGGGAGAGGAAGTAGGGATCGGCGTGCCAGTCCGGCCCCCGAACCGTCAGGTGGGTGGAGGCGTCCTTGTCGCCGGCGACGACGAGCGTGGGCGTCGTCATCTCGGAGAAGTCCATGGTCGAGAAGAATGAATAGTTCTCGGCCACGAACTCGGTGACGGCATCGCCTCCCCTGCCGGGCGCGGCAAGCAGTACACCCGCCTTGATCCGGGGCTCGGCCAGGTTCACTTCCGTTCCGTCGTCCGGATCGGTGAGCCGGGCGCCGAGCAGCAGGCTCGCGGTGTGCCCGCCCATCGAGTGCCCGGCCACGGCGACCTTGCCGTGGTCCAGGCGCCCGAGGAGTTGCGGAACGGCGGCCTCGATCACGTCGAGCTGATCGAGGATGCGCTTCATGTCCTCGGCCCGAGATCGCCAGTGCAGAGGCGCCCCGGGGGTACCGGGATCCAGGCTCAGCGTCCTAGAGCTCAGATGGGTGGGCTGGATCACGACGAAGCCGTGCGCCGCCCAGAAGTTGGCGAGGGGGGCGTAGCCGTTCAGCGAGGAGAGGTGGTTCGAGTGACCCTGGCCGTGCGAGAGGAGGATCACCGGCAGGTCGCTCCCGGTCACGGGTGCGCAGACGCGCACCTCCAGGTCCACGGCTCGGCCGGGAGCCGGCAGGACTACGGGACTGACCGAGAGGACTGGAGTGGGCGGACTGAAGGTGTGGGCCGGGTATGTCGATTCACTCATGATGCGTATTTCCCTTCAATGGCCTCTGCTGCCGGTCGCATTCGACTGACGGCGGGTGAGGCGGTCAGCCCGGTCAGGGGCGTCCGGCTTCGGCT
Organism: Streptomyces sp. NPDC090798; assembly: GCF_044768965.1. Taxonomy (NCBI): domain Bacteria; kingdom Bacillati; phylum Actinomycetota; class Actinomycetes; order Kitasatosporales; family Streptomycetaceae; genus Streptomyces; species Streptomyces sp. NPDC090798. The sequence continues at coordinate 464,045 of NZ_JBIVXA010000004.1, forward strand.
CCCCATTAACCGGAGCATCGTTCCGGTTAACATACGGAGCGGGGTTCCGTTTTGTCAACGGGTGCCGGAGGGAGAGCGCGGGTGCTCGTGCTGGCATCACCCCGCCGATTGCCAGGAATCCTGTTGATTGGCTACACGGCTCGACGATCGGAACCGTATGTCTCTCCTTGCCCGGCCCGGAGTGGCCTCCTTCGCCGCCAAGTCGATACAGCGCCTCGCCGTGGCGGCCGACCGGCGTCCGAGCGGCCGCGGTTCGGCCGCCGCCTCACACGGCCGCTTTCCCGAGTTCCCGCGCTCCGTAAGCGAGTTGACGGTCCCGACCTCGGTCGCTCCGGCCCGGGTCGTGGTGTACCTGCCGACCTCCGACGGTCCGCCACCGCCGGTTCACGCAACTTCCACGGTGGCGGGTACGTGATGCCGCTGACGGAGATCGACGATCCGCTCTGCCGTTTCCTCGCCGCCGAGGCGGGGGTGGCCGGGGTCAACGTCGACTATGCCGTGGCCCCGCAGCACCCCTTCCCCGCCCCGCCCCGGCAGGCCTTCGAGGTCGTCCGGTGGATCGCCGAGCACGGCGGCGAGCACGGCTGGGACGGCAAGGACGACAAGAAGGCCTTGGAGACCTGTGCCGTGATCGCCCGTCATGTGCGGCAGGCCGTCAACCCCGCGGGGCCCGAGGCCGGTTGAGCGGAGCCGGCCGCCGGGAAGAGCAAGGCGGATCGGAGGCGGTGAGCGCGCGGGGCCCAGGGCGGACGAGGCGCCCGCCGCACGTCGGACGCCCCGACCACCCGCTCCTCCATCCCCCTCTCCATGGAGGTGACTGTCAGCCCTGCGCGCGGGCCCGGGTGGCGTGATGCCCAACTTGGCCGCGCCCTGCGTCAGTTCACGCCACACCTTTGCCGCCACGGGTACCCCCTTCTCGGCACGCCGCACACTCACGACGGTCACGCGTACGTTCACCGGGACCGGGGTTACGGTGGAACACCTGTCGGCGCAGGACCAGATGGGCTGAGAAGGGCCATGGGTGCCGCTGTTCGTATCTGATTCCGGACATGCCTGCGGCCGGGCCCCGCCAGGTCCCGGCCGCAGGCATGTCGTCACGGTCAGCCGGTGGTGGTCAGCTGCTGGGCGGCGTCGGGCCGCGGGGTCCGCCGGGGGCCGCGCAGGCCGGTGAGGGCGACGAAGACCGTGGCGAGCACGGCGGCGATGGCGAACGCCGTGAAGCCCCAGTTCTCGGACTTGGCCGCGACGAGCCGGCCGCCGAGCCACGGTCCGAACACGGCGCCGAAGCGGCCGATGCCGGAGACCCAGCCCACGGCGGTGGCGCGGTTGTCGTCGCTGGAGCGGCCGGCCACCGTCGCGTAGATCATGGCCTGGGCGCTGAAGAGGAACAGGCCGGTCAGGAAGACCACGACGTAGGTGAGCGGCAGCGCCATGTGGATGCCGAGCAGATAGACGCCGAGGGCGGTGGCCGCGAACCAGACGGTGGCGACGCGCGCACCGCCGAAGTGGTCGGAGAAGCGGCCGGCGATCAGCATGCCGGCGATGCCCCCGAGGTTGATGACGATGACGAAGGACAGCGAGGAGCCAAGCTCGTAGCCCGCGCCGCGCATCATGGTGGGCAGCCAGTTGCTGACGCCGTAGACGAGCAGCAGGCCGCAGAACGAGGCCAGCCAGAACAGCAGCGTGGTGCGCCACAGGCCGCCGCGGAACAGGGCGATGACGGCGCTCCAGCGGTCCCCGGCCGCGGGGCGCTCCGCCGCGGGGGCGGGCAGTTCGACGTCGTAGCGCTCGGCGAGCTCGCGGGCTTCGCGCGTACGTCCCTTGGCGATCAGGAAGTTCAGCGACTCGGGGAGGTACTTGGCGATCAGCGGGACGCCGATGAGCAGCGGGACCACGCAGATCCAGTAGGCGACGCGCCACTGGCCGGCGCCGGTGGTCCACAGGCCGACGAAGCCCGCGAGGATGCCGCCGGCCTGGTGGGCGGTCATCAGCGTGCCGACGATCAGAGCGCGGCGGCCACGCGGGGCGTACTCGGCGACCATCGTGATCGTGGTGGGGAGCAGACCGCCGAGGCCGAGACCCGCGATGAACCGGCCGAGTCCGAAGACACCGAGGCTGGGGGCGACGGCGCAGAGGGCGGACGCGAGCGAGAAGACCGCCGTGCAGGTGATGATCACCTTCTTGCGGCCGATCCAGTCGGTGACCGTACCCGCGGACAGCGCGCCGATCAGCATGCCGAAGGTGGCGTAGCTGCCGAGGTCGCCGGCCTGGGACGGCTGGAGCCCCAGGGCGTGCTCGGCGAGCATGTTGGGCAGCACGGAGCCGTAGACGAACATGTCGAGGCCGTCGAAGAGCACGACCAGCCAGCACAGGCCGACGACCAGCGTGGCCAGGCAGGTCCCGCGGGCGCGCAGGTCTGGGGAGGGAGACATCTTTGTTTCCTCTCGTCCGGGAGAAGTGTCCCTGGAGGGGATGAGTGAGGCGGGTCGGTGCGGCTCGAGCGGCCTGACCCGATGGTGCGCACGACGCTAGGGTTCCGGTTCCTTGAGTGTCAACGCTTTTGTCAACAATCCCAGGAACAATCCAGCCAGGTGTTCGGGGAGGCTGCGGCAGGAGTAAGACAGCAGGTGAAACGGCCATGGGCGGCACACAGCCGTGTGCCGCCCTGCCTGTTTCGCCGACTTGTTCTCAGTGGTCCGCGGCCGGGTCCAGCGGCGGTGTGCCATGAGTGTGGAAGGACTCGATGGTCTTCAGACCCCACGCCTGCCCCTTGGCCCGCTCGGCCTGGGTCCACGTGATCAGGGGCCAGTCGGGGGCCAGTACGAGACGGGTGAGCGGGTTGCACAGCTCGACGCGGTTGCCGCCCGGCTCGTAGACGTAGAGGAAGAACGTCTGCTGGATGGCGTGCTTGTGCGGGCCCGTCTCGATGAACACGCCGGTGTCGAGGGCGAGGTCGGCGGCGCGCAGGATGTCCTCGCGGGTGTCGGTCGCGAACGCGATGTGGTGCAGCCGCCCGCGCGAGCCCGTCCAGTCCTCGGTGTAGACGACGTCGTACGACTTGTTCGTGAACGTCAGCCACTTCGCGGCGATCCGGCCGCCGTCGAGCTGGATCTGCTCGGTCGGCCGGGCGCCCAGGAGGTGCTGGTGGAAGTCGGCGTTGGCGGCGACGTCGGCGGCGAGGTAGTTCACGTGGTCCAGGCGGCGTACGCCCACACCGTGACCGGGCTTGGCCTGGGGCTGGTTCTTCAGTCCCGGCTTCAGCTCGTCCGGGGCCCGGTACCACTCGGACCCCCAGTACAGGGCCAGTTCGTGGCCGTCTGGGTCGGCGGTGACGTACAGCGGGCCGAGGCCCGGCTCGTCCTCGGTCCAGCGGCCCTGGTGACCGGCGGCCTCCAGTTCCTTGACCCTTCGCTGCAGGGCCTCCTCGCTGGAGGCGCGCAGGGCCGTGCGGCGCAGACCGGAGGTCTTGTGCGCGGTGAGGACGAGGCTGTGGTGCTCGTAGTCGTCCCAGGTCCGCAGATAGACCGAGTCACCGCTGCGGCCGTTGACCGTCAGACCGAGGTAGTCGGTGAAGAACCGCAGACTCCCGTCCAGGTCCGGGGTGAGCAGTTCGACGTGCCCGAGGTGGGCGATGTCGCCGAGGGGCGGGGCCATACAGGCCTCCTTAAGGGTGAAGTGCGGCTCCGGCCGGCCGGGGGAAGACCGTACCGTCGAAGATCTTGCGTGCGGTGCGGACGACGGCGGTGCGGCGGGCCACAGGGGCGGCCCCCGGGATGCCGTCGTCGATCTCGCTCTCGATGTCGAGGAATCCGGTGGGATGCTCGATGCGCAGGCGTCCGCCGTTCTCGGGCAGACGGGCGACGTCCTGGCCGACGCTGCCGTGGACGCGCAGCCCGGCGGCCACACTGGCGGCTCCCAGGACGCCGATGGCGGTGTGGCAGCGGACCGGGATGAAGGTGCGGGTCATGACCGCGCCCCCGTTCGTGGGCGGTGCCAGCAGGCTGAGTTTGGGCACGGTCGTCTCGCTGACGTCGCCCAGGCCCATCAGCAGACCCGCCCCCAGACGGATCCGCTGGAGCCGGTCGTGCAGGGTCAGGTCCTCCTCCAGGTCCCGCGGCCTTTCGTAGCCGGTGACCTGCAGGGAGGAGGCGGCGATCAGCACGGTCGGCATGCCGTTGTCCACGCAGGTCACCGGCGTGTCCGCGACGATGTCCCGGGCGTGCCCGGTGGGCAGCAGGGGGTTGCCGCCCCGCTCGAACTCGATCACCACGGGTGCGGCGGTGCCCGGCACGCCCGAGATCTCGGCCGGCCCCGCGTAGGAGACGCGCCGGTCCGGCGTGGGGAAGGTGGCGGTGGCGTGGTCACCGCTGTTGACCATCCGGATCCGTACCGAGGTGTGCCCGTCCCGGGCGGCGACCAGACCGCGTTCGACGGCGAACGGGCCCACCCCCGCAAGGAGGTTGCCGCAGTTCTGCCGGTCGGAGACCTCGGGCCGGTCCACCCCCACCTGGAGGAAGAGGTAGTCGACCTCCGCGTCGGGGCTCGCGGAGCGGGAGACCACCGCGACCTTGCTGGTGAGCGGGTGCGCTCCGCCGAGGCCGTCGATCTGCCGGGGGTCCGGGCTGCCCATGACCCGCAGCAGCAGGTCGTCGCGCGCCCCGGCCTCGGCCGGCAGGTCCTCGGCCAGGAAGTAGGCGCCCTTCGAGGTCCCACCGCGCATCAGCATGCAGCGCAGCTCCTCGCCGGTGCTCATGACACGGAACCGTTCCGCGTGTACTCCTCGTAGGGCTGGTACCGCACCCCGAGCCGTACGAGGGTCTCGCGCAGGCCGTACCGGTCCAGGCCCAACTGGCCCTCGGCGAAGGCGGCCCGGGAGGCGTCCTCCTTGGCGCTGCGCACCTCGGCTGCCTTGACGGCCGTACCGGCCTGCTCGCGGGGTACGCACACCACGCCGTCGTCGTCGGCGACGATGACGTCACCGGGGCGGACGACCTGGCCACCGAGCACGACGGGTACGTTCACCGAGCCGGCCGTGGCCTTGACCGTGCCCTGGGCGCAGACGGCCCTCGACCAGACGGGGAAGCCCATGGCACGCAGGTCGGCGGTGTCGCGCACCCCGGCGTCGATGATCAGGCCACGCACCCCTCGGTACTGGAGCGCGGTGGCGAAGAGGTCGCCGAACATGCCGTCGGTGGAGGGCGAGGTGGTGGTGACGACGAGGATGTCGCCCTCGCGGCACTGCTCGACGGCCGCGTGGATCATGAGGTTGTCGCCTGGCCAGCACAGGGCGGTGACCGCGGTGCCCGCGATGCGCACGTCCTGCTGGATGGGCCGGAACCCGGGACCGAGACTGCCGGTGCGGCCCATGCCCTCGTGGACGGTGGCCACGCCGTAGCCGCCGAGTGTCTCGACGTCCTCGGCGTGAGCGCGCGGCGGGTTGGTGACGATCAGGCCGCTCATGCCAGCTCCTCCGTGACCTGCGGGTAGGGACGCATGTAGGCCTCGCCGTAGGTGGTGTGGGGCAGGCCGAGGTTGGGGCCCGCGTTGCGCTTGAGCTGTACGCCGCGCCGCTTGCCCAGGTCGGTGTAGTAGTCCCACAGGTGCTGCTGGGCGGCGAGGCACTCCATGGCCTTGCGCTTGGTCTCCCAGACCGGGGTGACGTCGAGGAGGACCTCGGGCCGGAAGCCGCACATCTCCGGCTGGTGCGGCTCGAAGAAGAACACCGGCGGGGCTCCGATGATCTCGCCCTCGGAGGGGTAGCCGATGGCCTGGGCGAGGACGCGGGCGTCCAGGGCCATACGGGCGGCCGCCGGGTGGTCGCCGTTGTAGGGGTCGTCCAGGGGGTGGGTCAAGACCACGTCCGGCTGGGTGTCGCGGTAGATCCGTACGAGCTGGTCGGTCAGTTGCCGAGTGGCGAGCAGGGGGTAGTCGCCGGCGTCGAGGAAGCGCACCCGGGCGCCCAGGGTCGAGGCCGCCGCCTCGGCCTCGGCACGGCGGATCTCCTTGATCTCCTCCAGCGACTTGCCTTCGCGCCAGGCTTTGGCGGACTCACCGCGCTCCCCGTAGGTGAGGCACGCGATGGTCACCTTCTCTCCACGGGAGGCGGCCAGGGCGATGGCTCCCCCGGCCCGCCAGACGAAGTCCCCGGCATGCGCGGTGATGACGAGTGTCGATCGTGGGGTGGTGGGCGCCTTGCCGTGCGTCATTGCTCACATCTCCTTGGTGGACAGGCCGGATGCCCCACCCCCGTGACGTCATTGGCGCAGCGCGTCGATGACTCCCGCGAGGTGGGTACGGACGGCCGCTTCGGCCGCCTTCGGGTCCCTGGCCCTGATCGCCTCGATCACGGCCAGGTGCTCACTCAGGGACTGCTGGGGACGCCCCGGTCTCAGCGCGAGCTGGAAACGGTGGCGCACCAGCGGCCCGTTGAGCCGCTCCAGCAGCCCCACGGCGACCTGCTGGCCGGAGAACTCCCTGATCCGGTCGTGCAGTTCGTGGTTGAGCCGGGAGTAGACCAGCGGCTCGCCGCCCGCGACCGCTTTGGACATCGCCGTGCCCAGGTCGGTCAGCCGGCCCAGCTGGTCCTCGCTCGCCTCGACGGCAGCCTTGCCCGCGCAGAGGCCCTCCAGGACCATGCGGCACTCGGTGATGGCCACCGCTTCCTCGACCGTCACCACCCGCACCCGCGAGCCGCGGTTGCGGATCCGCTCGACCAGTCCCTCCGACTCCAGCTCGATCAGCGCCGCCCGGACGCTGGCCCGCGTGACACCGAACCGCTCGGCGAGTTCGTTCTCCACCAGCCGCTGGGCCGGTGCCATGTCGCCTTGCAGGATCGCCTGCCGCAGGTGCACCAGTGCGTGCCGCTTGGCCTGCTCGCCGGTGCCTGGACGGGCTTCCTTCGGCATCGCGCCCTCCCTGAGTGAGTGCCTGTCGAACCTAAATCCAGCCCGCCAAGATTGTCAACAATTTTGTTCCCCATGTTGCCGACACGGTTCGAGGCCGCGGGGCCTCGCGCGAACGTGCGGGATTTCGCCCTACCGATGCCGATCTCCGTACACGGCGACGCCCCGGCCCCATCTCCCGGACGGGACAAGGGCACAAGCCAACTCGACGGCGGATCCGTTTCCTTGAGCGGGTCGGGCCGGGCGCGAGTCGTGCGCAGCGCGGGCCGAAGGCGACGGCCGGGACCGCCCTGACCAGCCCCGATCTGGGCGGGCGTCAGTCGCTCAACACCAAAAGGAAGTAAAGGGAGTTAGCTGCGGCGCCACGGCTCAGTCCCCATGCCCCTGGGGCCCACCTGCTGCGCTTGACTTCATTGTCCCGATATGCGTAGGTTGGATACGGGTTGAACAGAAAACATACGTTTTGCCTGGTGAGAAGACGAACAATCTCAACATCCCGACCGACTACATCCCGACCGACGACAACCCGGTCGTCGGCTCACAGACGGACGGGCGCCCCGCCGCGGGGTTGGCTGCAATCAGCAGCCTAGGTGGCCCGATGCCGCGTGATCAGCGCGTGAGTCGGTGACGGCAACTCCCGTCACTTTCAAAGCCGATGTACCGGACCCTTATCGCGAACGTTTCAGTGCCGCACCGGCGCCGACGTCACCGCGGCCGTGCAGGGCTAGAGCCTGTCTACGCTCCCGGGAAGGGACAGCACCATGCGGATCATCACTTCAAGGACGTTCCGGCTGGTCGCCAGCCTGTTCGCCGCTCTGGCCCTGGCGTTCGGCACAGCCGGCATCGCCAGTGCGACCAGCTCCCACTCGGATCACTCCTCCGACTACTCCTACAGCTGGAACGACGACGGAGGCCACGGAGGCGGCGGTGACAACGGCGGCTACGGCGGCGGTGGCGACCACGGCGGCGGTGGCGGCGACCACGGCGGCGGCGGTGGCGACCACGGCGGCGGCGGTGGCGGAGACCACGGCGGCGGCGGCGGAGACCACGGCGGCGGCGGTGGCGGCGGCCACGGCGGCGGCGGTGGCGGCGGCCACGGCGGTGGCGGTGGCGGTGGGCGGTGACCCCAGTGGTCGCAGCTGACATCTGAAGATTGACGACCCGTCATCTCGCCAAAGACGGCTGATCTTCTCCGAACGGTCCCGCGTCCCGACAGCGACGCGGGACCGTTCCGCGTGCGCCGTACGACCTTCACTGGCGGTCGTCCAGGGACCCGGTACCGTCGCGACAGAACCGATCGGGGGCGTGATGACGGCCGATGCGCGGCGCGTGACGCTGAGCGACGTCGCCGCGGCCGGCGAAGTCCCGCGGGCGTGATCGGTTTCGCGCGGCGTACCCGGCGCCCGCCGACGGCGACTACGCGGCTCGGCGATAAAGCTCCGTCAAGAGCTCGATGGCGGCCGGGGCGGCGGGGTGCGGGTCGTCCCGCCACCAGGCGAGCCGCACCGCGATGGGCTCGGCGTCGCGCACCGGCCGGTAGACGACGCCGGGGCGCGGGTACTGGTGCGCCGTGGACTCGGCCGTCATACCCACACAGCGGCCAGTGGAGATCGCGGTGAGCCACTCGTCGACATCGTGGGTCTCCCTGGTCACCGGGCGGGAGTCGGGCGGGAACAGCTCCGTCGTGGTGGTGCCGGTCCTGCGGTCGATCAGCAGGACGCGCCCGCCGAGGTCGGCGAGTCGCACCGAGCGGCGCCCGGCCAGCGGATCGTCGGCAGCCAGGGCGCACAGCCGCCGTTCCAGCCCCACGATCGCGGAGTCGAACCGCCGGTCGTCCAGGGGTCTGCGCAGCACGGCCGCGTCACAGGCCCCCTCGACGAGGCCGGCGGTGGCGGAGTTGACACGAACGAGCCGCAGCTCCGTCTCGGGGTACGCCCGCGCCCAGTCGCGCTGAAAGGCCAGGGTGTGACGGCCGAGCGCGGACCAGGCGTACCCGATGCGCAGTGAGACGCGACCCGACGTGGCCTCCTGGACCAGGTCGGCCACCTCGCCGAGTACCCGCCGGGCATGCGCCAGCACACGCAGTCCCGTCGCCGTCGGAGCCACCTCGCGGGAGGTGCGCCGCAGCAGCCGCACCCCGAGGGCGCGCTCGAGCGAGGCCAGAGCACGGGACACGGCGGCCTGGGAGACCCCGAGCGCGATGGCGGCGTCGGTGAAGGTGCCCTCGTCGACGATCGCGACGAGAGTGCGCAACTGCCGCAGCTCCACATTCATGACGGAGGCGTCCTCGACGGAAGCGCCCTTGCCGGAAGCGTCCTCGACGGAAGCGCCCTTGCCGGAAGCGTCCTCGGCTGATGGATCCATGACTCAAGCGTATAGATGGCTCGGCCGATGCATTTTGCGCAACAGCCCCGGCCTCCCAGCATCGAGCCATGCACGCAGCCTCCGCACGCCCGGCAGAACCCGCGCGTCGCACTCCCCCGGCGCCCACGGCCCCGAAGCCGGGCGGCACGCGCCTGGCCGGCGTGGCCACCATGGTCGGCAGCGCCCTGTCCAACCAGACCGGTGCCGCGATCGGCTCCCTGGCCTTCCCCGTCCTCGGCCCCGTCGGTGTGGTCGCGGTGCGTCAGTACGTCGCCGCGGTCGTCCTGTTGGCGGTGGGCCGCCCCCGGCTGCGGACGTTCACCTGGGGGCAGTGGTGGCCGGTCGTGCTGCTGGCGCTGGTGTTCGGGACCATGAACCTGTCCCTTTATACGGCGATCGACCGCATCGGACTGGGGCTGGCGGTGACCCTCGAGTTCCTCGGCCCCCTCAGCATCGCGCTGGCCGCCTCCCGCCGCCGCGTGGACGCGTGCTGTGCGGTGATCGCCGCGGCGGGCGTCGTCACGCTGATGCGTCCGCGCCCCTCCGCCGACTTCCTCGGGATGGGCCTGGCGCTGCTGGCCGCCGGCTGCTGGGCGTCGTACATCCTGCTCAACCGCACCGTCGGCCGCCGCATCCCCGGAGCGGCGGGGTCCGCTGCCGCCGCCGGGCTCTCCGCCGTACTGTTCCTGCCGGTCGGCGTCGCCGTCGCGGTGCGGCATCCGCCGACGCCGACGGCGGTCGGCTGCGCCGTGGCGGCCGGCGTGCTGTCCTCCGCGGTGCCCTGCCTCGCGGACCTGTTCACCCTGCGCCGCGTCCCGGCCCCGGCCTTCGGCCTCTTCATGAGCGTCAATCCCGTCCTGGCCGGTCTGGTCGGGTGGATCGTCCTCGGTCAGGGCCTGGACTGGACGGAGTGGACGGGCATCGGCGCCGTCGTCGCGGCCAACGCGCTCGGCATCCTCGCTTCACGAAGTTGACGCAGACGTCACGGACCTGACGGACACCCGGGCAACGGAGCTCCCCAGAAGAACGTTTCGGCGAAAACGCCAGACCGCGCCACCCCTTCCGCCTCATAGAAATATCTACCAGCATGAACACGCCCGGTCGGCGCCCAGGTGCGGGTTCCGCATCCGAGTGCGCCGCTCCGCGCCTGGTCGGACGGCCTGCGAATGCCCTGGAGTTGGTCATGCCGGATGTGATGTGGATGCAAGGTGTCGAGTGGCTCGCGGCGGCCGCCTCGGACCCCCGGGCCTGCAAGCGGGAGTGGGATCAGGGTTCGGGGACCGCGCTCGTGGAAGCCGGGCGGTTCTGGGACGTACTCAGCGTTCCCGAGCACCTCGGGCTGCTCGCCCTGGACATCCTGTGGAACGACCCCCTGCGCGCCCCCGGCCCCACCCTGGTGGACACCGCGTCCCGGAGAGTGGGCTTCTTCCTGCCGCCGGACCCGGACAGCCGCTGGGTCGGCTCCGGCCTCCGCCACGCGGGCAAGGGCTCGTGGGTCGCCGTACCACCGCCGTACCGCGCCGCGAGGTTCCTGGAATGGCTCATTCCGCCCGACGGGACCGGAGCCCTGCACGCCGCCGTCTCCCTTGAACTGGCGTTGCAGCGGGCCAACGGGACGCTCGCCGTCCTGGCACCCCCGCCTGGAGGGTGACCGCCGCTCCTCGACAGCGCGCGGAGAGGTTCACCAGCCCAGCAGGCCACGGGGTACGGGGACGGCGGGTACGGAGCCGACGGACACGGTCTCGGGTGCGGCGGGTACCGGTCCGGCGGACACGGTCTCGGGTGCGGCGGGTACCGGTCCGGCGGGCTTCTCGTCCCGCCGCTCAGCCCAGGAGTCGACCGGCCACGCCGCGCCCTCGAAGGGGCCGGAGGCGGCGAAGGAGGCCCACAGCACCGCGACCACCTCGCGGTGCTCCGGAACCACCCGGCCCTTGGCCCGCCACTCCGCGACCAGTTGGGCGTAGATCGGCGGGTGGCCCAGACGCCCGTCCGTCAGCTCGGCGTAGGGCCGACCCGCGAGGCCCTGCTCCGGACGGCGCCGCCGGGCCGTGTGAGTGCTGTCCATGTCGGAGCAACGGCGGTGCGTGCGCCGGTGGTACGCGCCCGTGGTACCGCTCACCGAGTCGGGTGAACGTGCCGCCCGTTCGGAGCCATGCCCTTGTACGACAAGCATCTTCACGCATCAACGCGGTCAAGCCGAGCAGGGTCACGCCGAACGTGGTCCGGGTCAGTTCCGCGCGCCGGGAGCGACGGCCACCTCCGGTTCCGTACGCGCGGAGTCGGCGTCCGCGCGGGCCGAGGCGGTGAGCAGGCCGGCACGCTGGACCGGCACGAGGAGGGCGGCCAGCGCCGCGGCCAGGCAGAGCAGGGCGAGCAGGGTGAACCCGTGGGTGTATCCCGAACCGTAGGGAAGGCCCGAGGGCTGGAGCCGGCCGGTCACCAGAACGCTGGTCACGGCCGCGCCGATGGATCCGCCGATGGTGCGGATGTTGGCGTTCATCCCGGTCGCGGCGCCGGTCTGCTCGGGCGGCACGCTACCGACGATCAGGTTGGCCATCGAGGCGAAGGCGAGTCCGATGCCGAGGCCGAAGACGCCTGCGGCGAAGGCCACTTGCCACTGCCGGTCGTGCCACAGGGCGAGGAAGCCGCAGGCGACCGCACCGAGCGCGGCACCGGTCGTGAGCAGCTTCTTGGCGCCGAGGACGGGCTCCAGCCGACCACTGAGCACACCCGAGCAGAACATGGCGAGCAGCATCGGCAGCATGAGCAGTCCGGCCGCGGTGACACTGGCGCCGAAGCCGTACCCGGCGGAACTCGGGGTCTGCACGAAGCCGGGAAGGAAGGACCAGATCGCGTACATGCCCGCGCCGAACAGGAGCGCGGCGGTGTTGGTGGTCCACACCGCGGGCAGCCGCATGACGCGCAGGTCGATCAGCGGGGTGCGGGAGCGCGCCTCGGCCAGCAGCCACAGCGCGAAGAGCAGGACGGCGGCGGCGAACAGCCCGATGACCCGGGCCGATCCCCAGCCCCACTGGCCCGCCTGGCTGAGCGGGAGCAGCAGCGCGACCAGCCAGCCCGACAGCAGGACGGCACCGTGCCAGCTGACACGGCCCTCGGCCCGGTTCGGGGATTCGGGGACGTAGCGCAGGGCGATCAGTGTGGTGACCGCGACGACGCCGACGGGCAGCCAGAACAGCCAGCGGTAGTCGAGCGCGGACACGATGGGACCGGCCGCCACCAGTCCGACACCGCCGCCCGCGGCGATCACGGCGGACAGGTTGCTGATGCTGGGGCCGACCTCGGCCGCGGTGAACTCGTCCCGGATGATGCCGAAGGAGAGCGGGAACAGGGCACCGCCTATGCCCTGGACCACCCGGGCGACGATCAGCACGCCGATGTTCGGCGCGAGCGCGGCGAGCAGACAGCCGAGCGTCACGGTCACGAGGACGGCGACGAGGGTGCGCTTCTTGCCGATCAGGTCGCCGACCCGGCCGAGGATCGGGGTGAAGACCGAGGCGGACAGCAGGTAGGCCGTCATCACCCAGGTCACGGTGGACTGCGAGGTGTTCAGGGCGTGCTGGACGGTCGGCAGGGCCGGTGCGATCAGCGACTGGAGCATGGAGAACACGCCCGCACCGGTCGCGAGGACCGCGAAGGTGAGGCGGGTGGACTTCGTGGGCATGAAAAGCCTCTCCGAACGGAGCGGAACAGAACGGAACGGAACAGGGCAAGCGGAACGGCCACTCGAGGAGCGGGGGCGGGCTGCGTACGGCCCGTTCGAGGTCACACGGGGTACAAGCGCGTCGACGGCGCGTGCGGGCGCACGCCACCACGGGAACACGCCCCCCGACTGCTAAAGTGGAGGTGTGCCTCCACTGTAACGGAGGCACACCTCCGCTTCAACCTTCTTCTCGGCCGGGAGGCACCAAGTGACGGCTCAGCCGTTCCCCGTCAGCGGGATCGTGGCGTCCCGGCGCCCGCACCGCAAAGACGCCGCACGCAACTACGACGCGCTGCTGGCCGCCGCGCGCGAGGCCTTCGCGGAGCACGGCGCGGAGGCGTCCCTGGAGGACATCGCCCGGCGCGCGGGCGTCGGCATCGGCACCCTCTACCGGAACTTCCCCTCCCGCCGCCACCTCTTCGAGAGCGTGTACGCGGACGAGGTGGACACCCTGTGCCAGGTGGCCCTGGAAGTCGCCGAGCGGGAGCCCTGGGAGGCGCTGACCTCGTGGCTGCGGCGGTTCGTGGACTACACCGTGACCAAACGCGCCATCCGTGAGGCGCTCGACAACGAGTCGGAGATCTTCCTGAGCTGCCGGGACTCGATGTACCAGGCGGGCGGCCCGCTGTTCGAGCGGGCGCAGAAGGCCGGCGAGGCGCGCGCCGACCTGGACTTCGACGACCTGCTGCGCATGGTCGCCGGGATCACCTCGACGAACTTCCTCGACGACACCCAGCGCGACCGGGTCCTCACGGTCGCGCTCGACGGCGTCCGCGCCGCGCGCTGACATCGGCCCTGGGCACGGGGGACCCGCTTGTGCGCCCCGCCGCCCACTGCGCACTTACCCTCCAGTAATATCTCGCGGCAGTCCCCTGGAGGAGGAACCGTGCCACGGTCGGAACGCTCAGCCCTGTTGCTCGTCGGCCTGCTGGCCACCGCGGGTGTCGGTCACTTCGCCTCGCCACGGCAGTTCGACGCGACCATTCCGCGGGCGCTGCCGGGGGCGCCCCGGACCTGGACGTACGCGAGCGGTGTCGCCGAACTGGCGCTGGCCGCCGGGGTGGCGGTGCCCCGTACCCGGCGGGTGGCCGCGCTGGCCACCGCGGCCTTCTTCGTCGGAGTGTTCCCCGCCAACGTCCAGATGGCCGTGGACTGGCGCCGACGTCCCGCTCCGCAGAAGGTCGCGGCGATCGCGCGACTCCCCTTGCAGGTGCCCCTTGTACTGTGGGCACGCAGCGTTGCCAAGGGTGGGAAGGGTCAGTCATGACGCGTGGTGTGGATGTGGGCGACAAGGTCGAGGACTTCGCCCTGCCGGACGAGACCGGTACGGAGCGCACGCTGACCGAACTGCTCGGCGAGGGACCGGTCGTGCTGTTCTTCTACCCCGCCGCCCTCTCCCCCGGCTGCACCACCGAGGCGTGCCACTTCCGTGATCTGGCCGCCGAGTTCACCGCCGCCGGTGGCCGGCCGGTCGGCATCAGTGGTGACGCGGTGGACAAGCAGCAGGAGTTCGCCGGGCGTCACTCGCTCGGGTACCCGCTGCTGTCCGATGTCGACGGCACGGTCCGCGAGCGGTTCGGAGTGAAGCGCGGCTTCTCCCTGGCACCCACGAAGCGGGTCACCTTCGTCATCGCGCAGGACCGCACCGTCCTGGAAGTGGTGCGCAGCGAACTGCGGATGAGCGCCCACGCGGACCGGGCCCTCGCCGCGCTGCGGGCCCATCAGGGCTGACCTTCGACTCCTCCGCGGCAAGGAATCGTGGTGCCTCGGCCCGGCGCGCCCATGTCACTCGCCCTTGCCCGGGGGCCCGACGACACGAAGGGCGCACGCGCCCACCAGGCCGACCGCGGCGTCGAGGCCGAGGGACGGGGGCGGCTCACCGGCAAAGGCCACCGGGGTCACCACCACGGACACGGCCGACAGCGTGTTCGCCAAGCTGTCGCCGTGAGGTGGTCGGTGGCTCAGCGGGGGGAAAGCCGTCCTCGAACCGCGGGTCAGCATTGCGCCGAGGCCGGAAGATCGGCCCGCTCGTCTCCGCGGAGATACAGGGCACTCACCCAGCCGTTGCCGACGCCGGGTCCGCCGGAGAGATGGATCCAGATGTGGCTGGTGGAGCCGTGGTCGACGACCGTCTCGCCGGAGAGCCAGCAGAAGGCGGGGTAGCTGTACCCGGCGCGCAGCCTGCCGATCGCAGGGTGGCCGTTGCCCGGGCCGGACCGGATGGTCGCGTCGACGACGGGCACGACGGTGTACGTCTCGTAGGCGGCCTGCCGCGTGGGGCCGGTCGGCGCCGCGGCCGAGGCGGTTCCCGCGCTCAGCGGGCCGCACGCGAGTACGGCTCCGGCGAGGACGGCGGCGGCCTTGCGTCGGATGCTCATGGATGAACTCCCTGTCACGGAGGGACGATCGCGGTGAATTCCGGTGAGTTCCGCTGCCTTCAGCACTGGGCGGAGGCCGGCAGATTCGCGTACTGGTCGCCCTTGAAATAGACGGCGCTGCTGAATCCGTCGGCGAATCCGATCCAGATGTCGTTCGTGTAGCCGTGGTCCGTGATGGTCTGCCCGTGCGTCCAGCAGTACGCCGTGTAGGACTGACCGGCGGTCAGGGTGGCCAGGTAGGCGCTGTCCTTCGTCGGCAGCTTGCGGACCTTGACGTTCTCGTAGGGCACGACGGTGTACGACTGCTCGGCGGGCGCGGCGGGCGCGGCGGCGGCCAGACCGGCCGGGACGAGGAAGGCGAGCGTCACGGCGCTGGTGGTGATGACGGCCGGAATACGGCGCATGAGAAGTTCCCCCTGTGTGGTGTTTCGCTTTCGACCACCGCCACCGTGGGCGCCGAGGAGGCGCGGCGGCAATGCCATTCAACGGTGTTCGAAGTGAGCGCCCGGCCACGGAAGATGGAGCGCGGGTGTACTGCCGTTGTCCCTTCGGTGGTCGGCGGGCGTCCATATGTCCGAGTCCATGATCTTGCTCCCTGTGGGGCCCACGCAGTGGTTACGCTCCCCAGCGGACGGATCCGATGGGGGCGGGACGGTGGTCCTCATGACGGGAATGGCTCACTGTGCGTAGGCAGCGGCAGGCATCGGGCGGGAACGGCAGGGCCGGGGACCACGGCCGGGGAGCCGTCGGCCGGGACACGGCCTCGGCCGCCAGGAACGGCGCGGAGGTCACGTGGCCGCACCCGGCGTCCCCGACGACCGGGCCGGGGATGACTCCGCAGACGCTGCTGGCTCTGCAACGGGACGCGGGCAACGCGGCGACGGCGCGCGCACTGGGTGGCCGGCTCCCGGCCGCCGAGGGCGTGGCGGGCGCCACGCGTGCGCCGAGGCCCGCACCGGCCGTGCTGCCCACCCTCGGAGAACTGCCCGAGAGCGGTGCCGCCACCCGGCTGGCCGCGGTGCTTCCCCCGATCGAAGAGGCGGAGGAGTCGGAGGAAGACGCGGTGAGCGCCCGGCCGCGCGCCGCCACCACGACACGCCCCCGTCGGGCGGCCACGCGTCGGCCGGTCCCCCGGCCGACCGGCAGCGGGACCGGCTCCTCCCATCCGCCGCTCGGACTGCCGCCGTACCTGCGGGAGTTACGGGCGGCGGGGCTCTCCACGGCGTACGGGCTCACCGGGCACGAGTTCGTGTCCACCGCCCTCGGGACGGTCGTCGGACGGTCCGACGCCACGGTGGCCGAGATACGCGAGGAACTGGCCGGGCGGCCGGAGACGTTCTACGGCCAGGGCCGCTCCTTCGCCGTCGAGGGCCCGGAGGGCAAGGGGTGGTACGACGTCACGGTCACCATCTCCCGGGACGGCGCCGACCTGCCCGAGGCCTTCGTCTCCCCGGAGGCCGCGAAGGCTCATGCCGCGGCGGAGCAACAGGCCAAGGCCATGGCCGCGTTGCTCGCCGAGACGGAGGCCGCCATGAGCAACGGGAAGGGCAAGGGGAAGGCGAGAGCCGGCGATCACGACGGCGGGGACGGCACCGGCACCGAGGTCGACCCCCGGCGGGCCGCCCAGGACGCGCGGATGGCCGAGGGCGCCAACATCAAGGTGGACACCCAGCACAACACCTCGGGAGCGGTGAGCCGCGCCTCGGGCGGTTCGTCCAGCAAGGGCGTCAACTTCATGGCGTTCGGGCTGGCGCCGGTCGTCCCGGGCGTCTGGCTCGGCGGGGCGGTCACGGCCAACGCGCAACCGTTCCAGTCCTCCACCGACTCCCGTGTGCAGAAGACCATGTCCGAACCGCGGGTGCTGCGCAGCGACAAGGGGTCCGTCGAGATGCGGCGCCAGGTGCGCTACGGCGTACGGGTCCAGCCCCAGGACGAGGGTCGGGGCGGCCGGGCGCAGACGTTCAGCGGCGCCGGGTCCCTGATGATGCGGGTGCCCACCGAACACCTGGTGCCGGTCACCGCCGAAGCACCCGCGCGGCCACGCCCCCTCAACGCACGGACCGCGCGGAGCGTACGGCTCGCGGACTCGCTGGCCCCGGTCGCCCTGGACGACGCCGCGGCGCCCCATCCGGGCGGCGGCGGCCTGTTCGACACGGTCCGCTCCGTGCTGCACCCCTCCCTGACCTCCCGCGGTGCGCCCGGGCGGGCCCGGCTCCACGACGCCACCTCCGCCACGACCGTCCTGGAGGACCTGCCACGGCTGCTGAGCGGCTGGGTGATCGGCGAGGATCTCGTCTCCAAGGACGGCAGCGCCACGGGCACCTATCGGATGCGCGCCGACCTCACCGCCCTGTCGCCCGCCTGGACGACGGGCAAGACCCAACTGCGTACGCACCAGCAGGCACAGCACTCGGTCTCCCATATGGCGGCCAAGGGCCGAGGGGGGACCTTCGGCGCGGGCCCGGCGGCGGGGTTCGGCGTGCTGGGCAACGCCGCCGCGGTGCGCGCGACGGTCATGCCCACGGCCGGGGCGCGCAAAGCGCGGTTCACGTTGGCCGAGCAGACGGTGTCGAGTCGTCAGGGCGCCGAGGTCAGGGGCGACAAGGTGCTCTACCTCGGCAAGGTGCGGTTCAGCGTCGAGGGCACCGGACCGCTCTCCCCCGCCATGAAGGTGCGCTCCGGGGCCCGCACGGCCCAGCACTCGATGGATGTGTGGGTCAGCCTGCGCGCCGACGAGGCCCGGTCGCTGGGCCTCGGACTGCCCGAAGGCGTCACCGCAGGCGCCATGATCAAAGCGCCGGGAACCGAGGACACCGACGGAAAGAAGCTCGACCGGAGACAGGAGGGAGCCTCGCGGGCCGAGGCCGAAGCCGGGTCTTCGGCCGGCCCGGACACCGAGCGCCATCTGCCGTTCGGGGCCATGGGGTCGAGCGTGGCGATCAGCCAGCTGGACACCGCTCCCCTGCTCTCCGGGATCGAGCGGCTCTTCGCCACCGATCAGCGACTCGCGGGCTACCTGCCCGCGTTCGGCGCGGGGGCGGGGACCGAGGTGAGCCGCGAGGACGGGGAGGTGCAACGGCGCAACTACCGCGAGCTGATCACCGTGCTCTCGGAGACCAACCTGCGGGTCAACAAGGACCAGTTGCTCTCCTCCGGGATCCGGGTCCGGATGCGGCGCAAGAGCCGATGGCACGCGCACGACGTCCAGATCAAGGTCGTCGGCGCCCTGCGCGAGACGGGCCACCAGGGGGAGACGAAGGACTGGCTGGTGCGCAGCCACAGCGGCGTCACCAGCAACTCGGGAAGCGGGCGGTCCAGTTCACGGTCGATCGGCGGACTCGCGCTCGGCCAGTTCCGGCTGATCCCCGGTGCCCTGTCCGCCACGGTGCGTGGCGAACGGACCCGGCAGAGCACCCGGCGCAACCAGGCGGGGGCGACGACACGCTCCGACGTGCTCACCAACGGCGGTGAGAACACCAGCGTGTTCGGCGGCGCCCTGCGCCTCGACGTGGACGTCACCATGACGACACGGGAGCGGACCGCCAGACGTGCCCTCACCCCGGGCGTGCCGGGGCGGGACACACCCGACGCCGTGCACATCGCCTCGACCGCGGACACCGAGGCGCTCGACCTGGCCGAGCAGGACGTACGGCTGCTCACCCCGACCGCGTTCACCCTGGACACCGCCGGCAAGGACCGGCTGACGGCCAGGACCCGCAGGCGCACCGCCGGACTGGCACCGCCGCAGCGGCAGTTCAACGCGTCGGGCATCGGCGATCTGTCGACCATGGCGCCGCGCTCGATCGCGGGCCGGGCGGTCCGGGACTGGACGCTGGTGGAGACCGTCGGAGGCGGTGGACCGATCCGGGGGCTCGCCTTCGAGCTCCTGTCGCGGGCCGCGAGCCGCAATCGGGAACTGTGGGAGGACCTCGCGCTGCGGACGGAGGGCCTCGCGCCGCGGCTGGCGATCGAGGAACGCTTCAGCCCGCAGGCCATCACCTCGGCGCTGCGCCAGGCGGTGTCCTCCGGGTGGGTGGTGAAGAACCTGCGGTACCCGCGCAGGCTCCGCGCGCTCAACGGCGCGATCGGTGCCCGGTTCGCCCTCACCCATCCGGAGGTGGTGGCGGAGGGCACCGGGGCGGGTACCGAGACGTTCCTGCTCGGCGGTCACCAGATGACCGGGCAGGAGGGCAGTGGTACCTCCACGATCGTGCAGGGCGGCGCCCTCGGATCGGAGAACGGCCCTGGTTGGCGGCTGGGCGAGGGCCTGTCGGCAGGCCGCAACCTCGGCCGGAGCGCGGCGACGGCGACGACGCTGAGCGGCACCGTCGAACGCAACGCCCACACTCCGCGCACCCGGCCCCTGTACCTGGTCCACTGCGACCTGGTGGTCCGGATGGTCGGCGAGGTCAAGGTCACGGGAGGCGGCCCGTACGTCGCGAAGGGCGAGCGGACGCTGCCCGCCGCGGCCGCCGTCTGGCTCACCCAGGAGCAGTTGGCGGCAGCGGGCCTGCGCGTTCCCGGGGCCGCCGGGCAGACGTTCTCGCAGGGGGAACCCGCACGCCGGGGCGCGGAGTCCATGAGCCCGGAGTCCAAGGGCGAAGAGTCCAAGGGCAAGGAGAAGGTCGCCCAGGAGCAGACCGAGGCGTCCCGGAGCGGGGACTCGTCGAGCACGACCGCCCCGGCGGCGCCCGCCCTCGCCCAGGAGTTGCCGCTCGGCTTCGGCATGATCGAGGAACTGCCCGACTTCGTTCCCCTGCTTGAGCGGCTGCGTGCCGACGTCGGGCGGCGTGACCGGTCCCTCGCCGACGAACTGCTGCCGAAGCGGCAACTGGCCGATCCGAACGACAACATGCAGCGGCTGCTGCGCGTCCTGGACCGGGACGGGTCCGCCGGACTGCTCTCCGGGGCCATGGACGGCGGGGTGCCCGTCGAACTGTTCCGCGGCCGCGACACACCGTACTGGGCCGTGTTCCGTGTACGCCGCACCCGGCAGGGCACGGCCGAGGGCGAGGCCAGGGACGGCCGCGACATGGAGTACATCACCTCGGCCGCCACGCAGCGGGCGGACACCCGCGAGACGAGCGACACACGGACCGTCGAGGGGGTCGTGGCCGGTGCGGGCAAGCCGGAGGGCGGCGGCGGTCCGCTCAAGAGCGTCGGCGGCTCCGGCGGCCTCGGCGTCGGCGTCAGCGATGTCACGAAGTCGGCCACCGTGGGGCGGGGTCAGCTCGGCATGAAGACCGTCGCCGAGGCCTCCGCGCGTTCCGTCAGAATGCGGGTGCCGATCGAGGCGAGCCTCGAACTGCGCTCGTCCCGTGGGCGGGTGGGCCTCGCCACCCTCGGCGGCCAGTCCCTGGTCCACCGCATCCTGGTCAAGGACCTCGAGGCGCTGTCCCGGCTGCGGCCGGTGCCGCGCGCCGAGGCGGGACAGGCGTTCCTGCGGCAGGACGACGCCGAAGCGAGCCGGCTGGGCCCCTGGCACGGCCGCGGGGTGAGCCTGCCGATGGAGGCACAGGTCAACGGGTTCCGCGGCGCTCCCGAGATCCGCCGGGTGATCGACGACGCGGTACGGGCGGCGCACGGCGGCGAGCGCTACCGCAGGACGGGCGACGCGGCGGCGTACGCGCAACGCGAGGCGGTGTCGACCGAGTGGCTGATCTCCGCCCTGCCGCTGCTCACCGCGGCGGGGGTCGACCTCCCGGTCGTGCACGCCTCCGGCGCGCAGGGGCAGGATCTGCGGACCTCGCTGCACGCCCGGCTGCGCGCCGGCCGCGTGCTGGGTGTCGGCGACAAGATGACCTTCGAGACGGTGGCGCAGAGCGCCCTGGACGCGCCGCGGCCCACGGGCACGGACCACCAGCAGGCGGTGGAGCACAACAAGTCGGTACGGGGACTGGGCGGCGCCGGTGTGCTCAACGCGGACGAGTTCCGGATGAACCAGCTCCTCGGCAACTCCGACCAGACCGGCGGCGCCACCGACACCTCGGCCCACGGGTCCGGCTCGATGCCTCTGCACAAGCCCAAGTTCGAGGCGACGCTGGTCCAGTTCACCCTGGACGTGCGGGTGGTGGCCCGGGTGCGCGACCGGGGCCGCTCCGGCGCACCCTCCGTCGCCGTACGGGACTTCACCGTCCCCACTCCGGTGGTCGTGCGGATCCCGGCGCCCGTGGCCCGCCGTATGCTCCAGGACCCGTCCAACCACACCAAGCTCCACGACCCGGACGGCCGTCTCACGTCCTGATGTCGGGGGCGTGTCAGCCGCCCGGCTCCTCCACCGGCTCCGCAGGATCCGCCGGGCGCTCGCCGATCACCGCGGTGAGCTCCGCCCTGCGGCGGATACCCAGCTTGCGGTAGGCGCTGGTCAGATGGGTCTCGACGGTGCGTCGGGCCAGGTGCAGGAGCTCGGCTATCTCGGCGTTCGTCCGCCCGTCGGCCGCGAGGGCGGCGATCCGGCGTTCACTGCCGGTCAGCGCCTCCCATCCGGTCAGCGCGGTCGCCGAGCCGCGGGAGCGGCCTTCGGGCAGGGCCTCCTCGGCCAGCGCCCGCATCCGTACCGCGCCCAGCCGTTCGGCGTGCTCGGCCGCCTCGCGCAGCGCGTCGCGGGCCCGGCTCCGGTCCCCCGCGGCGACGAGCTGACGCCCCTGGGCGATCAGGGCGGGGATCAGCTCGGTCTGCGCGGAGGCGTCCCGCAGGATGCGTACGGCACGGTCGGCGAGTTCCAGACCGCGACGGCCCCCGGTCGCGGTGGCGAGCCCGCGCAGCGCCCGGCCCACCAGCCGGGGGGTGTCCCACACCTGGGCGAGCCGCAGTTCTTCACGGGCCAGCGTGAGGGCATCCTGCGGACGGCCCAGCGCGCTGCGGCACTCGGCCGCCGCGGTCCGCCAGGGGGTGACCACGGGGCTGACCACGTCCCGTGCCGTCTGCCGGCGACCGCATT
Organism: Streptomyces sp. NPDC090798; assembly: GCF_044768965.1. NCBI lineage: Bacteria > Bacillati > Actinomycetota > Actinomycetes > Kitasatosporales > Streptomycetaceae > Streptomyces > Streptomyces sp. NPDC090798. Next base: position 486,350 of record NZ_JBIVXA010000004.1, read on the forward strand.
CCAGGAAGTCGTCGAGCGCGCCGGCGTGATCCCCCTGCGCGGACCGCAACACGCCCCGGGCGTAAAGGAATCGGTTGAGTTCCCAGGAGTCGTGCGCGTCACCCAGGGCGAAGCTGTCCGCGAGGCGGGCCGCCTCTTCGGTACGGCCCGTCTCGACCAGGGCGATCACGGCGTGACCGTGCGCGTTGGCCGGATCGGGCCGGCGCCGGGTGTCTTCGGTGACCTGCCAGTCCGCCGGTTCGGCGAGCAGATCGGCGTACTGCCCGCGCGTCGCGGCGATGTCCGCCCGTACGTTGAGCAGTGCCAGGTGCATGGGGTGCAACAGGGACGGGCTCTGCCGGTCCAGTCCCCGGCGTACCAGCCCCTCGGCCTCCACCAGTTCGTCGGCCCATTGCGCGACGGCGGCGGCCGTACCCAGCAGGAAGGGTTCGGCGAGCGCGTCGATCGGTTCGTCCAGCAGGGCGTGGACCCGTTTCATGGCCGTGGCGGCGGAGATCAGTCCGGCCGTGGCGTCGTAGCGGACCAGGAGGGCCTGCCCTGCCGTTCCGACCAGGTCCGAGGACCGCTCGGCGGCGTCGTGCAGCCAGCGGTACGTCTCCTGGCGGATGCCCTGGTCGTGGTCCGACAGCAGCGCCGAGGCGGTCTGCAGCAGCCGTATCAGGTCCGGATGGTCGGTCAGTTGCTCGTCCAGGCCCCGTAGGACGTCCATCGCGGCGCGCGCCTTGCCGCGCCGGGCCAGTACGGTGCCCAGGGCCACGGCCGCCCGTACCCGGTCCTGCGGCATGCCCGGCAGCCGGGTCGCCTCGGTCAGCCGCGGTATCCCGGCCGAGGAGCGGGCGGCGGCGAACTCCAGGGAGCCCAGCTCGGTGAGGACCATGGTCCGGCGGGCGGGCGTCAGCGGCTCGGCCAGCGCACGACGCAGATACGACACGGCGTCGTCGGGCCTGTCGTCGCGCACCGCCACGGACGCGGCGTCCAGCAGCGCCACGGTGGCCCACGCCGCGCCCACGGCCGGGGTCCGAAGCAGCTGTCCGGCCACCGCTTCGGCGCGGTCGCCGCGGCCGAGCATCACTTCGGCCGCCGTACGGTGGGCCGCCTGCCGCCGGACGGTGGGCCAGCCGCTGAGCACCGCGTCCCGCAGCAGCGGGTGGGCGAAGCGCGGCCGCCCGTCGGGATCGGGCCGCAGCAGGCCGAGGCGGGTCATGGCGGTCAGCCAGCCGGGCACCCGGGCGGGGTCCGCGCCCGCCGTCTCGGCGAGCAGTTCGGCGAACTCCTCCGCGTGGCCCTCCTCCCACACGTCCGCGTCCAGCGCCGCGAGGGCGCGGGCCACCCCCGCCGTCGCCTCGCCCGCGCTGTCCAGCCACCAGGAGACGGCGGCCGGATAGGCCCCGGGGTAGAGGGCGGCACAGGTGTCCGGCACGCTCCTCGGGGGCGCGCCGTCCGGTTCCTGTGCGCGGAGGTCGTCGAGCAGGGCGCGCAGCAGCAGGGGGCTGCCCGCGCCGGCCCGGACGCAGTCGTCCACCCAGGCGGGCGTGGTGGCACCTACGGCCGAACGGACCAGCCGCGCCGCCGCGTTCGCGCTCAGCGGGGCCAGGGTGTGGGTGCGCACCAGGGTGGGAGAGAGCGCGTGCGCCAGACCGGCGGACGGCGGGTCGATGTCGTACTGGCGGCGCTCGGTCACCACCAGGAGGACGGGCAGTGCGTCGATCCGCCGGGCGGCGTCGACGAGCCAGCGGCGCGAGGGTTCGTCGGCGCAGTGGACGTCGTCCACGGCCAGCAGCAGCGGGGCGTCGGCGGCGTGGGAGCGCAACCGCCTCCACAGGTGTTCGGCGTACGACCAGTGGTGCGGATTGTCGTCGAAAGCGTCCGGAAACAGCTTGGTTCCGGCATCGAATTCATCGCCGGATGACAGAAGTTGGAGGACCGCCGCGAACTCCCCGGCCTCGCCGTCGGGCGAGCAGCGGGTCCGCAGCACCCGCATGCCACGGGCCGCCGCCCGCTCGGTGACGGCCTCCAGGAGGGCGGTACGCCCCGTGCCGGTGGCCCCTTTGAGCAGCACCAGACGGCCGGACCCGGCGCAGGCACGGTCCGCCTCGGCGGCCACCAGTTCCAGGGCCTCCCGTCGTTCACGCAGCGCCTCGGTCTCGCCCATCGATGTCTCCTGTCGTGGACGTTTCATGATCCATCTCGTGGTACGTCTCGTGGTCCTCCACGATTGCGCGAGGCACGCCGAGCACAGAAGTCTGGGACAAGCCCTTCGGCCACTGGCGACACAGGGGCGATCAGCACGTGGATTTGGGAGAAACGGTTGCGCAGTTCATTACGGACCACTGACGCAGGCGTGTCACAGCGGCCCGCCGACACCGGTGCGGTGGATTCCGGAAACCGCATACCGGTGGTGGTCCAGGCACCCGACCCGATCTCCCGGGCGGGGGTGCGCAGCCAGTTGGGGCAGCACCCGGTGATCGACCTCCTCGACAGCGCGGAGGCCGGCCCCGGCACCGTGGCCGTCCTGGTGAACGAGGGACCGGACGAGACCACGCTGTCCCGGCTGCGCCGACTCGTACGCAGTGACGGGGCGCGGGCCGTGCTGGTGGTGAACGCGATCCGCGAGGCCGAGCTGCTCGACGTCATCGAGTGCGGTGTCGGGGCCATCGTCTGGCGCCACGAGGCCAGCGCGCACCGGTTGGTGCAGGCTGTGCTCGCGGCCGCGCGGGGCGACGGGGATATGCCCGCGGATCTGCTGGGACGCCTCATCACTCAGGTGGGATCGCTCCAGCGCACCGCTTCCGGCCAGACCGGAGTTCCGCTCTCCGGCCTGGTGCCGCGCGAAATCGATGTGCTGAGGCTCGTCGCCGAGGGGCTGGACACCGGGGAGATAGCGAGCAAGCTCTCCTACTCCGAACGTACCGTCAAGAACGTGATGCACGGGCTGACCACCCGGCTCCACCTGCGCAATCGCGCCCACGCCGTGGCCTATGCGCTCAGGGAAGGCTACATCTGAGGCGGCCGGTCGTTCGCACCGGGCCTCTCGAGCGGGGTATCGAGCGGATCACAGCAGACGGGTACAGAGCGGGTACTCGGCCGTCCCACGGCTGATACCCGGCGGGACGTGACGGCACGGCGGGAGCACGACGGTGATTCATGAGGTGGACGAGGTCCTCAAAGGGCTGCTCAGGAGCGGTGCGCTGGCCGGCTCCGGTATCGAGGTCGCCTTCGACGCGCCGAGCCGTGAGTGGGCCGCCCGCCGCAACGCGCCCGCCATCAACGCCTACCTGTACGACATCCGCGAGGACGTGCGGCGCCGTGAGCGTGGCGCCATGGCCGTGCGGGACGAGCGCGGCATCGTGCTGCGCCGCCGTCAGCCGCCCCGCTGGTTTCGGCTGTCGTATCTCGTGACCGCCTGGACCAAGCAGCCGCAGGACGAACACCGGCTGCTGTCCGCGGTGTTGGCGACGCTGCTCCCCCACGAGATCCTGCCCCCGCACGCACTGCCCGGCGCGCTGGCCGCGCTGGGGCTGTCGGTACCGCTCTCGGTGGCGAATCTGCACACGGAGTCCCGGTCCCTCGCGGAGATCTGGTCCGCGCTCGGCGGCGAGCTGAAGCCGTCGCTGGACCTGGTGGTGACCGCGCCGTTCCCGTCGTTCCCGGAGTACGACGCCGGGCCGCCGGTCACGGAGGGCGCCGGCGTGCGCGTACGCGGGATGGACGGAACCCTGGAGGGCTCGCCCGAACGGCGGCACCGGGCACGGCACTTGGCGGACACGACCGCGGCCGACACGGCAGCGGGCACGGATCTCCCGGCCGGGGACCCCCCGGTCGCGGAGGATCGAAACGGAGAGAAGCGAGCGAAGTGACCCCGCACGTCCCGGCGTCGGCCGCCACCGACACCTCGTCGTCCACGGACGGCACTTCACCCGCCACAAGCACCTCGTCGTCCACGGACAGCGCCTCGCCCGCCGCTCTCTGCGAGGGATCGGCCGACGCGCTCGTGGTCCGGCTGTCCCGGCTCCGTGAGCGTGTCGCGTTCCTGGTCGAGCACCGCAGCGCGACCGATCCCACCGCGGCCGATCCGCTGCGCGGCCTGTATCTGTCCGAGGACGCGGTACGGCATCTCCTGGAGCCTGCCGGTCAGGACCCCGCCCCGGAGAGCTGGGTCTCCGAGCGGGGCGACCGGCTGGATCTGCTGGCCGGGCGGCTTGGACTGACCGAGCTGGACGTCCGGATCCTGCTCATCGCGCTGGCCCCGGACCTCGACCGCACCTTCGAGCCGCTGTACGGCTACCTCAACGACGACGTCAGCCGCCGCCGGGCCACCACCGGGCTCGCGCTCGACCTGTGCGGACTTCCGGCGCACCATGCCGAGGCGCGGGCCCGTTTCCATCCCTCGGCTCCGCTGGCCGCGCTGGGCCTTGCGGTGGTCGAGGAGCCCGAACGCCCTTTTCTGAGCCGGTCGTTGCGCGTGCCCGACCGGCTGATCGCGCACCTTCTGGGCGACGAGACCCTGGACGCCGCGCTGACCGGCCATGTCCACCGGCTCCGGGCGCCGGTGCGGGGCGAGCGGTACGACGAGGTCTTCCTGCGCAGGCTCGCCGACCGGCTGGCGGCCGCCCCGCTCACCGTCTATCTGCGCGAACACCGGGCGGGAGACGGTCTCGCCTGTGCCGCGGGCGCGCTGCGCGACGCATCGGGGCAGGAGGCGCTCCACTTCGCTCCGGACCCGACCAGCGGGCAGGAGCCGATCGCCGACCTGCTCCGCGAGGCCCGGCTGCGTGACTGCGCGATCGTCGTGTCGCCGCTGCCGGAGGATCCCGCCCCGTTGATGCGGGCGCTGGCGGTGGACGACGTGTCCGTCCTGTTCACCGATCCGCGTCCGTACGATCCGCACTGGTGCGACCATCGCGATCCGCTCGTCCTGGACGCGCCCCGGCTGCGCTCGGGAGCGGTGGACGCGTGGGCGGTGGCGCTCGGCACCGGGGCCGACACCGGGGCTTCCGCCCGTGTCGCACCCGTACCGGAGCCCGCCCCCGGCTTCGACCTCGCCACGGTCGTCGCGCCGTACCGGCTCGGTGGCGACCGGATCCTGCGCGCCGCCCGTGCCGCGCAGCGCCTCGCCGCGTTCGACGGTACCGCGCTGACCCCCGCTCATCTGCGGCTGGCCGCCCGGCAGCAGTCCGCCTCCGGGCTGGAGCGGCACGCCCGCCGGATCCGTCCGGACGTCGGCTGGGAGGATCTCGTCCTGCCCGACAAACCGCTGGTGCAACTGCACGAGCTGGCGTTGCGCGCCCGCCACCGTGACCAGGTGCTCGGCGACTGGCGGCTGAGCGCGGGGGGCGGGCGTGGCCGCGGCGTCCTCGGCCTCTTCGCGGGCGATTCCGGTACCGGCAAGACCCTGTCCGCGGAGGTCGTCGCCGCCGAACTCGGCCTCGACCTCTACGTCGTACAGCTCTCCTCGATCGTCGACAAGTACGTCGGCGAGACGGAGAAGAACCTGGAGCGCATCTTCACGGAGGCGGACCGTACCGACGCCGTGCTCCTCTTCGACGAGGCGGACTCCGTGTTCGGCAAACGGTCCGAGGTCAAGGACTCGCACGACAGATACGCCAACATGGAGAGCTCCTATCTGCTCCAGCGGCTGGAGTCCTTCGACGGCATCGCGCTGCTCACGACCAATCTGCGCGCCAACATCGACGAGGCGTTCACCCGCCGTCTCGACCTAGTGATCGACTTCCCGTTCCCGGACGCCGGCCAGCGGCTGGCCCTGTGGCAGCACGCCCTGACCCATGTGCCGCGCGCCGAGGACACCGATCCGCGGGCCGTCGCCCGTGACTTCGAGCTGGCCGGTGGTTCGATCCGTAGCGCCGTGGTCACGGCCGCCTACGGCGCCGCCGGCCGCGGTGCGCCGGTCGACACGGCCGATCTCCTGGAGGGCGCGCGCCGCGAGTACCGCAAGGCGGGCCGGCTGGTGCCGGGCGAGGGCACCTGGTAGCTGCTCGCGCGGACGACCCTGCCCGGCCGACGGCTGTCGGCCGGGCAGGGTCGCTTCACACGGTGAACTTGACGGCCTCGAGCCAGAGCAGGTTGCTCAGGGTCCCGCCGAAGATGTAGTTGTCCCCGCCGGGCTCGTCACAGGCCAGGCCGTGCCAGCCCTCGTTGTGGACGTGCGTGGTCTGGCAGACGACGCTCTTGCTCTGGCCGACGTTCATGGACAAGCCAAGCATGTACGGGTCGTCCTTCTTGGTGCTGCCGATGTAGAGGTCGGCGCCGTCGACCACGCCCTTCCACGGCCCGAAATAGTGCCCCTTGCCGTTGGTCGACTGGGCGTCGTAGACGAAGGCGGTCGCAGCGGTGCCGTCGGTGTCGGACGTGGCGATGTTGAGGGACTTGACCGGGCGGTTCTCTCCGACCGTGCCGGCCACGGCGCCGTCGCACACCGGTTTGGTCCAGCCCTTGTCCGTCAGATAGGCCCGGTAGCAGATGTGGCGTCCGGGGTCCTGCGCGGCCAGTTGCGTGACGGCTGTCGCCGCCGTGTCCTCCTGCGGCTTGGCCGACTCCTTCGGCTTGGCCTCGGACGAGGATCCGCCGCCTCCGGCACCGCTCGTGTCCTGTGACTCGGTCGCCGCGGGCGCGACCGGGGCCTCGGCGCTGGGAGAGGGAGGCGTGGGCGGCGCGACGGAGGCCGAGGGGCTGGGCGGGAGTGTGCTGATGCCGGCTTCCTGGAGTTTCTCCGTGGCCGCCGTGCGCACTTGGGGCTTGTACGCGATCCACAGCATCACGAACGTGATCGCCAGCGCCATGAACACACCCAGGAACGTGGCAAGCCAACGCGGCAGGAACCCGCGCTGCACATACGTACCCTCCACCGGCTGCGGCCCCATACCCGAACGCTGAATCGCCAGCGTGTACGGCCGCTGCTCCTTCGAACCGAACCAGATGATCTGCCGCGGCTTCAACGTCGCCTTCACGAACGCCGCACGACCCGGCTCAATCTGAATATTGCTCGGGTGGATGTCGTACGACAGATGATCGCCATTGTCACTGCCACTGAGCGACGCCGTCAGCTTCGTATTACCCAGATTGTCCACCGCGAGCCTCGGCCGCCCACGAAAACGCCCCTTCACCGTCGGCGGCACCAACTCCGCCCGCACCTCAGTGAACGGCGTAATCGTGAGGTTGCCCTCAGGAACCGTCGTGGCCTCCGGATGCTCCGTCGGCGTGATCCGCACCGCATACGGATTCGGACCCGCCGCCGCATCCGGACTCCGCGGCGGCGAAAACGTCAGCTCCACCGTCCCCGTCGTCCCGGGATAAAGCCGCAACGTCTGCGGCTCCACCACCGTCCAGGGCGCCACATCACCCACCGGCTCGAACCGGTACTCATCCACCACATCACCGGTGTTGCGCAACCGCAACCGCACCCTGACACTGCCACCGGGATCCACAGTGCTGGAGACAGGCTCCAACGAAGTCCAAAGGCTCACCCCGTCGACGCTATGGCCAGGGGGCCGCTCCCGTCAGCAAGCGTCAGGGCATGACGGCTGCCCAAAGAGCGGCGGCCCACTGCCCTTTGTGGGTCAGGACGGGTGGACGATGTCCCACTCCTGGTCGTCGGTCTTGCTGCAGTAGTAGATCGTGAGCGGGGTGTCGTTGCCCCCGGTGCTGAAGCCCGCGACGTCCAGACACAGGTGGTTGCTGGAGTAGTTGCGGATCCAGTAGTGGCCGTCGTCCTGCTTGTCGAGCCACCACAGCTGGTTGTCGGCGGTCGTGCCGTCACACTGGAACTCGAACACCCCGGTCTGCGCGGGCTTGGCGCCGTAGTCGGGCAGGTCCATGCACAACTGGTCCTTGACGTTGCGGATCTGGAAGAGGTCCGACTTCTCGGGACCGCCGCCCTTCTCGCGCACTTCGAGGTTCCAGAGCTGGTTGTCATGGGTGGTGCCGTCGCAGGTGAACTCCCTGACCGGGCCGTTCACCGACCCCTTGTCATAGCCCGGGATGTCGGCGCACTTCTTGGTCGTGGGGTTTCTGAGCACGATGTCGGTCGCGGGCAGCGGCCCGGTCGCCTGCTTCTTCGTCGCCTTGGGACTGGCCACCGCTCCTCCGCCGCCACCGCCCCCGCCGCTCTCGGGAGACTGCTGCGCCTGGGACGGAGCCGGGACCTCCGCCGGAGCCGAGCTCGGCGCCGACGACAAGGACGGGGTGGGTGCCGGGAGTGTGCTGATGCCGGCTTCCTGGAGTTTCTCCGTGGCCGCCGTGCGCACTTGGGGCTTGTACGCGATCCACAGCATCACGAACGTGATCGCCAGCGCCATGAACACACCCAGGAACGTGGCAAGCCAACGCGGCAGGAACCCGCGCTGCACATACGTACCCTCCACCGGCTGCGGCCCCATACCCGAACGCTGAATCGCCAGCGTGTACGGCCGCTGCTCCTTCGAACCGAACCAGATGATCTGCCGCGGCTTCAACGTCGCCTTCACGAACGCCGCACGACCCGGCTCAATCTGAATATTGCTCGGGTGGATGTCGTACGACAGATGATCGCCATTGTCACTGCCACTGAGCGACGCCGTCAGCTTCGTATTACCCAGATTGTCCACCGCGAGCCTCGGCCGCCCACGAAAACGCCCCTTCACCGTCGGCGGCACCAACTCCGCCCGCACCTCAGTGAACGGCGTAATCGTGAGGTTGCCCTCAGGAACCGTCGTGGCCTCCGGATGCTCCGTCGGCGTGATCCGCACCGCATACGGATTCGGACCCGCCGCCGCATCCGGACTCCGCGGCGGCGAAAACGTCAGCTCCACCGTCCCCGTCGTCCCGGGATAAAGCCGCAACGTCTGCGGCTCCACCACCGTCCAGGGCGCCACATCACCCACCGGCTCGAACCGGTACTCATCCACCACATCACCGGTGTTGCGCAACCGCAACCGCACCCTGACACTGCCACCGGGATCCACAGTGCTGGAGACAGGCTCCAACGAAGTCCAAAGGCTCACGCGGGGACATTAGCCGCAGGTCCGCTCCCGGGGCAGCGGCCCCAGGGGTAAGGCTCCTGCACGAACAGGTAGGGCGCGGTGCCCTCTCGGCCCCGCGGCGGGGGGTGCCGGCGGCCGGCCCGGCCTCGTCAGCGCCGGGGCAGCGTCCCTCCGGTGGCCACGACGACGAACTGTGCGTAGGAGTCGGCGTTCATCAGGGCCCGCCTGCCCATGGCGTACCAGTTCAACTGCTTGTCGGGGTGGGCCGGTTCGTCCTGCCCGGTGTACTGGTCCGGGTCGCGGGCCACCCGTTTGCCCAGCCTGCCAGCGGAGTGCTGCGCCAGCTCCTGCTGACTCCAGCCAAGGCCCTGTGCCATGCCCATGTCGGCCCGGTCCTCGTTGAGTTCGTGCTCGTAAGGGCTGTACTGGAAGTCGAGCGTGCCGGCGAACCGGTGGGTGGCCTCGTGAATGATGTACCAGACGTTCTCGCCGGGTGTCCGCAGGTTGATCGGACCCTCGCGCCCGGCGTCCATCGTCGGCAGCTGTTCGCTCTTCATGTCGTGGGGCCTGAGCCGTTCGCCCATGGTGGGGGCGACCCAACCGGCCACGTTGGCCTGGTCGGACCCGAACGCGCCCAGGTCGTACCACGGCGTCTCCCCCGCCAGCGCGATCTGCGCGCCCGACGCGTTCAGGCCCGTCTGGACCCGGTGGAGAACCTCCACGACATGCGGCAGCAACGGCTCGATCTGCTGCGGTGTGGCCCGCTGGAAGGCCGGGAACCCGGACCTGAGCGCATCGAGGAGCCGGCCACCGGGAGGCCCGCCCGCCCCCAGCATCGCGATGACCTCCGCCATCTTCCTCTTGGCGTCGACCAGCGCGTTGCGGACCCTGGCCTCGCGCTCCTTGTACGCGGTGCCGTTCCGGTGCGCCTGTGGGGTGTCGGGGATCGTGCCACGCTGCGAGAACTCGACGTTCCCACTGCCGAAGTGACGCCTGGTGACGTCGTCGTACTTGTCCCCGTGACGCAGACCGTCGGGCCCGACGCCCAACTGCGCGGAACTGGCGGTCTGGGCGGGGTTGGTCTCGTCCTGCCAGACGCCCGCTGCCGGCATTCCCATGGTGACGCGGGTCCGGGTGCTGGCGTTGTACGTCCAGACCGTGCGCTGGATCGCCGGCGCCCCCGCCTCCACCGTCCCCGACCCGCTCCGCTCCGCCGTGTGGTCGACGGCGCGCTGCACCGGCGGCGCCCCGCTCATCACCCGCCGGGCGTTCTCCTCCGCCTGGACCTCGGCCCAGTCCCCGCGATCGGACATCATCAGTCCGGAGCCGTTGTCGGTGCCGGGAACAGGGCCCCGGATCTGCTGGCGGACGTGATCCAGCTCGTGGGCGAGGACGTGCTTGTCCTGACCGTCCCAGACCACGTCGGTGCCGGAGGTGAACGCCTTGGCACCGATCTGCGCCGCCGCCCGCTGGGCCGCCGCGTCGGTGTGGACGCGTACACCGCTGAAGTCCTCGCCGCCGTACCGGCCTTCCATCTCGCTCTGCAGCGGGGCGTCGAGCGGCCGGCCCGGGGACCGCAGCACCTCGTGCACGGCGGAGCGCTGGACCGAGGGCCCGTGGCCGCAGCTCGCGTCGTGCTCGTGACGCTGCTCCTCGACGGCACGGGCCACCGCCGCGTTGCCCGCGGCGCGTTGCAGCGCCAGGATCCCCGCGGCGGGCCCGGGCGCGGGGGCACGACCGGACGGCCGGCCCTCGCCCGTCCGGCCACGGGTCTTGTCGGTCTCCTTGCCCTGCGCGTGCACTAGGACTCCATTCGAACGCGGGTGCACCAACCTGCAAGGTGTACCGGACGGCGCCGTCGCGGAGAACGCACTCAAGGGCAGCCCTGGGGGCAGCGTCCCTCATCGCCCGCACCATGTGCCCCTGCGGGCAACAAAAGCTGCCCCCTACCGGGTACGTAAAGACGTTTCGGCGCACGCGCTTCGCGCGTGAGGGTGAGTGACGTCCCATCTCGTACCCCGAGGAGAGCAGAGCATGCCGTCCTACCTGTCGCCGGGCGTCTACGTCGAGGAGGTGGCCAGTGGCTCGCGTCCGATCGAGGGCGTGGGCACTTCGGTGGCGGCCTTCGTCGGGCTCGCCCCGATCGGCCCCCTGAACGAGCCGACACTGGTGACCAACTGGACGCAGTACGTGGCGGCCTTCGGTGAGTTCACCGACGGGTACTACCTCGCGCACTCCGTCTACGGCTTCTTCAACAACGGCGGCAGCGCCGCCTATGTCGTCCGGGTCGGCGGAACGCCCGGCGGCGCCTCGGGCGACTCCGCGGCCCCCGCGGCGGTGACCGGCTCCGGCACGCAGGCCGCGCTGCCGCCGGGCGAGCCGAAGCAGCTCGGCACGTTCTCGGTGAGCGCCGTCGGGGGCGGCTCGCTGAGCGTCGAGGTCGCCGACCCCGAGGGCGAGGGCCCGGCCGAGCGGTTCAAGCTGATCGTCAAGGACGGCGACAAGGTCGCCGAGACCTTCGACGTGACCGCCAAGAAGGGCGGTCGCAACTACGTGGTCACCCAGGTGAAGGAGCGCTCCAAGCTCATCGCCGTGCAGGAGGCCGCGCCCGCCGCCCAGTTGGTCCGCCCCGACAACCAGACGGTTGCGCTCGCCGCCCCGTCCGCCTCCTCCCCCGCAGTCCCGGCCACCACGGACGACGGTCACCCCGGCCCCGCCCAGTACCTCGGCGACTCCGCCGACCGCACCGGCTTCGGCGGCCTGGAGGCCGTGGACGAGGTCTCGATGGTCGCCGTCCCCGACCTGATGGCCGCCTACCAGCGCGGCGCCATCGACCTGGAGGCCGTCAAGGCCGTCCAGCTCGGCCTGATCGCGCACTGCGAGCTGATGGGCGACCGGGTCGCGGTCATCGACCCGCCGCCGGGCCTCAACGCCCGTCAGATCCGGGTGTGGCGCCAGGAGACGGCCGGCTACGACTCCAAGTACGCCGCTCTCTACTACCCCTGGGTCAAGGCCTTCGACCCGGCCAGCGGCCAGTCCCGGCTGATCCCGCCGAGCGGCCACGTCGCCGGCATCTGGGCCCGCAACGACTCCGAACGCGGTGTGCACAAGGCGCCCGCCAACGAGGTCGTACGAGGAGCGGTGGACCTGGAGCTCCAGATCACCCGTGGCGAGCAGGACCTGCTCAACCCCATCGGCGTCAACTGCATCCGCGCCTTCCCGGGCCGCGGCATCCGCGTCTGGGGTGCCCGCACCATGTCCTCCGACCCGGCCTGGCGCTACCTCAACATCCGCCGGTACTTCAACTACCTGGAGGAGTCGATCCTGATCGGCACCCAGTGGGTGGTGTTCGAGCCGAACGACCACGCCCTGTGGGCCCGGATCCGGCGCAATGTCTCCGCCTTCCTGGTCAACGAGTGGCGCAACGGCGCCCTCTTCGGCTCACGGCCGGAGGAGGCGTACTACGTCAAGTGTGACGAGGAGACCAACCCGCCGGAGTCGGTCGACCTCGGCCGCGTCATCTGCGAGATCGGCATCGCGCCGGTCAAGCCCGCCGAGTTCGTGATCTTCCGGCTGGCCCAGTTCTCCAGCGGCAGCGGCGAGCTGGAGGAGTAGTACCGCCCTCTCGGCCACCAGCTCCGCCCCGTACGCCCAAGAAACCCTAGAAGGACAGAGAACAGATGAGTCTCCAGCCGGGTGACGCCCTTACTTCGCACAATTTCGGCCTCCAGATCGACGGCGTGATGGTCGAGTACCTCGCGGAGGTCAGCGGCCTCAGCATCGAGCAGGACGTCATCGAGTACCAGCAGGTCTCCTCCCAGGGCATCCCCGTCACCAAGAAGCTGCCGGGCGTGAAGAAGGCCGGCACCTGCACGGTCGTCCGCGGTATGACGCAGTCGGCTGCCTTCAACCAGTGGATCACCGAGTCCGTCGCGGGTCAGATGAGCACCGCCCGCAAGAACGCCACCATCATGGTGATGGACTACATGAACAACCCGGTCAAGCGGTACAACATGCGCAACGCCTGGTGCAGCAAGATCGACACGAGCACCGTGAAGGCCGGCGAGGCCTCCGCGCTCACCGAGACCGTGACGATCACCTTCGAAGAACTGGTCATCGAGTAATGCGCCGCACGGCTCCCAGGGCGGCGGCTACGGCCGTCGCCGAACCGGAGCCGGAGCAGACCGCTGCTCCGGCTCCGGCCCCGGTCGCAGCGGCGCAACCGCTGCGCACCGAGTTCGAGTTCGAGCTGCCGCGCGGGTACGTGGACGACTCCGGGACCGTGCACCGGCACGGCGTGATGCGGCTCGCCACCGCTCGCGACGAGCTGGTCCCCTTGCGGGACATGCGGGTGCAGGAGAACCCGGCGTACCTGTCGGTCGTGCTGCTCGGCCGGGTCATCACCCGGCTCGGCACGCTGCCACTGGTGCACGACGGGGTGGTGGAGAACATGTTCGCCTCGGACCTCGCCTTCCTGCAGGACTTCTACCGCCAGGTCAACGCGGAGGGCCACACCCGTGCCGCCGTGACCTGCCCGCACTGCGAGGAGCCGTTCGAGGTCGAACTCGGCGGGAGCCGCCTGGGGGAATCGTGACGTACGCGACCGACCGCATCCAGGAGGAGATCGCGTACATCGCCTATCACTTCCACTGGAGCCTGGAGACCATCCTGGATCTCGAACACCGCGACCGGCGCGGCTACACGGAACAGATCGCGGCACTCGTCAACCGCGGCGCCGGAGAAGGGTGACACGGCGTGGGGCTTTTTGATCGGCTGCGGGGCGGCGGGGGCGACGGACCTGAGCGGGGGTCCGGCGGCGGTTTCGCCGCCGCGGCCGCTTCCGGACCGGCGGGTGCCTCGGCTCCGGCCGGCGGTACGGAGACCGGGGCGGGCGACACGTCCACGGCGGGCGGTGCGGGGCGGGGACCCGGTGCGCGTGTGGTCCGGCCTGCCGCCTGGCCCGCGCTGCCGCCGATCCAGCGGGCCACGGACCGGCCGGGCTCCGTCGCCGACGCCGGGTTCGGCGGCCGGCTGACGACCTGGCAGAACCCCTCCTTCACCGGCACGCTGTCGCACGCCGTCCTCGACGGCGCACCCGGCGGACTGGTCAAGGGGCTGCTCGCCGCGCCGGTGGGACCCGCTTCCGGGCTCGAACTCCCCTCGCTCTCGCTGCCGGTGGCCTCGCCCGTCGAATCGGGTGAGGGGAGCGGGACGCTGCCCGTGCAGCGCATGAGTTCTCCCGTCGGGGCCGTCGGCCCGGCGGGTCCACGGGTGACGCCCGCCGTTCCCCGGGCCACACGGCCGACCTCGCTGACCAAGGCGCCGGCCAGGCCTGCCGTACAACGGTGGGCTCTGCCGGCGATGAAGCCGTCCGCGCCGTTGCCGTCCGTACCTCAGCCGTCCGTACCGCAGCCGCCGTCGGCGCCCGCCGTCACCGTCCCGGCCACCGGTGGCGGCGGCAGTGACGGTGCCAGTGGTAGTGGTGGCAGCGGCCCTGACAGCGGCAGTGGCGGAACGTCGTCCGGTTCTGCCGCTTCGGTGGCCGCTTCCCGGACATCGGACACTGCTCCCCGGCCTTCGGCTCCCGCCGCCACGCTCCCGGGTTCCGGGACACCGGCTGCCGCCGCCGGCCCGGTCGCGCCTCCCGTCTCCTTGTCTCGATCGCGCGACGGTTCCGCCGCCGGGTCCGATCTTCCGGTCCAGCGGAGTATGCGGAGTACGTCGGGCGTTTCCGGACGTACGGGGCTGGGGGCGCCGTCCGTCGGTGACGTGCCGTCGGCTGGAGCATCCATACCGGCGTCCCTCCTTCCGACAGCACCGGCGGCGCCGACCGCTCCAGTGGCTCCGGTGACTCCGGACGGCAGCCCGGCTGCGGGGCCGCCGCGTCGACGCTCGGGGCTGGGCGCGCCTTTGTCCACTCCGCCTTCGCACGCGACGCCGGTACAACGTCCGGTGCAGCGCGCGACGGGGACCCCAGCGGAACGACCGGGCGCGCCCGGCGGTGCGACGACTCCGCCCGGGACCGGGACGATGTCTCCCAGACCGCTGTCCCCCGGGCCGCTGTCCCCCGGGCCGGGGAGAACACCGGAGACGGCTCCTTCGCGATCGTCGTCATCAGGTGTGGCGCCGTCTCGCCTGGAGATTCCCGAGGCGGGAGCCCCGCCCGGGAACCTGCCTGTTCAGCGTGCGGTCCCGGCTCCGCCCCCGGCTCCGGCTCCAGCTCCGGCAGGTTCCGCCGCGTCAGGGACAGCCCCGGAGGGCAGCCCTGTCGTACAGCGGGCCGTCGTGGCAGAACCTCGCGCTCAGGAACGTACGAGTGCGGTGGAGGGCACGCCACAGAGCCCGGCGGGCAGTGGGCCCGTCGCCCCCCGGCGGGACGGTGGCGCGGAGCCGGTCGCTCCCACCTCCCCGTCGTCGCCGCGTCCACCGGTGCGCGCGCTCGCTCCGGCACGCGCACTGACCTCGCTGCTGCCCTCCACGCCTCCTGCCGTCGCCGTGCAGCGCCGTACCGCTCCCGCGGCCGTACCGCTGCGGCGCGCCACATCAGCCGACAGCGGCCGGAGCGGGTCCCGTTCCGGCGGCTCCGGCGGCGGCTCTGCGGGTGGCCCGTCGGCGCGGCGTGCCGACGGCCCCGGGCCGGCGGGAGCAGCCGGCCCAACAGGGAGCACGCCCATCGCCCCGGGTGGGGCCGTAGCCGGACCGGCTTCCGTCCCGACCCCGGCCCTACAACGTTCCTCGGCAGCCGGGGCCTCTCCCGTGCCCGGCGGCGGTCTGGTACCCCGTCCGATACGCCGATCGCCTGAGGCACCGGGAACGGCACCTTCGTCAACCAGGGCGCCTGGGTTGGCCGGTGGCGCCGGTGGCGCCGGTGCCATGGTGCAGCGGGCGGTGTCGCACCCGTCGGTCGGCGGGCCCGTCGCCGGTGCCCACGCCGGTCCGGCGGCGCGCGGCACCGAGGCTTCCGGCGCCGGTGCTCCGGTCCTCCGGCGCCTTGCCACCGTCCCCCTTGCTCAACCCGGCACCGGTGCGAGCGGCCCATCGGTGCGACGGAGCCCGGCCTCCGCGCGCCCTACGAAGCCGTCGGCACCGGGCTCACCGACGGCAACTGTCCCAGCGGTTCAGCGCGTTGCCTCCTCGACTCCCTCGACTCCCTCGACTCCCTCGACACCGATACCCGATGCGAGTTCGTTGCCGGCAACACCCGCGGATGCCACGGGACCGCTCGCCCCTCGCGTATCTGTGCCAGCTTCCGCTCCTGCTCCAGCTCCAGAGCATCCCGGGATCGCCCGTACGAATGTCGTCGTGCCCGTCGTGCCTGTCGTACCCGTCGAGCCCGTCGAGCCCGTCGTGCGGCGCTCGGCACTTCGGCAATCCGAGGCCTCGACACCCGCACCCCAACCCCAGGTGTCCGCGAAGCAGCACCGCGCTCCTCGCTCCTACGCCACGACCCCACGCCGTCTCGGCCTCGGTGCCCCCGTCGTGCAGCGAGTCGCCTCCGAGCCCGCTCCGCCGCAACAGGCGCCCGCCGGGGGCGTTTCCCCGGGCCTCACGCCCCCCGCGACGCACAGCGCCACCCCCGTCGTACAGCGCTCGTCCACTCCGAGCGCGCCTACGCCTCGACCGTCGGGCGGACTCCCCCATCCGGCAGAGCCGGCGCGGCCGACGCAACCCATGCACTCCATACAACCGATGCAACCCACGAACTCGACGGCCCCAGCCCACTCGACGCCCCCAGCGCCCCCGGCGAATTCCGCGAGCCCCACCCCCCGAGCGACCGTCCCCCTCACCGCAACCCCCGCCGCCCCACCCGTATCCCTGCCGGTACAGCGCTCCTCCACCACGTCCCCCGTACCTCCCGTACCCACCGCCATCGCACCCGCACCCGCACCCGCCACCCCCGCCATTCCCCCAGCCCTCCCCTCGGTCCAACGGGTCGTCAACCCGATGTCGCCTCCCGCGTACTCGCCCCCCTCTCCTCCGCCACCACCGCCGCCGAGCGGCCCCCCGCCCCCGTACTCCGCGACCGAGCCGCCCCACCGGCCGCTGCCCTCGCACGCCGCGCGCGAGGAGGCCCCACCCACGTACACCGCCGTCGATTTCGATCCCCGGTCTCTGACCCAGGGTCAGATCGACGAGCTGACGCACAAGCTGGCCGGGCCGATCACCCGCTTGCTGCGGACCGAACTCCGCCTCGAACGGGAGCGGATCGGCAAGCTGCGCGATCCCCGCCGCTGACCTCCACCACCCCGTAAGACACCCAAGAAAGGCCGATCTTCGATGGCCACCGATCGAGACCCGGGCTCCACCATCTTCTTCACCCTCACCATCGACGGCGAGAGCCTCGGCTACTTCAACGGGTGTGAAGGACTCTCGTCGCAGGTGGAGATCGAGCAGCGCCAGGAGGGCGGCAACAACGGGTTCGTGTGGCAGCTTCCGTCCCGCGTGACCTTCTCCAACATCCGGCTGACCCGCCCGCTGACGCCGGACACCGCGAAGGTCGCGGCCTGGGTGTCCTCCGTGACCACGGGGGTCAAGCGGCCCACCGCGCAGATCGCGGCGTTGCGCGCGGACGGCTCGGAGGTGGCCCGCTGGGGTCTGCTCGACGTGCTCCCGGTCAGTTGGCAGGGGCCCTCCCTGGACCCGGCCAGCCCGGCCGTGGCCACGGAGGTGCTGGAAATCACCCACCACGGGTTCACGGACTAGGGAACGGCGAAGAACATGGCAGGCAAGTCAGGAAAGGGCGGCGCGGGCAAGAGTCTGGTGAGGGCCACGCTGGCCATTCACGAGCCGCCCATCGGCCGCAGCACCACTCCGGGTGGGTTGATCAAGACGTTCAACTTCGACTTCAACCCCTCGACGCTCTCGCTGAGTCGTCGCGCCCGTTGGAAGACCACCCCGACCGCGGCCGTGCGGGACGGTTCCCTCCCGGAGTTCATGGGGCCCGAGCCCCGTGAGATGACCGTGGAGATCTTCCTCGATTCGTCCGACGACCCGACCAGCAATTCGGTGCTGAAGAAGGTCGAGGCGCTGTTCTCCTGTTGCGAGGTGACGACGAAGAGCATCGCGGCGAAGCAGCCGTCCACGCCGTGGGTGGTGTTCCAGTGGGGGTCGTTCTCGACCGCGCGGTTCACGGCGTACGTCAGCTCGGTGGATGCCAGTTACTCCCTGTTCGGCACGACGGGCGTGCCGATCCGCGCCACCTGTCAGGTGCATCTGCACGAGATCCCCAGCAAGACCAAGGGACAGAACCCGACGTCGGGCGCGCTCACCGCGCAGCGTGTGCACCGGGTCGTCGCGGGAGACTCGCTGCAGTCGCTGGCGTGGCGGGAGTACGGGGACGCGGCGGCCTGGCGGGCGATCGCCGAGGCGAACGGCATCGACGACCCGAACCGGCTGTCGAACGGCATCGAGCTCGTGCTGCCCGCCGCCGAAGAGGTGGGTTTCTGATGGTCCAGCCTTCGTACTCCAACGTCGTCCACGTGACCGTGGACGGCAGTCCGGTTCCGGAGAAGATCGCCTCCGACCTCGTCGGCTGCTGGGTCGACCTCGGGGCGGGGGTGCCGGCCGCGTTCCGGCTGACCTTCCGCGACCCGGACCGGCTGGTGCTCGGCGAACTCGGCATCCAGTGCGGCACCCTGGTGACGATCGCGCCGGTCGCGGACGGCCAGGGCGCGGCCTCCCCGCTGCTGACCGGCGAGGTGACCGGCATGGAGACCGACTACGACGGCACCGGCACCTTCACCGTCATCCGCGGCTACGACATGGGCCACCGTCTGATGCGCCAGCGCAGGGTGGCCGCGTACCGCAATCAGACGGCCGCGGACATCGCGAAGAAGCTGGCCACGATGAACGGCATTCCGATCGGCAAGGGGAAGGGCGGCATCAAGCCCACCACGACGGTCTACGAGTTCATCAGCCAGGCCAACGTGACCGACTGGGACTTCCTCGCCCGGCTCGCCGACGAGAACGACGTGGTCATGTCGCTGGACTCCGAGGGGAAGTTCCAGTTCGCCAAGGCCGACCCGGCCTCCACCGCGCCGCCCACCAGCATGCCCGGCGACAAGAGCCCCTTCGTCCTGCAGGGCGGCGTCGACGTACTGCGCTGCCGGGCCGCGGTCACCTCCGCCGACCAGGTCGCCAAGACCGAGGCGCGCGGCTGGAACGTCACGACGAAGAAGAAGCTCACCGCCACGTCGCCCGCCACGTCCAACGACGGCTTCGCCATCGGCACCACCCCGCAGAAGACGGCGAAGAAGTTCAAGACCGCCAAGCTGGTCGAGACCGACACGCCCTTCGACCGCCTGGCCGAGGTGAAGGTCGCCGCCAAGGCCCTCGCCGACGACGTCACCTCCTCCTTCGCCGAGCTGGAGGTCATGGTGTTCGGCAACCCCAAGCTGCGGCCCGGTGTTCCGGTCACGCTGACCGACGTGGGCAAGCCGTTCGAGGGCAAGTACACGGTGACGTCCGTGCGGCACGTCTTCGGTTACGACGAGCACTACCAGACCTGGATCACCGTCAGCGGCCGCCAGTGGCGCTCCCTGTACGGCCTCACGTCCGGCGGGGGCACGGCCGCCGCGCCCAAGCTGCCGAGCGTGGCCAACGCCCTGGTGACGAATGTGCAGGATCCGCTGAAGCAGGGCCGGGTCAAGCTCCAGTTCCCCTGGCTGGACGACGCGTACGAGAGCGACTGGACGCGGACCGTGCAGCTCGGCGGGAAGGGCGGCGGCGGTGTGTTCCCGTTCGACGTCGACGACGAGGTGCTGGTGGCCTTCGACCGCGGTGCCCTGGACCACCCGTTCGTCATCGGCGGCCTCTACAACGGCAAGGACAAACCGACCGTGGTCAGTGACGTACCGCTGCACGACGGGCTGAAGAAGCAGGCGATCCGGCACACCCTGTCCGATCGGAAGGGCAACCGGGTGGACCTGCTCAGTCAGCAGACCGGTGCCCGTAAGCAGGGGGTGCGGATCGCCTCCGGCAACGACAGGCTGGTCATCAACCTCGACCGCACGAAGACCGAGATCACCGTGGACAGCAAGGGGTCCGTCACCATCAAGGGCACCCGGTCGGTGTCGGTCGAGGCCGGCACCGATCTCACCCTGAGCGCGCGCCGAAGGCTGACCATCAAGAGCGGCGGCCCGCTCGACATCGAGGGCCGCGGGCTGGTCAACCTCAAGTCGCTCGGCGGTGCGGTGACCGTCGACGCGATGGGGGCGCTCAGCCTCAAGGCGGTGGGCGCCGCGACGCTCACCGCCGGCGGCAGCGTGCAGGTCAACTCCATCGCGAATGTGGGCATCCGGGCCATCACGCTCGCCCTTCAGGGTGTGGTGCTGGTCAACAACAAGCCGTATCCGCTGCCGTGACGGCCGGGAAGTTCTTCAGGAGTAGGCGGGTGGGCCTCTGATGGCCGAGCAGTTCGTTGGATCCGGCTGGGCGTTCCCCATGCGCATCGGTCCCACCGGTGGCATCGCCATGGTCAGCGGGGAACGGGAGATCGAGGAAGCCATCCGGCTGGTGCTGGCCACCGCGCCGGGCGAGCGGCCGATGCGGCCCGAGTTCGGCTGTGCCATCCACGACCTGGTGTTCGCGCCGGTCAACGAGGCGACGGCAGGCCGGATCCAGCACGAGGTGTACACCACCCTCGACCGCTGGGAGCCACGGATCGAGGTCAACGACGTCGAGGTGACGGCGGGTCCCGACCAGGGCGTGCTCTTCATCGACGTGCGCTATTCGATCCGCGGCACCAACAACCCGCGCAGCCTGGTCTTTCCGTTCTACGTCATCCCCTCCCACGAGGAGCCCGACGCCCCCGGCGCGGGCAACTCCCCTGAAAGCGACCGCTGATGGCACTGCCTTCCCCGAACCTCGACGACCGCCGCTTCCAGCAGTTCGTCGACGACGCCAAGCGCTACATCCAGCAGCGCGCCCCCGAATGGACCGACCACAACGTGTCGGACCCCGGCGTCACCCTCGTGGAAACGGTCGCCCACATGGCCGACCAGATCGTCTACCGGCTCAACCGTGTCCCCGAGAAGAACCACCTGGCGTTCCTCGACCTTGTCGGCATCACGCTGTTCCCGCCCTCGGCCGCCCGTACGGACCTCACGTTCTGGCTGTCCGCGCCGCACGAGGAGCCCATCGTGCTGCCCGTGGGAACCGAGGCCGCCACCGTGCGCACCGAGAACGAGGAGGCCGTCGTCTTCGCGACCGAGCGCGAACTGACCGTGGTGCCCTGCTCGTTGCGTCGTCTCGTCGTGCAGCAGAACGGTGGTGCGGTCACCGACCGGACCGCCGATCTCGGCGAGGGCAAGGACGTGCTGTGTTTCGCGGAGTCACCGAACCCCGGTGACTGCATGCTCCTCGGCCTCACCTCCGCCGTACCGCACTGCGCGCTGGGCCTGGAGCTCGACAGCCGGGTCGACGGTGTCGGTGTCGATCCGCGCCAGCCGCCGCTGGTCTGGGAGGCGTGGACCGAGGACGGCTGGGCGGCCTGCGAGGTGGACCGGGACGGCACCGGCGGCCTGAACCGGCCCGGTGAGGTGGTCCTGCACGTCCCGGGCGGCCACACGCTGTCGCGCACCGGAGGTCACGAGGCGGGATGGCTGCGCTGCCGGGTCACCGACCCGCTGTCCGACCAGCCCTTCTACACCACGTCTCCGACCATCCGGTCCGCCGAAGCGTTCACCCTCGGCGGGACCACCTCGGCCATCCACGCCGAGACCGTCCACGACGAGGCGCTCGGCGAGTCCACCGGTCTGCCCGGGCAGCGGCTGCGGCTCACCCACTTCCCCGTCGTGGGCGACACCCCGCCGGTGCTGTTGCAGACCGCCGAGCGCGACGGCTGGGCCGACTGGGACGTCGTGCCGCACTTCGCCGCGTCCGGCCCCACCGACCGGCACATCACCCTGGACGCGGCAACCGGCGAGATCGCCTTCGGGCCCGCCGTCCGCGAACCGGACGGCGGCATGCGCCAGTACGGGACGGTGGCGCCCAAGGGGGCCGTGATCCGCGCCCGCCGCTACCGCACAGGTGGCGGCCGGGCCGGGAACGTCGCCCGGGGCGCCGTCCAGGTGCTGCGCAGTTCGGTGCCGTACGTGGCCGACGTCGTCAACCGGGAGGCCGCCCGGGGCGGTGTCGAAGGCGAGACGGTCGAGGAGGCGAAGACCCGGGCGCCGATCACCCTGCGCGCCCAGGAGCGGGCCGTGACCCTGCGCGACTACGAGGAACTGGCCCGGCGCGCGGCCCCCGAGACGGCCCGTATCACCTGCCTCGAGGGCGAGGAGGGCGAGCACGGCGCCTACGCGGTCCGTGTCCTGGTCGTCCCGCAGGCCGTGCCCGATCCCGGCGGGCGGCTGCGCTTCGAGCAACTCGTCCCCGGCGACGCCCTGTTGCAGCGCATCACGCGGCACCTCGACGAACGCCGGCTGATCGGCACCCGGCTCGCGGTCGGGCCGCCCTTCTACCAGGGCGTCACCGTCGTCGCCACCGTGCACGCCTTCCGCGGGGTCGACACGGACCGGGTGCGCCGCCAGGCCCACGACGCGCTCTACCGCCATCTGGACCCGCTCACCGGCGGCGCGGACGGCACCGGCTGGCCGTTCGGCCGGCCCGTGCAGGCGGGCGAGGTCTTCGCCGTGCTGCAACGCGTGCCCGGTGTCGAACTCGTCGACGCGGTGCAGCTCCACCCCGCCGACCCGCTGACCGGCAAGCGCGGCGACCCGACCGACCGGATCGACCTGGAGGCCCCTTCGCTGGTGTTCTCCTTCGACCACCGGGTCCGCGTCATCGGAGACGGCTCATGAGGGGCTCCATCGACGGCCTGGAGTCCTCGGCGCCGATCGGCGGCATGCTCCCCGCGGTCTTCGCCGACGACGATCTGGCGCTGCGCTTCGTCGCTGGGCTTGACGAGGTGGTCGCGCCGATCCTGCTGGCCCTCGACTGTCTGCACACCTACTTCGACCCGGCGCTCGCACCGGCCGACTTCGCCCGCTGGCTGGGCACCTGGGTCGGCGCCGAGGTCGACGGCACGGAACCGGACGCGCGGCTGCGCGCGGCCGTCGCCGCCGCCGCGTACCTGCATCGGGTACGAGGCACCCGCCGCGGCCTGTCCGAAGCGATACGCCTCGCCTTCGGTGTCGAGCCGGAGATCACCGAGAGCGGCGCCGCCGCCTGGGACCCGCGTCCGCTCGGCCCGGTCCCCGGCGACCGCCGCCCCCGGCTGCACGTCACGCTGCGGCTGCCCGAGCCGACCCCGGCGGACGAGTACCGGCTGGAGAACCTCGTGGCGGCCGCCCGTCCCGCCCACATGCCCTACACGGTCCAGGTGACCGCCGCCGAAAGGATCCCCGAGAAATGACCACCCAGACCCCAGGCACCGGCCCCGGGCGTGCCCCGGCCTGCGCCGAGTGCGGCACCCGGGCGGAGCCCGGCCAGTCCTTCTGCGACGCCTGCGGCGCGGTGCTCGACTGGGCCGGGGAACCGGCTCCGGCGGGGGTCGCGGCCCGGACCCGTCGTCCCGCGGCTGCCGCCGACGAGGCGGCGCCGACGGCCGGCGACCAAGGCTCCGGGGCGGCGGGACCCGCCGCGTCGGCCGAGGGCGAGCCGGGCTGGGACGCGTTCACACGACCGGGCGCCGGTACGGGAACGGCTCGTACGGCGCACGACACGGCGGGCTCCATCGCGGACGCGGACACCGTGGGCGCCGACAGGGCGGCCACCGCGCGACCCGCACGCAGCCCGCACGAGGACGATGCCGTCGGCAGTGCACCGGACGCGTCGGCCCCCAGTACACCGGTATCCGGTACGCCGGTATTCGATGACGCGGCGGATCCGAGCCCGATGGGCGACGACACCGCGCGTCCGCACCCGGCCCCCGTCGCCGCCCACGGCTCCGTACCGGCCGCTCCCGCGCGGCCGGACGAGACCGCGGCCACCGAGCCGCTGCCCTCCGCCGCCCCCGACCGGGACTCCGCGGCCGAGCGGGCCAGGTCCCTGCTGGTGCCGGTGGCGGACCCGGAACCGCGGGTCGCGCCGTCGGTGGCGCCGGTGTTGCCCGGCCGCCCCGAGGCGAGCCGCCCCCAGGTCCGTACCCCGGTCGCGGAGCCCGGTGCGGACGGGGGTGTGCCCTGCCCCTGGTGCGCCACTCCCAACCGGCCGGACCGGCACTTCTGCGGGCGTTGCGCGCTGTCCATGGCCGGGGAACGGCAGGCGCCGGGCCGGCTGCCCTGGTGGCGTCGGGTGCTCAACTCCCGCAACGGGGAGGTGCCGTGGGCCGGGGACCGGCCCCGACTGCGGCGGGGCTTCGGACGCGTCATGAACTGGGTCGTCGGCGCGGTGGTGCTCGGCCTGCTGGTGTTCGCCGTGACGAACACCGGTACGGCCGTGCAGGCGGTGAAGGACCACTTCGCCAAGCGGGTCCCGGTCGGCCCTGACCACGTGAAGGCGTCCCGTTCCTTCGCCGGCCACGGCGCGGGGCTCGCCTTCGACAAGCTCAACAACACCTGGTGGGGACCCGGCGTCTCGGGATCCGGGGACGGCGAGTGGCTCGAGGCCAGCTTCGAACAGCCCACCCGGCTGCTGGACGTGATCATCACCTCGGGCACCTCCAACCGCCCGGACCAGCTCACGAAGTCGGCGCTGCCGCACCGTATCGAGGCCAGGATCACCACGGCGAACGGCAAGACGAGCACCCGCTTCCTCACCCTCGACCAGGTTGCGGGCGGTCAGCAGCGTAAGTTCCGCGTGGGTGATGTCACGGCGGTCCGTTTCATCGTCCGCTCGGCCTATGGCACCGCCCGGGACAAGCAGGTCTCCATAGCCGAGATCGAGTTGTTCGGTCCTTCGAGCGCCAACGACTCATAGGGACACCGACGGCTGGTGGGGAAGGTGCCATTCCTTGGTCGGGTGCTTCCGGTTCTGGCCGAACTGGGAGGATGAGTCCCGCGGTACCGCCGCGGCCTTACCGTAGAGGGAAGGCACCAGACCCGAGGAGAAGCGCCACCAGTGCACGACGCACCGATCTACGCCCAACTGATCTCCGAACGAGGGGACATACCTCTGCAGGTCCGCAACGAGGCCCGCAGGATCCAGCGCGAACTCGAGTGGATTCTCAACAGGGATCCCTCGTCGGGCGGTCTCCTCCCGAGGCCGCCTGGCGCTCCGGTCCCCGGCCCTCGCGCTCTGCCCCCGTCTCTTCCTCCCGGGAACAGCTCCACCGGATGGCTTACCTGACGGTACGTCAACTCCGGTGTGTCGCTCGGGTGGGAGCGTGCCGCCGTCCCCAGGGAACGGCGGCCGCTTCACTCCGTCACTCGTCCATCGCCGCACCGACCCGGGCGCCCGCGCCGTTGCGGTGGGGGAACTTCGGGTCAGGTCGTCGAGGTCGGGCCGCCCTCCGGCTCGTTCCCGTCCCTGTCCTGCTGTTCCGGGGTCCGCCGGTAGCTCTGGAGCTCCAGCAGCCCCTCCGTCTTCTCCGAACGCCTCCCGGGCTTCTGGTCGCCCGCGTTCTGGCCGCTCAGGTTCTGGCGGACCGAGTCCAGGATCGTCAGGCCCTGGGCGACCAGCCCCGCGGCGATCTCGCCCAGGCCGTCCGCGCCGTTCAGGACGTTGACGTTGGCGCCGGCGAGACCGCCCGCGGCCTCCTTCACGATCAGCGGGAGCTGGTCGATCAGCATCCGGTCGAGCGCCACGCGGTCGTGCGAGGCGGCGGCCTCGGCCTGGATCTTCATGCGTTCCGCGTCGGCGATGGCGAGCACCTTGATCCGCTCCGCCTCGGCCTCGGCGGGCTTGACGATCTCGGCGACGAGCTGCTGCTGGCGCAACTGGGCCGCCCGCTGGGCGAGTTCGGTCTGCGCGGCGAGCACCTCCTGCTGGGCGTGCGCCTGCGCCAGCGGTCCGGCCTGGGCGGCCTGCGCCTGCGCTCGGTCCACCTCGGCCGAGTACTCCGCCTTCACGACCGCGGTCTGCCGGGCGTACTCGGCCTGGTTGCGCGCGGCCACCTGCTCCGCCTCGACGGACGCCTGGGTGGCCTGCGCCTGCGCGATCTGGGCCTGCCGCTGGATGGCCGCCTTGTGCGGTGCGGACATGGCCTCGATGTAACCGACATCGCCGTCGTCGATCGACTGGATCTGCAGCGAGTCCACGATCAGGCCGATCTTGGCCATCTCGACCTTCGAGGTGTCCAGGACCTCCGCGGCGAGCTTCTGCCGCTCGGTGACGATCTCCTCGACGGTCATCGAGCCGATGATGGCGCGCAGATGACCGGCGAAGATCCGGCCGGTCAGCACCGACATCTGGTCCTGGTCGGAGAGGAACCGCTGACCGGCGTTGATGATGCTCTCGTGGTCGTTGCCGACCTTGAACGCGATCACTGCGCGGACGTGCAGCGCGATGCCCTGCCGGGTCACACAGGTCTCGGTGACCTCGGCCTCGCACATCGACAAGGTGAGGAAGCGGGTCTTGCGAAAAACGGGGAGCACGAACTTTCCGTGCCCCGTCACCACTCGGAACGGCGCGCCCCCCAGTCCCCGCCTGCCTCCCGAGATCAGCATCGCCTCGTCGGGAGCGGGAACGCGGTAACCGAACATCCTGTTTTCTCCTTAACCGGCGTCGACGGAGTCGCCGTCCAACGCGTCCAGCGGATCGGCCCAGCGGATGACGTCGACCTCACGGCATCCCCGGGATTCGACCACGAGCACAGTAGCCCCCACGGGCAGGGGCTCCTGCGACCAGGCGAGGAAGGTCTCGGATCCGCCTCTGACCCGCACAAGGATCTCGCCGGGACCGGCGGTTCCCCGTGTGCCGATGAGCAGCTCCCCGGTACAGCCGATCACGGCCTCGTCCTGCACCACTGTCGGCCGCCTCCCCGTTTCTCTGGTTCTGCTTCCGACCTTAGACCTCCCCCACCTCGAACGCCTATGCTCCCGTCGCCGCCCGTGTCACGCCCCGGGTACGGACGCTCAGCTCTTGGTGAACCGGTAGGTCTTGCTGTCGGTCAGGACGCAGAAGCCGGGCGACACGACGATCACCCGCAGGGTGCCGGTGCGCCGGTCGTAGTCGATGCCCTCGGCCTCGAAGGTGCCCGAGCAGGAGCTGCGCAGCGGGAGCTGGCGCAGGGCGGTGACATGGCCCGTCACATCGCCGCTGCCACTCGGGGCGGCGGACAGGTCGATCTGCAGCAGCGGCTTGGTGATGCCGAAGAGGGTGCCCGCCGGGTCGTCGGAGGAGCACAGCAGCTGGGTCGCGGTGACGAAGTCGCAGCCCTGTACGTCACGGACGGCGTGGTCGAGGTTGATGGTGGAGGCCTGCGGGAGGTTGGCCGAGGGGGAGGTGCTCGGGTTCACGCCGGGGGTCGGGAACACCAGCAGCCGGGTCATCGTGCCCCACTCCCCCGACACCATCCACTGGCCGTCCGGGGAGATGGTGTCGAAGGAGTTGTTCAGCGCCTCGCCGGGGCTCAGCGCGTGGACGTACTCCGACCAGGCGCCGCCGGGCGCCTGCACCCGGAACATCTTGGCGCTGCCGGAGTCGGCCTGGTACGGCTCGACGTAGTAGCCGTTGTAGGAGGCGTCCGGGTCGCCGACGTGGTTCCAGCCGCGGCTGCTGACGCCGATCGGGATGGTGCCGATCCCGGTGTAGTGGTTGGGGCTGCCTGCCGGGACCTCGACCGAGGTCAGGCCCTGGCTCTCGGTCAGCGGGTCGGCGCGGTCGGAGCCCACCTCGGTCCAGGTGTCGGCGGCCGCGGCGGGCGTGGTGACGGAGACAGACAGCACGGCGGCCGTGGCGAGGGTGACGAGTCCGGCCAGGGCGGCGTGACAACGTTGCCGGGTGGGCTTGCGCATGAGGTGCTCCTCGGTGGGGGGCGGGTTTCGGCGCACAGTCTGACCCGTCAACTGCGGTCATGTACAGGCCAATGAAGGAGCGTTGGCCGTCAACTCACCCACCGGCCAACGGCAGTTACCCACCCCGCCCCCTACGCCCTTGTCACCGCCCCGAGTTCCGTCCGCGCCCGGGCCGCCGCGCCGATCGCCACCGCACGGCTGCCCAGCCGTGCTGGTACGACCCGGATCGGCTGCCCGCTGACCGGCGGCTCGGCGGCGAGCGCGGCGCCGATCGACGGTTCGAGGAGGTCCCAGGCCCGGCTGACCCCGCCGCCGATCACGAAGGTCGTGAGGTCCACCAGACCCGCCGTGATCAGGATCGCGCGGGCGACGCCCGCCCCCGCGGCCTCGTAGACGGCGAGCGCGTCGGGGTCGCCGTCCGCCGCCGCCTCGGCGACGCCCCGGGCGGTCAGGGAACGCCCCGTCCGCTCGCTGTAGCGGGCCGCGAGGGAGCGGCCGGAGGCGAGCGTCTCCAGGTGGCCACGGCCGCCGCAGGTGCACGGCAGGTCACCGAAACCGGGCAGGTGGCCGATCTCGCCCGCCGCCCCGTGCGCCCCCTCGAACAGCGCGCCGTCCAGCCACAGCGCGCCCCCGACCCCGGTGCCGAGCGTCATCCCGAGTGCGGAGGGCTCACCCGCGACGGCTCCCTTCGCGACCTCGCCGCGCAGGAAGGCATTGACGTCGTTGTCGAGGAAGGCCGGTACGCCGAGCGCGTCCTCGACCGTCGCCGTCACCGCGAACCCGGCCCAGGAGCGGAAGGAGTCACTCGCCACGAGGATGCGGCCGGCCCGGCTGTCGACGACACCTGCCGCGCCGACACCGACGCCCAGCAGCCGCGAGGCCGCGCGTGCGCGGAGCAGATCCAGGGCGGCGAGCGCGGCGCGGACCATCGCCCGTCCGCCCTCGGCCGCCGGTGTCGGCACCTCCACGGAGTCGACGACGGTGAGGTCGGCCGCGCAGAGCACGACCTGGGTGGTCGTACCGCCGATGTCGACACCGGCGTACACCTCGGGCGTCGGGAGGCGGCTCCCGGATGCGGTCACGCCGTGACCCCCGTCGCGGCCCGCCGTTCCGCGCGCCGACGGCGTTGCAGCACCGGGTCCGGCACGGGCACGGCGGCGATGAGCCGTCGCGTGTAGTCCGTGCGCGGGTGCAGGAGCGTGGTCGCCGTACTGCCCTCCTCCTCGATGCGCCCGGCCCGCAGAACGACCACGTGCTGGGCGAATTGCTGTACGACGGCGAGGTCGTGGGACACGAACAGGCAGGCGAACCCCAGCTCACCCTGGAGCCCCGCGATCACCTCAAGCACCGACTGCTGCACACTCACGTCGAGCGCGCTCGTCGGCTCGTCGGCGACCAGCAGCCGCGGCTCAAGGACCAGCGCCCGGGCGAGACTCACCCGCTGCCGCTGGCCACCGGACAACTCACGCGGACCCCGGTGGGCCAACTCCCGCGGCAGGCGGACGAGTTCGAGTACGTCGCCGACCCGGGTCCGGCGCTCAGCCGCCGGCATCCCCCGGCGGTGCACGCGCAGCGGCTCGGCGACGCACTCCGCCACGCTCATGCGGGCGTCGAGCGAGGCGACCGGGTCCTGCAGGACCACGCCGACACCGGCCAGCAGGGCGCGCCGGGCCCGCCCCCGGGTCCTGCCGAGGTCGGCGCCGAACAGCGACACCGAGCCGGACGACGGTGGTACGAGGCCCAGCGCGACGCGCGCCGCGGTCGACTTGCCCGAGCCCGACTCCCCCACCAGACCCACGGTCTCACCGGGCCTGACCGTCAGCGAGACGCCGTCGAGTGCCCGGACGGCGCGGCGCCCGCGGCCGAACCGCACGCTCACGTCCCGCAGTTCGACCACCGGTTCCGCGGCGGGGCGGTCCTCTTCGGGGCGCCGGGAGTCGGCCCCCGGCTCGGCGACGGCCAGCCGCGGCACCGCCCCGAGCAGGCGCTTGGTGTACGCGTGCGTGGGCCGCAGGAGCACCTCCTCCACCGGCCCCGTCTCCACGATCTCTCCCTGGAGCATGACGGCGACGCGGTCCGCGAAGTCGGCGACGACTCCCATGTTGTGCGTGACCAGCAGTACCCCCGTGTCGAAGTCCGCGGCGAGCGACCGCAGCAGGTCGAGAATCTCGGCCTGCACGGTGACGTCGAGCGCGGTGGTGGGTTCGTCGGCGATGAGCAGGCTCGGCGCGTTGGCGATCGCCATGGCGATGACCACGCGCTGCCGCTGTCCCCCGGAGAGCTGGAACGGGAACGCGGACGCCCTCGTCCCCGGATCCGGGATGCCGACGCGGCGCAGGAGTTCGACGGCCTCCCCGGCGGCCTCCTTGGCCGTGACGGGACGGTGGTTGCGGATGACCTCGGCGATCTGGGCGCCGATCCGGGTGAGCGGGTCGAGCGCGGTCGCGGGTTCCTGGAACACCATCGACGCGGTGCGGCCCCGTAGACCCGCGAGGTCGGCCTCGGTGGCGCCGATGACGTCGGTGCCGCCGACGACGGCGTGGCCCGTGGCGTGGGCGGTGCCCGGCAGCAGCCCCATCGCGGCGAGCGCGACGGTCGACTTGCCGGAGCCTGACTCGCCGACGAGGGCGAGCGTCTCCCCTGGCCGCACGCGCAGCGAGACCTCTCGTACCGCGGCCACCTCACCCGTCTCCGTGGAGAAGGTGACGCCCAGGTTCTCGATCCGCAGGATGTCGGCGGTCATCCGCGTCCCCTCACGTCGAAGGCGTCGCGCAGCCCGTCGCCGATGGCGTTGAAGGCGCAGACGACGAGGATGATGGCGAGGCCGGGCGGCACGATGAGCCACCAGCGTCCCGAGTACGCGGCCGTGAGACCGGCCGAGAGCATGCCGCCCCAGTCCGTCGACGGGGGCTGGACGCCCAGGCCGAGATAGGACACGTAGGCCACGAGGAGGATCGCGTCGGCGACCTGGAAGGTGGCGGCGACCACGACCGTCGAGACGGAGTTCGGCAGGATGTGCCGGCCGATCGCCCGGCCGTGCGTGCCGCCGATGGCGCGCAGTGTCAGCACGTAGTCCCGGCCCTTCAGGGTGAGTGTCTCGGCCCGGACGAGACGGGCGGGGACCAGCCAGGAGACCAGGCCGAGGATGACGACGAGCCCCCAGGTGTCCGGGGTGGTGATGGCGGAGACGACGAGGAGGATGAAGAGCGCCGGGATGGCGATTCCGGCGTCCACGACCCGCATCATCACGGCGTCGATCCAGCCGCCCGCGTAGCCCGCGACCGCGCCCCAGAACGTGCCGATGACGGTCGCGAGGAGGCCGGAGGCGAGGCCGACGAGCAGCGACACCTTGCCGCCGTACATGAGCCGCCCCAGCTCGTCGTGTCCGACGGCGTCGGTGCCGAGCAGGTGCGCGCCGCTCGGGGCCAGGTTCACCTGGGTGAGATGGGTGTGGGTCTGGTCGGTCGAGTGGAGCAGTGGGCCGGCGAAGCAGAAGAGCAGGAACAGGACGACGACCGCCAGACCCGCGACCGCGAGCCTGTTGCGCGCGAACCGGCGCAGGGCGAGGCGGAACCCGGCGGCCGCCTCCACGGTGGGTGTCACCGGCAGTACCGCGCTCATGACCGGGCCGCCTTGACTCGGGGATCGACGATCCGCTGGACGATGTCGGCGAGCAGGGTGCCGACGACGGTCGCGACGGAGATGACGAGGACGCAGCCGAGCAGCACCGGATAGTCGGAGGACTGCGCGGCGCTCCAGAACAGCAGCCCCATCCCCGGGTAGTTGAAGAGCTGCTCGACGACGAGGGCGCCACCGAAGAGGACGGGCACGTAGTAGCCGAGCATCGCGACGACGGGGGTCAGCGAGTTGCGGAACACGTGCCGCCACAGGATCGCGCGGGGCCGGGAGCCGCCGGCCCGCGCGGTGCGTACGTAGTCCTCGGAGAGGTTCTCCAGGGTCGCGGCGCGCATGTACCGGCTGAAGACGGCGACCATGGACGCGGCTCCCGCGACGACCGGCAGGACCAGTGCGTCCGGCTGGGAGAGCACCTGTCCGAGCGTGTCGCCCTGCGGGGCCTGCGAGGGGAACCAGGGCAGCAGCTGTGTGAAGACCAGGACCAGGACGAGCCCGAGGAAGTACACGGGGGTCGAGTACGCGACGAAGCTCAGCGTCGTGATGACGTAGTCCACCGGCTTGTTGCGCCGGACCGCCTGCCACATGCCGAGCGGGATCGCGAGCGCGAGCCCGGTCAGCGCGGACAGCACGGTGAGGACCAGGGTCTTCGGGAGGCGCTGTTCGATGAGCCGGGAGACCGCCTCGTTCAGGGTGTACGAGGTGCCGAGGTCACCGTGCAGCAAGGTGCGCAGGTAGTAGAGGTACTGGACGGGGAGCGAGCGGTCGAGGCCCTGCTCGTGGTCGAACTGCGCGATCTGCTGGGCCGTCGCCTGCGGGCCGAGGATCCCGCGTGCGGGACCCCCGGGCAGCGCGTGCAGCAGGCAGAAGACCACCACCGTCACGATGAGGATCACCGCGAGGGACTGCAGGACGCGCCGGGTCAGATAGAGGAGGGTGTCCATGCGGTCAGCGGTTCCACTTCCACTGCGCCGGGTGGAAGTTGGCGAGCGAGTCCTGTGAGAAGCCGCCGAGACCGTTCTTGAGAACCGAGATCTGGTAGTCGGGCTCCGGCAGCCAGATGACCGGCAGGTCCTTGGCGACGGCCGCGCTGTAGTCCCGTACGGCCTGCGCGGAGTTCGACGTGGTGGAGGCGGCGATCAACTGGTCGGTCTCCGGGTCGGAGTAGCTGCCGAAGTTCGAGCCGCCCTTGCTCTGGAAGAGCGAGTCGCCGGTCGGGAAGGCGCTGAAGTACCAGCTGCCGGCCGTGCCGAAGAACGACAGCTGCCACTTGCATATCGACTGGCTCGCCGTGCACGGCGGGGTCTGGGACAGCACCGAGTTCACGGGCGCGGTCTTGATCGTGAACTTGATCCCGGTCTTCTCCAGCGAGGACTGGATCGCGCTCATCATGTTGTCGGTCACGGTCGAGCCGGACTGCGACAGCACCTGCATCTGGAACCTGGTGCCCTTGGCGACCCCGTCACCACACTGCGAGGCACCTGTGCCCGGGTCCGTGCACACCATGACTCCGCCCTGTTCGGTCCAACCGTGGCCGGTCAGCAGGGACTTGGCGGCCGAGGTCGAGAAGGGGTACGGATCGTCCTTCTGCGTGGGCGAGAGGAAGTCGCTCGACTGCGCCTGCGGGACGGGGCCGTAACCGGGGACCGCCGTGCCGTTGAAGATGACCTTCGCCAGGCTGCTCTGGTCGATCGACCGCTGGACCGCCTGACGGGCGTAGAGCTGCTTGAACACGGCTCCCATGGAGGGGTTGTTGAAGTTGTACGGCATGTAGGTGATCGCCCAGCCCGACCAGGGCTTGACCGTGTACCCCTGGGCGGTGAACCGGTCCTTCTGGTCGAGGTCGGTCGCCTCGATGTAGCCGTAGTCGACACTCCCCGAGCGCAGCGCGTTCTTCTCGGCGTCCGCCGTCGTGAAGGGGAGCAGGTTCACGGTGGCGATGTCCGGCTTCTCACCGCCGTCGTACTTCTTGTTGGCGGTGAGCACGACCTTGCCCGCGGTCGAGAAGGACTTGACCGCGTAGGGACCGCTGACGGTCTTCCACAGCGCGTCCCTCTCGTAGCCGGAGATGTTCTTCGCGGCCGTGTTGAGGTACGTCCACACCTGCTTGGCGCCGGCGGCCGTCCGGTCGGCGTCCGACACCGCGGCCGGTGCGGCCGTCTTGTCCCACACGTGCTGCGGGAGCGGGTTGATCGCGCTCAGCTCGTTGGCGAGCATCCAGTCGGAGTTGTAGGCCTTGTCGAACGTGAGCGTGAAGTGGTGGTCGTCGACGGTCTTGAACGAGGTCCAGTTGTCCGGCGCCTTGCCGGGGTTGTAGCCCGCCCACTGCTCCTTGTTCGCCTTGATGAGGTTGAACCAGAACTCGACGTCGCGCGAGGTGATCGGCTTGCCGTCGCTCCACCTGCGGTCGCCGAGCGTGAGGGTGACGCTCTTGCCGTCGGAGGCGAAGGCGGCGGTGGTGGCGATGGACCCGTTCTTGTTCCAGGCGATCTTGCCGGTCGAGCCGTCGTACGCGACGAGCGGCTCCCAGAGGCTGTTGGCGATGGAGATGTTGTTGGTGTTGAGATGCGCTGCCGTGCCGATCGGCAGGATCCAGTTCGGGGTGAAGTTCGCGGGCAGCGCGTAGTTGATGGAGTCGGGGGACGTGGACGACGTGCCGCTCGTCCCGGAGCAGCCCGCGAGCAGCAGCGTGCCCGCCGAGACGACGGCACCGGCGACGAGTGTCGCGCGAGCAGGGGACATGACTCTCCTCGGGATGAACAATCGGGGCGAACAATCGGAGTGAACAAAGAGGCAAGGGGCGTGGCGGAGCCAGTCAACGGCCCGACTGTTCGAAGAAACAGACGCCCCGCTGTAAAAAGCCTGTTTCTGCTGTTCTGAAAAAAGTGGAGAGGCGGCTTCGGAGACGTACGCTCGACATCCCGATCCCGTCGTCGGAAGTTACTTCGTCCATGCCTGAAAAAAGTGCGGTCCACCGCAGGGGTGCCACGGGCGTCTCGTCCCTGGCCGAGCGCGTCCTCGAACTCCTCGCCTCCGGGCAGGCGACCACGCGCACCGAACTCGCCGATCTGCTCGGGGCCGCGCCCTCGACGATCTCGCTGACGGTCGGTCAGCTCGTCACCCACGGGCTGGTGGCGGAGCAGGGCACGCGCTCCTCCGCGGGAGGGCGTCCGCGCAAGGTCCTGCGGCTCGGCGGCAGCGACGGGTTCGCGGTCGCGGCCGAACTCGGGGGCAGACACGCGCACGTCGGTGTCGTGCTGCCGGGCGGCGGGCTCACGGACGTGTCGACGGTGCCGTTCCCGACGGCGGAGGGGCCCGAGGCGGCGCTGCCCGGACTCGCCGGGACGCTGGAGGGCCTCGCCGAGCAGCATGGGCGGGAGCTGCTCAAGGGGGTCGGCCTCTCGCTGCCGGGTCCGGTCGACGTGGCCTCCGGCGTGGTGACACTGCCGTCGCGCATGCCCGGCTGGAACCGGTTCCCCGTCCGGGCCTGGCTGGAGGACCGCTTCGGCGTTCCGGCGGCGATCGAGAACGACGCCAACTGCATGGCCGTCGGTGAGCACAGTGTCCAGCCGGCCGAGCGCCGCCAGTCGATCATGGTGAAGATGGGCTCCGCGATCGGCGCGGGTGTCATCGCGGACGGACGGCTCTACCGGGGCGGGACCGGGGCCGCCGGCGAGATCACCCACGTACGGGTCGAAGCGGGCCACGACATCCCCTGTTCCTGCGGTAACACCGGGTGTCTGGAGACCGTCGCGTCGGGCGCGGCGCTGGCGCGCGTCCTGCGTGAGCGGGGGCTCGACGTCGACTCGATCGAGGACGTCGTCCGGTTCGCGTCCGACGCCGACCCGGAGGCGACCCGCGCCGTCCGTCAGGCCGGCCGCTACCTCGGCATGGTGCTGGCCGCGAACGTCAACTTCTTCAACCCGGACGCCGTGTACCTCGGCGGCATCCTCTCCACGCTCGAACCGTTCGTCGCCGCCGTCCGCAGTCAGCTGTACGAGGGGTGCCATCCGCTGGTGACCAAGCACCTGGTGATCGAGCGGGCGAGCCTGGGCGCGGACGCGGGGCTGGTCGGCGCGGGCCAGTTCGCGCTCCAGCGGGCGCTGTCCCACGCACTCCGCACCGTGACCGGAGCGGCAGCAGGAACAGCGACAGGAGCGGGACTCCATTCCGACCAGCGCATATGAATCGAGGATCCATGACGCACCCCCGTACCGCCGTCGCCCGGCCCGTCATCGCCATCGCCGGACTCGGCATCGAGTCGTCGACGTTCTCACCGGCGCGGACCGAGGCGCCCGCCTTCCACCCGCAGCGCGGCGCGGACGTCCTCACGCGCTATCCCTTCCTCGCGCCCGGCACGCCCCTGCGTGACGCCGCCGACTGGCGCGGCGCGCTCGTCGGCAAGGCGCTGCCCGGGGGGACGGTGACCGCGGCCGCGTTCACGGAGCTCTCCGCGGAACTCCTGCGCCGGCTCGGGGAACTGCCGCGCCTCGACGGCCTTTGGTACGACATCCACGGCGCCATGACGGTGGAGGGCGTCGCCGACGCGGAGGCCGTCCTGCTCGCCCGGATCCGCGAGACCGTCGGAGCCGACGTCATCGTGTCCACCTCCATGGACCTGCACGGCAACGTCTCGCGCGAGCTCGCGCACAGGAGCGACCTCATCACCTGCTATCGGATGGCTCCGCACGAGGACCACATGGAGACGAAGGAGCGGGCCGCCCGCCATCTCGTGGATCTGCTCACCACCGGCGCGGCCCGGCCGGTCAAGGCCTGGATCCCGGTGCCCGTGCTGCTGGCCGGTGAGCAGACCTCGACGCGCATCGAGCCCGCAAGGAGCGTGTACGCGGCCGTCGACGAGGTGGAGGCGACGGACGGCGTGACCGACGCCGCGATCTGGGTCGGGTACGCGTGGGCGGACGAGCCGCGCAACCGCGCCGCGATCGTGGTCACCGGGCCGGCCGAAGCCGCCGTCGCCCAGGGCGCCGAGCGGCTGGCGCGCGGATTCTGGGAGGCGCGCAGGGTGTTCGCGTTCGTCGCGCCGACCGGGTCACTGGACGAGTGTCTCGACGAGGCGCTGGCCTCCTCCCCCGACGTCCGGCCGTTCTTCATCAGCGACACCGGCGACAATCCGACGGCGGGCGGCGCGGGCGATGTCACGTGGGGGCTCGAACGCGTCCTCGCCCGGCCGGAGTTCAAGGAACCGTCCGGGCCGACGGTCATCTACGCGTCCGTGCCGGGGCCGGCCGCCGTCGAGGCCGCGGAGAAGGCGGGCGTCGGCGCGAGCGTCACGGTCACGGCCGGTGCCGAGGTGGACGACCGGCATGCCGGGCCGCTCACCATGACCGGGGTGGTCCACGCGGTCCGGCACGGGGACCGGGACGCCGGGACCGAGGTTGTCCTGCGGGTCGGAAGCGTGTACGTGATCATCACGCGGCTCCGCAAGCCGTACCACTACGAGCACGACTTCACCGGCCTGGCGCTCGACCCGCGCGGCGCCGACGTCGTCGTGGTCAAGATCGGCTATCTGGAACCGGAACTGTTCGCCATGTCCGCCGGCTGGAAGATGGCGCTGACCCCGGGCGGCGTCGACCAGGACCTCGTCCGGCTGGGGCACCACCGTATCCGCCGCCCCATGTTCCCGTTCGACCCGAACATGCCCGACCCGGACCTCACGGCCCGCATCATCCCCCCGTCGAACGAGCCGCTGGGCGGGGCGGACGAGTAACCCATCGGGCACCCCACATCCAGAACCGATCATCGGGACGAGCGTCGCCCGGGCGGGTCGGGGGCAGACTGCCGGGCCGGGGACCGATCCCCGGCCCGGGTGGCAGATCGCGGGGCCCTGTAGCGCTCCGCCGGAACCAGTGGATGCACCAGTGGCTGTCTGCGGTTGGCGGCCCACCGGGACCGGTGACCACCTGCCAGAACGAGTGGCGGCCCGCCGGGTCGGATGGCAGTCCGCCTGGTCGGATGGCAGTCCGCCGGGTCGGATGGCGGCCCACCGGGACCGGTGACCACCTGCCAGAACGAGTGGCAGCCCGCCGGGTCGGGTGGCGGCCCGCCGGGATCGACGGCCATCGGCCAGGACGAGCAGCGGCCCGCCGACACCAGTGGCAGTCCACCAGGCCGGGATCGTTGGCCGTCCGCCACGACCGGCGACCCGGCGCCGAAGCCGGCGGCCGTCCGCCAGATCCGGTGGTCGTCCGCCATGTCCGGCTGCGGTTCGCCAACACCGGCGACCGTCCGCGAGAACGGGTGCCCGTCCGCCAATGACCGGCGACCGGCCGACGCCGGTGGTCGTCCGCCAGGACCGATGGCCGGCCAGCGGGTTCGGCGGCGGTTCGCCAACACCTACAACCGTGCGCCGAAGCCGGCGGCTGTCCGCCAGGACCGGCAGCCGTCCGCCACGGCACGAGACCACCCGCCCAACCGATCGCCATCCGCCAGGAAAGATGTCGTCCGCCAAGACCGGTGGCCGTCCGCCAGGGCACTAGACCCCCGCCCAAGCCGATCGCCGTCCGCCAGGAAACGGTGGCCGTCCGCCGGGCAGGGGAAGCCCTGCCCGGCGTGGCTCGGCGGTCAGCCGGTTCAGTTGCTCGTGCAGGTGTTCCCCGCGGCCGGGTTCAGCAGACCCACCAGGTCGATGGAGTCGCCACAGAGGTTGAGACCGAGGTCGAGGGGGATCTGGACGACGTTGCCGGACAGGAGTCCGGGGCTGCCCACGGCGGCACCGACGGGGTCGGGGTCGGCGGCGGCAGCGGTCCCGGCGGTGGCGAGGAGGGCCACGCCCGCCAGCCCGGCGGCGGCCATGAGACGAATACGCATTGCAAGCTCCGATCAGTCGCAGGGGTGCGAGTGCTTCCACCATCACCTCCACGACCGACGACCGACATCGTTGTACGTCCGAATGGGGCGCGGGCGCCCCGAACCCCCCTCAACCGCGTGCGCGCGGGGCGTGTCGCGCGGGGTGTGCGGAATGCCCGTAGCGTGAGAACAGGTCAGGTGGAAGAGGGAGAGATCATGCCAAAAAGCCAGCCCGATTCGTCCTCACCGTCCGACGACAGGGCGACCCCCGACACGCTGCTGCACACCGGCTCCGAAGGCCCCGTGACCGCCGAGGACATGGTGCTCGCCGCGGGTCGCGACCTCAGTCCGAAGAACCTCGCCTGGGCCGAGCGCCGCCTGCGGGAGGACGGACCCACAGCCATCGAAAGACTGCTTCCCTAGCTCACCCAGCTCGCCGGCTCCACTTGACCGGCTCCGATGCGGCGGAGCCGGTCAAGGGCATGCGGACGGAGCGGGAGGTCAGGAGTCGGGGCACTCCTTCCAGGCGAGGTGGTAGATGGTGCTGATGTCACCGTCCGTGGAGTCCATGGTCATGAAACTGGTGCTGCCGGGAGCGGACGTGCCCGCGTTGACGCGCAGCTCGGTGTTGATGTTGAAGTTCCGCTGGACACCGCAGGGTGCCCATACCAGTTGGGCCCAGTCGGTGACGTCCGTGGACTGCCAGTTGTCGTTGTAGGGGCCGCGGAAGGGGTGGGTGATGGCCGCCGTGCTCGACGAGCCCTGGAAGTAGTACGAGGCCTTCTCGGTGCTGTTCGCGCCCGACTGGAGTGCGGCGAAGCCGCGGTAGTCCGCGCTGGCGATGGCGTACGTGAAGCCCTGCGGCACGTGAACGATCAGGTTGAGCTGGCAGTTCTTGCGGAAGGCGGTGGGGTCGGAGTTGCCTCCGACCTGGGCGAGGTAGTTGCTGTAGGTGACCGTGAAGGCCGTGTTGTCCGGGGAGACCGCGACGGCGGCGGTTCCCTGCGGACAGCCGGAGCCGTTCACGGTGGCGACCTTGATGACGATCTTGTCCGGGGGCGGGTCGACGATCCCGGAGGAGGGGTCCGGACCCGGTAGTGCGGTGGCGAACAGGGCGGCTATCGCGCCACCCAGAAGCAGCCCACCAGCCATGGTGCTCCAATCCGTTGCGTTGGTGTCTACGGCGGTAGGGAACGTGTGCCGCCGTGAATTGGGGGGTGCAGCGCCTCACGTGGACGTGCGGCGCCGTCGCAGACCAGTGCGTTGGATCAAGCGCGGATCGTTGAAGCATGTACATGACAAGCCCATGCCCATGCGACCCCGGCCTGTGAAGGAGCTGTGAAGGCCGGGATCGACCGCATCGTATGTACGCCCGTCACGGTTGGGCAGGGCGATCTCCGGCCATTCAGCCCGTACGTCCGTAGCGCCCGACGAGGGTGCCGGAGCCCACCGTGTGACCGGCCAGCGCGCGCCGTACGGCGTCGACCGTGGCGCCCTCGGGAAGGTGCAGCCTCGCGTCGGCGGCGAGGACCGAGAAGACGTAGTGGTGGGGTGTGCCGGCGGGC
This sequence comes from Streptomyces sp. NPDC090798, assembly GCF_044768965.1. Classification (NCBI taxonomy): domain Bacteria; kingdom Bacillati; phylum Actinomycetota; class Actinomycetes; order Kitasatosporales; family Streptomycetaceae; genus Streptomyces; species Streptomyces sp. NPDC090798. The sequence goes on from NZ_JBIVXA010000004.1 coordinate 526,169, forward strand.
GGGCAGGGACCGCCGTAGCGCCGCTGTCCGAAGCCGTTGCGGCCCTGTACGGACCCCTTCGGGACGGTGCCCGCACCCAGCGTCGTCTCGTGCGGGTCGACGCCCCACATGAGCCAGTGCACGAAGGTGCCGGACGCGGCGTCCGGATCCTCGGCCAGCACGACGAGCTCGGCCGCGCCACCCGGCACACCGGAGAGACGCAGCGGCGGGGACACGTTCGCGCCGTCGCAGGTGAAACGGCGTGGGACGGTGCCACCGTCCGCAAAGGCGGGGCTCGTCACCCTGATCGCTCCCGAGGCGCCCGGCGTCGGTGCCGCGGACGCGGCGGGTGTCCCCGAGGCACCCCCGCAGCCCGCGGCGAGGGTCACCACGGCTGCCGTCACGACGGTTCCGAGCCAGTTCCCACGGCGCATGTCCGCCACGTTAGCGCCGGGCGCGCGGCCCGGGTCGGCAACCCGGCCGCCGAATTCCGCTCCCCCGGCACCGGGCGGCGCGCTCCGTGAATCCCGCGCCGCCTCACCGCTCCCCACACGCCCCTGCGACACTGAAGGGCATGGAGTCCCGACACCTCAGAATCGGCCGCCGTCGCATCTGGATGCTCAGCGGGGCCTGCCTCCTTGTGCTCGGCCCGGTCGGCTACTTCCTCGGTGGCTGGATTCCTCTTACCGCGCTCACCATCTCCCTCCTCACGGCCACCACCGTGGCCCACTGGAAGGCCGCCGCCTGGCTCGGGCCCGCCATCGCGCGGGGACAGCGGGAGAGCCGCCGGGACGTGGCGACCTTCTGCGTGGTCATCGCGGTCAGCGGCTACGCCCAGCCGCCGGCGCGGCCCGCCCCCTCCGCCGAGGAACTGACGGCGCTGCGTCTGGAGGCGTACCGGGCCGCGGCACACGACGACCTCGCCGAGGATCTCCGGGGCCTGGCGGCCGACGCGCTGGCCGCCGCCGACGCCGCGCACACCGAGGACACCCCGGTGGCCTGGCGGGCGGCACGCGCGAGCGCGGAGCGACTGGCGCACTCCGCGCAGGAGGGCAACCCGTACGTGCGCCAGCTCCTCATCCAGTGGGTCGAGGGCAACCCGGCCGCGGACCGCTAGGGGCTGGGGCTGGTCGCACACCCCCGCAGAGGGCCACCGCGTCCGCACTGTACGTACGGTCTGACCTTTGTCATGTTTCGCAGCTATCAAAGCTGCGGAGGGGTCCGACATCGTGGACTTTGAGCTGACCGAGGATCAGGAAACCATCCGCGAGGCAGTCGTCGGGCTCCTGCGCGACTTCGACGACCGGTACTGGATGGAAAGGGGCCGGGACCACCGGTTCCCCGAGGAGTTCTACGCCGCCGTCGCGAACGGCGGATGGCTGGGGCTCACCATTCCGGAGGAGTACGGCGGCCACGGTCTCGGGATCACCGAGGCCACACTGCCGCTCGAGGAAGTGGCGCGATCCGGCGGCGGGATGATTGCCGCGAGCTCGATCGGGTCGACGAGGTCGCCAAGCGGACCGACGGAATGACACTGTTCCTCACCGACCTGGACCGCGACAGGATCGACGTCGGCCCCGTCCCGAAGATGGGCCGCAACGCCGTCACCTCGTGCTCGACCGGGCGGTGCGCGAGGTCGTCGACGGCGACCTCTCCGGCGCGGACGCGGCCAAGGTCAAACTGTTCTGCACGGAGATGCAGGCACGCGCGGTCGACCGGTGTCCGCAACTCTTCGGAGGGTACGGGTACATCCTGGAGTACCCCGTCGCCCGGCTGTACGCGGATGCGCGCATCACCCGCATCTACGCCGGCACCAGCGAGGTCATGAAGGTCATCAGCGCCAAATCCCTGGGACTGTGAGCAGCATGGCGGACTTCTCCAGCAGGACCGGCGTCGCGTTCGTCGCGGGCGGCACCGGCGGCATCGGCGCGGCCGTCGTGCGCGTGCTGGCCGAGCGCGGCAGCGACGTGGCGTTCACGTACCGCACCAGCCAGGCCGGGGCCGACGCCCTGGCCGCCGAGGTGAAGGCGTACGGGCGTCAAGTCCTCGCCCGGCGCCTCGACCTGGGCGACGAGCAGGCCACGGCGGAGGCGGTCGCCGAGGCGGCCGACGCCTACGGGGGCCTGCACACGCTCGTGTACGCGGCGGGCCCGCATGTGCCGATGGTGCACCTCAGCAAGGTGACGCCGAGTCAGTACCGGGCCCAGCTCGACGCGGACGCGGTGGCGTTCTTCAACCTCGTCCATCCCGCGCTGCCCCGGCTGCGGGAGACGCGGGGCTCCATCGTCGCCGTCACCACCGTGGCCACCCGGCGGTTCCCCGTGCGCGACGGGCTGTCGTCGGGCACGAAGGGGGCGGTCGAGGCGGTGGCGCGGGCACTGGCCGCAGAGGAGGGCCGCTACGGGGTCCGCGTGAACTGCGTCGGCCCCGGCATGCTGACCGACGGCATCGCCGCCCGTCTGATCACATCCGGCGAACTCGACACGGCGGCCCTGGACATCGCCCGGCGCAACATTCCGCTGCGTCGTTTCGGCGAGGCGAAGGACATCGCGGAGGCGGTGGCCTTCCTGGCCTCGGACCGCGCCGGTTTCATCACCGGGCAGGCGCTGGGGGTGGACGGCGGGTACAGCGTGTAAGGCCCTGGCTCACTCCGGCGGCGTGATCAGCCGTCCGCCGACGAACGTCACGCGTACGACGTCGGCGGACATGAGATCGAGGGCTTCCTTCAGCAGTATGTGGAGGAGGCACAGGTCGGCGACCGAGCCTACCGCCAACAGCCTTACCTGCCAGGGGTGTTGGGGCTCACCCGCGAACAGTTCCAGTGCCGCGCGCCGGTCCACCGCCTTTCCGCCGGACCGCTCGACGGCCGCCCGTATGACCGCCCAGGGATCGGCACTCCCGTACGGCGCGTCGGTCCCGGCGGCGAGCGGAATCCCCGCCTCGGCCAGGGAGCGGCGGTACAGATGAGCCTGGTCGTCCGGGTCCACGTCGGTCGCGTACTCCCGTCCCCGCTCCACGGGAAAGTGCGGTTGCGTCACGACCGTCACGCCGAGCCGCACGAGCCAGGGCATCGTCTCGGCCGGGATCACCGACCCGTGCCCGATCCGGCCGCCCGCGACCGGCCCGGCCTCGTCCAGGGCGAGCGGGGTCACGAACAACTGCACCCGGGTCACACAGTGCACGCCACCGGGCGGGGCCGCACCGCCGCCACGGATGCCGCCAGCTCACCCGGCGTCGGCAGGGTCGCGTCGTCGAGCAGGAACTTCACCGGCGCGTCGCCGAGCCCCATCACGACGAGCCGCTGCGGCAGTACCGAGAGCAGCTAGGCCAGCCCCTGCCCCGGCTGCGGATCGGCGTTGGTGAACCCCGTGACGCCGTACGCCGCGGCCCGGGACCCCACCCCTCCGCAGATCCAGCCGCATGGGCGGTACGAAGCCGCGCAGCCGCTCGTCCTCTCGCCAGAACCGCCCGTCGCTCTCGCCGTCCAGCCCGGCCGCCCGCAGCGGGGCGCCGTTCCACACCCACAGGGCCCAGCTGCGATGCTGGACCCGCACCGGCCGATCGGCGCGAAACCGTCGAGCGTCCACCGGTCGAGCGCTCCCGCCACGCTCTCGTGATAGCGAAAGCCCGCGCCCACTCCCCCGGCGCCCCCCGCCGCAGGGCGGCCACCAGTCCCTCCCGGTCGCGCACATCCGCGGGACCGGAGCAGGCCCTTGCGCAACTTGCCGCCGGGGTCCCTGGGCAGGCTGTGGAGGAGGCCTGAACGCCGGGCGGCCCAGGCGACTTCCGGGAAGGCCGCGCCGCTGGGCGTACGGGTCGCGATGGGGTCCCGGGCCCGAGGTCTAGCGCCGCCGTCGGCTGCCGGGACCGTGCGTCGAGCTCGGCGCATGTGAGGGTCCATGCCGCCGCCATCGATGACCGCGATCGCGTCGGGGGGCCGCTTCGCCTGCCATCCCAGATGCATGCGGCGAGAATGCCATTCTCGCGAACGCAAGTAAGAGTATCTAAACTTGTCATGCGCGATTCGGTAGGACGCCGCAGCTTATTCCCACTGAGGTGGAGTATCGTTCTGCAAGTGACCGCAGTTCCCGAAGAACCAGCGTGGCGCCAGCGCGCCGTAGAGCGATCGACCCGTGCCGCGAAGCTTCGCGCCGAGCAACGCGTGCAGCGGTTCCTGGACTCGGCACAGGAGTTGATCGTCGAGAAGGGCACGACCGACTTCACCGTCCAGGAGGTCGTCGACCGCTCGAAGCAGTCCCTGCGCAGCTTCTACCAGCACTTCGACGGCAAGCACGAGCTGCTCCTCGCCCTGTTCGAGGACGCGCTCTCGATGGGCGCCGCCAAGGTCCGCGAGGCGGCCGCCACCGAGAGCGATCCGCTGCAGCGCCTGCGGATCGCCGTCGAGACGCTCTACGAGCAGTCACACCCCAGCCCCGGCGTCCAGCGCCCGCTGTTCAACGACTTCGCGCTGCAGCTGCTGGCCAAGCACCCCGAGCAGGTGGCGACCGCCCACATCCCGCTGCTCACGGTCTTCACCGAGATCATCGAGCAGGCGGCTGAGGCGGGTCTCGTCGCCGGCGGGAAACCCCGCAGTCAGGCCGCCCTCGTCATGCAGACCGTCATGTTCGCCTCGCAGGCCCACGGGGTCCCCGCCGACAGCCACGCCCACCCGGTGACCTCCGAGGAGATCTGGCAGTTCTGCCTGGGCGGCATCTCGGGCGTTCCGGCCACGGCGGGCGGGTCCGCCTCCGCGTAACACGGGCCCCGACCCCTGGTCCACCCGCCGCGAGTTCTATTCTCTGCCATGGAGAGTATGGCTCTCACCGCGATGGTCGGAGGATCAGGGGGTTCCCGAACTTCAGCCTGGAAGCGCTCGCGCCCTCGGCGCTCCGCTGGTGCGCCACCGGGAGAGCCCCGAGCTGATGCGTCGGCGGCTGGAGCCGGCGGCGGCTGCCTCACGGCCGGACCACCCTGCGCGCCGCTGTTTCGTCTGTTTCGTCGAGCGGTACGAGCGCAGCCGCACCGATGCCGCGTGCGGGGACACCGGTGCCGAACGTGGGCGCCGACGGCATGCTCGGCCGGACAGGGCCCATCCGCGTACGCCGGACCACTCGTCATGCTCAGGTAGGACACACCGGCCGTTCGGTACTGCGTTCTCAGTAGCCGGGAGAGTCGGCCGACACATGACGACGGGACGCCCCTGCTCAGGGAGGCTGAGAGGGTTCACCATGGTCACAGCACCCGACAGGAAACCCTCCCGATGAACACCAGCTGGCAGCGGTTCGCCAAGGACCATCCCCGCGTCCTGCGGGTGACGGTCGTGCTGCTGCTGTTCGCCGCCGCCGCTCTCGGCAGCACCTGGACCAGCGCGGAAGCCACCGGCCGGCACCTCGCCCCGTGGCCCGGCGTTCTCCTGGGCGGCATCGGCGCCCTGGCCCTGCTGTGGCACCGCAGGTACCCGCTCACGGTGGTAGCGGTGACCGCGGCCGCCGCCAACGCCGCCAACGCCCTGGGCTATCTGATCACTCCCCTGCTGCTGGCACCGCTCATGGCCGCGCTGTACTGGCTGGCCGTCCACACCGACCGCAGGACCGCGCGCGTCGGCCTGGCCGGCACCGCCGCGCTGCTGGTCACCACCGCGCTGCTCGTCGGCTCCTCCCGCCATCCGCTGTCCCTCGTCCTCGCGACGGTCGGCCCCGTCTTCTGGGTGCTGGTGCCCATCACCTGGGGCACCGCGACCCGGCTGCGGGCCGACTACCTGGAGGCCGTGCACGCCCGTGCGGAGATCGCCGAACGCACCCGTGAGGAGGAGGCGCGGCACCGGGTGGCCGAGGAGCGCATGCGCATCGCCCGTGAGCTGCACGACGTCGTCGCCCACCACCTCGCGCTGGCCAACGCGCAGGCCGGGACGGCCGCCCATCTCCAGCGCACCCATCCCCAGCAGGTGCAGAAGATCCTCGACGACCTCGCCGGCACCACCGCGTCCGCGCTGCGTGAGCTGAAGGCCACCGTCGGACTGCTGCGCCAGACCAACGACCCCGACGCGCCGCTGGAACCCTCCCCGGGCCTTGACCAGCTCTCGGAGCTCACGGCCGCGTTCACGACCGCCGGGCTCACGGTCGACGTCACGACCGAGGGCGCGGCGCGTCCGCTGTCACCGGGAGTGGACCTGACCGCCTTCCGCATCATTCAGGAGGCGCTCACCAACGTCACCAAGCACGCCGCCTCGGACACCGCACACGTGCGGCTCGTCTACTCCCGCAACCGGCTGACCATCACGGTCACCGACGAGGGAGCGACCACCGTGACCGCCGCTCCGGCCCCGGGCCACGGTTTCGGTCTCATCGGCATGCGTGAGCGCGCCCTGTCCGTGGGCGGCCGGCTCAGGGCCGATCACCGGGCCGAGGGCGGCTTCGAGGTCACCACGGATCTGCCGCTGTACACCCCCGCCCCGGAAGAAGACCGCACCCCATGACCATCAGTGTGCTGCTCGCCGACGACCAGGCCCTGCTCCGGGCAACCTTCCGGATCCTGATCGACTCCTGCCCCGACCTCGAAGTCGTCGGCGAAGCCACCAACGGCACGGAAGCCATCGACCTCGCCCGCATCCACCAACCCGACGTCGTCCTCATGGACATCCGCATGCCCCACACCGACGGCCTCGCCGCCACCGCCACCATCTGCGCCGACCCCGACCTCGACACCACCCGCGTCCTCATCCTCACCACCTTCGAAATCGATGAATACGTCGCCCAAGCACTCCGCGCCGGAGCCAGCGGCTTCCTCGGCAAAGACGTCGGCGCCGACGCCCTCCTCGACGCCATCCGCACCGTCGCCGCCGGCGACACCCTCCTCTCTCCCCAAGCCACCCGCACCCTCATCACCCGCTTCCTCACCACTCCCACTCCCAACACCCCCCTCGCACCCCCTGAAGCCCTCACCACCCTCACCGCCCGCGAACGCGAGGTCATGGCCCTCGCAGCCGAAGGCCACTCCAACAACGAAATCGCCGGCCAACTCACCGTCAGCCCCCTCACCGTCCGCACCCACATCCACCGCGCCATGACCAAACTCGGCGCCCGTGACCGCGCCCAACTCGTCGTCATCGCCTACCAGACCGGCCTCGTCACCCCCGCACCACCCACCCCCTGACCCCCCATCGCGCCGGGGGGCCGCTCCGCCCCGTTCTGTGATAACCCAGGAGGACCACCATCTCTGCGGGAGATGGACCGGGGCGTCGGGAGAGGACATGGATCTGCGGCAGATGGAGGTCGTCGTCGCGGTGGCCGAGGAGGGCGGGTTCACCGCCGCGGCGCAGCGGTTGCACGTGGTGCAGTCCGCCGTGTCGAGCACCGTGCGCGCACTGGAGCGGGAGCTCGGGACCCCGCTGTTCGACCGCACCACCCACCGGGTGTCGCTGACCCCGGCGGGCGAGGCCTTCGTACCGGCCGCGCGGGCGACGTTGCGCGCCGCCGAACAGGCGCGGTCGGCGGTCGACGCCGCGCGGGGACAGCTGCGGGGACGGGTGACGGTCGGCACGATGCAGGGGGTGTGGGCCGACCTGCACCGCCCCCTGGCCGCGCTGCGCGCGGAACATCCGGGAGTGGTGGTGCGGCTGCGGCAGGGGGCCGTGACCGACATCCGCCAGGCGCTGCGCGAGGGCACGGTGGACCTGGCGGTGGTCGCCCTCGACCGTCAGCAGCAGCGCGGCCTGGTGACCCGGCTGCTCGCCCGGGAGGAGATGGTGCTGGTGTCCGCGCCGGGCCGGGTCCTGGGTGGGGCCGGGCCCGACGGGAGGGTCACGCTCGCCGAAGCGGCCCGGCTGCCGCTGGTGGACTTCACGCCCGGCTGGGCGATCCGCCTCGCCGTCGACCGGGCGTTCCGTGCGGCCGCCGTCGAGCGCGAGTCGACCTTCGAGGTGAACGACATCGTCGCGGCATCCGAAATCGTCCGCGCCGACCTGGGTGTGTGCGTCATGCCCCTCTCGATCGCCGACCGCTTCCCCGACCTGGACAAGTACCGGTTCGACCGGCACGCGCCGAGCTGGAAGGTCATGGTGGTCCAGCCGCGCGGCGAGGCGCCCCCGGCGGTCGCGGCCCTGCTGCGGCACATGGCCTGACGGGCATCGCGTGGGGGGCGATGGAGGGACGAAGCGGTTCATCCCGCAGCTCATCTCGTTCGGAGATGACTGACATTCGAAATCATCGCCACGACAGGGGAAGCACGGAGGCTCCGCGGGCGCTGAGGAAACCGTGCGAGCGGCAACGAGGCCACTCGACCACCACGCAGCGCTTCCCGAACCGCTCCACCGGTTCCCTTCCCGAGAAGGTGCCCGTGCCCAAGTCCCCCGTCCTCAAGTCACCGGGCCAGACCGCCACCGCGCAGGCGGCGCACGGCGTGCCGGGCTGGCTGGTCGCCCTCTTCGCCGTCGCCTCCGGCATGACGGTCGCCAACCTGTACTACGCCCAGCCCCTGCTGTCCTCGCTGCGCGACGTGTTCCACGTCGGCACGGCGGCCGCCGGCGGACTCATCACCCTCACCCAGGTCGGCTATGTCCTGGGCATGCTCTTCATCGTCCCGCTCGGCGACCGGCTGGAGAAGCGCGGACTGATCAGCGTGCTCCTGACGGTCACCACGCTCGCCCTGGTCGCCGCGGGTCTCGCCACCAGCTTCCCCATGCTGCTGATCGCCTCCCTGATCAGTGGAGGCACCTCGGTCGTCGCCCAGATACTGATCCCCTTCGCGGCGAGCCTCGCCCCCGACCACGCCCGTGGCCGGATCGTCGGACGGGTGATGAGCGGCCTGCTCACCGGCATCCTGCTCTCCCGCACCCTCAGCAGCCTGGTCTCCGACGTGGCCGGCTGGCGGGTGGTGTACCTCGGCTCCGCCGTCCTGATGGCCCTGCTGGCCCTGGCCCTGCGCGCGGCCCTGCCGCAGCACGCGCCGACCACGACCATGCCGTACGCCCATGTCCTGCGCTCCACGCTCCAACTGGTGCGCCGCCACCCCGTGTTGCTGCGCCGGGGCCTCTACCAGGCGGCGATGTTCGGTGCGTTCAGCGCGTTCTGGACCACCGTGTCGTACGTCCTGACGGGCCCCCACTTCCACTACTCCCCCATCGGTGTCGGCCTCTTCGCGCTCGTCGGTGCGGCCGGTGCGGCCGTCGCCCCGTTCGCCGGTCACTGGGCCGACCGCGGGCTCGTCCGTCCCATGACCGGGATCGCCTTCGCCGTCGCGGCCCTGGCCTTCGCGCTCGCGGGCTTCGGTCAGTCCCACATCGCCCTGATCGCCCTGGCCGCGGTCCTGATCGACACGGCCGTGCAGAGCACCCTGATCCTCGGTCAGCACACCATCTACCAGCTCGACCCGAACGCCCGCGCCCGCCTCAACAGCGCGTTCATCGCGATCTTCTTCGTCGGCGGCGCGCTCGGCTCCCAGCTCGGCTCGATCGCCTACCACGCGGCCGGCTGGACCGCGGTCACCGTCCTGGGCGCCGCCCTGCCGGTGCTGGGCCTGCTCCACTGGACGACGGAACGCCGTACGGCTTGATCAGTGCCCCGGGGAGCGGGGTCACGATCCCGCTTCCCCCCGCAGGAAGTTGCTCACCTGACAGGCGAGGCTGTCCCTCGCCGAGTCGGACCGGGCGGCGGCGTCGACCGAACCCTCGTAGAGGTCGATGCCGCCGACCCACAGGTACCGGTCGGTCCACTCGTCGTCGACCTTCAGCTGGATCTGGATGTCCACCCGGGGAAGGGAGGCGTCCGGGCCCGCGGCGAAGAGGACCGCGGTGGCCCGGCGCAGGGGGTAGACGTCGTAGCCCTCGATGAACTGGGAGTTGCGCCAGTCCAGGAAGGCGCTCTCGCCGTCGGGGCCGACACGGATGTCCATCTGGCCGTCCTCGAGATGGATGCCGAAGTGGTCGCCACCACGGTTCTCGACGGTCACCCGGCACCGGAAGTACGTGAGCCCTTCGGCGGCGTCGTCGCGTCCGCGCGGCGGCTCCGCCCGCTCCACCCCGTGGACGCGGACGCGCAGGCCGGCATGCTCGTCGTACTCCTGCCAGTCCCCGACCACGTTCGGTTCGTGCACGGTCCACCTCTCCACCTCAGAGAGGTGTTTCCTATCTGTGCCCTCAACTGGGTGTCAAATGAGCGGAACGCGCCGTGGCCAGCGTTTTTGCCCTCCTTGATCGGCGATCAAGCCGTGCCCAGCCAGAACCCGTGTCCCCGCCGCCCTGGGGACATTTCCGTGCGTGCTGCACATCACGTTCTCAGGCGCCGCGGCGCAGCGTCCGCATCTGCTCATCGAGGGGGCCGAGGCCGACATCGCGGCGCCGCTCCTCGAGGGTCTCGGGCCGCCGGATCGGATACGGGCGGAAGGTCGCGGGGTCGACCCGGGTGCCGTAGAACTGGGGCTGGCCCAGTTCGACCGCGCAGTGATCGGCGATGTAGGCGTGGTGCGGGCCGGGGCAGCGCCCGTCCGCGGTGGCCTGGGCGATCAGGTCGCGGCAGCGGAGCTGGAAGTCGAGGTCCGGGGCGTGCAGCAGGACGAGCCCGAGAAGATCGTCGAGGCGGCGAGCCGGATCCTGGACTTCGACCAGCCCGTCGCCCTGATGCTCATGGGCATCCTCGGTCACATCCAGGACTACGAGGAGGCCAGGTCGATCGTCCGCACCCTCCAGGCCGCCCTGCCCTCCGGCAGCTACTTCGTGCACTACGACAGCACCGACACCGACGCCGCGCTCAAGCAGGCCCAGCAGGGTTACGACGACACGGGCGCCGTCCCGTACGTGCTGCGCAGCCCGGAGCAGATCACCGCGTACTACGAGGGCCTGGAGCTGATCGAGCCCGGCATCGTCTCCTGCCCCCTGTGGCGTCCCGCGCCCGGCACCGCACCGGAGCCCACGGACGTGCACGGCGGGGTCGCCCTCAAGCCGTGATCAGGTGCGCTGCGCCGGCTGGATGTTCTGGTTGAGGCGGAACAGGTTGTCCGGGTCGCGGTCGGCCTTGATACGGGCCAGACGGGCGTAGTTGTCACGGTAGCTGGCCCGTACGCGCTCCTGGCCCTCGTCCATCATCATGTTCACGTAGGCCCCGCCCGCGGAGTACGGGTGCAGCGCGTCGGAGTAGTCGACGCTCCACCGCTTGACGCGCTCGGCGCCGGCCGGGTCGGAGTCCACGCCCGCGTACACGGTGGCCCAGCGTGCGTTGCGGTAGCTCCAGGCGGTGTCCGCCGGTGCGACGTCGTGGACGGCGCCGTCGATCGGATACAGGTGCATCGTCGATTTCCAGGTCGGCGGCTTTGCGCCGTACCCGATGTGCGACGTGACCGCCTCGTCGGGGATCTCGTCGACGAAGTCCGCGCGCCAGTACCACTGGTCGCCGGGCGGGTAGATCCCGTCGAACGCGGACTGGAGCGCGGGATACGGCATCGGCGCCGCTCCGTGCAGCAGCGGCTCGGGCACGGCGTCGAGGAGCGGTGCCATCTCCGCGGCCGCCGCCTCGGTGTCGTCCCCGATGCGGCACCAGACGACCCCGCAGACCTTGCGCAGATGGATCTCCTCGGGGAACGGCGGGCCGGGCGGCACCGAGCCGAACAGGAAGAAGGCGTTCAGTTCGCGGGGGGCGTCCGGGAGGAAGTCGCGGTAGGCGGTGAGGACTTCCGCGCCGAGTTCGGCGGGCCAGAAGGTGGGGCCCGCGACGACGGTGCTCACCTCGTGCAGCCGGAACAGGAACGAGGTGACGACTCCGAAGTTGCCGCCACCCCCGCGGACCGCCCAGTACAGGTCGGTGTTCTCCGTGTCGCTCGCGCGCACGTGCTCACCGCTCGCCAGGACGAGGTCGGCCGCCAGGAGATTGTCGACGGTCAGCCCGTACTTGCGGGTGAGATGCCCGATGCCGCCGCCCAGAGTAAGGCCGGCGACTCCCGTCGTGGAGATGATGCCGGCGGGTGTGGCCAGGCCGTGCTCGTGGGTGGCACGGTCGACCTCGCCCCACACACAGCCACCCCCGACCCGTACCGTGCGGGCCTCCGGATCGACCTCGATGTCCTTGAGCGGTGAGAGGTCGAGCACCACGCCGTCGTCGCAGACCCCCAGGCCCGCGCCGTGATGGCCGCCGCCCCGCACGGCGAGCGGGAGGCCGTGGTCGCGGGCGAAGCCGATGACGCAGGAGACGTCCGCGTCGCCGGCGCACCTCGCCACCAGGGCGGGCCGCCGGTCGATCATCGCGTTGTAGACGGCACGCGCCTCGTCGTACCCGGAGTCGCCGGGTCCGATCAACTGCCCCTTGAATCCCGTCAGTTCCCGGCGCGCTGCTTCGGCCGTCGTGATGGACATACCCCTCCCCCTGTCTGGGGGCCGACTTCAGGGCACCCGTGTCCGGGGCCTTGGCTCCAGTCTCCCTCCGATGGATCCGACGCGCCTGTTCTGCTCCGGTTCCCGACGGCTCCGCAGCCCGGCGGCGGCGCTCCCGTCGGCGGCTCCGGGAAGGACGGCGACGACGTCGGACGCCGTAGATCACCGTTTTGGCGTACGGAACCGCTGGGGCGGGTGGTCCCCGCCCCTCGGTCGTCGTGATCACGTCACGGCGATCACGGCCTCCGTGTCATGACGGGACGCCGCGAGCGCCGGTTCCGGCAACGCCACCTGACGGGGCGTCCGGCGCGCCTCCCGCAGGCTGGGCATGGGCGCGGTCGGGACCAGCGGAGCGTGCTCGGCGGCGCGGGCCCGCCAGGAGAACCAGATGATCTTGCCGCCGGCGCCGGTGGCGCAGCAGCCCCAGCCGTCACTGAGGGCGGCGATCTGCGCCAGACAGCCCTGGGGCTCGTTGTGCGGGCGGAGATCCTGGTCGTTGTCGGAGACCGCGGTGATGAGGTGGGAACCGTTCCACCACATCTCGATGGTGGTGTTCTTGTCCGTCGCGTGCCGGTCGATCGTGTGCAGCAGCGCTTCCGCGCAGTGACAGACGGAATCGACGAGCGTATCCAGGTTCCAGTACCGGAGATGGGCCCCCAATATGCGCTTGACCTGGCCAACCCGCTCCGGGCTGACCTCCACGTCGAGGTGGTAGTAGCAGGGCACTGCAGGTTTCATCTTCGTTGGCTCCTCACGGCGAAGCTCTCGCCTCTCCTCGCCCTTCTCGGACCGAGCCCCGATCACGAAGCGTGAGCACTGATCGCTTTTGAGTCAGTCCCAGAGTGCGAGTGCTACTCCGTTCGTGCAACACGAGAGCCCGACCCCATGTGATTGAAGAGCCAACAAGACGCTGGGTGCCCGTGCAGGCACCATGAGTGAGGGCGCCGCCCTCCGTAGTGGGTCGGTGCCCTTCCGTGCACGGCCGTCCGGCATCGGCCGGGTATCCCGTGCGCAGTCGAGAGAGTGGAAAGGTGACCGGCGCATGCTGCTGCCTGCCAAAGCCGAGGTCGCCAGGCGTCTGGAGCAATACCGGGCCTGGGAACGCCTGTTGCTCGTGGCTCCCGCCGACCACACGGTGCGGGGCAACTTCGAGAACACGGGGTACACCCTGTGCGTGCTGATGGGGAAGCGCTGCGCGCGCGAGGCGGTGGACGCCGCCGAGCACTATCTGCGGAGCGAGGCACCGGCTTCCGCGCTGTCGTCGATGACGGTGGCGCGTGGCGCGCGGGGCTCTCAGCTCTCCCAGGAGCCTCAGGGGCGGGGAGTGGGTCGAGCGGTCGGCGGGCGTCCCTGAGACGGACCGTGGTGTCGGGAATTTTCGGTGCAGCTCTGAACCGAGGGGGCAGGGCGCGAGGACGGCGGAGGCGAAACATGGAGGCACATCCGGCCCATGGCCGTGACCCGATCGGCCGTATCCCGATCGTGGACGTCCAGCCGGTCGTCGAGTGCGGCCGGCGCCCCGCGAAGGCGGTCGTCGGGGAGACCTTCGAGGTCACCGCGACCGTCTTCGGCGAGGGCCGGGATGTGCTCGGCGCCGAAGTCGTCCTGTGCGATCAGAGCGGCCGCCCCGGGCCGCGGGCCCCGATGCGTGAACTCGCCCCGGGCACCGACCGCTGGGGCGCCGAGGTCACACCGGAATCCGTGGGCCACTGGACCTGTCTGGTGGAGGCCTGGAGCGACCCCGTGGCCGCCTGGCGCCACACCGCCGGAATCAAGGTCCCGGCCGGGATCGACGCCGGGCTGGTCCTGGAGGAGGGCGCCGCGCTGTACGAGCGGGCCGCGGCCGCGGTACCGGACCCGGCCGGCCAAGCGGTCGTACGCGCCGCGGCGCACGCCCTGCGCGACGACTCCCGGCGGCCGACGGCCCGTCTCACCGCCGCCCTGGCGCCGGAAGTGACCGCCGTTCTCAGCGCACACCCCCTGCGCGAACGGGTCTCCCGCTCGCTGCCGATCCCCCTGCTCGTGGAACGGAAGCGGGCGTTGTACGGCGCCTGGTACGAGTTCTTCCCGCGCTCGGAGAGCGGACAACTGGACCCGTCGGTGCACGGCACATTCCGCAGCGCCGCCGAACGCCTGCCCGCCATCGCCGGGATGGGCTTCGACGTCGTGTACCTCCCGCCGGTCCACCCCATCGGCACCACCTTCCGCAAGGGCCCCAACAACAGCCTGTCGGCGAGCCGTCGGGATGTCGGCGTGCCCTGGGCGATCGGTTCTCCCGAGGGCGGCCACGACGCGATCCACCCGGATCTCGGCACGATCGACGACTTCGACGCCTTCGTGCGCCGGGCCACGGAACTGCGGCTCGAGATCGCGCTCGACTTCGCGCTCCAGTGCTCCCCGGACCACCCGTGGGTGGAGAAGCATCCCGAGTGGTTCCACCACCGGGCGGACGGGTCGATCGCGTACGCGGAGAATCCGCCGAAGAAGTATCAGGACATCTTTCCGATCGCCTTCGACCAGGACATGCCGGGGCTGGTCCAGGAGACGCTGCGGGTGCTGCGGTACTGGATGGACCACGGCGTGCGGATCTTCCGTGTCGACAACCCGCACACCAAGCCGGTCGTCTTCTGGGAGCGGGTCATCGCGGACATCAACCGCACCGACCCGGACGTGATCTTCCTGGCCGAGGCGTTCACCCGGCCCGCGATCATGCACACGCTCGCGGCGGTCGGCTTCCAGCAGTCGTACACGTACTTCACCTGGCGCAACACCAAGCAGGAGCTGACCGACTACCTCACCGAACTGTCGGGCGGGACGGCCGCCTTCATGCGGCCCAACTTCTTCGTGAACACCCCCGACATCCTGCCCGGCCACCTCCAGCGGGGCGGTCGGCCCGCCTTCGAAGTGCGAGCCGTGCTCGCCGCCACCCTCTCGCCTTCGTGGGGGGTCTACTCCGGGTACGAGCTGTGCGAGAACGCTCCGGTCGGGCCAGCCAGCGAGGAGTACCGGAACTCCGAGAAGTACGAACTGCGTCCACGTGACTGGGAGTCGGCCGCGCGCGAGGGCAGCACGATCGCACCGCTGATCACGGAGCTGAACCGGATCAGACGGCGCCACAAGGCTCTGCACGCGCTACGGAACCTGCACTTCCACCAGACGGACAACGAGGCCCTGATCGCCTACAGCAAGCGCTCGGACGACGACACGGTCGTGGTGGTGGCCAACCTCGACCCCCACCACACCCAGGAGGCGACGGTCTCGTTGGACATGCCGCGACTCGCCCTGGACTGGCACGAGTCCGTGCCGGTGCGCGACGAGCTCACCGGCGAGACCTACACCTGGGGCAGGGCCAACTTCGTGCGACTGGGGCCGGGCGGTGCGCATGTGCTCGCCGTCGACACCTCACCGCGGATCGGAGGGTCACCCACCACATGATCGTCAACGAGCCCGTTCCGGACACTTTCGAGGACACCCCGGCCAGGGACCGCGACCCCGACTGGTTCAAACGCGCCGTCTTCTACGAAGTCCTGGTCCGCTCCTTCCAGGACAGCAACGGCGACGGCGTCGGCGACCTCAAGGGCCTCACCGCGAAACTCGACTACCTGCAATGGCTTGGCATCGACTGCCTGTGGCTGCCGCCGTTCTTCAAATCCCCCCTCCGGGACGGCGGCTACGACGTCTCCGACTACACCGCCGTCCTGCCCGAGTTCGGTGACCTCGCCGACTTCGTCGAATTCGTCGACGCCGCCCACCAACGCGGCATGCGCGTCATCATCGACTTCGTCATGAACCACACCAGCGACCAGCACCCGTGGTTCCAGGAATCCCGCTCGAACCCCGACGGGCCCTACGGCGACTACTACGTCTGGGCCGACGACGACAAACAGTACGAGGACGCCCGGATCATCTTCGTCGACACCGAGGCCTCCAACTGGACCTTCGACCCGGTCCGCAAGCAGTACTTCTGGCACCGCTTCTTCTCCCACCAGCCCGACCTCAACTACGAGAACCCGGCCGTCCAGGAGGAGATCCTCGCGGCCCTCCGTTTCTGGCTCGACCTCGGCATCGACGGGTTCCGCCTCGACGCGGTGCCGTATCTCTACCAGGTCGAGGGAACCGACTGCGAAAACCTCCCCGCCACGCACCTGTTCCTGAAAAGGGTGCGCAAGGAGATCGACTCCCAGTATCCGGACACGGTGCTGCTGGCGGAGGCGAACCAGTGGCCCGAGGACGTCGTCGACTACTTCGGCGACTTCCCCTCGGGCGGCGACGAGTGCCA
>NZ_JBIVXA010000005.1:0-57856 GCF_044768965.1 Streptomyces sp. NPDC090798
CGGGGGGGGGGCGGGGGGGGGGGGGGGGGGGGCGCGCCCCCCCCCCCCCCCCCCCCCGCGCCCGCGGCGCGGGGCCCCCCCCCCCCCCCCGCCCCCCCCCCCCCCCCCCCCCCCCCCCACGGGCTCTGGTGGGTGCACCGCACCGCCGGGAAGCGGTACGCATACGGGCGGCCACCCCGAGTAGCAGGGTGACCGCCCGTACACCGGCCTATTGCCAGAGCTGGCTCGTCGTCGTTGACGCGAAGTGTCAGCGTTCTTCGTCGTTGGACGTTGCCGGGACCGACGTCAGTCGCTCCGTCTCGTCCTGTATCTCAGCGGCGATCTTCTTGAGTTCCGGCTCGAACTTACGCCCGTGGTGGGCGCAGAAGAGCAGTTCACCGCCGCTGAGGAGGACGACGCGCAGATATGCCTGGGCGCCGCAACGGTCGCAGCGGTCAGCGGCCGTCAGCGGGCTCGCGGGGGTCAGAACAGTAGTCACGTCGCCTCTTCTCTAGCTCGACGAGCTGTCGTACCAGGGTCAACATCCAACCAGGCCGAAAACGTTCCCGCTCGTGGCTTTTCCTCGAAAAATTCTTCCGGGGCGGCTGTCTGCTGCCGGGTGGCGGCGAATGAGCCGTATTACGTGTCTTTGTGTCTTACGGGTTCGCGCTGTCTGTCAGGGTCAGTCCTCCCCGGCTGGCTTGCCGGTTGTTCATGAGGACGTGCCCGGAGCCTAAATGGTTCATGCCTGGAAGGGAACGTGATATGTACTTCACTCCATCGAGGGATCGAACACTCATGCGAGCCTGGACTAGTCTGAGTTCATGCGAGGGTGGCGTTACAACGGCTCTACCAGGCCTCGGTACCCTCTGACCGGAGACCGAAGCCGGCCCCTTACCCAAAAGGGTCCCATCTGAAATTCAGCGAGGAGCGAACCGCGTGACCGCCGACACGTCCGTGCCGTCCACAGCGTTGCTGACCGGAGCAGACCGGGACGGTTCCAACTACACCGCGCGGCACCTGCTCGTCCTCGAGGGGCTCGAGGCCGTACGCAAGCGCCCCGGCATGTACATCGGCTCGACCGACAGCCGCGGTCTCATGCACTGCCTGTGGGAGATCATCGACAACTCCGTGGATGAGGCCCTCGGGGGCTACTGTGACCACATCGACGTGATCCTGCACGACGACGCCTCGGTGGAGGTGCGGGACAACGGCCGCGGCATCCCGGTCGACGTGGAGCCCAAGACCGGCATGTCGGGCGTCGAGGTCGTGATGACCAAGCTGCACGCGGGCGGCAAGTTCGGAGGCGGTTCGTACGCGGCCTCCGGCGGTCTGCACGGCGTGGGTGCCTCCGTGGTGAACGCGCTCTCCGCCCGTCTGGACGTCGAGGTGGACCGTGGCGGCCACACCCACGCGGTGAGCTTCCGTCGCGGCACCCCGGGAGCGTTCAAGGCGGACGGTCCCGAGGCCGCCTTCGATGCGACCAGCGGGCTGCGCAAGCTGAAGCGGATCCCCAAGACCCGCACCGGCACGCGCGTGCGCTACTGGGCCGACCGACAGATCTTCCTCAAGGACGCCAAGCTCTCCCTGGAGAACCTGCACCAGCGCGCCCGCCAGACCGCGTTCCTGGTGCCCGGTCTGACCATCGTCGTCCGTGACGAATACGGGCTCGGCGAGGGCGGCAGCAAGGGCGAGGAGTCCTTCCGCTTCGACGGCGGCATCAGCGAGTTCTGCGAGTACCTGGCCACCGACAAGCCCGTATGCGACGTCCTCCGCTTCTCCGGGCAGGGCACCTTCAAGGAGACCGTCCCGGTCCTCGACGACCATGGGCAGATGACGCCCACCGAGGTCACCCGTGAGCTGGGCGTCGATGTGGCGCTGCGCTGGGGCACCGGCTACGACACGAACCTCAAGTCGTTCGTGAACATCATCGCCACGCCCAAGGGCGGCACCCACGTCGCCGGTTTCGAGCAGGCCGTCGCCAAGACGATGAACGAGGTGCTGCGGGCCAAGAAGCTGCTGCGGGTCGCCGAGGACGACATCGTCAAGGACGACGCCCTGGAGGGCCTGACCGCCGTCGTCACCGTGCGCCTCGCGGAGCCGCAGTTCGAGGGCCAGACCAAGGAGGTCCTCGGTACCTCGGCGGCCCGCCGGATCGTGACGAACGTGGTCTCCAACGAACTCAAGGCCTTCCTGACCACCACGAAGCGGGACGCGGCCGCGCAGGCCCGGGTCGTGATGGAGAAGGCCGTCGCTGCCGCGCGTACGCGGATCGCGGCCCGCCAGCACAAGGACGCTCAGCGTCGGAAGACCGCCCTCGAGTCCTCCTCGCTGCCCGCCAAGCTCGCGGACTGCCGCAGCGACGACGTCGAGCGCAGCGAGCTGTTCATCGTCGAGGGAGACTCCGCGCTCGGCACCGCCAAGCTGGCCCGGAACTCCGAGTTCCAGGCGCTGCTGCCGATTCGCGGCAAGATCCTCAACGTCCAGAAGGCGTCCGTCACGGACATGCTCAAGAACGCCGAGTGCGGCGCGATCATCCAGGTCATAGGGGCCGGGTCCGGGCGGACGTTCGACATCGACGCGGCGCGGTACGGGAAGATCATCCTGCTCGTCGACGCCGACGTCGACGGCGCGCACATCCGGATTCTGCTGCTGACGCTGTTCCAGCGGTACATGCGGCCTATGGTCGAGGCGGGGCGGGTGTTCGCGGCGGTGCCGCCGCTGCACCGCATCGAGCTGAGTCAGCCCAAGAAGGGCCAGGACAAGTACGTCTACACGTACTCGGACCGTGAGCTGCGCGAGACGCTGCTGGAGCTGCAGCGCAAGAACGTGCGCTACAAGGACTCGATCCAGCGTTACAAGGGTCTTGGCGAGATGGACGCCGATCAGCTGGCGGAAACGACGATGGACCCGCGCCACCGGACGCTGCGGCGGATCAACATCTCCGACCTGGAGGCATCCGAGCAGGTCTTCGACCTGCTGATGGGGAACGATGTCGCTCCTCGTAAGGAGTTCATCTCCAGCTCTGCGGCGACGCTGGATCGGTCGCGTATCGACGCGTAGGCGCTGCGCCGGCGGTGCCGGGTGGCTGTGGTGGGTCGGGGCCGTGGCGGTACGTCGAGCCCGTCGCCGCCGGATCGGACGCGGGCCGGGCAAGGGAGCCGCTGCTCGATCCGGGCGTAAGCGACGCGCTTGCCACGCACCGCCACGGGCCCTTCCGTGGGAGGCCCGGCTGCGGGTGGGTGGGGCTGGGCGGCGTGCCGTTTCCCGCGCCCGTGAGAAGGGTTGGCGTGCGTCCTTCAGCCCGTCCGGCGTTTGACGACGAGGCCGTTCAGGCCGACAGGGGGGTCTGGGGGGGCGCAGCCCCCAGGGATGGGACGGGTAACGGGCAGCGGCGGCGGGGGCGAGGAGCGCGGTTGGCGGGTGCGGGCCGTGGGGGCTCCACCCGTGGGTGGAGGGGCGGGGTGGGTGTGGATCCACCCGCGATCCACCCCGGCTCCGATCTGCTGAGCTGCCGATTTCCGTAGCGTCGAAGGCGTCGACAGCGCTCGCTGTCGGGACCCGTTCTTCCTCGCCCACGGAGGTCGTGATGTCCGGGCTCGTCAATGCCTTGGTGATCCTCGCCGTTGTTGTGCTGGTCGTCGCGCGCCAGTTCCGTACGCGCAGGATCAGCACGGACAGGCGCTGGTGGATCGTGCCCGCCGTCCTGGCCGTGATCGCTCTGCGTGAGCCGGGCCTGATCGACATCCACCATCGGACCGAGGCGATTCTGCTGCTGGGGACGGAGCTGTTCATCGGGCTGGCCATCGGAGCCGCGTGGGGGTGGACGACACGGATATGGGCGGAGCCGGATGGTTCGCTGTGGAGCAAGAGCACCAAGGCCAGCGCGGCTGTCTGGGGTGTGGGCATAGCCCTGCGCCTGGGGCTGTTCGGCATCGGCACCCTGCTGGGCGTCCATCAGGACAGCTCCGCCCTGCTGCTCGCCCTCGCGGCCACTCTGCTGGTCCGCTCCGGGATTCTGGCCTGGCGCTCTCAGTCTCTGCACCCGGCCGTCGCGCAGGCGACGGCGTACGGTGACGACGTGCCCCAGGGCTCGTGGAAGGAGCGCGTGTGACGGAGAACGCCTTGAAGCGCTGGCCCTCCCGCGAGGCGCTGTCCCGAGCCGGAGTGGCCAAGCCCAGGCGCGCGCTCGCCTGGGCCGCGCGCCTCTTCGCCCTCGGCCTGCTCCTGTGGACGACCTTCACGAGCGGTCATCTGGGCGCCTGGAAGATCGCGGCGGGCGTTTTGGGGGTCCTCGTCTGCGGGCTGGCGGCGTGGGCCTTCTGGCGGACCACGCTCGAACACCGTTTGCTGCCGTCTCTGGCACTGTTTGCCCTGCTGCTCGCGATCGCGACGGTGGGAGTGAGCACGGGCTTCCGGGTGCCGGCCATCGTTCTGTGGTGCGGGTGCGCCGTCAGCGCCACAGAGAGGCTGCCTCTCGCGGCGGCACTGCCTGCCGCCTCCGTGGCACTGGGCGCGTTCGCGGCGGTCAACAACGACGTCTGGCTGACCACGGCGGCCACCGCGGGGGGTCTGGCCCTGGCCGGATACGTGCTGCGTCTCGACGCGGAGGCCCGCGGCAGTGCCCAGCGGTTGCTCGCTCAGGAACGGGCGGCTCGTGTGGCCGAGGCGGAGTCCGCGGCGCTCGCGGAGCGGGCCAGGATCGCGCGGGAGATCCACGACGTCCTGGCGCACAGTCTCTCGGCGCAGATGGTGCATCTGGAGGCGGCCCGGCTGCTGATCGAGCGGGGTGCCGACCGGGAGCAGATCCTCGAGCGGGTGGTGGCTGCACGTGGGATGGCCCGTGAGGGGCTGGCCGAGACCCGGCAGGCGCTCTCCGCCCTTCGGGGGGAGATGTCCCCGGTGGAGGACTTCCTGAGCGAGCTGGTCGCCACGGCGGACGGCGCCGACATCACCGTCGCGGGTGAACGGCAGCCGCTGCCCGCCGAGGCATCGCAGGCGGTGCGCAGGGTGGCGCAGGAAGCCCTGACGAACGTCCGCAAGCATGCGCCGGGCGCCAAGGTCCATATGCGGCTCGAGTACGGCGAGCACGAAGTGACCCTGGGCGTACGGGACTCGGGAGGACCGCCGGGCGAACTCAGCGGTGCGGGTGCCGGGTACGGTCTGCTGGGCATGCGGGAGCGTGCCGAGCTGCTGGGCGGCTCGTTGGAGGCGGGGCCGGACGAGGAGGGGTTCGTGGTGACGCTGAGGGTGCCCGTATGACGGAGGAGGAGACCAGGAAGCCGGCTCGGGTCGTGGTGGCGGACGACCAGACCGTGGTGCGCGAAGGCATTGTGATGCTGCTGGGCCTGCTGCCGGGGATCGAGGTCGTGGGTGCGGCCGGGGACGGCCACGAGGCCGTGGCACTTGTGGCCGAGCTCGCCCCGGACGTCGTGCTGATGGACCTGCGCATGCCGCGCTGCGACGGCGTGGAGGCGACCCGGCGCATTCGCGCCGAGCATCCGGGGACACAGGTCGTCGTGCTCACCACGTACGCGGACGACGAGTCGCTGTTCCCCGCGCTCAGAGCGGGAGCCCGTGGCTATCTCACCAAGGACGCGGGCGGTGACGAGATCGTGCGCGCGGTGGAGAGCGTGCTGTCGGGGGACGCCGGACTCTCGCCGAGTATCCAACGGCGACTGCTGGAACGGCTGTCGGAGCCGGCGCCCGCGGCCGATGTGCCCGTGGAGCCGCCCGATGGGCTCACCACGCGGGAGACCGAGGTGCTGCTGCTGATCGCCGAGGGCCTCACCAACCAGGAGATCGCTCGCAGGCTGCATGTCTCCACCGCCACCGTGAAGACCCACATCAACAACCTCTTCGCCAAGACGGGCCTCAAGGACCGTGCTCAGGCGGTGCGGTACGCCTTTGGGAAGGGTCTCGTACGGCCACCGACGCGATGAGTCACCTGATGGGGTGAAGAGCGCGGAGAGAAGAGTCCGGGATCTTCCCGATCTGTCCATCCTTGGGCACGCGACCGAAAAAGGGTCGCGGACAAGGAGAGTTCGGTGGAGAAGCACGACGGTCGCGATACCGGGGAGGTCCGGTTCGATGACCCCTGGTACGACGCGCTCGCCTCCGGCTGGGGTGAGTTGGACGGCACGGGCGCGCCCGCTCCCACCGTGCCGTCCGCGCGCCTGGAGCACGAAGGCCGCACGGGGGGGACGGCCGACGTCTATCTGGAGGTGCAGCGCAGCGCGGCCTTCCAGGAGGTGCGCAGCCGGTACCGGAGGTTCGTGGTGCCGGGCGTCGCCGTGTTCTTCACCTGGTACGTGGGCTATGTGGTGACGGCGACGACGGCGCCCGGGTTCATGGCCCGGCCCGTCGCCGGCGCGGTGAACGTGGCGATGGTGGCGGGGCTCGGGCAGTTCCTCAGCACGTTTCTGCTCACCTGGGCGTACGCGCGGCATGCGCGGCTGCGCAGGGACCGGGCCGCGCTCGATCTGCGTTGGGACACCCAGGAGCTGACCCGGAGCGTCAGAGGCGGTGAGCGGTGACCGGTAACCATCAGACGCTCGCGCTGCTGCTGTTCAGCGCGTTCGTGGCCGTGACGCTGGGGATCACGACGTGGGTAAGTCGCAACCGGCACGGGTCGGCCGAGGAGTTCTATGCAGGCGGCCGGTTGTTCTCGCCGATGGAGAATGGTTTTGCCATTTCGGGCGACTACATGTCGGCGGCGTCGTTCCTGGGGGTCACCGGGCTCATCTCGCTCTACGGCTACGACGGGCTGCTGTACGTCGTCGGGTTTCTCGTCGCTTGGCTGGTCGTCCTGTTCCTGGTAGCCGAACTGGTGCGCAACTGCGGGCGGTTCACGCTCGCCGACGTTGTCGCGGCCCGGATGAACGAACGGCCGGTGCGGATCGCGGCGGGAACCTCCTCGGTGACCGTGTCCGTTCTGTATCTGGTGGCGCAGATGGTCGGGGCGGGCAGCCTGGTCGCGCTGCTGCTGGGAGGCTCGAGCGAGGCCGCGCGGAACTGGACGGTGGTCGGCGTCGGCGCGCTCATGGTGATCTATGTGTCGCTGGGAGGGATGCGGGCCACCACGTGGATTCAGATCGTCAAGGCGGTCCTGTTGCTGAGCGGTTCCATCGCCTTGACCGTGCTCGTCCTGGTGCGGTTCCACGGGGACGTGAACGAGTTGCTGCGTTCGGCGGCGGAGCGCAGCGGGCACGGTGACGCGTTTCTCGCACCCGGGTTGAAGTACGGCGGGGACTGGACGGCGCGCTTCGACTTCATCAGCCTGGGGCTCGCGCTGGTGCTCGGAACGGCCGGGCTGCCGCACATCCTGTCGCGTTTCTACACCGTGCCCACCGCACGGGCCGCGCGGCGCTCGGTGGTCTGGTCGATCGGGCTCATGGGGGGTTTCTACCTGATGACGATCGTGCTGGGCTTCGGCGCGGCGGCGATCGTCGGCCCGGAGGCGGTGCGGGGAGCGAACGCGGCGGGCAACACGGCGGTTCCGCTGCTCGCGCTTGATCTGGGCGGCGGCGCGAACTCTGCGGGAGGAACGGTTCTTTTTGCCGTCGTCGCGGCCATTGCCTTCGCAACGATCCTCGCGGTCGTCGCCGGGATCACCCTGGCGTCCTCGGCGTCCGTGGCCCACGACCTCTATGCCTCGCTGCGCCGTCGGCATGCGAAGCCCCGCAGCGAGGTCGCCGTGGCGCGTACGGCGGCGGTGGGCATCGGGGTGGTCGCGATCGCGCTCGGGCTGCTGGCCCGCGACCTGAACGTGGCCTTCCTGGTGGGCCTTGCCTTCGCGGTCGCCGCGTCCGCGAACCTGCCGGTGCTGTTGTACTCGCTGTTCTGGCGGAGTTTCACGACCCGCGGCGCCGTCTGGGCCGTGTACGGGGGCCTGGTACCCGCGCTGCTGCTCGTCCTGCTGTCGCCGGTGGTGTCGGGGAGTCCCGATTCGCTGTTCCCGAGCGTGGACTTCCAGTACTTCCCGTTGCAGAACCCCGGCCTGGTGTCGATTCCGCTCGGCTTCCTGGCGGGCTGGCTGGGCACGGTCACGTCCGCGGAGCCCCCGGACGAGGCCAAGCACGCGGAGACCGAGGTGCGCTCGCTGACAGGAGCTGGGGCGGTCTGAGGCGGCCTCAGGTGAGTGTCCGGGGGGCGCCCCCCAGCGAGCGGGGGCGCCCCCCGGCGACGTACGGCCCAGCGACGTACGGAGTGCGCCGGGTGGGTGCCAGCCATGGGCTCGACGTGGGGCAGACGGGAATGCGACGACAGGACTTAGGGCGCCAGCCAGGCGTACCGGTGTTCCGGGCGGCCAGTGTCGCCGTACTTGAGCGAGAGGCGCAGCCGTCCCGCCTGTTCGAGGTGGCGCAGATAGCGTTGGGCGGTGGAGCGGCTGAGCCCGGTCTCGGCCGCGACCTCGTGGGCCGACAGCGGCTGGCTCGCGCGGTGGAGGACACCGCAGATCAGGTCCGTGGTGGGTTCCGAGTGGCCGCTGGGCAGCCCCGGCGACGACGGGACGGGCGTGGTGCGCAGGGCGCTGAAGATCCGGTCGACCTGCTCCTGACCCGCCACGCCGCGCCCGCCGACCCGGTCGACGGTGCGCCGCAGGGCCGCGTACGAGTCGAGGCGGGTGCGCAGCGCGGCGAAGGTGAACGGCTTGACCAGATAGTGCAGGGCGCCCAGGCGCATCGCGGCCTGCACGGTTGTCACATCGCTGGCCGCGGTGATCATGATGACGTCGGTGCCGTGGCCGCGTTCGCGCATGCGGTGTACCAGTTCGAGGCCCGTCTGATCGGGCAGATAGTGGTCGAGCAGTACCAGGTCGACGGGCGCGCGCTCCACGGCGGCCAGGGCCTGGGCAGCGCTGTGCGCGCGGGCGGCCACCCGGAATCCGGGAACCTTCCCCACGTACTTCGCGTTGATCTCAGCGACGCGGAAGTCGTCGTCCACGACCAGGACGTCAATCATCGGGCCTCTTTCTCTCAAGGCCTGGCGAGCGTTAAGCCCGTGTTTCGGCTCCGCTGTTGTAGCGCGAGCAAAACGAGCACAACAGACTCTTGCAAGCATAAGAAGGCCTTGCGCCCAGAAGACTGATGCTGTGGCCCGCGCCACATCTACGGTCCCGGGCCATGAGCGCAGACACCAGCCCCGCCATTGAGCTGCGGGGCGCGAGCAAGATCTTCAAGACCCCGTCAGGGGGTCTGCACACGGCGGTCAGGGAGCTCGATCTGACCATCGGCCGTGGCGAGTTCGTGGCGGTCGTCGGCCCCACCGGCTGCGGGAAGTCCACCACCCTGACCTTGGTGAGCGGTCTGGAGGAGCCCACCGAGGGCGAGGTCCTGGTGGCCGGTGAGCCGGTCGCGGGCGTCGGCGACAAGGTCGGTTTCGTCTTCCAGCAGGACGCCACCTTCCCCTGGCGCACGGTCCTGTCCAACGTCATGGCGGGCCCGCGATTTCGCGGTGTGCCGAAGACGGAGGCCAAGCAGCGGGCCCGCGAATGGCTGGCCAGGGTCGGTCTGTCGGCCTTCGAGGACCGCTACCCGCACCAACTCTCCGGCGGTCAGCGCAAGCGCGTCGCCCTCGCCGCGACCTTCGTCAACGACCCCGAGATCCTGCTGATGGACGAGCCGTTCTCGGCGCTCGACGTGCAGACCAGGGCCCTGATGTCGGACGAGCTGCTGGAGCTGTGGGAGGGCACGGGTGCCTCGGTCGTCTTCGTCACCCATGACCTGGAGGAGTCCATCGCGCTCGCCGACAAGGTCGTCGTGATGACCGCGGGCCCCGCCACCGTGAAGCAGGTCTTCGACATCGATCTGCCGAGGCCGCGCAAGGTCGAATCGGTGCGCCTGGAGCCGCGGTTCATCGAGATCTACCGCGAGATCTGGGAGTCCCTCGGTGAAGAGGTCCGCATCACCCGAGAGAGGGGCGCCGCGAATGTCGCCTGACGTCATGCCCGAGACCGTCGTCGCGGCGACCGCCACCGAGCCCGCCAAGCCGGGACGCGCCCACTCCCGTGCCCGTGCCGCCCGTCGACGCAGGATGATCGTCGCCGTCGCCCGTGCGGTGCTCCTGGTCGCCGTGCTCGGCCTGTGGGAGGTGTTCGCACGCGCCAAGATCATCGACCCGTTCAACTTCTCCATGCCGTCGAAGATCTGGGACCAGGTCTACACCTGGGTGACCCACGGGACGGCGCTCGGCTCACTCGGCGAGCAGGTCTGGTACACGCTCCAGGAGGCACTGCTCGGCTGGGTCATCGGAGTCGTGGCCGGCGTGGTCTTCGGTATCGCGCTGGGCCGCATCGCCTTCCTCGCCGATGTCCTTGGTCCATACATCAAGGTGCTCAACTCCATACCCAGGATCGTCCTGGCGCCGATCTTCGTGATCTGGTTCGGGCTCGGGCCGGCCTCCAAGGTCGCCTCGGCCGTGGTCCTGGTCTTCTTCCCGGTCTTCTTCAACGCGTTCCAAGGCGCCCGTGAGGTCGACCGCAACCTCGTCGCCAACGCCCGGATCCTGGGGGCGAGCGACCGCCGGGTGACGCTCCAGGTCGTCATCCCCTCCGCCACCTCGTGGATCTTCACCAGCCTCCACGTCAGCTTCGGCTTCGCCCTCATCGGTGCGATCGTCGGCGAGTACATCGGCGCCACCAAGGGCATCGGCCTGCTCGTCGCGCAGTCCCAGGGCACCTTCAACGCGGCCGGTGTGTACGCCGCGATGGTCATCCTCGCCGTCGTCGCCCTGCTGGCCGAAGGGTTGCTCACCTTCGCCGAGCGCCGCATCTTCCGCTGGAAGCCGTCGGACTCCGAGAGCTGATCGGCGGACGACAACACCCGCCCACGGAGCCGGAGTTCCTCTCGGAGCTCTTCTGGGCGCCCGATCTCCTCTCAGCGCTCTCCAGGGTGCCCCCTTTTTCGCTCAGCGCTCTCCAGGGCACCCCTTTTCCCGCACTGCCCTCTCACAAGGACGTGACCCATCATGCGCAAGACCGCCAGATACTCCGCGCTGGCAGCCGCCGGTCTGCTCGCCCTCTCCTCGCTCACCGCCTGCGCCAACGACGCGGCCTCCACCACCGCCGACTCCGGCAGCAACGGGGGCGGCGGCAAGGGGGAGCACGTCAAGATCATGGTCGGTGGCCTGGACAAGGTCATCTACATGCCGGCGATGCTTACGCAGCGGCTCGGCTACTTCAACGACGAGGGTTTGAATGTCGAACTCCTGAGTGAGCCGGCCGGTGTGCAGGCGGAGACCGCACTCGTGTCGGGACAGGTCCAGGGCGCCGTCGGCTTCTACGACCACACTCTCGACCTGCAGACCAAGGGCAAGGCCGTGGAGTCCGTCGTGCAGTTCTCGCACGCGCCCGGTGAGGTGGAGATCGTCTCCAACAAGCGCGCGGACGACCTCACCTCGCCCAAGGACTTCAAGGGCAAGAAGCTCGGCGTCACGGGGCTCGGTTCCTCCACCGACTTCCTCACCAAGTACCTCGCGGTCAAGAACGGTGTGAAGGTCAGCGAGTTCGCGCCGGTCGCCGTGGGCGCGGGTCCGACCTTCGTCTCGGCGCTCCAGAAGGGGGCCATCGACGGCGGCATGACGACGGACCCGACCGTCGCCACGGTCCTGCAGAAGGGCCTCGGCAAGGTGCTCATCGACATGCGTACGCCGAGCGGATCGCAGGAGGCGCTCGGCGGGCCGTATCCCTCGTCCAGCCTCTACATGCAGACGGACTGGGTGAACGGCCACAAGGAGACGGTCCAGAAGCTGGCCAACGCCTTCGTGAAGACCCTCAAGTGGATGTCCACGCACAGCGCCTCCGAGATCGCCGCCAAGATGCCCGCCGACTACTCCCAGGGCAACAAGACGCTCTACGCGACCGCCATCCAGAGCACGCTGCCGATGTTCACCAAGGACGGCGTGATGCCCGTGGACGGCCCTGCGACCGTCGAGAAGGTGCTCAAGGCGTTCAACCCCAACATCAAGAACGCCAAGGTGGACCTGAGCAAGACGTACACCACGGAGTTCGTGAAGAAGGCCGTCACTGGCTAAGGCCGCCGCGGGCCCGGAGCGGGGCGCGGCCTCTTCCCCCGCCCCGTGGCCGCCTCTTCAGGACCTCCCCCTCTTCGGCCGTGCCCTCAGGCGCGGGTCGCCCAGACGTAGCGATGCTCCGGGCGGCCCGCGTCGCCGTATTTGAGGGTCAGCCTGGCCCGTCCCGTGCGCTCCAGGAGCTTCAGATAGCGCTGGGCGGTCTGGCGGCTCAGCCCGGTCTCCTCGGCGATCTCCTGGGCCGACAGCGGCCCCTCGGCGGTCACCAGGGCCCGCCGGACGAGCTCCGCGGTCGTGGGGGAGTGTCCTTTGGGCAGGTTCGGCTCCGCACTCGCCGACAGGGCGCCGAAAATCCGGTCCACCTGGGCCTGTTCGGCCTCGCCGCCGCCGTCGAGTGTGCGGCGCAGATCCGCGTACGCCTCCAGCTTGGCGCGCAGGCCCGCGAAGGCGAACGGCTTGACCAGGTACTGGAGGGCGCCCTGCCGCATGGCCGCCTGGACGGTCGAGATGTCGCGGGCCGCGGTCACCATGATGACGTCGGTCTGGTGGCCGCGCCGCCGCATCTCCTGGACGACCGCGAGGCCCGTCTCGTCGGGCAGGTAGTGGTCCATGAGGACCAGGTCCAGGTGGGGCAGGGTCTCCATCCGGTGCAGCGCCTCGGCGGCGCTGTGCGCCTCGCCGGCGGCACGGAAGCCCGGCACCTTGTCGACGTACGCGGCGTTGACCCGCGCGACCCGCGTGTCGTCGTCCACGACCAGGACTTCGATCATCGCGACTCCTCCTCGGCGGTCGTGGCGGCGGTGGCGCCGGTGGTGTCCTTGGAGAACGCGTCCGGCTGTCGTACGAGTTCCGGTGCGGGCCCGCGGCCGGGTTCGCCCTCCGGGCCCGGCACGAGGCCTTCTGTCGGCACGAGACCTTCCGCCAACATGGGACCTTCCGCCGACCCGAGACCGGCCTCCGTGAGCGCTTCCGGCAGTACGACCGTGAACTGCGCGCCCCCTCCGTCGGCCTCCGCCGCCTCCGCGCTGCCTCCTTGCCGCTCGGCGAGCCGGCGCACCAGGGAGAGCCCGAGTCCGCGTTTGCCGTGCGCGGGTGGCTTCTTGGTGGACCACCCGTCCGTGAAGATCAGCTCTCGCCGCTCCGCCGGAATTCCGGGCCCGGTGTCCCGTACGCGCAGTACGGCCGTGCGTCCCTCGGCGCGCAATTCGACCTCCACACGCGCGTGCGGGGTGCCCGCGACGGCGTCGAGTGCGTTGTCGACCAGGTTGCCCACGACGGTGACCAGCCCCCGCGGGTCGACCAGCCGGTCGGGCAGCCGGGTACCGTCCGCGACCCAGAGCGCCACCCCGCGCTCGGCCGCCACCGTGGCCTTGCCGACCAGCAGGGCGGCCAGCAGCGGATCGTGGATCTTCTCGGTGACCTGCTCCGCGGTGACCCTGTGGTCGCCGACCACCTCGCCGACGAACTCCACGGCGTCGTCGTACATCTCCAGCTCGAGCAGCCCCAGGACCGTGTGCATCCGGTTGGCGTGCTCGTGGTCCTGCGCGCGCAGGGCGTCGATCAGACCGCGGGTCGAGTCGAGTTCACGGCCCAGCTGCTCCAGTTCCGTGCGGTCGCGCAGGGTGGCCACGGCGCCGCCGTCGTCGGTCGGCATGCGGTTGGCGACCAGGACGCGCTGACCGCGCACCGTCAGCAGATCCGTGCCGGTGACCCGTCCGGCCAGCACATCGGTCGTGCGGCCCGGCCCGAGCGCGTCGTCGAGCGGCCGGCCGATGGCCTGCGCGTCGAGCCCGAGCAGGCGCTGCGCCTCGTCGTTGAGGAGCCGTACGCGGCCGGCACGGTCCAGGGCGATGACGCCCTCCCGAATGCCGTGCAGCATCGCCTCGCGCTCCGCGAGCAACGCCGAGATGTCGGAGAAGGCCAGGTCACGGGTCTGCCGCTGGACCCGTCGGGAGAGCAGGTACGCGGCGAACGCGCCGACGGCCAGCGCCCCGCCCGCGTACGCGAGGAGTTCCGGGATCGCGTGGATCAGCCGGGCGCGCACACTGTCGTACTTGATGCCCACCGAGACCGCGCCGATGATGTGCCCGTCGGCGTCGCGCAGCGGTACCTTGCCGCGGGCCGAGCGCCCCAGCGTGCCGGTGTCGATCTCCATGACGTCCTTGCCGGCCAGGGCCTTCCTGGGGCTGGTCGAGACGACCTCGCCGATCTGTGAGGTGTCCTTGTGCGACCAGCGCACCCAGTGCGTGTTCATCACCACGACGTACTCGGCCCCGCTGGCCTTGCGGATCCGTTCCGCGGCGACCTGTACGGGGCCCTTCACGGACGGCAGGGTCGTCTGCAGGTCCCTGGCGATCTGCGGCTGGGCCGCCGTGGTCTGCGCGATCGCGAGCGCCCGGCGCATGGCCTCGTCGTCGAGCTGGGCGCTGAGCGGGGCGAGGAACAGCCCGGTCACGAGCACGGCGACCCCGGCGGCTATCGCCACCTGCATCAGCAGCACCTGTGAGAACGCCCGCCGCGGCAGACCGAGGCGCAGTCGTCGTGCGGGGGGAGTGGGGCTCATACCCATGACGGTACGGGGGAGCGCGCGCCGCGCCGAAGGGAGTGTGGCGTGGATCTCTTGAGCGGCGTGTGGGGAAGCCGTGGTCGGCGGGTATGGGCCGGCCCGTTCAGGAGCTTCGGTCAACAGGCCATGGGGATCGCGGCCCGGGGCATCTCCCGTACGGCCACCACGTCCATCCGGGCCGGGGAACCCAGTGCCGAACCGCAGCTCTCCGGGCGGGGCGGCAGTGAGGCGCCCTGCGCGACGATGACGCGCCACAGGCGCCCGTCGGTGTGGGCGACGGTCACCTCCCAGCGCGGCGCCGCGCCGTCCGTGCGCACGACGCCGAGGGCTTCCGCGGCGTGCTCTCCGCAGGCCCTGCGCACGGCCAGCTCCGCCGCCTGCCCGGGCCGCTCCCACGCCGAGTTGCCACGGCAGCCCTCCGTGACGACGCGGCCCTGCCGTACGCCCTGGAGGATCTCCTTGACCGCGTGGGCCTCGGCCCGCCCATAGGCGTAGCCGAACGGCAGGACGAGCAGGGTGGGCGAGAAGCGGTGACCGCCGAGGTGGGTGACCTCCCACGCGCCCGCCACGCCCGAGGCGGCGAGTTCCGCCGCGAGGGGCCGGCCCAGGAGTGCGCAGCAGCGGTCGCGCTTGCCGTTGGTGCAGACGAGCGCGAGCGGGTCGCCCGTGTGGCGCCGACCCTGGAGCGCCGTGTCGAAGGTGCGCGGGTCTCCCGTGCCGAGCGCGGTGAAGTCCAGGTCGAGCAACCGCTCGGGAGCGCACGTCGTGGCGCTGTGCAGCCACACGTTGCCCGGGGCGGTGTGAGCCGCGTACACCTGGCGCTCGGCGGGCGTACCGCAGTCGGCGTGCCGCCCGGGGCGGCGGATGAGTGCGATCCGCACCCCGGTGTCCTGGGCCGCGGCCTCGAGTGCGCGGCCGAGCGCCGGGTCCAGGTGGCTCGACGTGAGCGCCTTGGCACCCCAGGGGCCCGGCTGTTCGAGGAGCAGCCATGTCCTCGCGGTCGCCGCGGTCCCCGCGAGGGGCTCGTCGAGGTCCCGGGACACGGTCGTGCACGTACTCACAGAGGTGAGCCTAACCTGACTTCGCCCAGGGAGACTTCCGACCGTGCGTATGGGGGCGCACTTTGGGCGCATTCGGAGCGCTGTGGGGCGCTCCGGGGCTCACTCGGGGAGTGGCTGCGGCGGCCGCGCCCCTACGTAGTGGCCACTCGGGCGCATGCGAAGCGGGCGTTCCTCGTACTCCTCCAGGGTGTGGGCGATCCATCCCGCTGTTCGCGCGACGGCGAAGACCGTCTCCCCGGCGGAGGCGGACATGCCGGAGGAGACCGTGAGGACGGCCAGCGCCAGGTCGACATTGGCGTGCAGGGGAGTGTGCCGGGCGGTGGTGGTCACGATGTCCTGGGCCGCCGCCAAGGCGGGCGCCGCGCCCGGGACCTCCTCCAGGAGGACGAACAGGGCACGCGCGCGCGGGTCCTCGCCGGGGTAGAGCCGGTGGCCGAGCCCGGGGACACGGCGTCCGGCGCGCAGCTCGTCGGCGACCACGGGAGCCGCGGTGCCCTGGTCGAGGACGTCGAGGAGCAGCCGGTGGGCGAGACCGCTGGCCGCGCCGTGCAGCGGGCCTTCGAGCACGCCGAGGCCCGCCGAGACGGCGGCGTACGGGTGTGCCCGCGCCGAGGCGGCGACCCGCACCGCGAGCGTCGAGGCGGCCAGGTCGTGGTCGACGAGCAGGCCGAGTGCCGTGTCCAGCACTCGAAGTGACGCCTCGTCGGGAGTCCGGCCGGTAAGGCGTCCCCACAGCCGGTGGGCCAGCGGGCCTTCGTCGCGGTGGTCGTGACGCAGGGGCGGGAGGGCGGCGACGAGGGTGGGGATGAGGGTGCGCGCGGTGCCGAGGACGGCGCTCTCCGAGAGGTCGAAGCGCAGTGGATCGGCGGCCGAGGCGGCGATCGCGGCGACCCGGAGCCGGTCCGTGGGGCCGCTGTGCTCGGGCAGCGCGTCCACGGCGCGGCGGGCGGCGGTGACGGACGCCTCCGGGGCGGTGAACGTGACGCCGGGGCGCAGCTCTCCGGTCCACAGCCATTCGGCGATCTCTTCGTAGGAGTGACGCGCGGCCAGCTCGGTCGCGTCGACGCCTCGGTAGTAGTACCGGTCCTTGTCGATGAGAGTGATGTGGGTACGGACGGACAGCTCGCCGCCGGTGTTCGAACTCCCGCTGGACCCACGTCTGTTGCGCCGAGCCAGCGCCGCCACCTCCTTGGCGTCGAAGGTGCTGCCGCGACCTCCGGGGTCGCGGCGGCTGCTGAGCTGACCGCGGCTCACGTACGCGTACACGGTCTCGGGCTTCACGCCGAGCAGCTCGGCGGTCTCCCGGGTGCTGAGCCGCCGACCTTCGTGGCCTCGGGGGTCTTCGTGGCCTCCGTGGCCTTCGCGTGTCAACCCTGCCGGTTCTCGATCCCTCATGGACGCCACCGTATCTGTGCATCGATCTATGTATCAGTATATTGATTCAATCAATATTGACAGGGATTGAGTCAAGCATGGACAGTCGCATCAAGTTCAGGGAGGAAAGCATGCCGAACAACCGGGCAACGACCGCACCGCCCATCACCCCTGTCGACATACCGAGGGGACTCTCGGGCGTCGTCGTCACCGACACCACGCTGGGCGACGTCAGGGGGCGGGAGGGCTTCTACCACTACCGCCAGTACTCGGCCGTCGAACTCGCGCAGACCCGCGGGTTCGAGGACGTCTGGCATCTACTGGTCCACGGTGAACTGCCGGACGCGGCGCGCGGTGCCACCTTCGCCGCGCGGACCGCGGCACTGCGTGGGCTGCCGGACGAGGTGCGCGCGGCGCTGCCGGCGATCGCCGCGGCGACCGGTCCGTCCGGACCGCTCGCGGGACTGCGGACCGCGTTGTCGCTGCTCGGCGCGGCGTTGGGGTTCCGGCCGGTGTACGACATCGACGTCGACCGGCGTCGTGCGGACACGCTGGCGGCGTGCGCGGCCGTGCCGACGCTGCTCACCGCGCTGTTTCGGCTCGGGCGGGGGCTGGAGCCGGTGGAACCGCGTGACGACCTGCGGTACGCCGCGAACTACCTCTACATGCTGACGGGCTCGGAGCCGGACCCGGCGCAGGCTCGGGCGGTCGAGCAGTACTTGATATCAACCATTGATCACGGATTCAACGCGTCAACCTTCACCGCGCGGGTGATCACGTCGACGGGGGCGGACGTGGCCGCGTGCCTGGTGGGTGCGGTCGGGGCGCTGTCGGGCCCGCTGCACGGTGGTGCGCCGAGCCGGGCTCTGGACACCCTCGATGCGATCGGCACCTCCGACCGTATCGACTCCTGGATCCGTGAACGAGTCCTCGCGGGCGATCGCATCATGGGCTTCGGGCACGCGGTGTACCGCACCGAGGACCCCCGCTCCCGCATGCTCCGCGGTATCGCCCGGCAGTTCGGCGGTTCTCTGGTCGATCTCGCCGTCGAGGTCGAACACCGGGTGGAGGCGATCCTGGCCGAGCTGAAGCCCGGCCGCGAACTCCACACCAACGTGGAGTTCTACGCGGGCGTGGTCATGGAACTGTGCGGCCTCCCGCGGGAGATGTTCACCCCCACCTTCGCCGCGGCCCGCGTCGTCGGCTGGAGCGCCAACATCCTGGAACAGGCGGAGGACCCGAAGATCATCCGTCCGGCGGCACGGTATGTGGGGAAGCCGGCCCCGGCACCGGTTCCCGACGCCTCTTGACGGGCCATCGGCCGACTCACCCCGGAGCGGCGGCTTCCGCAGCCTGAACTCACTGGGTTGCGGGAGTGCTCGGCGGCTCGAAGTAGTCGCGGGTGAGGAGAGGCGGACCTGCGGCGACAGCGGTCGTGTAAGCCTTCTCCGCGAGGTTGACGAATCGCCGCTGCCGAGCATGACGACTCTCGTTGAAGTAGGCGCGCCAGGACGGTCCACTGTTGTGCCAGTAGGCGCGGCCGATCTCGCCACGGAAGTAGTCGCTGAGCACGGCGAGCATGGTGCGGTCGTCGTAGAGCCCCAGCTTGTAGTCGCTGCTCCACATGCTGACGATCAAGTTGGCGACGAGGAGCTGCCGCCACCGTTCTTCCGTCATGCGCGTGTTGGGCGGCTCCCAGCACACTTGGTACGCGGGGTCGCTCAGGGTGAGAAGAACCAACTCCCGGTGTGCCGAGCGATGGGCTTCCTCGTTCTGTATGTGGGTCTGCCGTGCCTGATAGACGAGGGAAAGCGCCACACCGATCAGGGCTGCCGCGGAGACGAAGGCGGAGATGGCGCCGTACGTCTGACTGATGTCGCTCAGCCGCCCCCAGTCCAGATCTTTGGGGGCCAGGGAGTTCAACGCGAACGGGGTCGCGAGGACGAGGGCCACGACGGCAATACCGACGCTGCCCCAATGGAGCCCGTACTGTCTGACCGTTCCGCGGTTGCTGGGCATCCTCCCCCCCTGTCGCTGCGGAGTCTCGCTGCGCGGCGGAGCACCATCTTCGCGGGTCTTCACCGTCGCGACAAGCAGGGAACCCGCTGGGCAACGGTCTGCCGCTGTCGCAGTGGCAGACCGTTGCCCGAGCCAGGGGTCCGTCTCGGTCACGCGGCCGGAATGTCGGCCTTCGCGCGGACGAGGGTTTCCCGGGTGATGATGACGATGCGCTCGTAGTCTGCACGCGCGGAGTCGGGCGGCAGTTCGCTCTCGAGAGCGGCTGTGGCGTCGGTGCCGATGACGGCGAAGCTTCCGTCGCTCAGTTCGAAGATGTCAGGGCAGGTCTGCCCAGTGGCGCAGTTGCGCTCCCGAGGGGAGACTCCGAGTCGACGCACGATCTTCAACGGCGGGTCCTGGTTCAGTCGGGGGTGGGCCGTGAGGGTGCGCTGGACGCGGCCAGGGCTGATGGCCTTGTGCTCGTGTCCAGCGGCGCGCTCATGAGTGGGCTGTCCTTGTGGGGACGCATCCTTGCTCAGAGAAGTGCCGCGCTGGTCCATGTGTCGTTTCCGGAGCGGACTGCGGGCAGGCTACCCGGGTGCCAAGCCGGGTGTCCGCGAAGTGCGGCAGGTGCAGGTTGCCTGGATGTATCAGTTTATCGACATGCGGTAGTTCGCTCGTCGCTCGGCCAACTCGGTTCGTGGTCCTTGACGTTTCCCGATGTCGCCAGGCGGATCTGATCGCCGGGGAGGCGGAGACGAGGCGCACGCAGGGAGGTACAGGTGGCGGCAGTGCCACGCCGGCCGTGTGCTCCGCGAGCGCCGCCGGCAATCGTTCACTTCGCGGGGATTCTCCCACTCGTATCCTTGGTCGGCAGCCATTCCCCGTACGAGCGCCGGTGTACGAGCCGTCCTCGTCCAAGAGCCGGTTCATGAGCCGGTGCACGCGTCGGTGTGAAAGAGGTCGCCCGTTGAGCCAGCCCAGCCCGCAGCAGGTCCCGACCGACCAGACCTCGGGTCAGGTCCCTATCGACCAGACCTCAGGTCAGGTCCCGATCGACCAGGCCTACGGTGACCAGTTCCACGTCGACGGAACGTCCGCCCGGCAGATCCCGGTCGTCGTCCTCGCCGGCTTTCTAGGCTCAGGCAAGACCACCCTGCTCAACCACCTCCTGCACCGCAGCGGAGGCAGCCGAATCGGCGCCGTCGTCAACGACTTCGGGGCGATCGAGATCGATGCGATGGCCGTGGCCGGGGCGCTGGGGGACTCCACCGTCTCGCTGGGGAACGGATGCCTGTGCTGCGCCGTCGACGCCAGTGAGCTCGACGAGTACCTCGAGCGGCTGACCCGGCCCTCGGCCCGCATCGACGTCATCGTCATCGAGGCGAGCGGCCTCGCCGAGCCCCAGGAACTCGTGCGGATGGTGCTGGCCAGTGAGCATCCGCGGATCGTCTACGGGGGCCTCGTCGAGGTGGTCGACGCGGCCGAGTTCGACGGTACGCGCGAGAAGCATCCCGAGATCGACCGGCATCTCGCCCTCGCCGACCTCGTCGTCGTCAACAAGATCGACCGTGCCGACGACGGTGAGCGCGTGCTGCGTACCGTACGCGGGCTTGTCGACCGGGCCGCCGTCGTGCCCGCCACCTACGGCCGCGTCGACCCCGAGTTCCTCTTCGACTGCAGGCCGAGCGAGGAGCGCATCGGGCAGCTGTCCTTCGACGACCTCCACCGGCACGACGAGAGCGAACCCCAGGGGCACCACGACCACCTGCACTCCGCCTACGAATCCCTCTCCTTCAGCTCCGAAGTGCCGCTCGGTCCCCGGGAGTTGATGGACTTCCTCGACAGCAGGCCCGAGGGGCTCTACCGCATCAAGGGTTACGTCGATTTCGGCGTCCAGGACCGGGCCAACCGGTACGCCGTGCATGCCGTCGGGCGGTTTCTGCGCTTCTACCCGGAGCCCTGGGCCCTGGCCGAGGCACGCCTCACCCAGCTCGTGCTGATCGGCTCCGGCATCGACACCACGGCTCTGACCAAGGAGCTGGAGGCGTGCAAAGCGGACGCCCCACACGCCGACGAACACAGCATGTGGGGCGTCCTCCGCTACGTGCGGGACAGCCACGCACAGGACCACTACGCACAGGACAGCCACGTACAGGACGCGGAGCCCGACGGTCTCGAAGAGACCGGTTGATCTACACCGGGCCCGCCACCACCGACACCGTCTTCGCCAGCGACACTCCCGAGCCGTCACGGCGCGGGTCGATCTCCGGCAGCTCGGCCGGCGTGCCGTTCTTCTGCGCGGCCCGCGCCGGAACCGCGCCCGCCCAGGCCAGCGAGAGGCAGTCCTCGCCCTTCAGGAACCGCTGGCAGCGCACGCCACCCGTGGCGCGGCCCTTGCGCGGGTACTGGTCGAAGGGCGTCAGCTTGGCCGTGGTCTGGACGGAGTCGTCCAGCGTGCCGCGCGAGCCCGCCACCGTGAAGACCACCGCGTCCACCGCCGGGTCGACCGCGGTGAAGGAGATCACCTTCGCGCCCTCGGTGAGCTTGATGCCCGTCATGCCGCCCGCCGCCCGGCCCTGCGGGCGGACCTGCGAGGCCTGGTAGCGCAGCAGCTGGGCGTCGTCGGTGATGAAGACGAGGTCCTCCTCGCCGGTGCGCAGTTCGACCGCGCCGACGATCCTGTCGCCGTCCTTGAGGGTCATGACCTCCAACTCCTCCTTGTTCGAGGGGTAGTCGGGGACCACACGCTTCACGATGCCCTGTTCGGTGCCGATCGCCAGGCCGGGCGAGGACTCGTCGAGCGTCGTCAGGCAGACCACCGTCTCGCCCGGCTCCAGGGAGGACAGGAACTCCGCGATCGGCGCGCCTCCGGAGAGGTTGGGCGCCGACGCCGTCTCCGGCAGTCGCGGCAGGTCGATCACGTTCAGCCGGAGCAGACGGCCCAAGGACGTGACCGCCCCGATCTCGCCGCGGGCCGTCGCCGGGACCGCGGAGACGATCAGATCGTGCTTGGTGCGCTTGGCGTCCTCGGCCTCCCCGAAGGGGTCGCCATTGGCCGTACGGGCCAGCAGACCCGTCGAGGACAGCAGCACCCGGCACGGGTCGTCGGCCACCTGGAGCGAGACCGTCGCGGCGGGGGTGCCCGCGGACTCCAGCAGCACCGTGCGCCGGTCGGTACCGAACTTCTTGGCGACCGCGGCCAGTTCTCCGGAGACCAGTTTGCGCAGCTCGGCGTCCGAGTCCAGGATGCCGGTCAGCTCGTCGATCTCGCCGTTGAGCCGGTCGCGCTCCGACTCCAGCTCGATGCGGTCGAACCTGGTCAGGCGGCGCAGCGGCGTGTCCAGGATGTACTGCGTCTGGATCTCGGACAGGGAGAAGTGCTCGATCAGGCGCTCCTTCGCCTGCGCCGAGTTGTCGCTGGAGCGGATGAGGCGGATGACCTCGTCGATGTCCAAGAGGGCGACGAGAAGGCCCTCGACCAGGTGGAGACGGTCGCGCTTCTTGCTGCGGCGGAACTCACTGCGGCGGCGCACGACGTCGAAGCGGTGGTCGAGATAGACCTCGAGGAGCTCCTTGAGGCCCAGGGTGAGCGGCTGGCCGTCCACCAACGCCACGTTGTTGATGCCGAAGGACTCCTCCATCGGCGTCAGCTTGTAGAGCTGCTCCAGGACCGCTTCCGGCACGAAGCCGTTCTTGATCTCGATGACCAGGCGTAGTCCGTGTGAACGGTCGGTGAGGTCCTTCACATCGGCGATGCCCTGGAGCTTCTTGGCGTTGACCAGGTCCTTGATCTTGGTGATCACCTTCTCCGGGCCGACGGTGAAGGGCAGTTCGGTGACGACGAGGCCCTTGCGGCGCGCCGTGACGTCCTCCACCGACACCGTGGCGCGGATCTTGAAGGTGCCGCGGCCCGACTCGTAGGCGTCCCTGATCCCGTTGAGGCCGACGATCCGGCCGCCCGTGGGCAGGTCGGGGCCCGGCACGTACTTCATCAGCGTGTCCAGGTCGGCGCCCGGATAGCGGATCAGGTGGCGGGCGGCCGCGATGACCTCGCCGAGGTTGTGCGGCGGCATGTTCGTCGCCATGCCGACGGCGATCCCGGACGAGCCGTTGACCAGCAGGTTCGGGTACGCCGCCGGAAGGACGTCGGGCTCCCGCTCCTGGCCGTCGTAGTTCGGCGCGAAATCGACCGTGTCCTCGTCGATGGACTCGGTCATCAGTGACGTGGCGTCGGCCATCCGGCACTCGGTGTAACGCATGGCGGCCGGCGGGTCGTCATTGCCGAGCGAGCCGAAGTTGCCGTGGCCGTCGACCAGCGGCAGGCGCATGGAGAAGGGCTGGGCCAGGCGCACCAGCGCGTCGTAGATCGACGCGTCGCCGTGCGGGTGGAGCTTACCCATGACCTCGCCGACGACGCGGGCGCACTTCACATAGCCGCGGTCGGGGCGCAGCCCCATCTCGTTCATCTGGTACACGATGCGGCGGTGCACGGGCTTGAGGCCGTCACGGGCGTCCGGCAGGGCTCGCGAATAGATGACCGAGTACGCGTATTCGAGGAAGGAGCCCTGCATCTCGTCCACGACGTCGATGTCGAGGATCTTCTCCTCGTACGAGTCGTCGGGCGGCGGGGTCTTCGTGCTGCGGCGGGCCATCGCTGCTGCGGCTCCTTCACAGTCTCTGCCGGGGCATGAACGGGTTCTGACGCGCACCATTGTGGACCGCCGCACTGACAACGCCGACCGCGACCCGTCCATAGAGGCTCCACGGCGCCCCGTTCCGATCGCTCACGGTGAACGGAAGTCCGGCCTCCCACCTCAGGAATTCTCGCTCTCGGCGTACGAGGTGCGGGAACTTCGCCACCTGTCGGCGCGCTTGCATACAGTGGCAGGACCGGCAGGAATTCTGCAGTTTCCGCGATCGAAGGGACGTACATGCCCATGGGTCACACGGCCACAGCTGAGGCAGGCTCCGGCGGCCTGACAGCGACCGAGCACCGCCTGGCCAACGGCCTGCGCGTGGTGCTCTCCAAGGACCACCTGACCCCGGTCGCGGCGGTGTGCCTCTGGTACGACGTCGGCTCACGGCACGAGGTCAAGGGCCGTACCGGCCTTGCTCACCTTTTCGAGCACCTGATGTTCCAGGGCTCCGGTCAGGTGAAGGGCAACGGCCACTTCGAACTGGTGCAGGGCGCGGGCGGCTCCCTCAACGGAACGACGAGCTTCGAGCGCACCAACTACTTCGAGACGATGCCCGCCCACCAGCTGGAGCTCGCCCTCTGGCTGGAGGCCGACCGCATGGGCTCGCTGCTGGCCGCCCTCGACGACGAGTCCATGGAGAACCAGCGGGACGTCGTCAAGAACGAGCGCCGCCAGCGCTACGACAACGTGCCCTACGGCACCGCCTTCGAGAAGCTGACCGCACTCGCCTACCCCGAGGGCCACCCGTACCACCACACCCCGATCGGGTCGATGGCGGACCTGGACGCGGCGACCCTGGAGGACGCGCGCGCCTTCTTCCGCACCTACTACGCGCCGAACAACGCGGTGCTCTCCGTGGTCGGGGACATCGACCCGGAGCAGACGCTCGCCTGGATCGAGAAGTACTTCGGCTCCATCCCCGGGCACGACGGCAAGCCCGCCCCGCGCGACGGTTCGCTGCCCGAGGTCATCGGCGAGCAGCTGCGCGAGGTCGTCGAGGAGGAGGTTCCGGCGCGCGCCCTGATGGCCGCCTACCGGCTCCCGGAGGACGGCTCGCGTGCGGCCGACGCGGCCGACGTGGCGCTCACCATCCTCGGCGGCGGCGAGTCGTCCCGGCTCTACAACCGGCTCGTACGCCGCGACCGCACCGCCGTCGCGGCCGGGTTCGGCCTGCTGCGCCTCGCCGGAGCGCCCTCCCTGGGCTGGCTGGACGTGAAGACGTCCGGTGACGTCGAGGTCCCGGTGATCGAGTCCGCCGTCGACGAGGAGCTCGCCCGGTTCGCCGAGGAGGGTCCCACGGACGAGGAGATGGAGCGCGCCCAGGCCCAGTTGGAGCGCGAGTGGCTGGACCGGCTCGGCACGGTCGCGGGCCGCGCCGACGAACTGTGCCGGTACGCCGTCCTGTTCGGCGACCCGCAGCTCGCCCTGACGGCCGTACAGCGCGTCCTGGACATCACGGCCAAGGAGGTCCAGGAGGTCGCCAAGTCCCGCCTGCGCCCCGACAACCGCGCGGTGCTCGTGTACGAGCCGGTCGCAGCCGACACCACCGAAGAGGACGAGGAGGCGGCGAAGTGACCGAGCTCGCCACCATGGACTTCCACCCGCAGCCCCAGGCGGGTCAGCCCAAGCCCTGGGCCTTCCCGGCGCCCGAGCGCGGCACGCTGGACAACGGCCTGACCGTGCTGCGCTGCCACCGCCCCGGCCAGCAGGTCGTCGCCGTCGAGGTGCTGCTCGCCGCGCCGCTGGAGGCCGAGCCCGCGGGCCTCGACGGCGTCGCCACGATCATGGCGCGCGCCTTCTCCGAGGGCACCGACAAGCTCTCCGCCGAGGAGTTCGCCGCCGAGCTCGAGCGCTGCGGCGCCACTCTCGACGCGCACGCCGACCACCCCGGCGTACGGCTGTCGCTCGAAGTGCCCGTCTCGCGCCTGCCCAAGGCGCTCGGGCTGCTCGCCGACGCCCTGAGGGCACCGGCGTTCGCGGAAAGCGAGGTCGAGCGGCTGGTGCGCAACCGGCTCGACGAGATCCCGCACGAGACGGCCAACCCGGCCCGGCGTGCCGCAAAGGAGCTCTCCAAGGAGCTGTTCCCGGCGACCTCGCGCATGTCGCGCCCGCGCCAGGGAACCGAGGAGACCGTCCAGAAGATCGACTCGACGGCCGTACGCGCCTTCTTCGACAAGCACGTACGTCCCGCCACGGCCGCCACCGTGATCGTCGGCGACCTGACCGGAGTCGACCTCGACGCGCTGCTCGCCGAGACGCTGGGCGACTGGACCGGCTCGTCCGCCGAGCCGCGCCCCGTGCCGCCGGTGGCCGCCGACGACACCGGCCGTGTGATCATCGTGGACCGCCCCGGCGCGGTCCAGACGCAGCTGCTCATCGGCCGCGTCGGCGCCGACCGGCACGACCGTGTGTGGCCCGCCCAGGTGCTCGGCACGTACTGCCTCGGCGGCACCCTCACCTCGCGCCTGGACCGCGTCCTGCGCGAGGAAAAGGGCTACACCTACGGTGTGCGGGCGTTCGGCCAGGTCCTGCGTGCCGCGCCGGACGGAACCGGTATCGCGATGCTCGCCATCAGCGGCTCCGTGGACACCCCGAACACCGGCCCGGCGCTCGACGACCTCTGGAAGGTGTTGCGCACCCTCGCCGCCGAGGGCCTGACGGACGCCGAGCGCGACATCGCCGTACAGAACCTGGTGGGGGTGGCGCCCCTCAAGTTCGAGACCGCGGCGGCCGTCGCGGGCACGCTCGCGGACCAGGTCGAGCAGTACCTGCCGGACGACTACCAGGCGACGCTGTACCAGCAGCTCGCCGCGACCGGCACCGTGGAGGCCACCGCGGCCGCCGTGAGCGCCTTCCCGGTGGACCGTCTGGTGACCGTCCTCGTAGGTGACGCCGCGCAGATCCAGGAGCCCGTCAAGGCCCTCGGAATCGGTGAAGTGACCGTCGTTTCAGCGGAGTAGAGGTTCGGCGGAGCAGCCGCTCAGTAGCGGCCGGCGGGAAGCCGAGCCGCACGCGGAGCG
Organism: Streptomyces sp. NPDC090798; assembly: GCF_044768965.1. NCBI lineage: Bacteria > Bacillati > Actinomycetota > Actinomycetes > Kitasatosporales > Streptomycetaceae > Streptomyces > Streptomyces sp. NPDC090798. The sequence goes on from NZ_JBIVXA010000005.1 coordinate 26,729, forward strand.
GAAGAGCGTGACTCCGTAGGGCCCGGGTGACCGAAGAGTCGCCCGGGCCCCTTTTTGCTCGGATTTCCGCTCGGGTTCCGCTCGGCCTTCATCCCCAAGATGTCCGTATTGGTAGGGAGGTTGCCCGTCTGCCCTGTGGCATGCACTACAAAAGCCGTGATCCGTTTGTTGATTGAAAGACGCCCCGTCTAGCGTCGGTGCGGCTGTTCGTCAGGCAGTGCGCCGCGCCCGCGGCACCGGACAGTCATCGCCGAGTCCCCGTACGGCGCGAGCCAGGGGAGCCGGGGACCCACACGTAGTCCCTGGGGTGAATCGGGCGCCCTCCCTGGAGGGGGTCCGTAGGAGACCTTCCTGCTCCGAACCCGTCAGCTAACCCGGTAGGCGAGAGGGAAGGAAAGGATCAACCCCTACATGGCGTTCACCTGTGGCCCCGGGAAACACCGCCGTCCGAGCCGCGTGAAGCGCTCCACCAAGAACGCCGTCGGCGTCGCCGCGCTCACCACCACCGGTGTCATCGGAACCCTGGCCGCCCCGGCGCTCGCCGCGGACGCCTCCGTCGAACAGACCGGGCTGACCCAGGCCGTCACCCTCGGCGACAGGGTCGCCGCCCAGATCGACGCGCAGGCCGCCGCCCAGCAGCGCGCCGCCGACGAGGCTGCCGCGCGCAAGAAGGCCGAAGAAGCCGCGCGCAAGAGGGCCGCCGAGGAGGCGAAGCAGGAGCGCGAGGCCAAGGAGCGTGCCGCCCGCGCCGCCGAGCGCAAGCGCCTCAACACCTTCGTCCTGCCGGTCACCGGCTCGTACATCTCCACCGGCTACAAGACCGGCGGCAGCCTCTGGTCCTCCGGCAGCCACACCGGCGTCGACTTCCACGCCGCCTCCGGAACCTCGGTGCACGCGGTCGGCTCCGGCACGGTCGTCACGGCCGGCTGGGGCGGTGCCTACGGCAACCAGATCGTCCTGAAGATGCACGACGGCACCTACACGATGTACGGCCACCTGTCGTCCATCGGTGTCTCCGTGGGGCAGACGGTCACCCCGGGCCAGCAGATCGGCCTCTCCGGCTCCACCGGGAACACCACCGGGCCGCACCTCCACTTCGAGGCCCGCACGACGGCGGAGTACGGCTCCGACATGGATCCGGTCGCCTACCTCCGCTCGCACGGCCTGAACGTCTGACGCTCGCACGGCGTGATCCTCCGACGCTCGCGCACCGTGAACGTCTGACGACCGGCGTCAACACTTCCGAAGCCCCGGCTCCCCTCAGCCGGGGCTTCGTCGTTTCGAACTGCTGTCTGTCCAAAAAATATCCATGGATTCCGGCCCGCCATCGGAAATTCCGGCTCTCTGCAATAGAGTCACTGAACAAGCGTCAATCGACCGCGTTTCGCGGGGATTAAGGCGGAGGTCCGGTCATGCGCATTCCCGCGCACTCGGTATGCACGGCGATCCGTGACGACATCGTCGCGGGTGTCTACGAGCGCGGCAGCCGGCTCACCGAGGAACTGCTCGCGCGCCGCTACGGCGTCTCGCGGGTCCCCGTGCGCGAGGCCCTGCGCACGCTGGAGGCCGAGGGCTTCGTCGTCACCCGTCGGCACGCGGGCGCGTGCGTCGCGGAACCCACCGAGCAGGAGGCCGCCGACCTGCTGGAGATGCGCATGCTCCTGGAGCCGCTGGGCGCCGCGAGGGCCGCGCAGCGGCGCACCGAGGCCCACCTCAAGGTGCTTCGCGGCCTGGTCAGACTGGGTCAGGAGCGGGCCAGGAGGGGGAACAGCGAGGATCTGCGCTCGCTCGGCGGCTGGTTCCACGAGACCCTCGCGCAGGCCTCCGGCAGCCCCGCGCTGACCTCCACGCTGGCCCAGCTGCGGCACAAGATCGCCTGGATGTACGCGGTCGAGGCGCCGGCCAATCCGGCGGAGTCCTGGGCGGAGCACGGCGGGATCGTGGACGCGGTGGCGCGCGGCGACAGCGAGCGGGCGCGGGCCGTCACGGCGCTGCACACCGAGCGTGCGACGGTCGCGCACCGGCTGCGATTTCCCGGCGGGGGAGACCGCCCGGAGCGTGTGAGGACTTCGCAACATCCCGTAAACATGACGGGCGTGCGTCATTAACACCGGCGCCGTATACAAAGAGGGGTAATTCGCGGGGGATTATTTCTGCTGCCCGCAATTGGGAAAAGCGAAGGGCCCGCCCGATGTTTTCAGGCGAGCCCTTCGAATGTGTGCGGGGCGGGGTCTTTTGGTGCGAAGACCACTCCCGCCATCAATTGAGGAACCCCGCGTGGGGGCTCTTTCTCAGACGGTCTCGGGGAGCTCCTCGAGACCCTCCGCCACCAGCTTCGCCAGCCGGTCGAGCGCGGCGTCCGCGCCCTCGGCGTCCGAGGCGAGGACGATCTCCTCGCCGCCCTGGGCGCCCAGGCCGAGGACCGCCAGCATGGAGGCCGCGTTGACGGGGTTGCCCTCCGCCTTGGCGATCGTCACGGGGATACCGGAGGCCGTGGCCGCCCGGACGAAGATGGAGGCGGGACGGGCGTGGAGGCCCTCGGCCCAGCCGACGTTGACGCGGCGCTCAGCCATGTGATGCTGCCCTTCGGTGTTCAGGGTTGTCTAGACCAGTGTTCCACAACGTGAAGCGAGCCCGGAGCAGGCGTCGAACCTGTCCCGGACTCCGCGTCGGACCCCGGCCTGGATCCGACTTCGGTGCCCCTAGCCTGCCTCGCGCCGTTGTCGGACGCGAGCCGTACTCTGGGGCCCATGCAGACCTCGTCGGACCGGCACGAGTACCCCTCCCACTGGGAGGCCGACGTGGTGCTGCGCGACGGCGGCACCGCCCGCATCAGGCCCATCACCGTCGACGACGCCGAGCGGCTGGTGAGCTTCTACGAGCAGGTCTCGGACGAGTCGAAGTACTACCGCTTCTTCGCGCCCTACCCGCGCCTGTCCGCCAAGGATGTCCACCGCTTCACGCACCACGACTTTGTGGACAGGGTGGGACTCGCGGCCACGGTCGGCGGCGAGTTCATCGCCACCGTACGCTATGACCGTATTAATGCCGATGGTCGGCCCGCCTCCCTACCCGCGGACGAGGCCGAGGTCGCCTTCCTCGTGCAGGACGCCCACCAGGGCCGCGGCGTCGCCTCGGCCCTCCTGGAGCACATCGCGGCCGTCGCCAGAGAGCGGGACATCCGCCGTTTCGCCGCCGAGGTGCTGCCCGCCAACAGCAAGATGATCAAGGTGTTCACGGACGCCGGGTACCAGCAGAAGCGGCACTTCGAGGACGGCGTCGTACGCCTGGAGTTCGACCTCGAACCCACCGACCGCTCGCTCGCCGTGCAGCGCGCGCGGGAGCAGCGCGCCGAGGCGCGGTCCGTGCAGCGACTGCTCGCGCCCGGCTCGGTCGCCGTCATCGGAGCGGGCCGCACCCCCGGCGGGGTGGGGCGCAGCGTCCTCGACAACCTGCGCGAGGCCGGCTTCACCGGGCGCCTGTACGCGGTGAACAAGGCACTCCAGGAGAAGGAGCTCGACGGCGTTCCGGCCCACCGCTCCGTCCGCGACATCGCCGAGCCCGTCGACCTCGCGGTCGTCGCCGTGCCCGCGCCGTACGTCCCCGAAGTCGTCGCGGAGTGCGGCGAGCACGGGGTGCAGGGCCTCGTGGTCGTCTCCGCCGGGTACGCCGAGAGCGGCCCCGCCGGACGCGAGCGCCAGCGCGCGCTCGTCCGCCAGGCCCGTACGTACGGGATGCGCATCATCGGACCGAACGCCTTCGGGGTCATCAACACCTCCCCCGAGGTGCGCCTCAACGCCTCGCTCGCGCCCGAGATGCCGCGCCCCGGGCGGATAGGCCTGTTCGCCCAGTCCGGCGCGATCGGGATCGCCCTGCTCTCCCGGCTGCACCGGCGCGGCGGCGGCGTCACCGGCGTGACCGGAGTGTCCACCTTCGTCTCCTCCGGGAACCGGGCGGACGTGTCCGGCAACGACGTACTCCAGTACTGGTACGACGACCCGGACACCGACGTCGCCCTGATGTACCTCGAATCCATCGGCAACCCGCGCAAGTTCACCCGCCTCGCCCGGCGGACGGCGGCGGCCAAGCCGCTGGTCGTGGTCCAGGGCGCGCGGCACGCCGCCGCTCCCCAGGGGCATGCCGTACGCGCCACACGGCTGCCGCACGCCACCGTGTCCGCGCTGCTGCGGCAGGCCGGGGTGATCCGGGTCGACACGATCACCGAGCTCGTCGACGCGGGGCTCCTGCTGGCCCGCCAGCCGCTGCCCGCGGGTCCCCGGGTGGCGATCCTCGGCAACTCGGAGTCCCTGGGGCTGCTGACGTTCGACGCGTGCCTCGCCGAAGGACTGCGACCGCTTCCTCCGCTGGATCTGACCACCGCGGCCTCGGCGGAGGACTTCCACAGGGCGCTGACGAAAGCCCTCGCCGATGACAGGTGCGACGCCGTGGTGGTGACCGCCATCCCGGCGGTGGGGGAGACGTCGGCCCAGGACGCGGCCCTGGCAAAGGCCCTGCGATCGGCCTCGGCCTCGGCCCCGGCGAAGCCGGTGCTCGTGGTGCACGTCGAGCTCGGTGGGCTCGCGGAGGCCCTGTCGGCGGCGGCCAGCACCGCACCACAGGCGGCGTCCACGGCGCCGGGCGCGGGTCAGGCACCCCGTCCCGCCGAACGCCCGGCCACCGCGGTGAGCGGCCCCCCGGAGGCGAGCCCCCGGCTCATCCCCGCCTACCCCGCCGCCGAGCGCGCCGTCCGCGCCCTCGGCGAGGCCGTGAAGTACGCCCAGTGGCGGCGCGAGGTGGCCGACCCCGGCAAGGTCCCCGAGTACGAGGACATCGACGAGAAGGGCGCCGCCGAGCAGATCGACGAGCTGCTCTCCCGGGGCTCGGGACTGACGCTCGCCCCCGAGGACGCCTGCGTGCTGCTCGGGCGCTACGGCATCGACGTACACCGGGCACTGCCCGCGCCGACGCCCGACGAGGCCGCAGCGGCCGCGCGTACCCTCGGCTACCCCGTGGCCCTCAAGACCACCGCACCGCACCTCAGACACCGCGCCGACCTGGGCGGCGTACGCCTGGACCTGACGGACGAGGCGCAACTGAGGAGGGCGTACACGGAGTTGACCGACCTCTTCGGAACGCCCGACGTACTGCGCCCGGTCGTGCAGAGCATGGCGCCGCGCGGGGTCGACACGGTCGTACGGGCCGTCATCGACCCGGCGGCCGGAGCGGTGCTCTCGTTCGGCCTGGCCGGAGCCGCGTCGGAGCTGCTCGGGGACACGGCGCACCGACTGGTTCCGGTCACCGACCGGGACGCGAGCTCGCTGGTCCGGTCGATCCGGACGGCGCCGCTCCTGTTCGGCTGGCGTGGCTCGGCGCCGGTCGACACCGTGGCCCTCGAAGAGCTGATGCTGCGCGTCTCGCGGCTGGTCGACGACCACCCCGAGGTCGTCGCCGTCTCCCTGGAGCCGGTGGTGGTCGCCCCGCGCGGCCTGAGCGTGCTCGGCGCCACCGTGCGGCTGGCCCGCGCCCCCGTCCGCGACGACCTCGGCCCCCGCACGCTTCCCGTCGTCTGAGGCGTACCGGTCCAGCCGCCCGAGCCGTACCGGCCCCGCCGCCGTCGCGGAATCGTTCTGATCCGTCCACGACAGACACCCGCGAGCGGTGCCTCGCAGTCAGTGGGCCACCGTAGGATGGACGTCATGGCCAAGACCAGTACGACGACCCAGGGGCTGCGAGCGGCGATCGAGCGCAGCGGCTACTACCCGGCCCTCGTGGCCGAGGCGGTGGAGGCCGCGATCGGCGGCGACACCATCCGGTCGTACCTGGTCCACCAGGAGACGACGTTCGACGCCAACGAGGTGCGCCGGCACGTGACCGTGCTCGTCCTCACCGGCAACCGCTTCATCGTGAGCCACACCGACGAGCAGAACGCGGACACGACCTCACCGACGCCGTACGCCACGACCTCGACCGAGTCCGTGAAACTCGGCCGGATCTCGTCGGTCGTCGTCAGCCGGGTCGTCGCCAACCCCGAGTCGTACACGCCGGGCACGCTGCCCCGCGAGGTCGTCCTGACCATCGGCTGGGGCGCGGTCGCCCGCATCGACCTGGAGCCCGCGGCCTGCGGCGACCCCAACTGCGAGGCGGACCACGGCTACACGGGCAACTCGACGGCGGACGACCTGAGCCTGCGCGTCAGCGAGGCCGGGGACGGCCCGGAGACGGTGCGCCAGGCCCTCGCCTTCGCGCAGTCCCTCTCCGAGGCGACCGCGGACATCACCCGCTGATGGCTCTGCCCACCTGGGACCACCCGGAACCGCTGGCCATCGATTCCGCACCCGTCCCCGAGTACGGCGCGGGCTCGCTCGCCGATCTGCTGCCCACGCTCGCCGCAGGCATGGGTGTCCCCGGCATGACCACCGCCATACCGGAACTGACCGAAGCCGACCGGAACTGCGTCTTCCTGATCGACGGTCTCGGCTGGGAGCAACTGAAGGCGCACCCTGACGAGGCCCCCTTCATGAGCTCCCTCCTCGGAAGCTCACGCGGCGGCACCGGCCGCCCGATCACCGCCGGCTACCCGGCGACCACCGCGAGTTCCCTGGCCTCCGTCGGCACGGGCCTGCCGCCTGGAGCGCACGGCCTGCCCGGCTACACCGTGCGCAACCCGCGGACCGGCGAGCTGATGAACCAGCTGCGCTGGAGTCCCTGGACGGAACCCCGCGCCTGGCAGCCGTACCCCACCGTCTTCCAGCTCGCGGACGCGGCGGGTGTGCACACGGCCCAGGTCTCGTCCCCGACCTTCCAGAACACCCCGCTCACGAAGATCGCCCTGAGCGGCGGAACGTTCCACGGGCGGCTGTCCGGCGAGGAGCGCATGGACCTCGCGGCCGAACAACTGGCCGCCGGCGACCGCTCGTTGGTGTACACCTACTACGCCGAGGTGGACGGCAAGGGGCATCGCTTCGGCGTCGACTCGGACCCCTGGCGCGGCCAGCTGATGTACGTCGACCGCCTGGTCCAGCGCCTCGCGGAGCAACTGCCGCCGCGCGCGGCGCTGTACATCACCGCAGACCACGGCATGATCGACATCCCCTTCGACGAGCAGCACCGCATCGACTTCGACGAGGACTGGGAGCTGCGCGCGGGAGTCGCCCTGCTGGGCGGCGAGGCCCGGGCCCGGCACGTCTACGCCGTCCCGGGTGCCGAGGCGGACGTCCTGACCTGCTGGCGCGAGGTGCTCGGCGAGCAGTTCTGGGTGGCTTCACGCGACGAGGCGATCGCGGCGGGCTGGTTCGGGCCGCAGGTCGACGAACGGGTGTACGCCCGGATCGGCGACGTCGTGGCGGCGGCCTGCGACGACGTCCTGATCGTCGCGACCGAGCGGGAGCCGAAGGAGTCGGCGATGGTCGGCAATCACGGTTCGATGGCACCGGTGGAGCAGCACGTTCCGCTCCTGGAAGTACGTACCTGACCGTTCCCGCCCGTCTCTCCCGCGCCCGTCTCCCTTCTTGCCGAAAGGTGCTCAACTCCCCATGCCCGAGTTGGTGTTCTTCTCCGGAACGATGGACTGCGGGAAGTCGACGCTGGCTCTCCAGATCGAGCACAACCGCTCGGCCCGGGGCCTGCAGGGCATGATCTTCACGCGCGACGACCGCGCGGGGGAGGGCAAGCTCTCCTCGCGCCTCGGCCTGGTCACGGACGCCGTGGAGGTCGCGGACGACCAGGACCTGTACGCCTACCTCGTCGACCACCTCTCCCAGGGCGGCCGGGCGGATTACGTGATCGCGGACGAGGCGCAGTTCCTGGCCCCCCGGCAGATCGACCAACTGGCCCGGGTGGTCGACGACCTGGGGGTGGACGTCTTCGCGTTCGGCATCACCACCGACTTCCGCTCCAAGCTCTTCCCCGGCTCCCAGCGCCTCGTGGAGCTCGCCGACCGGGTCGAGGTCCTCCAGGTCGAGGCCCTGTGCTGGTGTGGCGCCCGCGCCACCCACAACGCCCGCACGATAGGCGGCGAAATGGTCGTCGAGGGCGCCCAGGTGGTCGTCGGTGACGTCAATCAGGCGGAGGACATCGGCTACGAGGTCCTGTGCCGCCGACACCACCGGCGCCGGATGACGGCGGCGACGGCCCGCGCGGGCGCCCTCTCGCCCGACGTACTGCCGATCGCCTCCGCCTGACTCTCAGCGCGCGGCGTGGATCAACGCTCGGTGCGGATCACCGAGAACACCGCCCCCTCCGGGTCCGCCACCGTGGCCACCCGCCCGTAGGGCGAGTCGTGGGCCGCCTTGAGGAGGTGTCCGCCGAGGTCGACGGCCTGGGCGACGGCCTCGTCCACGTCCGCGACCTCGAAGTACGTCAGCCAGTGCGGGCCGCGGTCGCGGGGCAGGCCGTGACCGACGCCGTGCATGCCGGCCACCGGGCGGCCGTCGATGTGCAGGGTCATGTAGTCGAAGTCGGCCGAGACGACAGGCTCCGCCTCGTGTCCGAAGACCCCCTGGTAGAACTTGACGACGCTCTCGGTGTCGCGGGTCACCAACTCGATCCAGGCGGGGGTGCCGTGCACCCCGTGGAGCGCCGTGCCCAGATGGGCCGCCGCCTGCCAGACCCCGAAGACGGCGCCCGTGGGGTCCGAGGCGATCAGCAGCCGCCCGGCCTCTCCGGCGTCCAGGGGACCCACGCCCACGGTGCCACCGCAGTGCCGTACCGACTCGGCGGTGTGGTTCACGTCCTCCGAGGCGAAATACGGCGTCCAGGCGATCGGCAGATGCCGGTCGGGTGGCATCTGTCCGATTCCCGCCACCTCGTGGCCGTCGAGCAGGGCCCGCGCATACGGGCCGAGCTGCCGCGGTCCCGGCTGGAACTCCCAGCCGAACAGCTCTCCGTAGAACTCCTGGGTCGTGGCCATCCCGTGCACCATCAGGCTCACCCAGCAGGGCACGCCGGGTGCGTGCCGAGCGTTCGTGGTGCCGTTCGGGCCGGCCGACTCCCGTGCCTCGGTCATCGTCACTCTCTTCTCGGCCCCTCGCGGTGGCCGTTCACCTTCCGCCTACCAACACGCGTACCGCAATCGCGCGCGTGCACGCCCCGTGCCGATGCTCGCACCACCCGTCACCCTGCGCGCCCCGGCGGCGTCATCGTGTAGCGGTCCACTGCCGGAGAATGCCCGATGAGCCGTTTCCCATCCGTTTCCGCGCGATTGCCGGGGAGTGTCCATCGGCTGTACAGCATGTGCCCGATCCCGTACGCCCGGTGATCGGACCTGTCCGGCCGAGCAGAGTAGCCGGACCTGGACGCCGGGGCCACCCCGTACGCAAGGATGGTGGCTATGAACGCCATCATCTCCGCATCCGAACTCGCGAGCGACCTGGCGGGACCGAACCCGCCGGTCGTGCTCGACATCCGCTGGCAGCTCTCCACGGCGACGGCCGCCGGGGCCGCCCCCTTCGACGGCCGGGCCGCCTACGCGGCAGGGCACATCCCCGGCGCGGTCTTCGTCGACCTGGATGCCGAACTGGCCGGGGAGCCGGGCGCGGGTGGCCGCCATCCGCTGCCCGACCTGGAGGTCTTCAGCGAGGCGATGCGGGCCGCCGGGGTGTCCGCGGACAGGGATGTCGTCGTGTACGACGGTGGCGTGGGGTGGGCCGCCGCGCGGGCCTGGTGGCTGCTGGGCTGGACGGGGCATCCGTCGGTGCGCGTGCTTGACGGCGGGCTGGCCGCCTGGAGCGGGCCGGTGTCCTCGGAGGTCCCCAAGCCCGCCGCCGGAACCTTCGAGCCGGTGCCGGGCTCCCGGCCGCTGCTGGACGCGGACGGGGCCGCCGCGCTCGCCCGTACGGGGCTGCTGCTCGACGCCCGGGCCGGTGAGCGCTACCGGGGCGAGGTCGAGCCGATCGACCCCGTGGGCGGGCACATCCCGGGCGCGGTCTCGGCGCCGACCACCGAGAACGTCACGGAGACCGGCGAGTTCAGGCCATCGGGCGAGCTCGCGGAGCGCTTCAAGTCCCTGGGTGTGACCGGCACTTCGGAGGTCGGCGTCTACTGCGGTTCGGGCGTGTCCGCCGCCCACGAGGTGTTGGCGCTCGCTGTCGCGGGCATCCCGGCCGCGCTGTACGTGGGCTCCTGGTCGGAGTGGTCGCGGGACGGCAGCCGTCCGGTCGCGGTGGGCCCCGACCCCCAGTAACGGCAAAGGGGCCCGCTCCAGCGTGGCGCGGGCCCCTTTGCCGTACAACTGACTAGTCCTGCTTCTTCCGTCGCGTCCCGAAGACGATCTCGTCCCAGCTCGGGACCGCCGCTCTGCGGCCCGGGCGGACGCCGTCGGCCTCGGCCTGGCGGTCGGTCGCGCCGACGAGACGGTCGCGATGGCTGCCGACCGAGCGGGGCATGAGCACGTCCGCGTAGGCGGAACCGGCACCGGCCGAGGCCGCGGGGGCCGGGGGCTCCTCCGCCTCCGGCTCGGTGGGCGGCTCCTCCGTCGCCGGGAGCTCCGTGGGGGCGGGCCGCTCGGGCACCACCATGTCGCCCCGGAAGCTGGGCACCGCTTCCAGGAGGCTGGTGAGCGAGTCGCGGTCGCTCACGCTCTCCTCGACCGGCTCGGGGGAGGGCCCGGGCAGGCTCGGGCGCTCCATCTGCCGGTCCAGGGCACGATCCAGGGGGCGGTCGCGCGGCAGCCGTGCGATGCGCGGGACGAACGGGAAGCTCGGCTCGGGCGCCGCGAGGTCGTCGGACTCGCCGATCAGCGAGCGCGCCTCGTCGTCGACGGCCTGGACGAGCCGCCGGGGCGGGTCGTACGTCCAGCTCGCCGAGTGCGGCTCGCCCGCGACCCGGTAGACCAACAGCACTTCCCACGTGCCGTCGTCACGACGCCACGAGTCCCACTGGACGGTGTCCTTCTCGGCGCCCCGGATCAGCAGCCGTTCCTGGACGGCCTCACCGAGCTGGGGTCCGGCGTTCTCACCGGGGCGGCGGACAGGAGTCTTCCGGGCCCGCTCGGCCATGAAGGCACGCTCGGCGAGCACGGGGCCCTCGAAGCGACGCACCCGGTCGACGGGGATTCCCGCGAGCTGCGCGACTTCCTCCGCGGAGGCGCCGGCACGTATCCGCGCCTGGATGTCTCGGGGGCGGAGATGGCTCTCCACCTCGATCTCGATCTGGCCGAGGCGGGGACGGTCGCCGCGAACAGCGGCGCGCAGACGCTCGTCAATCGGAAGCGTGTACTCCGTGCTGTCCGCAGCCTTCAGCACCAGCCGTGTGCCGTCGTTAGAGACGGCCACGACACGCAGTTCGGGCATGGGGACCTCCCGGGTGGTGCCTGCCGACGTCACGTGCGTCGCTGCTTCCGCTAGTCGAGTGTGGCCTGCCCGGGTGCAGCCTGCCACAACCTTGCCGAGTTGCCCGGCGTGTCGGGCACGGGCCCGGGGTCGCCGTTATGGCACGGTTACCTATTCGCAACGCTAAGTGACGAACTCCATCACCCTGTGCAACGAGCCCCCTCCCGGCGGTCCTGTCAGGCCCCGGACACCCTGGCGGGAGTCCGGACCCAGGGCTCGCAACAGTACTCCATTCGGGCCATGTGCGTGGATCGGCACGCCGCCCAACTTCTAGTGAGGGGTGGTAGTTGGTCGTCCACTGTGCCGTATTCGTGACCTTGAAACGTGTCGTACTTCACGTAATCGCCAGAAACGGAACTAAACGTTTCGCCTGTCCGTCCCTTTCTCGTGCAAGCGGTCGAGAAGTACGGGAAAGGCAGGCAAGGTCCGGGGATGCGTGAGAAGTCGGATGCCGGCGAGGGACAGAGCGCCAATGAGGGGGCACCGCGCGGGAAGCGGGTGGAGCTGAGCCTTCCGCAAGTGGCGGGCAGCGCCGTGGCCGCGGTGGTGGCGGCCAAACTCGCCTCCTACTTCGGGGTGTACGGGACGATCCTGGGCGCCGGAGTGGTCAGCGCGATCGCCACCTGTGGGGGCACCGTCTTCCAGCACTTCTTCAAGCGCACCGGCGAACAGCTCCGCGACGCCACGGTCCAGACGAAGCCGAGGCCCCAGCAGGCTCCGGTACCGGGGGCGTTCACCGAGGGCACCGTCTATCGCGCCCGGGTCAAGAGCTGGAAGCGGCCGGTGGTCGCGGCGGCCCTCGTCTTCGGCGTCACGATGGCGGGGATCACGACGTACGAGCTGGTGTCGGGGCAGAACTTCAGCGGCGACGGCACGAGCACCACCGTCGGTGACGCCCTCAAGGGCAGCGGCTCCGGTTCGTACCCGAAGCCCGGTACGACGCCTTCGAGCCCTTCGAGCGGGTCCTCGCCGAGGGAGCCGTCGGCCACCGACAGCACTCCCGGCACCGAAGGCGGGTTCGGCACCGGCGCCACTCGGGGTGACGGCCGTGCCACATCCCCTGCGCCGACGCCGAGTTCCGGTGCCGCTTCGCAGGCGCCGGCCGACACCCCGGCGCCCACGAACGGTTCGCCTACGAGCCCAGCACCCGACGCAAGTAGTCGTTCCCAAAGCGCCGATCCGGGTCAAGGCGGTCCCTCAGCGCCGTGAACTCGCCGAAGCGCGGATACACCTTCGAGAAGTACTCCGCGTCACGGGTGTGCACCTTGCCCCAGTGCGGGCGGCCCTCGTGCGCCGTGAAGATCCGCTCGGCCGCGGTGAAGTACGCCTGATAGGGCGTACCCCTGAACATGTGGACGGCGATGTAGGCGCTCTCCCGCCCGGACGCCGTGGAGAGCGCGATGTCGTCCGCGGGGGCCGTGCGCACCTCGACCGGGAAGCTGACCCGCAGCGACGAGCGCTCGACCATCGTCTTCAACTCGCGCAGTGTCTCGACGAGTGCCTCGCGCGAAACGGCGTACTCCATCTCCACGAAGCGCACCCGGCGCGGAGAGGTGAAGACCTTGTAGGGAATGTCGGTGTAGGTCCGCGCGGACAGCGCGCGGCTGGAGATCTTCGCGATCGTCGGGATGGTGGCGGGCGCGGCGCGGCCGACCAGATTGGCCACCTGGAAGACCCCGTTGGAGAGGAACTCGTCCTCGATCCAGCCGCCGATCTGCCCGATCGGCTTCTCGGGGCCGGCGCTGCGGTTGTTGCGCTTGGTGTTGCAGTTGCCGGTGTGCGGGAACCAGTAGAACTCGAAGTGCTCGTTCTCGGTGAAGAGTTCGTCGAAGTCGGCGGTGACCTTGTCGAAGGTCATCGGCTCCTCGCGGGCCGTGAGCAGGAAAATGGGCTCTACGGAGAAGGTGATCGCGGTGACGATCCCCAGGGCGCCGATGCCCACCCGGGCCGCCGCGAAGACGTCGGGGTTCTCCACCTCGGAGCAGGTGAGGAGCGAACCGTCCGCGGTGACCAGCTCAAGTCCCTTGATCTGCGCGGCGATCGAGGCCGAGTCGCGGCCCGTGCCGTGCGTGCCGGTGCTGGTCGCGCCCGAGACCGTCTGCTCCATGATGTCGCCCATGTTCGTGAGCGACAGTCCCTCGCGCGCGAGAGCCACGTTGAGACGCTTGAGCGGGGTGCCCGCCTCAACGGTGACGGTCCCGGCCTCGCGGTCGATGTTGCGGATGCCGGTCAACAGTTGAGGGCGGATCAACACGCCGTCGGTCGCGGCGGCGGCGGTGAAGGAGTGCCCGGTGCCGACGGCCTTGACCCTCAGACCGTCGTCGGCCGCCTTGCGTACGGCCGCGGAGAGCTCCTCGACCGAAGCGGGGGCGACCTCCCGTACGGGACGGGCGGTGACGTTCCCCGCCCAGTTACGCCACGTGCCGCTCTTCCCGCTCACTGTGGTGCTCATGGGTCCCCTCCCGCTGCGGAACCGGCCTGCTCAGCCGGCGATACCCGAGGAATCCGACCGCGACCGCGACGGCTCCGGACACCGCCGGAACCCCGTACCCGGCCTTCGCACCGGCGGCGTCGATCACCCAGCCGGCCACGGAGGAGCCGAGCGCGACCCCGACCGCGAGTCCGGTGCTCACCCAGGTCATGCCCTCGGTCAGTTTCGCGCGTGGTACGTGCTGTTCGATGAGGGACATCGTCGTGATCATCGTGGGAGCGATGGACAGGCCCGCAACGAACAGCGCCACGGCCAGAAACGGCAAGTTTCCGACCAGTAGCAGGGGGATCATACTCACGGCCATGGCGCATATGCCCAGCAGCCACCGACGTTCGGGCGCCCCCTTGAAGTGCAGCAGTCCGAACACGGCTCCCGCCGCGCAGGAGCCCGCCGCGTAGAGGGCCAGAACCACGCTCGCGGCACCCTTGTGGCCCTGCTCCTCCGCGAAGGCCACGGTGACCACGTCCACGGCCCCGAAGATCGCTCCGGTCGCCACGAACGTGGCCACCAGGACCTGGAGTCCGGGCGCGCGCAGCGCCGAACCGCTGCTGTGGTGATCACGCGGGTGCGGTACGGGTTCGGTCGCGCGCTGGGAGGTCAGCCAGAAGACGCCCGCCGCCAGGAAGCAGGCGGCGAGCAGCGGCCCGGCCTCCGGGAACCACACCGTGGACAGGCCGATGGAGATGATCGGCCCGAGGATGAAGCAGATCTCGTCCACCACGGACTCGAAGGAGTACGCGGTGTGCAACTGCGGGGTGCCCCCGTAGAGGGCCGCCCAGCGGGCCCGGATCATCGCGCCGATGCTCGGGACGCAGCCGATCCCGGCCGCGCAGAGGAACAGTACCCAGTCCGGCCACTCGAAGCGCGCGGCCAGCAGCAGCCCGGCGGCCGCCGCGAGCGCGAACAGGGTGACGGGGCGCAGTACCCGCCGCTGGCCGTGCCGGTCCACCATCCGGGAGACCTGCGGGCCCATCACCGCGGCCGCGAGCGCCATGGTCGCCGACAGCGCGCCCGCGAGCCCGTACCGCCCGGTGAGCTGGGAGATCATCGTCACCACGCCGATGCCCATCATCGACAGGGGCATCCGGCCGAGGAAGCCCGCGGCGGAGAAGCCCTTGGAGCCGGGGGCGGCGAACAGGGCGCGGTACGGGCTGGGCACGAGGGGTCTCCGGTGGGCTCGGCCCGGCCGCACGGTCACCGCGTGCGGCCGGACTCCGGTAAGGCGTGTAGATGGCCGATACAGCTTACGGGTTAGGGGACCCTAACGCACTCCCTCGGATGCTTCCCGATTCCGCTTGCCATGTGGCTGTTGTCCGGCTGTCGACGATGGATGGCAGGATCGGACGCATGCCAGATGTGCTCGATGCCACCCCCTACGACGCCCTGCTCCTGCTCTCGTTCGGCGGCCCCGAAGGCCCGGACGACGTGGTTCCGTTCCTGGAGAACGTGACGCGGGGGAGAGGCATCCCCAAGGAACGGCTGAAGGAAGTGGGGCAGCACTACTTCCTGTTCGGCGGGGTCAGCCCGATCAACGACCAGAACCGTGCCCTGCTCGACGCCCTCCGCAAGGACTTCGCGGACCACGGCCTTGACCTGCCGGTGTACTGGGGCAACCGCAACTGGGCGCCGTACCTCACCGACACCCTGCGCGAGCTGGTCGCCGACGGCCGCCGCCGTGTCCTCGTCCTCGCCACCAGCGCGTACGCCTCGTACTCGGGCTGCCGGCAGTACCGCGAGGACCTCGCCAGCGCCCTGGCGACCCTGGAGGCCGAGGGCCTGGAGCTGCCGAAGATCGACAAGCTGCGGCACTACTTCAACCACCCCGGCTTCGTGGAGCCCATGATCGAGGGCGTCCTGAAGTCCCTGGCCGAGCTCCCCGAGGACGTACGGGCGGGCGCGCACCTCGCCTTCAGCACGCACTCCATCCCCACCGTCGCCGCCGACACCTCCGGCCCTGCCGAGGACCACGGAGACGGCGGCGCCTACGTCAAGCAGCACCTGGACGTGGCGAAGCTGATCGCCGACGCCGTGCGCGAGGAGACCGGGATCGAGCACCCCTGGCAGCTGGTGTACCAGTCGCGCTCCGGAGCCCCGCACATCCCGTGGCTCGAGCCCGACATCTGCGACCACCTGGAGGAGCTGCACGGGGCCGGGGTCCCGGCCGTCGTGATGGCCCCCATCGGGTTCGTCTCGGACCACATGGAGGTGCTGTACGACCTCGACACGGAGGCGACGGCCAAGGCGGAGGAGCTGGGGCTGCCCGTGCGCCGCTCGGCCACCGTGGGCGCCGACCCCCGCTTCGCCGCGGCGATCCGCGACCTCGTCCTGGAGCGCGCCGCGACAGAGAACGGGCTGCGGGTGACACCCTGCGCCCTGGGCGCGCTCGGCGCGAGCCACGGCCTGTGCCCTGTGGGCTGCTGTCCGGCCCGCGCCCCCAAGCCCGCCGCCGCGGGCGCCGACAGCCCGTACGCCTGAGGAGCCCCTTGATCGAGCCCCTGCACACCGAACTGCTCCAGCTCGCCCACGACGCCGCCCGCCGCGCCGGAGAGCTGCTGCGGGACGGCCGCCCGGCGGACCTCAGGGTCGCCGCCACCA
Organism: Streptomyces sp. NPDC090798; assembly: GCF_044768965.1. Lineage (NCBI taxonomy): Bacteria > Bacillati > Actinomycetota > Actinomycetes > Kitasatosporales > Streptomycetaceae > Streptomyces > Streptomyces sp. NPDC090798. Next base: position 43,142 of record NZ_JBIVXA010000005.1, read on the forward strand.
AGTCCAGCCCGATCGACGTCGTCACCGAGATGGACATCGCCGCCGAGAAGCTGATCACCGACCTGATCTCCCAGCACCGCCCCCACGACGGCTTCCTCGGCGAGGAGGGCGCCTCCAGCGAGGGCACCAGTGGCATCCGCTGGGTCGTCGACCCGCTCGACGGCACGGTGAACTACCTCTACGGGCTGCCGACCTGGGCGGTGTCCATCGCGGCCGAACAGAACGGCGAGACCGTCGTCGGAGTCGTCGCGGCACCGATGCGCGGCGAGACCTACAGCGCCGTGCGCGGCCGGGGCGCCCGGGCCACCGGGGCCTGGGTCGGCGAGCGCCGGCTGACCTGCCGCCCGTCGCCGCCCCTGGACCAGGCCCTGGTCTCGACCGGCTTCAACTACGTGACCGAGGTCAAGGTCCACCAGGCCGAGGTCGCCCACCGGCTGATCCCCCTGCTGCGCGACATCCGGCGCAGCGGTTCGGCGGCGGTCGACCTGTGCGACGTCGCCGCGGGCCGCCTCGACGGCTACTACGAGCGCGGTCTGCACCCCTGGGACCTCGCGGCGGGCGACCTGATCGCCCGTGAGGCGGGCGCCCTGACCGGTGGACGCCCCGGAGAGCGCCCCGCGGGCGATCTGGCGGTCGCGGCCTCCCCGGGCGTCTTCGAGCCCCTCCAGCGGCTTCTGGAGGAGTTCGGCGCCTGGCACGACTGAGGACACCCGCCGTTCCCGGTGCGTACAGCGGCTACGGGATTCGGTACGCACAACAACGGAGCGGGGCCCCGGCACTGGATCGATGCCGGGGCCCCGCTCTTGTACGAACTGCTCAGACGCGCGACGCGCCGACCTCCACACCGTGCTCGGCGGCAAGGCGGCGCAGGTCCTCGAGCTCGGCCTGCTCGACCTCCGCGAGGAAGTCGTCGCCTGTCTCGCGAGCCCGCGTCAGGTCGGACTCGGTCGCCCTTATGCGCTGCAGAAGTCCTGCGGTGAATGCGTCCATGCTGCGCCCCCTCGTCCTGGGTCGTGGGTCGGTGGCACGGGGGTGTGCCGTTGGGAAGGGGCGATCACGTCTCCAGAGGGTGCCCAGCGCTGCCCGGGCTGGGCGGCGACGGTGCCGGACACCCACGCCCGCTCTGCGGAAGCGGTTGGACGTACCACTAGGTGGCTTGCCACATGCAGAGCGTGATCGCGGGGTGTAAAGCCGTCCTCCCCCCGCTCCCTTCCGTGGAAACCTCAACCCGTCGAGAAAATCTCGCATTCCCGGGAGCCCGAGACCGTCCCAGCGGGCGCCTCTCACCCGTCTTACAGCCGGTTTATGGCCGAAAAGGGCAGGATGGAGGCCTTACCCATGACAGACCCCCCTGCCCACGTGTGCCGAGAGGCGCTACGCGGGTGGACAGAGGAAGGACAGCGACGTGCGCGTACTCGTCGTCGAGGACGAGCAGCTGCTCGCCGATGCGGTGGCCACCGGACTGCGCCGGGAGGCCATGGCCGTCGACGTCGTGTACGACGGTGCGGCCGCCCTGGAGCGCATCGGCGTCAACGACTACGACGTGGTCGTTCTCGACCGTGACCTCCCGCTCGTGCACGGCGACGACGTCTGCCGCAAGATCGTCGAGCTCGGCATGCCCACGCGCGTGCTGATGCTCACCGCCTCCGGCGACGTCAGCGACCGTGTCGAGGGCCTGGAGATCGGCGCCGACGACTACCTCCCCAAGCCGTTCGCGTTCAGCGAGCTGACGGCACGCGTGCGTGCTCTCGGGCGTCGTACGAGCGTGCCGCTGCCGCCCGTCCTGGAGCGCGCCGGGATCAAGCTCGACCCCAACCGGCGCGAGGTCTTCCGCGACGGCAAGGAGGTCCAGCTCGCGCCCAAGGAGTTCGCCGTCCTGGAGGTGCTGTTGCGCAGCGAGGGCGCCGTCGTCTCCGCCGAGCAGCTCCTGGAGAAGGCCTGGGACGAGAACACGGACCCCTTCACCAACGTCGTCCGTGTCACCGTCATGACCCTGCGCCGCAAGCTCGGGGAGCCCCCGGTCATCGTCACGGTGCCCGGCTCCGGCTACCGGATCTGATCCGCGGTGGCCACGACGCCCGCGCCCCCTGCGGCGCCTCCGAAGCCCACCTGGGACCCCAGAAGGGCGGAGCCCCCGTTCCCCTGGCTGCGCCCGACGATCCGCATACGGCTCACGCTGCTGTACGGCGGCATGTTCCTGATCGCCGGCATCATGCTGCTGTCGATCATCTATCTGCTCGCGGCGCAGGCCCTGAACACGGGTGCCGAGCCGCTCTTCAAGATCGTCAGCGGTACGTCGATCAAGGTGAGCAGCGACAACTGCCCCGCCGTCCAGGCGGGCAATCTGTCCCTCGACGAGTTCAACGTCGCGATCAGCAACTGCATCGACCACCAGCGTCAGACGGCCCTGGACGACCTGCTCAGCCGCTCCCTGCTCGCTCTGCTCGGCCTCGCGATCATCGCCTTCGCCTTCGGCTACGCGATGGCGGGCCGCGTCCTGTCGCCGCTCGGCCGGATCACCCGCACCGCGCGCGCGGTGGCGGGCTCGGACCTGTCCCGGCGGATCGAGCTGGACGGCCCTGACGACGAGCTGAAGGAGCTGGCGGACACCTTCGACGACATGCTGGAGCGGCTGCAGCGCGCCTTCACCGCCCAGCAGCGGTTCGTCGGCAACGCCTCGCACGAACTGCGCACCCCGCTCGCGATCAACCGCACGCTCCTCGAAGTGCACCTGTCCGACCCCGGAGCCCCGGTGGAGCTCCAGCAGCTAGGCAAGACGCTGCTCGCCACCAACGAGCGCAGCGAGCAGCTCGTCGAGGGCCTGCTGCTGCTCGCCCGCAGCGACAACCAGATCGTCGAGCGCAAGCCCGTGGACCTCGCCGAGGTCGCCACACAGGCCGTCGACCAGGTGCACGCCGAGGCCGCGGCCAAGGGTGTGGCGATCCGCGGGGAGCGCGCCGCGGCGGTCGTCCAGGGCAACGGCGTCCTGCTGGAGCGGATCGCCCTGAACCTCGTCCAGAACGCGGTGCGGTACAACGTGCCGGAGGACGGCTGGGTCGAGGTCACGACGCGGGTCCAGCACGGTCAGGCGGTGCTGGTGGTCACGAACACGGGCCCGGTGGTTCCCGCGTACGAGATCGACAATCTTTTTGAGCCTTTCCGGCGGCTGCGCACGGAGCGCACGGGCAGCGACAAGGGCGTGGGTCTCGGCCTTTCCATCGCCCGTTCGGTGGCCCGCGCACACGGGGGCCATATCGCGGCAGAGCCGCGCGAGGGAGGTGGGCTCGTGATGCGCGTCACCCTGCCGATCTGAGAACATGTCCCGGACACGCGACGATGTTCGCTTTGCGCGGAATTTTCTGGTCGCCCATCCGGGAGGCCCGTGTGTGATCGATCACAAGGGCGAATTTCTGGCCATCTACTCTCCGTGGTCACGAAGGCTGTCGTAAAGCCGGGAAAATCCGGGTTTTCGGGGGTCCAGATCACGGGAAGTACACGGTGGGACGCCTTTGAAGTGGGCCCTTCGGACCGTGTACGGTCCGCATCGCCATCCAAGCCGATCACTCATGAGGAGTCCGGTTGGGTGTCGATTGAGTAACAGACCTTGATGTGAGGCAAAATCTCCGCCTCAGGTCGGGCACAAGTCCGGCCTCTCACGCGTTACGTGCGCTGAGACACCGCAGACACCCAGAGGGGGAGAGCGACATGGCAACGGATTACGACACCCCACGCAAGACCGACGACGACGTCGACTCGGACAGCCTTGAAGAACTGAAGGCTCGCCGGAACGACAAGTCGACGTCGTCGGTCGACGTAGACGAGTTCGAGGCCGCAGAAGGCCTGGAGCTGCCCGGAGCCGACCTCTCGAACGAGGAGCTGGCCGTCCGGGTGCTGCCCAAGCAGCAGGACGAGTTCACTTGCATGAGCTGCTTCCTGGTGCACCACCGCAGCCAGCTGGCCCGCGAGAAGAACGGTCAGCCGATCTGCCGCGACTGCGACTGAGGCAGGGTCGGCCGTGACTGGCTCGACCCCACCTTGGAAGCGCCGCTTCCCTTCCCGGGCAGCGGACGAAGGGCCCTCAGACGGCCCTGAAGGCGTGCGTGACGACGAGCGGGGCTCTTCCCGACCAGGATCAGCCTCGCTCGAGCGGGCGCCCGCCACAGCGCCGACAGGCGCCTTCGAGCGAGCCGGCGAGGTGATGCCGGCCGACGATCCGGAACCGTCGGACGAATCGGTTCCGGCGGATGTCGCCGTTCCCGCGACCGGCCGCCGTGCGGCCGGCATTCGGGACGGGGTCATGAAGAGCGTCCAGAAGGGCGGCAGCAAGGCCAGGGCGGGCCTGTCCCACCTCGCCGACCGGATCATCGAGATCGCGCCCCGCGTGCCCGTACGGGACCTCGCGACCCTCCGCAGGCAGTTCCCGGGTCTCACCCCCGAACAGCTCGCGGACAAGCTCGTCGCGGGTGCGGCCAACGCGACGTCCACGGTGGGCGCCGGGATCGGTGCCGCCGCGATGCTGCCGGTGCCGCCCGCGATGCCGACCGAGCTGGCCGCCGAGATCACCGGCGTCGCCGCGATCGAGCTGAAGCTGATCGCCGAGCTCCACGAGGTCTACGGCCTGCGGCCGCCGGGCAACCTCAAACAGCGCAGTACCGGGTATCTGAACTCCTGGTCCTCCGAGCGCGGGATCGACGTGACCAAACCGTCGACGATCAACGCCGCGTTGGGCGGCCAGATGAAGCGCGAGCTGCGCCAGCAGATCATGAAACGCATGGTCCGGGATCTGCCGAACCTGATGCCGTTCATGGTGGGCGCGGCGGTGGGGGCGGTCATGAACCGCCGGGACACCAAGCGCCTGGCGGCACGTATCCGCAAGGACCTGCGCAAGTCCCAGGTGCCGTGGGACGCGCTTGCCGAGCTGCCGCCCCTGGAGAAGCCGGCGGATCCCCTGCGGATGGGGGAGATCCCCAAGGAACTGGGGCACTGAGCCCCGCCTGCCATTGGCCGCCCGCCGAGTCGAGGTGAGCGGCGTGGCGGGGCACCGGCTCGAGATGGGCCGAAAGCAGTGGGTGCGGAGGCGCACTGCCCGTGAAGGGGTGTGCGCCGGTGGGTAACCGCAACGCGAGGGCGCACCCGTCGCGCGCCGTGGTGGTTCGGGGTGCGACTTCGAAGCCGCACCCCTGATCGCGGAGGTCCCGCGCCTGATCGCGGAGGTCCCGCGCCGCGGCTTCCGGAGGCCCTACGCCGCGGCCCGAGCCGCGTCGAGCGCCGCGATCAGGCGCTCCGGCTCCCTCGTCGACAGGTACAGGTACGGCGTGGGGTCGGCCGGGTCGGTGACCTGGACGCGGAGGGCCGTGGGGATGTACGCCCGCAGGAGCATGAAGGCGCGCGGGTCCGCCTTGTACGTGCGCCAGGCGCGCGCTTCCTCCTGGTCCATGATCTCCGCGTCGCCCAGGGCCGCGACCGGGATCTTGGCCTCGCCCGCGATCAGGGAGTCACCGACCACCCGGATGCGGATCGACCCGTACGCGCTCGCCACGACCGCCGAGACCGCGGTGCCGCCGACCAGCGCGGCCAGCAGCGGCAGCGTGCCGAAGGGGAGGAAGACCAGCGCCATCGCTATCCCGATCAGGAAGCAGATCGCCCACCAGCTACGGGGGGCGGTGAGGCGTTCTTCGTACGGGGAGGCGGAGAGCTGCATGAAGCCAAGCTTGGCACGGTGCGAAGACTTGGTGGACGCGCGGGTAAGGTCTGCGGCTGTGAGTCGTACTTCCGCAGCTCTGAAGCCTCCCACCGACGCCGTCGAGCCGGTGCGACACCCCGACGCGCCCGCCCCCGGCGAGCTGCTCGGCGCCCACTACGAACAGTGTTTCGGGTGTGGCGGGGAGCAGTCGCACGGACTGCACCTGGAGGCCCGCGCGGGGGAGGGTGTCACCGTCACGGCGGAGTTCACGGTACGGCCCGCCCACCAGGGCGCCCCGGGGCTCGCCCACGGCGGAGTGCTCGCCACCGCCCTCGACGAGACGCTCGGCTCGCTGAACTGGCTGCTGCGCACCATCGCGGTCACCGGCCGCCTGGAGACCGACTTCGTCCTGCCCGTCCCCGTGGACACGGTGCTGTATCTCGAGGCCGAGGTCACGGCGGTGGCCGGCCGCAAGATCTACTCGACTGCCACCGGGCGGATCGGTGGCCCCGACGGGCCCGTCGCCGTTCGTGCGGACGCCCTCTTCGTCGAGGTCAAGGTCGACCACTTCATCGACAACGGCCGTCCGGAGGAGATCCGGGCCGCCATGAACGAGCCGGACCAGATCCGCCGTGTCCGTGCCTTCGAGGTGAACCCGTGACCCGCGAGCCCCGTCAAGAACTCGCTGTGCTGATCCGCCGCGTCGACCCGGACGTACCGCTTCCCGAGTACGCGCAGCCCGGTGACGCGGGAGCCGATCTGCGCACCACCGAGAGCCGTGAACTGAAGCCGGGCGAGCGCGCCGTACTGCCCACGGGCGTGTCCATCGCGCTGCCCGAGGGGTACGCGGCCTTCGTGCACCCGCGTTCCGGGCTCGCCGCACGCTGCGGTGTCGCCCTCGTGAATGCCCCGGGGACGGTTGATGCCGGGTACCGTGGGGAGATCAAGGTGATCGTGGTGAATCTCGACCCGCACGAGTCGGTGCGGTTCGAGCGCTTCGACCGGATTGCTCAACTGGTCGTCCAGCAGGTCGAGAAGGTCCGCTTCCAGGAGGTCGCGGAACTTCCCGAATCGGCGCGGGCCGCAGGGGGCTTCGGGTCCACTGGTGGTCATGCCGCCGTGGGCAGCACAACGGGTGGGAATCGATACGCTTCGGTCGTATCCGACCGGGAAGGACAGTGACGTGTTCGGACGTCGCAAGAAGGGCAGTGCCGCCGAGGACGCGGCGGGCGAGGCCGAGCAGGTCGTCGACAGCGTCGACACTGAGGCGGACGAGGCGGAGCGGGAGCGCGTGAGGCTCGAGCCGGAGCCGCGACCCGACGGACCCTGGGACGACTCGGAGGTGCGGGACCCCGCCGAGGGCCGTGTGGACCTGGGCGGTCTCTTCGTGCCCGGAGTCGACGGCATGGAGCTGCGGGTCGAGGTCGCGGGCGACGCGATCGTCGCGGCCACCGTCGTCCTCAAGGACAGCGCCATCCAGCTGCAGGCCTTCGCCGCTCCCAAGCGTGAGGGCATCTGGGGCGAGGTGCGCGAGGAGATCGCCTCCGGCATCACCCAGCAGGGCGGTGTCATCGACGAGGTCGAGGGCCCGCTGGGCTGGGAGCTGCGGGCGCAGGTGCCGGTGCAGCTGCCGGACGGCACGGGTGGTTTCCAGGTCGTGCGGTTCGTCGGCGTGGACGGCCCCCGCTGGTTCCTGCGTGGAGTGATCTCCGGGCAGGGCGCCGTGCAGCCGCAGGCCGCGGGCCTGCTGGAGCAGATCTTCCGGGACACGGTCGTCGTACGCGGTGAGGGCCCGATGGCCCCGCGCGATCCGATCGTCCTGAAGCTGCCGAACGACGCGCAGATGGTGCCCGAGGGTGTCCAGCAGGAGGAGCAGAGCGGTTCCCGCTTCTCCGGAGGCATGGGACAGCTGCAGCGCGGACCGGAGATCACCGAAGTCCGCTAGACCCTGGAGCATGTCCGCCGGACGCTCCGCGGGCAGAACAGCCACACGGCTTCAAAGGGCCGCACCCCTCGACGGGGGTGCGGCCCTTTTCCCGTGCGCGGACCCTCGGCTTCGTGTGCGGACCCTCGGCTTCGCATACGCGGACCCTCGGCTTCGCGTGCGCGGACTCTCGACGGGTTCTCGTGTGCGATCCCTTGACGGGAAGTTGGTCTGTACCTATGGTCTCGGCCCAGCGCCTCTGTTCATACAGGCGTTCATCGTTCACATAAGAGAACGGATGGCCCCCCACCATGCGCCGTACCGCACTCCTCGCCACCGTCACCGCCCTCGTCGCGGGCGCCCTCGCCTGGCCCGCCGCCCGACAGGCCGACGCCGCGCCCGTCACCTTCGCGCACCCCGGAGTCACGGTCTCCAAGAGCCAGCTGGACTTCGCCCGCACCAAGGTCAACGCCGGGGCCCAGCCCTGGAAGGCCGCGTACGACCAGATGATGGCGAGCAAGTACGCCGACCTGAACCGCGTCCCGAAGCCCCGCGCGACCGTGGAGTGCGGCTCCTACTCCAACCCCAACAACGGCTGCACGGACGAGCGCGAGGACGCGATAGCCGCGTACACCGACGCCCTCGCCTGGTACATCACCCGCGACGACCGGTACGCGAAGAAGTCGATCGCCCTGATGGACGCCTGGTCGGCCGTGATCAAGGAGCACACCAACAGCAACGCGCCCCTGCAGACCGGCTGGGCCGGCTCCTCCTGGCCCAAGGCCGCCGAGCTCATCAAGTACACCTACACCGGCACCTGGGCCAACTCCGGCCGCTTCGCGACCATGCTGCGCACCGTCTACCTCCCCGAGGTCATCAACGGCTCCAACTCCAACGGGAACTGGGAACTGTCGATGATGGAGGCCGCCGTCGGCATCTCCGTCTTCCTCGAGGACCGGACGTCGTACGACAAGGCCATGGCGAAGTTCCGGACCCGTACGGCCGCGTACATCTACCTCTCCTCCGACGGCGCGCTGCCCAAGACCGTCCCGAGCCAGAACCTCGACACCACCGCGAAGATCGTCAACTACTGGCAGGGGCAGTCCACCTTCGTCACCGGGCTCACTCAGGAGACCTGCCGCGACTTCACGCACACCGGGTACGGCATCTCGGCCATCTCGCACATCGCCGAGACCAGCCGGATCCAGGGCGAGGACCTGTACGGCACCGACGTCGGCGAGCGGCTGCGGCAGGCGCTCGGATTCCAGTCGAAGTACCAGCTGGGCGAGGCGGTGCCGAGCTGGCTGTGCGGTGGTTCCCTCACCCTCGGGCTGGGTCCGGTGACCGAGACCGGCTACAACGCCCTGCACAACCGCCTGGGCATCGCCATGACCAACACCCAGAAGCTGACCGAGCAGAACCGGCCGTCCGGCAGTAACAACCTCTTCGTCGCCTGGGAGACTCTCACCGACGGGGACAACCCCAACTGACGCCCTCTCCGGCCGGGCGCCCGGTGCCGTCACCGGGGCGCCCGAACGGCTGGGGAGGCAATCGCCCGGCTGACCGGGGAGGGACATGAGCCAGGTCGAGGTCGCCACGAAGACCATGGTGCGCGTCGAGAACGTGCATCGCTGGTACGGCGGTGGAGCCGCCGTCGTACCCGCCCTGCGCGGCGTCTCCTTCGATGTGCCACGCGGCGAACTCGTCGCCCTCACCGGCCGCCCCGGGTCCGGCAGGACCACGCTGCTCAACCTGGTCGGCGGGCTCGACGAACCGGACGCGGGGCGGATCACCGTCGACGGGCTCGCACTGGACAGGCTCGGCGAGGACGGCCTGCTGCGACTGCGCCGGGACCGGATCGGCTTCGTCTTCCAGCCCCTGGGGCTCATCCCGCTGCTCACGGTCGCCGAGAACGTCGGTGTGCCGCTGCGGCTGCGCGGGGTCGCGGAGCACGCGCGCGAGGAGCGGACCGCGCGGCTGCTCTCCCTCGTCGGGCTCACCGACCACGCGGCGCGCCGGCCCGGAGAGCTCACCGGCGGGCAACGCCAGCGCGTGGCGATCGCGCGCGCCCTCGCGGGCGAACCCGCGCTCCTGGTCGCCGACGAGTTCGCGGCCGGACTCGACGCCGGGACCGCCCGAGCCCTGATGGAGCTGCTGCACGCGATCGTCCGCGGCGAACAGGTGACGGCCTTGGTCGCCCCCTCCACGGCGGCCCCGCTCGACCTGGCCGATCGGGTCCTGGAGCTGCGCGACGGAGGGATCGTCGAACACTGAGCCGAGTGCCGGGCCGAGCAGTGCCCGGACCAGCGCATCAGGGTTGTGGCGACCGGCGCATCCGGGTCGTGCCGACCAGCGCATCAGGGTTGCGTCAAAGACGGCCGTCGGCCGACTCCCTACCCCATTTGTCGAGATTGTTGGCCGTAAGGTCGACGCTGCGTATACAGCGGTGACAGGAAGACAATGGGGCCATGGGACGCGGCAAGCTTCGGATCTACCTCGGCGCGGCACCGGGCGTCGGCAAGACGTACGCGATGCTCTCCGAGGCGCACCGCCGCGTGGAGCGCGGCACCGACTGCGTAGTCGCCTTCGTGGAGCACCACAACCGGCCGCGCACCGAGGTGATGCTGCACGGTCTGGAGCAGGTGCCGCGCAGGCAGCTCGACTACCGCGGCTCCTCCTTCACCGAGATGGACGTGGACGCCGTACTGCTCCGCGCCCCGGCCGTCGCCCTGGTGGACGAACTCGCGCACACCAATGTCCCCGGCTCCCGCAACGCCAAGCGCTGGCAGGACGTCGAGGAACTCCTCGCCGCCGGGATCGACGTCGTCTCCACCGTCAACATCCAGCACCTGGAGTCACTGGGCGACGTCGTGGAGTCGATCACGGGCGTACGGCAGCGCGAGACCGTCCCGGACGAGGTCGTACGGCGGGCGGACCAGATCGAGCTGGTCGACATGTCACCGCCCGCGCTGCGCCGCCGTATGGCGCACGGCAACATCTACAAGTCCGACAAGGTCGACGCGGCCCTGTCCAACTACTTCCGCCCCGGCAACCTGACCGCGCTGCGCGAGCTCGCCCTGCTGTGGGTGGCCGACCGGGTCGACGAGTACCTGACCGAGTACCGCAGTGAGCACCGGGTCTCGAAGATCTGGGGGTCGAGGGAGCGGATCGTGGTCGGGCTGACCGGCGGTCCCGAGGGGCGCACGCTGATCCGCCGGGCCGCCCGGCTCGCGGAGAAGGGCGCGGGCGGCGAGGTCATGGCCGTCTACATAGCCCGCAGCGACGGACTGACCTCCGCCTCGCCCAAGGAACTCGCCGTCCAGCGCACCCTGGCAGAGGACCTCGGCGGCACCTTCCACCACGTCGTCGGGGACGACATACCGGTCGCGCTGCTCGACTTCGCGCGCGGGGTGAACGCCACCCAGATCGTGCTCGGCTCCTCGCGCCGCAAGACCTGGCAGTACGTCTTCGGGCCCGGCGTCGGCGCGACCGTCGCCCGCGAGTCGGGCCCCGACCTGGACGTCCACATCGTCACCCACGACGAGGTCGCCAAGGGGCGCGGACTGCCGGTCGCCCGGGGCGCGCGGCTCGGCCGCTCCCGGATCATCTGGGGCTGGCTGGTCGGCGTGGGCGGCCCGGTGGTGCTGGCTCTGCTGCTGAACACCATCGACCTCGGCCTCGCCAACGACATGTTGCTGTTCCTGACGGTGACGGTCGCGGCGGCACTGCTCGGCGGGCTCTTCCCGGCCCTCGCCTCGGCGGCCTTCGGCTCGCTGCTGCTGAACTACTACTACACGCCGCCGCTGCACCGGCTGACGATCGCCGACCCGAAGAACATCGTCGCCATCGCGATCTTCGTCGGGGTCGCGGTGTCGGTGGCCTCCGTCGTGGACCTCGCCGCCCGCCGCACGCACCAGGCGGCCCGGCTGCGCGCCGAGTCGGAGATCCTCTCCTTCCTCGCGGGCAGTGTGCTGCGCGGCGAGACCAGCCTGGAGGCCCTGCTGGAGCGGGTCCGGGAGACCTTCGGCATGGAGTCGGTCGCCCTGCTGGAGCGGGCCGGCGACGTCGACCCGTGGACGTGCGCGGGCAGCGTGGGCCCCCAGTCGCCGAAGCGGCCCGAGGACGCGGACGTGGACATGCCGGTCGGCGACCACATGGCGCTCGCGCTCTCCGGACGCGTCCTGCCCGCCTCCGACCGCCGGGTGCTCGCCGCCTTCGCCGCCCAGGCCGCGGTCGTCCTGGACCGCCAGCGCCTCCAGCACGAGGCCGACCAGGCCAAGGAGCTGGCCGAGGGCAACCGCATCCGCACCGCGCTGCTCGCCGCCGTCAGCCACGACCTGCGTACCCCGCTGGCCGCGATCAAGGCCGCCGTGTCCTCGCTGCGGTCCGACGACGTGGCCTGGTCGGAGGAGGACCAGGCGGAGCTCCTGGAGGCGATCGAGGAAGGCGCCGACCGGCTCGACCACCTGGTGGGCAACCTGCTCGACATGTCCCGTCTGCAGACCGGCACGGTCACCCCGCTGATCCGCGAGATCGACCTCGACGAGGTGGTCCCGATGGCGCTGGGCGGCGTACCCGAGGGCAGTGCCGAGCTGGACATCCCCGAGACGCTGCCCATGGTCGCCGTCGACCCCGGTCTGCTGGAGCGCGCGGTCGCCAACCTCGTCGAGAACGCCGTCAAGTACAGCCCCGCCGACGAACCGGTCCTGGTGTCCGCGAGCGGCATGGCGAACCGGGTGGAGGTACGGGTGGTGGACCGCGGCCCCGGCGTGCCGGACGAGGCCAAGGACCGCATCTTCGCGCCCTTCCAGCGCTACGGCGACGCTCCCCGCGGCGCGGGCGTAGGCCTCGGCCTCGCGGTCGCCCGCGGCTTCGCCGAGGCGATGGGCGGCACACTGAACGCCGAGGACACGCCTGGCGGCGGACTCACCATGGTGCTCACGGTCCGGGCGGTGGACAGCCTGCCCGACCTGGCCACGGCAACAGCGGAAAGGCAGGCTTCATGACCAGGGTGCTCGTGGTCGACGACGAGCCGCAGATCGTACGTGCCCTCGTGATCAACCTGAAGGCACGGCACTACGAGGTCGACGCGGCCGCCGACGGCGCCGGCGCGCTCCAGCTCGCCGCCGCCCGCCATCCCGACGTCGTCGTCCTCGACCTCGGGCTGCCCGACATGGACGGCGTAGAGGTGATCAAGGGGCTGCGCGGCTGGACCCGGGTGCCGATCCTGGTGCTCTCGGCCCGGCACTCCTCGGACGAGAAGGTCGAGGCGCTCGACGCGGGCGCCGACGACTACGTCACCAAGCCCTTCGGCATGGACGAACTGCTGGCCCGGCTGCGCGCCGCGGTGCGCCGCGCCGAGCCGACCGGGGGCGGCGAGGACGACGTCGTCGTCGACACCGAGGACTTCACGGTCGACCTGGCCGCCAAGAAGGTCAACCGGGAGGGACGGGACGTACGGCTCACCCCCACGGAGTGGCACCTGCTGGAGGTGCTGGTGCGCAACACCGGCCGCCTCGTCAGCCAGAAGCAGCTCCTCCAGGAGGTGTGGGGACCGTCGTACGGCACCGAGACGAACTACCTGCGGGTCTACATGGCACAGCTGCGCCGCAAGCTGGAGATGGACCCCTCGCATCCTCGGCACTTCATCACGGAGCCGGGGATGGGATACCGGTTCGAGAAGTAGTCCCCGCGGGAAGGGGTACAGGGCGGGTAGGGATACAGGAAGGGCACTGGTGCGCGAATGAGCACTGGTGGGCGCACACGTTCATCCGACGTCAGTGCTCCCCGGTACGCTTTCGGTATGAGTGCTGTTCCTCGTTCCGAAAAGCCGGCGGGCCGGTTCCGGCGCATGATCGACCGGCTCTCCTCGTCCCAGGAGGACCTGGAGTCCGAGGAGCTGCGCGAGGACTCCGAGACCGCGGGCTGTACGCGGATCGGTGACTGCCACGACCGACAGATCGTCACGGTTACTGGTACCTTGCGCACGGTCACTCTGCGCCCACGGGCCGGAGTCCCGGCCCTGGAGGCCGAGCTGTTCGACGGTTCGGCCGCCCTGGACGTGGTCTGGCTCGGCAGACGCTCCATCGTGGGCATAGAACCGGGACGCAAGTTGATCGCCTCGGGCCGGATCTCGATGAGCCGGGGCCGTAGGGTGCTGTTCAATCCGAAGTACGAACTCAGACCCCTTGGACGGGAGTAGCCGGTGACGTCGCTCGACAAGCCGACCGAAGACGCCCAGGACGCCCAGCAGGATGCGCGGGCGGTGACCGAGGCCGCACTCTTCGAGGCGTTCGGCGGCGTGCGGGGCATGGTCGAGACGGTGGTGCCCGGCCTGCTCTTCGTCACCATCTTCACGATCAACAAGAACCTGCACTGGTCGGCGATCGCCGCGCTCGCGGTGTCCTTGCTGCTGGTCGTGGTCCGCCTCGCGATGCGGGACACCGTCAAGCACGCCTTCAGCGGCGTCTTCGGCGTCGCCTTCGGCGTGGTCTTCGCGATGATGACGGGCAACGCCAAGGACTTCTATCTGCCGGGCATGCTCTACACGCTCGGCCTGGCGGTCGCCTACATCGTCACGACCCTCGCGGGCGTGCCTCTGATCGGTCTGATCCTCGGCCCGGTCTTCAAGGAGAACCTCTCCTGGCGCACCCGCAACCCGGGCCGCAAGAAGGCGTACGCGAAGGCCAGTTGGGCCTGGGGCCTGATCCTGCTCGCCAAGTGCGCGATCCTCTTCCCGCTCTACTGGTGGGCCAACACCGCGCAACTGGGCTGGGTCCTGATCGCGTTGAAGATCCCGCCCTTCCTCCTTGCCGTCTGGCTCACCTGGGTGTTCCTGGCCAAGGCCCCTGCCCCCATCGACGTGTTCGCCGAGATGGAGGCCGAGGAGCAGGCCGAGAAGGAGCGCAAGGCCGCCCTGGCGAACGAGTCAGGTGACGAGGCCACGGCCGGCCGTCACCGCCGCGACGCGTAGCGGTTTCCCGTACGACGTCGGGGGGGGCCCCCGGGGGGGCCGGGGGGCCCCCCCCGGGGGGGGGGGGGGGGGGGGGGGGGGGGGGGGGCCCGGGGGGGGGCCCGGGGGGGGGGGGGGGGGGGGGGGGGCGAGGGG